>CP049016.1:1309382-1964073 GCA_004376055.2 Nitrospirales bacterium LBB_01
TATCGTGTTCTATCTTTTCAATTGCCATCACACAAATCATATCGTGTGTCCTCCTTTGAGCTGCTTAAATATATTATAACATATAATTACAATTATTACAAATATAATTATTGTAATTATAAGATAAATGTTTATTGAGTTAACTCCGGCAGAAGGATACAGAGAAAAGATTTATCCGCAGATTGCGCAGATTTTTTCAATAGAATAGATATTTTAAGACAGGGGAAACGCATTAGAGAAAAAAGCAGCAAAAGACTTCTCTGTTGCAAGGCAGAATTTTTAGAGAAAAGGACTGGATTCCCGCTCGGAGGCGGGAATGACAAGGAAGGATATGTCTTTTTTTTGTCATTCCTGCGCAGGCAGGAATCCAGTTTTTTACCGAAGCTACACTGCATTGGCAATATATTATTATTTCCTGTGAAATGCGTTTGCCCTGTATTTTAAGATAAGTTTATCGTTAATCACTGTGGTTTTATGTTATCATAGTGAGGATGCGTCTTATATAAAATGGCAATGATACTAACGGTAATCAATCAAAAGGGCGGAGTGGGGAAGACCACGGTAGCGGTAAATCTCTCCAGTTTCATGTCGGAGTATTTTCAAAAAATTCTGCTTTTGGACTTTGATCCGCAATCGGACGCCTCCGTGTGGCTGTGTAAAGACTATGGGGATTCGGTGGGTCAGCTTAACGCTCAACATCAGAGGCCAAAAATAGAGGATATTTTACAGTTTGGCTTAAAAAACGATCTTGACGACAGTGCCGTAAAACAAGAGCTTAAAGCGCTCTCTCTTGCCGCTGTGTCAGGGATTACTCCGGCTGTCATAACCACATCCCTAAACCTTGACCGCATTGACAGGGAGATGACTGGAATTGGGGAGCGTAAGGCAGCCGCAAAGCTGATTGAAACCATTAAAATCATATCCGAGGACTATGACCTTGTGTTAATTGATACGGCGCCCTATATATCAAATCTTCACTATATAGTTGTCAGCGCCTCAGACTACATCTTAATTCCTATAACGCTTGACGCAACGGCAATTGGCGGCGGCGGTAACGTGATAAATCTGATACTCTCTGACGTCAGAAAATACTACAATAACCCAGACGTCTCGGTGATAGGGGTGCTGATAAATAACTATGAAAAAGTGTCAAACATATCTAAAGCGATGGAGGATATGGCTCTTGAGGTGTTTGGCGATTTGATATTTAAAACTCGCATAAAATCGGCAGTAAAGCTCCGTGAGCTGCCCATATTGAATTCCACGCTGGATAAAGTCTATCCGAAACTCCCCCTGTCTCAGGACTTTAAAGACCTTGCCCTTGAGATATTCAGCCGGATGCAGACTTAAGCCTCCCCCTCCGTAGCTCAAACATTGTCTGAACTATCATCTGCGGATAGAATCTTTTCTCTGTTATGATTTTTTGATGTTATAGAAAAACTTTTGAAATACTATAAAATTTGAACGCCAATATCAGTATTACTTAAACAGCCCCGTCACTGTCTTTTTTTAGCCAATTTAATGATACAATATAGATACTTAGGCTATGGATAAGAAGACGATACTGGAGACAATCCTTACTAACCGTCAGCTGTTGAGCCGCTATCAGGTCAGATCAATAGCGCTCTTTGGCTCCTATGTCCGTGATGAGCAAAGAGACAACAGTGATATTGATTTTCTGGTGGAGTTTAATGAAGGGGCAAAAAACTTTGACAATTTTATGGATCTCAAGTTTTTTCTTGAAGACCTTTTCGGCAGAAAGGTGGATTTGGTAACGGTTCAAGCGTTAAGACCACAACTTAAAGAAAGCATCCTAAGAGAAATAACATATGTATAGAAATTATAGGCTATACCTTGAAGATATACTTGCGGCAAGCAATAAAATCATAACATATGTCGGAGATATTTCTTATGAAAACCTTTTACAGGACGAAATGCGTATAGACGCAATCATTCGGAATTTTGAGATAGTAGGAGAGGCAGCAAGCAAAGTACCTTCAGACATAGTAGAGAAATACCCCTTCATTTCATGGCGTAAAATAATTGACTTCAGGAACATACTTACTCACGAGTATTTCGGAATAGATTATGAGATTATGTGGGAGATTATCAAAGATAAATGTCCTGCACTTCAAAGCGGCATTATGAATATCTTAGAGGCTGAACATAAATAGAAAGATACCCTGGCGTTATTGAGCAGCCGAGACAGCCAGGGCAAACGCATTAGAAAAAATATTGTAGTTAACGCTGGGTTTCTTAGGTGAGATTGCCACGTCGCTATCGCTCCTCGCAATGACAGATAAGAAAACAGCCAAGTTTGTCATTGCGAGCGTAGCGAAGCAATCTCGTCAAACCTACAAAACGTTAAAATTCAACCTCCTTCTCATCAAAAGTACCTTATTTTAAGAATGTGTATTAATCGCTCGTAAGCTGTTTAATCTTTTCCAATGAAATGCGTTTGCCCTACCGAGACACCCTGTCGCTGTCTTTTTTTAGCCAATTTAATGATACAATATAGATACTTAGGCTATGGATAAGATAGACGATACGGGAGACAATCTGTGCTAACCGTCAGCTGTTGAGCCGCTATCAGGTCAGATCAATAGCGCTCTTTGGCTCCTATGTCCGTGATGAGCAAAGAGACAACAGTGATATTGATTATCTTATCACCCCAGTTTAACTATTTATGAATGATAGCGTGATATAATATAAATATAGTTCAACGTACCAGAGACTATAACTATTATAAGGCGGGGGATATGAGAGAAAGAATAGAAGTCAATCCTAACATTCACTTTGGCAAACCTTGTGTTGCCGGAACAAGAATAACATTACAAAGCGTGCTGGAATTGATAAGAGAAGGGTTGACATTTAATGAGATCCGACGTGATTATTACCCTGATCTTCAACCAGAGGATATTCGTGCCTGCATTCAGTATGCTATTGACTTAGTGACCTCTGAAGATATCCATATAACAGCAACGGTATGAGGTTTCTTTTAGACCATGATGTGTATGCTGTTACCGGCAGATTCCTTAAAGAGCTAAAACATGATGTTATTACTGTTGCAGACATAAACCTATTTAGTGCATCCGATGTCTATTTGTTAAAAATATCTCAGGAACAAAGAAGGATTTTTATAACAAGGGATAGAGATTTTGGCGGGCTTGTTTTTGTAGAAGAATTGGGTTGTGGAATTCTTTATCTTCGGGTTTTACCTCTAACTATCAATGCAGTTCATAAAGAGCTTGAAACAGTGTTAAGCTCTTATTCTGAAGAGGATTTAAAGTCAGCATTTGTTGTGATAGAGCCTGGAAGACATAGAATCAGAAGAATTAGAAAAACGGAATAATCGGGAGGACAATTAAATTATCAGTATTTCTTGAATGCCTACAAATGCAGATTATTTTGTTACTACCGGCTCAAAGGAGGCAGTATATGAATGAAATTATATTTATAGTTGAGAAGAGTATTGAAGGCGGTTTTTGCGCTCATGCTCTCAATCACTCCATAATGACAGAAGCCGAAGATTTGGCTGAATTGAAAGTGAATATTAAGGATGCTGTTAAATGTCATTTTGACAATGATAATGACACTCCAAAAGTAATCAGGCTGCATATGGTTATAGATGAAGTGTTTTCGTATGCCTAAAATTCCAAGAGATTTGTCTGGCAGAGACTTTGCAACGCTTCTGAGTAGATATATGAGATAACCAGACAAAGCGGCAGCCACATTCGATTGACATCAACTTTTGGAAATGTAAAGCATCATATAACCATTCCTGCCCACTCATCATTAAAAATCGGCACTATAGGCAATATCCTTTGTGACCTTGCAGAAGGACTTAACCGTGACAAGGACTCATTAGTAAAAGAACTGTTTATGGACTACTGAAATACAAATTAAATGAACCATCTCCCGTTCTAACTCGTGATACAGGCTGCGTTTAGTATTCCGGTTAGGATAGATATGACCCCAAGGAACAGTCCTGTTGAAACATTGTTGGATGAGATGTCATTAACCAGTGTCGGAAACACCAGTCTCACCGCTAAAAACGAAATCACCTGAACTGCCAGTGCCACGCCTGCCCAGATAAACATATCAAATAGGCTTGCGCTATGCGCTATGGCACTTGCCATTGGCAGCACAAACCCTATCAACACCCCGCTAAAACTCAACGCAGCCGCAGTGTTTCCCTCATGTATCAGTTTAAACTCGTTGTATGGAGTTATCCACTTGTAGATAATGCTAAAAAGAACCAAAAAAACTACTGATGAGATAAAATAAGCCATAAATGCTGTCAGTCCGTGAATTAATACCATCGTTGTTTTCTCCTTGTTTTAGCGTAAATTGTCATGGTTTAAAGTAATGGGGAACAAATCTGCTTGTGTTTTTGGTTACAGCGGAGTTATCCTCTCTGACTCCAATACCAGCCGGCTGTCCGTTTATGACCCATGAGCCTACTACGGCATGATTGCCTGAAAACTCAGGAAGCGCCCTGATTTCCTGATACACAAATCCCTCCTGTCCATACGTGCCCTCTGTGGCGTCAATCATATCGCCATCCCGAAATATTGACACGTTGGCGCCTTCTCGGGAAAATATCGGTTTCTTTACATAGTTTCCTCTTAAGCTCCGTGCGCCATGATACGTGGGGATTAGATTAGGGTGGTTTGGATACATTTCCCAAAGAATTGCAAGTATTGCCTTGTTGGAAAGAATCATCTTCCAGGGCGGCTCATACAGCCGCATAGCGCCCTTTAACACGTGGGAGCCAAACGCATCGGCAAGCAGCCATTCCCACGGATAGAGTTTAAACATCTGCTCAATGACCTCGCCGTGTAAATCGTAAAACTTTCCACCTTCGGCGTTATATCCAATATCCTCTATGAATACGTGCCTGCCGTCAAGGCCCGCCTGAATTGCCACATCCTGAAGGTACTGCACTGTTACGAGATCCTCCTCGTAATCCTTCACACAGCTAAAGTACATCGGCACACCGGATGCAGTCTCTCTTGCAATAGCGCTAAAAGCCTCAAGCAGTTTTTCGTGAATTGAATTAAATTGATCATACTTTGGAAACATCTCTTCAAGCCACACCCACTGCACCACACTTGATTCAAGCAAAGACGTAGGCGTATCGGCATTGTACTCAAGCAAGCAGGGATTGCCGTTGTTATCAAAAGAGAAATCAAACCTCCCGTATATGGAAAGCTGCTGCTGCTTTAAAGTGTTCCTTATATAGTGTTCGTAACTCTCAGGGATATGGAGTCTCCGAAACAGGTTGTTGTTCAGTACGGCTTTTACCGCCTCAATGCACATCTCATGCAGAAGTTGTGTAACGCGCTCTATTTCGTCTATTTCCTGTGCGCTAAACTCATAACAGACGCCCTCGTTCCAGTATGTGTCATCAGTGGTGTGAAACGTAAATCCGAGTTCCTCCATGTGAGACTGCCATTGGTCTCGTTTTTTTACGATTAACCGCTTCATGACACCGATGAGTGATGCGACGATGAGGCGCCAAAGCCGCCGCGCACAACGCTGGATGACTTTACGGTGGAGGTTGAATGAGTAGGACGCACGCCAAGACTTGACTGTGAAAAAACCATAGAGTTGCTCATTGGGCGTGGTTTATCGGTGCTATGAGGGATGTAGTATGAGTTTCCACCGTAAAAGAAATAGCTTGGCCCTAAGTAACCGCCTCCAGTAGGGCGCAGTTGGCAATTGTCATTGCCATCCCAATCTCTGGCGCAATCCTCTTTCGTCTTATAAACCTCTCGCCGTGTGTCAAGTGTGCCTATATCGTCTCCACAGGAGGAGACAAGTGTCGCTGAGGTAATCAGCACCAATGATATTAGCTTAGACCTTTTCATAGCCGTTACAACTCTATAATCCGAGTGGCGTGCTGTCTCATAGAGGCTCGGTGAGAGACGGCAAGCGTCAGCAGGCGTGGGAATTTTGTTTTTATGCCGGTAATGATTTTCTCTTCTGTTTCCTCGTCGATGTTGGCTGTGGCCTCATCAAGAATGAGAATTTCCGGGCTTCTTAGAATTGCACGGGCAATGGAAAGACGCTGCTTTTGTCCGGCCGATATCCCCTCTCCACTTTCATAGAGAACCGAATTAAGCCCCTCCGGCATCTCCTCCATAACAAAGCCACAGTGGGCAAGTTTGAGAGCCTCAATAAGTTCCACATCGCTGTGAGCAGCCTTTGTGCCAAAAAGAAGATTTGCCCTTATCGTGTCATCCAACAAAAATGGCTCAGGCCCGGAAAAAGCCAATTTCTCCCGAAATTTCAGAAAATTTATATCGCTCACTTCATAACCGTTTATGGTAACAGTCCCTGACTTGTGCGGAATTACGCCAATAAGTGTCATAAGCAATGTCGTTTTCCCTATGCCGGACTTACCCGATATACAGAGAAAATCACCAGGGTTTGCGCAAAAAGATATATCGGTCAAGATGGTTGTATCGCGCCCGATAGAGAGGTTTGACACCTCAAGAGAGCTTATCGTGTCCACTTCAAATTTCCCAGCTTCTGCGTTGTAATCCTGCCGGTTTAGTTTTGCACGGCTTAAGATACCGGTAAGTTCTATGAAAGACGGCCTGCTGAATTGGATATTGCCGTTCGCTGTAAACAGTTTTCCCACGTTGGTGTTAACCTGCATTAAAAGATATACAAAGGGCAGAAGCACCGAGTTATGCACAAAGCCGTATTTTTGGTTTGCCATGATTATTGCCAGAGCAACAAAAATTGCAAGACCATACGGCAGCGATCCATTTATCATGTAACAGAGCTCTAATTTTATACCAGAGGTCAAAATGCTGTAGTTTATCGCAATAAGTGACTTAAACTCGCTTAACAGTTTTCCGATAATCTGTAAGAAATATATATTTTTTAAATCTATGGTTATTTTCTTAAAAAAATTATTACCCTGTGCTGTATAGATGTTTCCGTATTTACGACGGATGTCTCTGGTCAAAATTACCGGGATACCAGCTAAAAGCACCGTTATAACAGTTACAACGGCAAGTTTAAACGATAATAAAAAAAGACTTGAAAACAGAAAAACAATTGTAAAAGCAGCCGTTAAAAAACTCAAAACAGAACTGATAAACGTTGAGGATATCGGCAGCAGATGAGAAAAAAAATTGTTAAGGTCCGACAGGGAAAACGTCTGTGACGGGGTTTTGCTTAACAGTATAGATTCAACAACATTGTTCCTTACCTTTAAAAGAAACCCCATAGAACTTGTGTTGTTAAAGGTAATAGAGAAGAAATTCATAAACACCCTGAAGAGCCCCATAGAAATAAAGGCTGCAGTTGGTCCTAAGTAGTCTTTTATAATAAACCACCTCGGCAGTCCTTTATAGGAAATCAAATCGACACTGCTAAAGAAATACATAAGGGTCATACCAAACATAAGCTCGGCAAGCCCCACTATTACTCCCAATGGAACAGAGCAAAGCGATAGTATCAGCACCCGTCCAAGCCTAAGCTCACGTATAACACGTATCAGCTGCATTTGTTGTCTCTCATCTGTGAAAATCTGCGCAATCTGCGGATGAATCTTTTAAAAACTTTTTTCTCCGCAGATGACGCAGATTAACGCAGATAAAAATTAAATAATCATCATCCGTGTTTATCTGTGGTTTCTCTTTCTCATCTATATTCTAACACTTTAAGCACAGTCTTAAGCTCTTTCCGTAAGTCTTTTTTCTCAGCATCAGACAAGTCGTCAACATTGCTCTCTACGGCTCTTAGCGCCTCTCTTAGTTTAGTGCACAAGCGGTTATGTTCAGGTGTGTGTGGAGTGTCGCTGAATAGCTCTGCCGCCTCCTGTTTGGTTAGTTTAGAGTGCAGCGCCCTTTCAAACACTGCATCAAATGCCGGATGTTCCACGTTTGAAGCAAGCGCATATCCAACAGTAAGACTGATGGTTTTCTCTCTCAGGGCGTCCTTAACCTTTTGCGGAAGCCGCAGAAGTGTCAGAAGTCTTTGCAGGGTTCTGCCGGATTTTCCCGATATTTTTAAAATTGCGGACACAGTGTCCGCAAGCTCAGGGCTCAGTCGTTCCGGCGCTCTGCCGTACGTTACGAAAGCGTTAATTACATCGTTTTCGGTAGAGTTACCGGCTTTGCTTGTAAAATAACGAAAATACCCCAGAGCCTCATCCAGAAAGTTTAAATCCTGCCGGATGATGTTTTCAATCAGCTGTATTTCAACAATGTCTGACTCTGAAAGATTCCGCAGGATGCGTGCCGGGATTGTATCAAACCCAAGTGTTTTAGCTGCGCGGAGCCGTCTCTCTCCGGCAATAAGGACATATTGCCCGTCAAGTTCAGCTAAAAGTATGGGCTGCAAGACTCCCTGTCTGCGGACTGACTCCAGAAGCTGCTGAAAGTGCTTATCCTCACGGAACTCCTGCCTGACCTGCGGCCTTACAACGATTTCGGACACACGCACTGTCACATCAGAGGCATTTGACATCACAGACATAAACCGCGACGAAATGTAGCCATCAGCTCCCTTTTTCAGAAGCTCTTTTGTTATCTTAGGCACTCTACAGTCATTATAGTTAATACTGGAGTTTTAATCAAGAAGCATTGTGGTTTGAAGGGGTTTACTTGCGGCTCTTTACAGAGTATGAGGCTTAGCAAACAACCCCATTTGGCTTAAACATTTCCCTGTGGCTGTATCCCAAACCGACACTGTGCCGTTCCATGACCCCGCTGCCACCGATTTTCCATCCGGTGTTAGCGATAGTGACGAGACATGTCTTGAGTCCTCAGAAAAAACCACCGCCTCAGAGCCTGACTCTATGTTCCAAACCCTGATAAGACCTGTGGCTCCACCAGATACGGCATATAAGTCATCCGGTGTGATTACTATTGAGGACACAGGCGCCTTGTGTCCCATAAGCGCCCTGACCTCACGCCCAAGCTCTATGTCCCAAACTCTAACCGCTCCGTCATACCCGCCCCCTGTCAGCATAAACCGACCAGATTTACTTATCGCTATCGTCTTTATGTCCTTAGTGTTGCCGACAAAGGTTTTTACCTCGGTCCCTGATTTAATATCCCAGAGTTTTAAGCGATTATCCGTTCCGGCAGAGACTGCATAGCGCCCGTCGGAGGTTACAGCTATTGCTGTAATATTACTCTTTGCGCCGGCAAATACCGAAAGCTCCTTGCCTGAGGTTATATCCCACAATTTTAACCTGTCGTTTTTTGCGGCGCTTAACAGCTGATTGCCGCCTGGCACTAATGCTATCGCGTTTATCTGGTCTTTATGTCCGGCAAAGGTTTTTCTCTTTTTGCCGGTGTCAATGTCCCATCGTTTAACCGTGTTGCCGACTATGCCGATTATTGATTTCCCATCCGGCGTTAGAAACGCCGATTTAATCGGATGAATATTGCTTGAAATTTCATGAACCACAGCGCCAGTTTTTATGTCTATGATTTTGACCTGACCAGAGCTGTCTATCATCCTGTTATGGCTCCCTGCAGCCACAATGAACCTGCCGTCTGACGATACCTTGACAGATATAACGTTGCCCTGAAATCCTACCGGTTTAAAAATAGTTTTTTCATTTGTTATATCAATAGCTGCTCCGAAATTAAGCCTAAAGATCGTCACCTGACTTATTCCCTGTTGTGATGTAAACTGCCCATAAATGTCAGGAACCGGCATGTTTCCAATTACCGGACCATCGTGAATAGCAAATGTGACCGGAGTGTAGTACTGTGCGTACTTTAACGGAGGATAGAGAGGCTCCACAGAGGTATCCTCTGATATGCACTCAGGGAATATCCACTCCGGCAGAGTTTTCAAATCAACTGTCTCTAAAAATCTCGCATTAACCACACGCATACCGGTATAAAATATCAGGGCAAATTCCGGGCAAGACGAAAGCACAGTGTCGGTGGGTTTACTTTCTTTTTTCATGAAATTGACCGTATCCTCTAACTGATTGGTGGAGTCGGCCAGAGTGTTTTTAATCAGATGATATATTGTTACTTTTGGGGAGTGCACGACAAGCAAGGGTTCGTTTAAAGACTTAAACGGATATGCGGCTGCATAGGAGATATAATTTGTAAAACACATGAGGCATATCAGAGTCAGCCGCAGCCACACCGGGCGCACATAGTTGGTTAAAAGAAACACTGTCAAAAGCACAAAAACCGGTATAAGATGCACCACATATCTTATGTAGATTTCAGGAGCAAGTGAGACAATAACCAGGGTAAAAGGAATGGTAAGTATTAGAAACGAAATAATATCTCTTTGAATGGCAGGCACTTTTTGAAAGACCGCACCCCTTGAATTTGGAAACAGCCACCGAAACAGATAGTAGGCAGGCGGAATAAAAATCAAAATAAGAGGGAAAATATTGAAATGAATCTCAGAAATATAGAACTGCAACTTAGAAACAATATCCCCCCTGCCTACAAAACCAGACTGAACCCATGGTTTTGCATAAATAAGCCACGGAGCCGCAATAATTGAAAAAGCGCTCATACTGACTACAAAGGAGGATAAAAACCCTTTATTTCTTTTGCGGGTCAAAAGAGCCAAAATCCCTAACGCAAAAATACTGCCTCCCATTACGATGTAGTTTGTGTAAAACTGCAGGGCAAGACTTGCGGTTAAAATAATAATTCCGGATTTTTTCTTACCGGTTAAAAGGTTATATAGGGCAAGGATGAGAGCAATCTCTGCAAATATCACTACAGAGTAGTACCTGCACTGTCTGACGTGCAAAACAAACAGTTCTGATGCTGCAACAAGAACTGTAGCCGATATAGCCGCACTGTGTGATTTAAATATTCGGTAAGACAATAGCGCCATCAAAAACACGGCGGCAGCGCCAAACGTCACAAATGGGATGCGTCCAGCGGTAGTTGTGTGTCCAAAGGCTTTGAAAGACGCTGCGGCAAGGTACTCATCAAGCCACGGCCGCCATGTTACAATGTTGGACTTGTTTTCAAATATGGAGGGGCCGTAAAGCGAGATGTAATTTTTACCGTCATAGGCTCTGGGCAGACCAAACCTCGTTATGTTTACGGCAAGGTCAGCAGTTTCCGCCTCATCAGCCCAAAAATACCGATCGCTAAGATTGTAAAACAGTATAAAGACCGTATATACACAGAGAGCCGCATACATAAGCGCATTAAACGGCGTTAGGGTCTTTAGTGGTCTTGTTGGATTTTTGTACAAATCGCTCACTCTGAATCACCCGCCGGTTTTGGAGGAGTTTTTATTAAATCGGTAATAAGCGCTACAAACTGTTTGCTTGTATCAACAGAAGCGGTCGCCCGTTCTAAAGAAATTTCAGAGTTTTGGCTGGTCTCGTAATCGGCAATAGCTTTGAGATTGTAAGCCTGAGATAAAAAAATCCGAAGATCAGCCGGGACGTTGGGGTCCCCACGGGTTAAACGCAAAAACTCCATTTGAACACCTTTATGGGTTTTGCATGTTTTTCCCATACGCTCAAAGATAAGGGCAAGTGCTGCGTGGAATCCGGCAAGATAGGCTGTACGTCCGGCATCGTCGTTAAGACCGACACTCAGCATAGTGTCTGCGTGCACAAGAAGCTTTCGGGCTTTTTCTATAAAACGCTCCGCTTCTGGCTTCAAAGCTCAACTCCCTCCCCTCGTATCTCATGCATAAGCGGTGAACGTTCCTGATAGGCTGTGTCGGAATAAGGCAATACATCAAAAAAAGCGCCTGTATCATCAATGAAAGCAACACGAAGCAATGCCAACCTGTCCAGTTCAGCCCACCTGTCCGAAAGTGATTTCAGAAATACAGCAATGTCGTAATCGGAATCTTCACGTGCATCCCCTCGTGCTCGTGACCCAAACAACACCACGCGCGCAAGACGCTGCCCATACATCGCAACAAGCTCTGCCTTAAACTGTAAAAGCACCGGCTCGGTAGTTTTCATCTGAATATCTTAGCACAAACTTGCCGCTTTTTCTCCCCCCCCTATCCATGGTGCCCTGGTTCAGCCTGAGATTTCCCCAATTAAATCTTTCCCTAAAGATTTTGGATGTTTATTCCGATGTAATATTAATAATCGCAGCAAGGAGGCTCAAAATGGTTAATAGTGTGTCAAATGCAACAACATCTCAGCAGGTAAATACAGCGCAATCTAAGCCAAAATCTGCCGCAGCAGATACAGAACAGGCAAAGCCTAAGACGACTCCCAGCGCTACTGTTAGTATAAGTGCCGCAGCCGCAGCGTTACAAGAAGCTACCGAGACCCCTAATCAGACCGCTAAAGAGGCACGAGGCGGCGATCAGCAGGCTAAAAGGCTGCTTGCCAAAGAGGCCGCACAACAAGCCGCCGCAAACGGATAACTCATACTAAGTAGCCGTTAAAGAGGTAAGTAACTCTTGTTAAAAAAAGATTGAATTTTAAGGTTTTATTGGTTTGCTGAGATTGCCACACCCCCTCGCGGGGGTTCGCAATGACGGCAATGTGCTGTTTTT
The DNA here is from genome assembly GCA_004376055.2 of Nitrospirales bacterium LBB_01. Taxonomy (GTDB): domain Bacteria; phylum Nitrospirota; class Thermodesulfovibrionia; order Thermodesulfovibrionales; family Magnetobacteriaceae; genus Magnetomonas; species Magnetomonas plexicatena. The sequence continues at coordinate 1,321,881 of CP049016.1, forward strand.
ATCTGTCATTGCGAGGAGCGATAGCGACGTGGCAATCTCAACCCAACGTATAAGCTCTCAAATTCTCTCCTTTTCAAGAGTTTCTTAACTTTAGTAAAGCCCTTACTTTTTTGGACGCAACTCGGTATCAACTCAGAGACGGTGCTTTTGCCGGTTGTTTTAAGGCAGCTGCGCTGTCAATGACTTTCTGTTAGTATCCGATCGTTTTACCATGATAGACTCGCTTTTTAGATACGCAACTGCGGACACTGTGTCCGCACGGCGGTTACTCGAAAATGTCTTTAATATTGACCGTGAGGCCGTCTATGATTTTAGAAGTGACTACGCCCTCAAGCTCTGCAAAAGAGTGTTTTTTGTACCTGTCATTTTCTATTATAAAAATCTCAACTATCTGGAACTCTGGAATGACTATCCAATACTCCGGCACTTTGTATCTCTCATAAATGGATTTCTTTACCTCGGTATCCATTTCATAGCTGCCTTGAGATATTATCTCACACACCATATCGGGCACGCCTCGTATCCAATCCTGAAAAATAGACATATTGTCATTGCGTATAAATAATACATCAGGCTGCAGTCTGTTTTCACCCTCTTCAAATATAACGTCAAGCGGGGCAAGGTACACATTGCCAATGTTATTTTTCTTAACATACTGCCGCACAAGAGCGTATAAGTTGCCAACTATATGCTGATGTTTTCCAAATGGACTTGGCGCCACGATTTCCTCCCCGTTGATGATCTCAGTTAAATCAAAATCTCTCTCGATAGTTCCAACAGTCATGTAGTATTTTAACATAACAGAAGATAAAGAATAAGGATTCTCTCCGCAGATTGCACAGATTTTCGCAGATGAGAAGATTAATTTCTTTATCTGCGTTCATCTGCGTCATCTGCGGATAAATTCTTTAAAAACTTTTTTTCTGTGGATTAAGCTTTTTTTGTCAGTGGCATAAATTACCCCTTCACCCTTAGAATAATCCATGAGTGCTGACTCCTCACAGGCTGCTGCCGATAGCGCCACGCCGGCATTTTTGTCAAAAAAACCCTGCAGGACATTGGGTAGATTAACTGTCCGTGACAAACCACATGCGTCAGTGTTATAATACTCCCAAAGAAAAAAAAGGAGTTTTACTAATGAAAAAAGTCCTCTATATAATTTTCGTGCTTTTGTTGACCTCATCACCTGCATACTCTGCTAAGGCGTCCCCCTCCTCTATATATTCTAAAACAATAGACTACAAGGACGGCAATACGGTTTTAGAGGGTTACGTGGCGTATGACAAAAGCATAAAGGGCAAACGCCCGGCCGTGTTGATAGTTCACGATTGGATGGGGCATGGGGAATTTGTGGAGGAAAAAGCGCGGCAATTGGCAAAGCTTGGCTATGTCGCTTTTGCCGCCGATATTTATGGCAAAAACATTCGTCCTAAAAACAACGATGAGGCTGCTAAGCTTGCCGGCATGTACAAAAATGACCGTAATCTTCTGCGCCGGCGCATTAAAACTGCTCTGCATTATTTACACTCCATTCAACACACAGACCCGCAGCGTATAGCGGCGATAGGCTATTGTTTTGGCGGGATGACAGTGTTGGAGCTTGCCCGCTCTGGCGAGGAGATTGCCGGTGTGGTCAGCATTCACGGCTCTTTGGATACGCCAGAGTCTTCAAACAGCAATATAAAAACAAAAGTGCTTGTTTTGCATGGCGCCGATGATCCCTTTACGCCTCCAGAGATAATGAGCGCATTTGAGGATGAGATGCGGCATGACAGTGTGGACTGGCAAATGGTGCTCTATGGTAACGCAGTGCATTCTTTTACAAACCCGGCGGCAGGAAATGACAACTCCAAAGGTGTCGCTTATAACGAAAAAGCCGACAAACGTTCGTGGACCGCTCTGATGGATTTTTTCAAGGAGATATTTTCTACTAAATAAGCGGTTGCTTTCAAAAGAGGAAACGCAGCGGAGCACCGGTATTGACTTATAATTTACCGCACAAGTAAACTATTGCCAGGAGGCGGTATATGTCAGAAACTATAATGATTCCAGAGGATAAGCAAGAGACACTCGGTGTCATAGCAAATATCGAAAAGCGCAATATCAATGAAATCCTCTCAGAACTTATAGATGATTACATTGAGCGGCACAAAGAAACGCTGGAAATCCTCTCACAGCCTGAGTGGGTTAATGCAATCAGCGAGGGTTTAAATGCTTCAGAGAGAAAAGAGACTGTCAGGTGGCGGACAAAGAACTCTGGGATGAGTTCTCACAAGACCTTCAGAGAATGTCTTGTGACAAAACCTCTGCCGGCATTAGAAAACGATTTGATGAGTGCTTCAAATCTCTTGAGTGCAATCCCCTGCATGGCAATAACATAAAGGCGCTTACCGGCAAGCTCAAGGGGTTATATCGTTATAGAGTTGGAGACTGGCGGATTATCTATCGGCTGGGTACAGAGCAGCGAATAGTGGAAATAATAGCGATACTCTCACGGAGTGGTGCCTACAGGTAATCATCTTATGCCGCAGTGTGGAGCGCTATAGCGGACTACCTGAAATCAACCGGCTACTCAAGAAATATATCCTTAACGTTGACCGTGAAGTCCGTCAATCACTGTGGAATTAACCACGCCCTCAAGCTCTGTAAAAGAATGGTACCTGTCGTTTTCTATTATAAAAATCTCAACTGTCAGAAGCTCAGGGATAACAATCCAATACTCCGGCACTTTGTATTTTTCATAGACGACCTTTTTTACCTTATACCGAGTTGCGTTCAAAGACATAAATAAAAAGATGGATTCCTGCCTTCGCAGGAATGACAAGAAAAAAAAGGAATAACAGAAAGAGAAAAGCATTCTTTCCTTTTGTCATTTCCGCCTACGAGCGGGAATCCAGTTTTTTCTGTATTGCTAATAGTTTTTTTTAGTAGATACCCCGTTGCTTGCGGTGGGGAGGTTCATTTAGTAAATTGCCTATGCAGTTAGCTCCGGCAGATGTTATTTTGTCAGCTAAGGATATGTAAAAAAAGACTGGGTTCCAGCTCGGAGGCTGGAATGACATATGAAAGCGTGGTTCCCAGTCTTGTCATTCCTGCGAAGGCAGGAATCCAGTTTCTTGTTAGCGGAGTTAACTCAATAAGCATTTTTAGTAATGGTCTCTAAGTATTCATCTACAATATGTTGTGAAAGAAATATTTGGTGGCTGTTTACGGCTTTTCTAAATACTTGCCGACAAGTGCCGTCATTTACAGAAGCCGAAATGAGGACATTACAATCAATAACGATTTTCATAGTGGAATTATTTGCTTTACTCTTGCTGCGCTTTTCTTTCTGCCCGTACTTCCGCAATTGCTTTATTTACAATTTTCATTACCTCCTCCTCCTCCGGCAAGTTGGCATAAGGGTTGTCAGAGGTTTTAGCAAATATCTCATCCAATTGTTTCAGTAGTTGTTTTCTTGCCGCTTGCGTTGCCACAGGTCGGAGAGTAAGACTTGTTTCCTCCTCAGTCACTTCTACATAGTCACCTTCATGCAGCCCAAACCTTTCCCTGAAATCCGGTGGTAGTGTGATTTGAAAGTTCCGGTTAATTTTTCTTATGGTCGTTTTTTCGTTCATAGTTATTTGTAAATTAGTAAATTACAAACTTATTTTAAGCAATTGAAACTAAAAAAATCAAGCCCCAGGGCAAACGCATTTCAGCGGGAAAGAATATACTGCTTAGGAGCTAATGGCATAAGCAATTTGCATTATTTCCCCCTTCACACTTACAATAATCTTATGAGTGCCGATGCCTCACAGGCTGCTGCCGATAGCGGCAAAGACAAAGTCAATCTGCAAACGTGGCTGATTGCGCTTAGCGTGATTTTGCCGACTTTCATTGAAGTGGTTGACACAACTGTCGTTAACGTGTCATTAGACCACATTCGGGGCAGCCTGTCAGCGGGGATGGATGAGGTTACGTGGACTCTGACCTCGTATCTGGTCTCTAATGCCATCATAATCCCTCTGACAGGGTGGTTTTGTAAACTCTTCGGACGGAAACGGTATCTGATTTTCTCTGTGGCGTTGTTTACATTTAGCTCGTTTATGTGCGGGGTAGCGTGGAATCTGGAGAGCCTCATATTTTTCCGGGTGATGCAGGGAATTGGAGGAGGGGCCCTTCAGCCGCTTTCTCATGCGATTCTCTTTGAGACATTTCCTCCGCGGCTTCATGGGCTTGCAATGTCCGTCTTTGGGCTTGGCGTTGTGTTTGCTCCGATAATAGGGCCGCTTCTGGGTGGGTGGGTCTCCGATAACTGGTCGTGGCGGTGGATTTTCTATATAAACGTTCCTGTTGGGATAATTGCCATTATTTTAAATTCCATATTTATCAAAGACCCTCCGTATATGAAAAAAACTAAGATGCGGATAGACTACGCCGGGCTTGCGCTCCTTGTTGTGGGGCTTGGCTGTCTTCAGATAGTGCTTGACAAGGGTCAGCAGGAGGACTGGTTTGCCTCGGATTTCATAACCGTACTGACTGCAATTTCAGCAATTTCGTTGATTATTTTCGTTGTAGTTGAAAATTTTATAAAGCAGCCCGTTGTTGACTTTAGCGTGTTTAAGGATATTACCTTTAGCACTGGGTGCACTGTGATGTTTGCGATGTACTTTAGTTTTATGGCAACAATTGTGCTTTTGCCGCTCTATCTTCAAATGCTTATGGGCTATAACTCAACACTGGCAGGCAAGGTGGTTGGACTGGGGGGGCTTCCTATGCTTATAACTATGCCCGTTGTCGGGGTGCTGGTGCAAAAGATAAACCCAAAGTATGTGCTTGCCGTGGGGGTGTGCCTAACAAGCGCCGCAGCGTACATATTTTCGGAACTCAACCTGTATGCCGATTTTAATGCGGTACTCATACCAAGAATTATTCTTGGTGTTGGAGCCGGATGTTTCTTTATTCCCCTTATGACTCTCACCATGTCTCACATCAGGCGGGAACAGATGTCAAACGCCTCCGGTATGTTTAATCTCTTAAGAAACACCGGAGGCAGCATCGGCATATCGCTTTCTATGACCATACTTGCCCGCAGCACTCAGACAACGCAGTTTGATCTAATCGGGCGGCTTAATCCGTTTAACCTTAACTATCAAAACGCCGTCAACTCGGCTGTTGCATTCTTTAGTACGAAGGGTATTGTAGGGGCTGCAGCTAAACATGCGGCAGAGTCCTCTATTTACATGGAACTGCAAAGACAAGCCTCAATGCTGTCGTTTAATAAGGTATCAATGATAACCTTCTTTGCACTGATTCTCAATCTGCCGCTGATACTAATCATGAGACACAAAAAAGGCGGCGAACATGTTGACAGTGTACATTGAGAAGATGAGTTAAAAGAGAAAGGAATAATCCGCAGATTACGCAACAGAGAAAAGAATTTTATCCGCAGATGAGAGATAAAGATGAAGGGATTTTATCCGCAGATTACGCAGATGTACGCAGATGAAAGAATAGAAACCACCAGTGCAAACGCATTAGAGAAAATAGAGAAAAAAGCAGCAAAAGACTTCTCTGTTGCAAGGCAGAATTTTTAGCGAAGCTACACTGCATTGGCAATATATTATTATTTCCTGTGAAATGCGTTTGCCCTATAGAAACCACGACATTTCATATCAATTTGTGCTAAGATATAGTATCAGCCGCAAGGAGGTTTTTTAGAGGCAATGCTTACAATAAGCCATGAACAGCTGAAGGCTATAGTGAAGGAGTCTGTGAAAGAGGCATTAGAGGAGGAGCTGATAAAGATGCGCCTGATGTTCTTTCCAGAGACATCCGATAAAGAAATGCTGGACATCTCAAACCGTTATGGAAAGCCAGAGGAAACCTCAGTTTATAAAGAAACGCTTTATGTATGAAGTGGAGCATTGAATATTCAAAAAGAGCATTTGAGTTTATCAAAAAGCACAACATAGAAGACGGAATCAGGGATTCGCTAAAAGATTTCATCCTCAAAATAACCGGCGCCACAATAAATATAGACATTGTTAAATTGAAAGGGCAGTAGGCGGATTATTTTCGTATCCGCAAGGGTAAGATACGCATCATCTTCAAACCAAACACCAAAACAGAAACAATTTTTGTTGATGCCGTTGATTTCAGAGGAAAAGTATATAAGTAGCTGACAAGCATGATTAAAAGACAACGGCACTATCCGCAGATTACGCAGATGAACGCAGATAAAAGAATTACCAAGCAGGCATGTAATCAAGAAAATCATTGGTTCAGATAAAATTAACGTGTTCGGGCGGATGGTTAAGTTCCCACAGATATGCGTTAACGGCGTCCATCCGGCAGTTTAATCGGCACTCATTAATATCAAGCTCGGCGTTGACCATTTTTAATACGTCCTTTCGCCGCTCACTGTGCCACACTTCTTTAAACGTCTGCTCTATGACGTTACCGTAGTAAAACCTGTTGTCTTTCAGATGCTCAAGACAGCTCCAGAGAAGTCCTGCGGAGTCAATATAGGACCAAAAGGGCAGGGCGTTACATCGGTCGTAGGGTCTCACTCCCGCATCCCACTTTTTCATCGTATTGACACGGAATATGACACTGAAACTTTCCGTGTTGTAACTTTTAAGCTCATCGGCAAGGTGCAGATAATCTGCGTATCGGATATCTTTGTATTTTTTATGCGTACTGTGCGGGTGGTGCGAATACGGTTTTATTACAAGATAGTCCATCCCGATTTCTGAGGCGATTTTAGTAAGCGTCACGGCTTCATTGTGATTTTCCGGAAGACAAAGCATCTGCATACCGAGGGTGCATTTATAGTTATTGCGCTTTTTAATAGCGGCGGCCTCTGTCATGTTAGCGATAACGGCGTCAAAATCGCTCTCTTTGGTGCGGTGAATTTTAGCGTACGTCTCCTTTGTGCCTGCTGCAATGCTGACCTTTATCCATTCGGTATTAGGCAGGACTTTAGAGGCAATATCGGGAGTAAAGAGCGCTCCGTTTGTAGTCAGTGCTACATCTATGCCGGAGGTTTTTGTGTGGGCTATGATTTTTGGCATATCCGGGTGCAGAAACGGCTCCCCTTCTCCAGCATAATTTATGCTTTTAACGCCGCAAGCCGCCATCTCAGTTACTCGCTCAATAAGGACGGAGGTGTTGATAAACTGCCGGTTTTTGCGCATAAAATCCAGCCCGCAAAACGTGCACCTATGATTGCACGTGCCGGAGGGACTAATCTCCAGATATATCGGATAGACGTCCTCTCCACGCAGCCAACCGTTAACTCTGTCAACGTGATAAATCAGCTTATGACTGTCTATCCGGTACTTGTCTGTCATGGAGAGTATTGTAACATGTGAGGAGGGTTTCTTAAATCTATACAAACCCAAGCCAGACAGCGAGAGCTTTGTTAATTGCCAACATCGTTGAATCGTCCAGATGTCCAAAAACAGGGCCGAGTTTATCACAAGGGACGGTCACAGCTTTATCTATCATTACCTGAGATATTTTTCTAAGTCCATTTTCTGTAGTTGGTTTGACTTCTATCCGAAATAACGGGGCATCTCTCAATTCACTCGTTATGAGAAGGATGGTCATGGAGGTGTGTTTCATAAAAAGGTCTGATTGAATAACGAGTGCTGGACGAGGCTTGCCGTAATCGCCAAGCCCAATGGTTGTAACTATATCACCGCGTCTCATGGCTGCCAGCCGCTAAAATCCGCTACCTCCCCTATAAACTGTAAGACTTCTTTTTCCTGTGGGTCGTTTCTAAGCTGCGCCAATTGACGCTCAGCCTCCTTTACAAACTTACGGCTGTGGGTGTCAGGTACCCACATCTGCAAGAGCTTCATCCCCCTGTGGGCATTGTCCCGTCTCCGTTCGTCAAGGGCTCCGAGGTGATTATTGGCCATAAGCTGTCCTCCTGTGCTATTGATATTCTGTATGCTACCATAATCCAATCGATTTTTCAAATACTCTGCGTGGGTGTCGTTGAGCCCTGTCTGCCGACCGATGAGACTGCAAATTGGCGGCTAACTCTGTACGTCACAGGCACCGCCGTCCATTATCGTATCCAGAATCAGATGACAGATATACTGATGAACGACCTCCACGACTCCATAGATGTTTGACGGCACATAGAAATTTATAACGCCTTTTTTTCGCAGCGGATTATCCGGTTTAAACCCTGAAAGTGTAATCACATCACAGGTCTTTTTTACCGCCATATCTGCCCCGTTTAGGATGTTTTTAGAGCTGCCGGAGCTGCTGATAGCTATCAGGACGTCTCCATTATCTGCAAACATCTCGATTGGCTTTTCAAACACGTACTCATAACCGTAGTCGTTAGCGATACAGGTAAGCAGGGAGGAATCGTTAAATGCGGTAGCCTTGATGCGGCCGTTTTTCCAGAAATCTATCGCCATGTGGCTGGCTATTGCAGCCGAGCCGCCATTGCCAATAAACATTACCTTGTTGTTAGCTTTATGATGAGAGGCAATCACTTTACACGCATCTGCGACAGCTGCAATGAAATCTAACGGCACACCATCGGCATCCGTCACTATAACGGCGTCAAGCGCTGCCTTAAAATCGGCGAGGCATTTTTGAGCAGTTTGAGCGTACGTCATTAGGAGTATTGTAACACGTGTTGAGAGAATTTTTCCGCAGATTGCTATTCTAATTGGTATTTCCGAAAGATGAGCTGCCGCTGTTTGATTCATTTGAAGGAATTTTTCTATAGATCTTTCTCGATAAATCATCAAAGGCATCTAGTGAGACCATTTCACCCCCGACATTTGATAATCTGGCGAGAGCATTGCGTGGGATTAAAGTTTGATCGGCAAAAATCAGCAAGCTGTCAAAGTTTACTTTTCCACGTAATAATCGTTCAATAACTATAGTGGTTAACTGAGCCTTATCTTTGCCGGGAATTCCAAACAGGAACAAAGGAGCATCTTTCCCATCTATCTTGTAATCAATGGGATAATCTTTTGCTTGTTCAATCTCTGTGCAAAAATACTCTTCAGTGATTTTATCCTCAGGAACTATTTTCAACAATTGTTCCCGTAAATCCTCATAAAAAGTAGATTCTGCTCTTGCACGATTCAAAAATGTAACATCAACGATTTTAGTTAATGCCTGCCCTAATCTGAAGATATTAAAAGCAATATGTTCTAACGGAGTGTCAATAAAGAACTCTCCATTATCTTCTTCAACAGAAGTCTCAGCTTTTATCTGGTTAAGAATATTTCCACGTGTTCCTTTTTTAAATTTATCTATGTCATTTTCATAACTTAAGTGAATCATTGTGTGTCCCATATCCGTCAACCGTAGGATTCCTCCAGACATTTCTCTGATATAAATCTGATATATATCACCGTCGGCAAAGTAAAACGGCGTTTCTACAACCAGTAATTTTTCATTCCTGGGTTTAATGGTTACCTCAGCGCACATCAGCTCACACAGTTTTTTTTGTAATTTATCAATGTCAAAATTCATTCTTAAAATAACCTGCTTTCATCTGGAGTTGTTTGTATGTTTTTGACATTACACGCTTTAACAAGGCAGTGTAATGCGCCTTCTACGGTTATGTAGCAGGATGTTTTTTCTGCAAATCCTTCTGCTTTTTTGTTAGCCCTGATATACCTTTCAGTAGCAATATGCACATGGGCTCCATCTGTTAGAGAGTCGTTTTCAAGGTGATTTTTGTGTTTATGATTGGGGCCGTTATATCTTTTCAATGTTAACATCTCACCGCTTGGTGCAATCCAAATGATGCCGCATGAAAAATCATCCTCCATTCCCTCTCTCTTGTTCTGTCGTTTGTAAATCATAAATTTATATTTATTTGTATCCAAAGATATTGCGTCATAATTGTATTGTTCGTGTTCTGCCTTTATTTTACTTTTTATACCAGGGTTAATAACTCTTTTTTCGCAAAGAATCAACTCCTCTATTTTGCTGTCTGTAATGCTTTCAAATGCCATAACAGATTATACCCGGCTTATATCAAATGATTCAATACCCAGCGTCAGCTCTTGCAATCACAGAAACACTCGGAGTTACAATCTGGACACAATATTTTCATGTTACATCAGAGTCATTTTAAGATATTTTTCATTGACAATGCTATTGTCAATGAGTTAGCCTATTAGTGGATTTAAAGAAACCCTTAGACGCAAATTAGTCTTAATAGAAACACCACCCTATGAGAAACGCATACATTAAAGCGCTCTATGAGCTTTCAGAAATTGACAGCCGCATAGTCTCTCTGATTGCCGATAACGGGGCTATCGTGTTTGACAAGTACCGGGAGGCGTTCCCAGAGCGCCTCATTAACGCAGGAATTGCCGAAGCTAATATGATTGGTATGGCTGCCGGAATGGCTTCCACGGGGCTTATTCCGTTTGCTTACACAATCTCAAATTTTATAACGTTTCGCGCTTATGAACAGGTGCGAAACGACGTCTGTCTGCAAAATATGAACGTCAAACTTGTCGGTATCGGAGTTGGATTTGCTTACAGTAACCTTGGGCCCACCCACCACAACACAGAGGACATCACCGTGATGCGGGTGCTGCCCGGGCTCACCATTTTCTCCCCCTCTGACCCCCTTGAGACGTATAATGCAACCGTTGCAGCAGCTAAAATAGAGGGCCCCGTATATCTTAGAATCACAACGGGAGGCACCCCTAAAATTTACGACGCCCCGTACGAATTTAAACTGGGATACGGCGTCACATTAACCGAGGGCAGCGATATTACCATAATTGCCACAGGCTCCATTGTTTACGAAACTCTGCAAGCTGTGGACATACTTAAAAAGTGCGGCATAAACGCAAGACTAATCAATATCCACACGATAAAACCATTTGATACGGAAATTATTCTGAAAGCGATAAACGAGACCGGAGCACTGCTTTCTGTTGAGGAACACTCAGTAATCGGCGGTCTTGGCAGCTGCATTTCTGAAATAATCGCAGAATCTGGACACAGCGTTAAATTCAAACGCATGGGCTTAAACGACACTTTCCCAGTGGGTTACGGCACGTACGATGAGATGAGAAAAATCAACGGCCTTGATAAAGACAGTATCGTCAATGAGGCTAAAACGCTGATACATAGAGGGAAATATTAAGCGCTAATAATATCAAGCAGGTTTATATTTTAATTAATGATTATGCAGTTAACTCCGGCAGAGGATTTATACCAAGTAGCTTCTAAAAAGGTAATGTAATAGAGGAGAGAAAGGACTGGATTCCCGCTCGTAGGCGGGAATGACAAAGAAGTGACTTCTTTTTCTTGTCATTCCTGCGAAAGCAGGAATCCAGCTTTTTATTAGCGGAGTTAACTGTATAGAAATTTTTAGTTTCATCTGCGTCATCTATGGATTAATCTTTTCTGGTAGTAATCTTCTATTGCAGCACGTTTTGAATAAACTCCAGCACTTCGTATTTTTCAACGGGTCTTTTGTTGCCGATAATTGCTACGGCAAGCGCTCCTACAGCGTTACTGATAAAAGACACAAGCTCTACCGGCATCCCGAGGGCCATGCACGGCGCGGCATACGAAAAGAACGCATCCCCTGCCCCTATCACGTCTATCACTTTTGTAGCAAACGCAGGCGTTCTGTTAATGCTCCCGCCGCGGCTTATACACAGTGAGCCGGCACTTCCCGCTGTGATAATTAACCGCTCCGTATTAACCATTGCCATAAGCTCTACGGCTACGTCCTCAAAATCCTCATACTTCATCTGCGTAGCAAGGCGCGCCTCGTAACCGTCCAGACAGATAAAATCGGTGCGCCCGTATTTTGTTATCAGATTAAGACCTGCATTGGCCCCGTTTGTCTGCGTGTTTACGGCAACCATGTTGGCTTGTGCTTCTATAAATCCGATTAATCTCTTTGTTATCAGTCCGTGCCCAAAATCTGAAACCAGCACAAGGTCGTAGTCTTTGATTATTTTATTTAAGAAGTCGATCATCTGGTTTTCAAGGGGTTCGTTTATAGATGTATCGTTTATGTAGTTAACCTCAAACACTTTTGTGTTATGGGTGTTTATGTACCGTTTTTTTATGATTGTAGGGGCGTCGTCTCTGTAAAAAAACGTTGCCTTTATGTTAGGTCTCAGGGAGCTCTTTACAAAATCCTCACGTGTGTCCTCAAGTCCCAGGACACTGACAAGGTGCACGTGATTACATAGACCCGAGACATGATTAGCTATGGCAAATGCCCCGCCCGCAAACACATCGACACTGAGAAACCTGTTTACGATTACATCTGCCTTAGGCGATTTCCCCATAGTCTCACAGTAGCAGTACTCATCCACTATGCCGTCCCCTATGATGAGCACCTTATATCCTTTAAGACAATCCAATTTGTCTTTTATGTAATCAAACGGATAGACTTTGGAAAACTCCCGCAGGTAGGTCTTTATGTGTTCGGGGTAGATGTCAAGGAAATTGTTGATAATCTTAGAAGACGTAATGGAAAACCCGGAGGTCTCCATGATTTTACTAAGTCCAAAGTATAAGTCCTTTTCCTCGGCATAGATTTTATCGCGGATTTGGTTGTCGTTTTCCTTATGCTGCCGGCCTTTAGCGAATATGTCGGGTTTGAGGCGTTTTATACACTGAAAGGGTACAGTGTCGTCCACAATGGAGACGTAGTCAACCATGGAAAGCGAGGCGACATTTTCGGCGCGCTGAGTGTCGTGAAAAATCGGTCTTCCCGGGCCCTTTCTGACATCAGAGTCCTGTATGACAGTTACAATGAGGATGTCTCCCATGTTTTTAGCGTCTTTGAGGTGGCGTATTGTGCCGGGATGAATCAGGTCAAACACCCCGTGAGACTGAACAACCTTTTTGCCTGATTTCTTTAACGCATCAACTTTGGCAGCAAGGTCGTCAATAAATAGTATCTTTGTGTCAGTGTATATGTCCGTGATTCCTCCTTTTTTACGTCTTTTTTAAGTTGATTTAATTCTGTTAGCCAAAGATAATGGTTTTGACTTACGGATTACTCCTTTGTCATCGTCAAGAAATGTTATGCTTTCGTAATAATCCTCAAGACGAATAAAAGTACCAAACTCTTGAGCCCATTTTTTCAACCTCGAATTGCAAGTTTTCTCCCATGCGATGATTTCAATCCCCCAGCCTTTATTGTGCATTCTTTCTAAATCGGCATGAAAATCTACTCCATCATGAAAACCATGGCCATCTCCTGTTAACATTATAACTATTCCGGGGGTTCCATTATAGTCAATAGTCTTCCTGAGCATATGCACTTGGAGGGCTTGATCCACAGCTTGCTCTTTATTTGAATCTGAACCTCTTTCAAGTAATTCAATCTTTATTCCGCATTGTTCCATTTTGTTCCAAACGTGACGCAATTCGGGAGGAACGGAGCCGACCGCTATTGCATATTCTATCTCACGGCCGGCGCTTGCAAGGTCCAAAATTCTATTAAATTGGAGCCTTAATTGATAACGCGCATCTTGCCCTTCATTCTCAGAAGCTACCGTTTTTCCGCTTATAAAAATGTTTGAGTTATCCCAAAAAATAAAAACTTTTTTCATATGTTCTCCTCATTCCATATGTTCTCCTAAAAAAAAGCATTTCTTAGTGTAACTCAAGTGAGATATGTATTTCAACTTCTTTTTCTTATCTGCGTTCATCTGCGTCATCTGCGGATAAAGTTCTCAAAATCACAACAAAAACGTTCCTTTTCACTTTGAATTAATCGCAATGAAAACAACATTTTAATTTTGATATAATCTATAATATAATAGATATTATATCTTTTTACTGAGAGGAGCGGTTAAATGGCAAAAACCATCGGATATATCAGAGTGTCCACGGATGAGCAGGACTATAGAAACCAAAAGTTTGAGATTTTAAATTATTGCGATAAAGAGCACATCAAAGTGGATACGTGGATAGAGCTTGAGGTATCAACCCGTAAGTCTTTAAAGGAGCGCTCAATAGACAAGCTGATGTCTTCTTTAGAGTCCGGCGACAGGTTGATAGTGACAGAGCTTTCACGATTAGGGCGGAGCACCGGCGAGGTTATTCAACTGATAAAGAAACTGGCGGCACTTAAGGTAGAGTTCATCTCGGTCAAACAGGGGCTTAAAATCAACGCATCAAACGATAACGATATGACCTCTAAGATAATGGTCACGATTTTCTCGCTGCTTGCCGAACTTGAACGGGATTTACTCTCTCACCGCACCAAAACGGCGCTGCAACGGGCAAGGGCAGACGGTAGAACGCTTGGCCGCCCTAAGGGCCCCGGCAAATCAAAATTAGACGGCAAAGAGGGAGAGATTAGGGGGCTTTTGAATAAACGGGTTACAAAGGCGAATATTGCTAAGATTTTGGATGTATCATGGGGCACTGTTGATAATTTCATAAAGCGTAAGATGTCATTTTGAGATGGTTTTGTGTTATGATATAACATCGATAACGGGGGAGGAGTGTATAGGAATTATGGTGACAATAGTTTTAGAACATATAAAAGGAACTGATTTGCCTGCGGAGTGGATAGAGAAATATAGGCTGCCGACAGAACGGAGTTTTACGGTTAAAATAGAGCCTGATACTTTGGATGGCTTACCGCCAGCGCCGGTTGGAGACGAAAGAATGAGAATTCTGGAGTCAATCAGAGCTTTAGGCGGCGGCAATGAGGACTCCGAGGAGTGGATACGAATAATTAAGACTGCCAGGACAATCTCTAAACGAAGGGTTGATATTATTTAATGCCTTACCTGTTGGATACCAACCACTGTATTTACCTGATGAATGGCTCAGAGAAAACAGAAAACGACCTTTCAACCTTTGAACATAATACGATAGAAATGGTGCATATTTTTAGAAACGAGCCTTGCTATATGTCAGAAGTCAGTTTAGGAGAGCTATATTACGGAGTGGCTTTTTCTAACATGAAAGAACATAATTTTAACAAGATAGCACTTTTTAGGGAGTCTGTTTTAACACTGTCATTAGATACAAATATTTGGATGTTATTTGGTGAAACAAAAGCTTATTTACGAAAGCAAGGTAAAACTATAACTGATTTTGATTTACTAATCGCTTGCACTGCAAAGACGTATAATTTAATTCTTGTGACAAATGATTCAGATTTTGAGGTTTTACCGGAATCTTTTGAACGAGTGAATTGGGCCGGAAAGGAGAGATAATAAAATGGTACAGGAAAATTTGGTGTGGCATGAGGTGTTAGTAAGCCGCCGGATGAAAGAGGCTCAAAACGGGCACAGGAGCGCAGTGCTTTGGTTTACAGGGCTGCCCAGCTCCGGGAAATCTACGATTGCGCTTTCGGTTGAAAAGCGGCTCTATGACATGGGAGTAAAAACAATGGTGCTTGACGGAGATAACGTCCGCCACGGACTGTGTTCCAATTTGGGATTTACAATGGATGACCGCAAAGAAAATATCCGCAGAATCGGGGAGGTTGCAAAGCTCTTTATAGAGGCCGGTGTGATAACAATGACTGCGTTCATATCGCCGCTTAGGGAATATCGTGATGCGGTACGCGCACTTGTTGGCAATTATGATTTTATAGAGATATACTGTGACTGTTCTATTGACGTGTGTGAACAGAGGGATGTTAAGGGTCACTATAAAAAGGCAAGGGCTGGAGAAATTAAGGAATTTACCGGCGTGTCCTCACCATATGAGGCGCCTGAGCTCCCTGAGATAGTTCTTAAAACCGATACGCTTACAATTGAGCAGTGCTCAGAGCAGGTGGTGCAGTATCTGAAAAGCGCAGGCATATTAAGCAACACCGCCTAAACAACTACGGTACCTTTCCTTTAATGTTGACAATTGAATTTCTGTCGTGTTAACATCCCCTGTATTTACCTTTACAGACGTTTAGAATAATCACACTGGAGAACGTAATGGGAAAGATAAGAAAGGTGTTGCTGACACAACCCAGCACCAGCTGGGCTAATAACAGGCCGTGGTCTATTCACCCCTATACACTTGCGCTTTTGTGCGCTATTATGCCCGACGACTACGAGTGCCAAGCATTGGACCCTAATCTGAATGCTCTTACTAAAGAAGATGTAAAGGCTGTTATTTCCGCTTTTGCCCCTGATGTTGTCGGAATAAGTTGTATTTCTCTTGAATTTGCCAGAAGCGCCGGCATGTTGACCGCCATTATAAAAGAGATTAACCCCGAAACTGTTATTGTGCTGGGCGGCGTTTATCCTACCACTACGCCGGATATCGCTCTTGAGGACCCGAATGTGGATTATCTGATTTTGGGTGAGGGAGAACACCGTCTGCCGAAATTCCTGGAAATGTTAAATAAAAATGACTATAACTTCAGTAATTTTGATGGTATTGCATACAAAGATTCCTCCGGCAAAGTTGTTGTTAATCCCATGACGACATATATTCAAGATCTGGACACGCTGCCCTTTCCAGCATGGGATAAGCTTGATTTCTTGAAATATGCCAACAAAGTCGACAGATTTTCAAACATCTTTCTCCCATTAAAATATCCCTACACCATAATGTCAACCTCACGCGGATGCCCGCACCACTGTATTTATTGCAGCGCTCATTCAGTCTCCGGACGTGCTATACGGTTTAAATCTGCAGAACGTGTGCTTGAGGAAATAGACTGGCTGGTTAACGACTACGGGATAAAAGAGATAGTGTTTTTGGATGACAGTCTTATACAAAGCAGAAAAAGATTTGAAACCATCCTTAAAGGATTAATCAAGAGAGATTACGATCTACACTGGAAAAGCGGCAACCTGTCAACGTTTCTACTGGATGACGCACTGTTGGAGTTAATGAAAGAAAGCAAAACATATCAATTGATACTACCCATAGAGTCTGGTAATCAGGACGTGCTTACACGGCTGATAAAAAAACCCCTTAACCTGAAACAAGTGCCTGGGATAATGAAAAAAGCACGGGAGCTCGGGTTAGAAGTAATTGCTGATTTTATTATCGGCATACCCGGCGAGACGTGGGACCAAATCAGAGACACCGTCACTTTTGCCGATGAGATGAATGCCGACATTGTCAATTTCCATATAGCAACACCTGTTCCCACCACAGAGCTATATTCTATGGCAAAGGAACAAAATGTCCTTATAGACGGCTTTGATTTCAGAAAGTTTGAGTTTTTCGGTTTTGCTCACGGCTGTATAAAAACCAATGAGTTCAGTCCCGAAATCCTACACTCTTTGAGAGCGTTTGAGTGGGACAGGATAAATTTCAAAACGCAAGCAAAAAGAGAAACGTTTGCACGCATAAATGGCATAACAATAGAGGAGCTCAATGCCTGGAGTAAAAAAACTATTCAAAATGCCGGGCTCTACTGGCCTGAAACAGACAAGGCCCTGAAATAGATCTGCCTGTCAGATTACATGGGACATGCGGGCTTACAGGGAATTACAACTGTGCGTACAAATGCTATTTCAAAAGTTCTTTGAATTTCTCCACATTTAACTCAGCATCATTTAAAATGCTGGATAAAGTTTTTGGATGCAAGATTTTCCCTGAATGATATGGAACTGTTACCCTCCTGCGTTCACTATTTTTGTATATCTTGTGGCTTCCGCTTTGCCGTGAGAAAACAAATCCTACTCTTTCCAATACTTTAATTGCATTGTCAGCAGTCACTCTTGGAAATTTCTCGCTCACACTGCCACATCCATCAGAGTTAGACTTACTGATTCAGACTGTGGAATTTCCTCCGAGTTTTCTATTCTATCGTCTATGTGAAGACGAATTGCATCCTTAATATTTCCCAGCACCTCTTCATACGTATCACCCTGTGTATAGCAGCCTTGAAGCTCGGGACAGAAAGCAAAATACCCATCGCTATCCTTTTCGGTTACTACTGAGAACCTATATACGCTCATTATGCAGCCTCCTCTTTTTTTTGTCATTCCTGCGAAAGCAGGAATCCAGTCCTTTTATTAGCTGTAGTCCTTAAGCGCCTCAATTAAGCGCTCCACGTTTTCCATAGGCTGGTCAGGGCCGCATGGCAGCACCAGTTCCTGTTGAGCAAACAGCTCTGAGTTGGGATAGATATTGTTGTCTTTAAAATACGCCGCCGTGTTTAGGTTTGGATGTGTTGGTCTTGCTTGAATTCCTCTGTCTGCCAGAAACTTTATCAACTTGTCTCTTTCAGCACACAGCACTTCAACATATATCGGCAGCTCGCCGTGTTCGGTATCCACTGGAATCAACTTTAGAAACGGAAACTCACTCAGTGCGGTTTCGTATTTTTTGTATATCGCCTTAACCCGCTCTATCCGTCCCGGCATATGTTCTAATCCAACAACTCCTATAGAAGCTGCAATATCGGTAAACTTGAAATTAAATCCTCTTGAAGTATATTTGACGTTAATAATGTCGTTTAAACCGTGAGTGCGAAGCATTCGTAATTTATTGTACGTGTCCGTATCTTTGGTCACGACAAAGCCGCCCTGTCCGGTTGAGAGAAGTTTCCCCATGGACATAGAAAAACAACCGGCAAACGACTCTGTGCCGAGGGAAACGTTATTATGTTTTGAACAAAACGCCTGTGCAGCGTCTTCTATCACAATTAGACCGTGCTTGTCGGCAATTGTATTTATCTCTTTCATGTTTACAGCCCGTCCGTTCATATGCACCGGCATTATGGCTTTAGTGGCAGGTTGAATTATCTTTTCAAGCTGTGTTACATCCATTACCGGGCGCTCAGTCTCAACGTCTATAAAGGTAACCTCGGCTCCTGCCATCAGCACGGCATGGGCTGATGCGATCCACGTCCGGTTTGGTACGATTACCTTATCGCCGGGGCCAATGCCTGCTGCCATCAAAGACATCAAAAGCGCCATACTCCCGCTTGTAGTTGCCGCCACATACGGCACATTAAGCATTGCAGACACTCCCCGCTCAAACTCCTCCGTAACCGGACCCTGGCTGAAACATTCTCTTTTGACGGATTCAGAAATTTTCCCTATTTCGTTGTCGCCAAAATTAACCCGCCACCACGAAATTTTATACATCCGTCACTCAGTCCTCCAAAACGTATCTTTGTCCGCAGCCAAATGCGGCGGCATAGTTTTTTTTCTATAGTAACTTATAGGGGAACTCAGAAGCAATTTTAATTAGCCCGGAGGCGGCTGTATAAATTTTATTGAGGGATAGGATACTGATAATCGATCAAAGAGCGGTTTTGCAACAAACCACGGAAAAGCCAGATAGACCACGGCGTCATCAAAGGGGATACGGTCAGGGTTAAATATGGGCAGTCCCATATGCACTTTCCCCTGTTTTAGCGGATCCTCATCTACAAAGAAATTAACGGAGGGTCTTATCATATTTGCCAGCCATGTGCCTGCGATAGCCGTGCCAAATATGCCAAATGCGCCGGAGTCGGAGGTCTCTGCCGCATGTTGCGCCACTTTGTGAAGCCATGAAAAAGACCTTTCAGCTAAGTCCACACCTCCGGTATTTTTAAAAACAAAGGTGGTGCCCGTATTGCCGGATTTCTTTGCCAGTATTCCTATCTCTTTTGCAATCCAGTCTTTGCTCTGAACCCCTACGCTAAAACCTGAAGCCCCTGCAGCACTGACAAGTGTGTCGGGATAAAAATGGGAACAATGGTCTGCAACCGTTAAATCAAACGGGGTTTTTATAAAACTCGGCACCTGAATAAACAACATGCCCCCCGGAGCCATAATACCATGAAGCTTTTTTAAAAACCCCACCGGATCAAAAAGATGCTCTAACACGTATATCATAGTAACAATATCATAGCAGCCCTCTATCGTATCCACAGAGCCGGAGTATATCTCTGTAACCCCTGGAATTGCCTCTATAGCGCTCTGTTCAAAACCAAATAAACTCCACTGTGGGTATGCCTTGCCAAATGTCTTTAAAAACGCACCGTTGCCGCATCCTATATCAAGCACTCTGCCCTGTTTAGGTATGTTAATGGTTTCCACAAGCCGTGTTAAAATCTCCTGCGTACGGGGCTTACTTACAGAGCCGGGGAAAATCAGTTGTTCATTGCCATCGCTTAAAAAGTATATCTCATAACCGGAATATATCGTTTTAATGTCATCTAACAGAGCCGTAGTAAGCCGTTTCTGGATATGTCCACATCTCTGACAGTAAGCAAAATCACCCAAACGGGGCCACGGTTTACAGTCTGACGTAACTGCGGCAATACCGGTGGAAAATTGTATGGCTGCTAAGTCCTTTTCCCCGCATAAAATACACCTGTCATCATTGACGCCCATTAACGACTCTCCTCTGTTACCGCTTTTCTCTTAAAGAATCCTTTTTCTATCATTTTCCTCCCATGTATGTCAAGGACGTTTTGATTTGACAAAATTCAGTTTCCAGTGATACTATGCTAAAACAGCATCTGACCGTATAAAGGAGGTTATACTTATGGAAAATCCCGTGAATGAAGCGGGAGGATTGCTATCGGTTGCTATCGTTACGGTAGTGCCCCGCAGTCCGGGTGGACTCAAAGTACTCTCGCCCAGTCCTTTTGTCCTAAAGTCCTATGTAATGTGGCGTGCACGCAAGGACGGTTTTACCGCTCCTGATATAGATACCTTTGTTTTTGACCTGGGCATTACCACAGGAGAGATGATTGCCAACCTCGGCACCAAACATTACGATGTTGTTGCATGTTCAGTGTATATATGGAATTGTAACGATATTATTGAGTTTGCCGATAATTATAAGAGACAGAATCCGGAGGTTGTTATTGTTTTTGGCGGCCCCCAGGTTTCTCCGGTGGCAGATGAGATAATCGTTGATTATCCGTTTGTAGATATTATTCCTTACGTTACAGCTCCCGGCGAGACGATATTCTACTACCTGCTGCGCGCACTTGCGAAACGGCAGCCCTTGTCCGAGGTGTCAAACATCTTATACAGGTCGCAGAATGGAACTATTAACAAGACCGGCAAGAATATCGAAAAGATTGATATTTCTCAGTTACCGTCTCCATTCCTGGATGGAACTGTGCACATAGAGGCTGACCAAAATTATATGGCAATCATTGAATCATCTCGAGGATGCCCGTTCGGTTGCGCTTATTGTTTCTGGGGAAGCGGTGACAAAGGCGTTGAATATTTCACAGACGACCGCATTATTGCGGAAATCGCTATGATTTACAGCCATCCTTCTGTAAAACATGTTTTTTTCACGGATTCCGACTTTTTACTGAAAGTCAATCGGGCTAACCAGTTCATAGATACCATAATGCACTACGGTGGCGAAAGGGTAAAGACAGAGGTCGAAATTGACGCCCGTGGAATCAATGAGACGAAAAAGGACGCTGTCTTGAAGCTGATGAGACTCTCTAATGGATATATACTGTTTGCCGTTCAGACGACGACCCCTGAGGCGTTGAAATTGATTGGTAAGCGTGCTGGTCCAGAGGTTTTCCGAAATCGAGCTAGTTTGCTGCGCTCGTGGCTGCCTGATGTAAAGATCGTTGTTGACGTCATGCTGCCCTTGCCGGGCGATACCCTGTCCGGTTACTTGGAGACCCTTGATTTTGTTTTAAATTTGGAGCCAGTTCGCATGATACTCAATCCAGTAATATTGCTTCCCGGCACTGCTTACTATGAACAGCGTGACAGCATGGGACTGCGTTACAGCGGCAAACCGACGAATATACTTATCGAAACGCCAACTTTTCCCAAAACGGATGTTGAGACAGCCTTGCAAATCAGTATCTGGTTTGAGGTACTCACCTACTACCATCCGGCTACGGCTGCCTTCTTCTACGCCACATGCAGCCGGGATGGTCGCCGGCGAATAGACAGGTTACGGCAATGGATTGACGCTATCGAGGGGCAGCTCCGCCTGTTCAGTCCCTACCATGATCTGGTTGATCGCGTCACGTCGTCCATCAAAGAGCTAAACGCCGTCAAAGGATCAGTTATGCGCCATGCGGTGTCACCCAGGGAAAGTACAATCATATTTGAAACTATTCTAGCGCTGGAGGGTGAGCGTTATGCCGATCTGACAGGAGACCTTATCGTGGGCAAGGAGATATTTCGGTCTCTGGCCGCCTCTTCAGAGCAGCCGGTAGATCCCTATGTTTCGCTTCGTGGTGAGACAAACGCCTTCAAAACCGATGTAAGCCGGATCATTCCACGGTTTTCGTTCTATTGAGGCCGCCGGCAAAAATTGGAGTCGTCGTCACCACTATCTCAGGCAGCGGCAAAATAAACCTGCCGCCCATTTGGGTAAATTGCGTATTGTGTTTCATTATCGTATCGGCATATCGCCATGCCAGAATTACTACATAATCGGGCTTTTTTTCATAAATTACTGCCGGAGCATAGACAGGTATATGGTGCCCGGGAGAGTATAAACCATGCCGCTTTGGATTGTCGTCAACAATGTAATCTACAATACCGGCAAACTCTAAATTATAAATCAGCGTTGTTGACGTCACTGATGCGCCATAGGCGGCTATTGTCTTCCCCTCTGCTTTCAAACCCCAAAGCAGTTGAAGGAGTTGTGTTTTTATGTGTTTTATCATTTCCCGGAGCTTTTCATACACCACAGGACTATGTATCTGATCTTTCTCCTCTTGTTGAATCATCTCATCGACGCAAGGCTCAGGCGGTGTGCCTTTAAACTTCACAAACCCTCTGATTGTGCCGCTTTTAAACGGTAATCGCTGCGCTCTAACAAGTTCCATGCCGTGTTTTTTGAATAATTGCTTAAGAGGTTTTACAGAAAAATAATTTAAGTGCTCGTGGTAAATAAGCTCAAAGAGGTTTTTCTCAAGGAGGTCTGAAACATATACGGCTTCAAATACAAATACCCCGTCGGGTGATAGAAGCGTCTTTACACTATCCATTAAGCCGTCAAGATTGTCAAAATTGGCAAACTTGTTGCAAACTACAATTGTTGCCGCTCCTTTTTCTATTTTAATTTTTTTAGCTAACTCAACGGAAAAAAATTCATTTAGTATTTCTATTGCGTTTTCCTTACCCTTTTGTGACACCACAGTGGAGGGTTCAGTGCCCAGCACCCTCATTTTTAAGTTTCTAAATGCACCAAGCATAGTTGCATCGTTACAGTTTATATCCACCGCAAGGGCATCAGCCGGAGGTTTTATAAAATCCACCACCTCAGCCGCATACGCTGTAAAATGCTCTGTAAGACCGACAGAGACAGACATTTCATGTATGCTGTGCTCTACAAATAGAAGCTCAGGAGAAACAACGTATATGAGTTGAGACAATGAGCAATCTGTGCATAAACATACCTCTACAGGGTACAATTGTTGGAACTGCCGGAGCTTATCCTTTGGGATATAAGCATCCCCTATAGGGGTCGGTGAGAGCTGTAAGACCTCCTCCATATTTACAGAGCCGCACACCCTGCAAACCTCTCTTTTATAACAAGAATATTTCTCCATTTAATCCCAATCTAAAGAATAAGACTATGCCACATTGTACAATTTTCACTTGGGGGTGTCAAATGGTATTTGACATACGCATTATTGATTTTATAGAATCTATAGCATGGCAATAGTCAGCAGGGTTTCTGCAGGGGTGGATTTAGCTTCGCGGTTTCAGTATGTTAATGACGAGGTGTTTTATGCTCCCGAGAGGATTGTCAGCGTTGACAGAGCCGATGTTGAAGCGCTCAAAGCGCAGGCGCTGAAAAACCCAAGAAGACGCGCAAGGCTTTGCGCTCACCACAGCGTTGATGATACCCTTCATGAGATGTTGATAGCACACGCTAAAGACATATATGTCAGACCGCATAAACATATAAATAAAAGCGAGTCGTTTCACATAATAGAGGGCGAGCTGAGTGTTATGCTTTTCAATGAAGAGGGTGGCATTGTAAGCGTAATTGAGATGAGTCCGCAAAACTGTTTCTTTTACAGATTGTCGGAAAGCGCTTTTCATACTGTTGTTCCGACATCTGACATGGTAGTGTTTCATGAAACTACAAATGGCCCTTTTAATCGCAGCGATACCATGTTTGCGCCATGGTCGCCGGAGGAAAACGATGTGCAAGGCCAAAAGACCTATATGGAAACTCTAAGGGCAATGCGCAATGAAGTTTAAGACAACACAATGAAGCATTTATTGCTGAAAATAATTGTGTTTTTGGCTAAAAATTTTATCGTTTTATTAGGAATCATAGAAATACCGTTTTTTTTAATCAAAAACAGAAAATTATTTGCAAACGCAACAATCTGTCCGTATCACATGTATAGTTTTGGCAATGATATTCTGTATTTAGACAGCATCTCAAGGCTTTTTTACCCAAATCGGGTATCTCTGATATATTTTATGACCCCGCGTTCCAACAGGTATTTGCCGTTTTGCTTTGTCCATAACATAGATGTGTTTGTATATGACGGGCTTGTGTACAAGATTGTGGATTTAGTAAAAACCTCTAAACTTAATATGCCAGACAGCATAGCGTTTTCGATGTGCGAAACCAATTATCTGTTTTTACGTGCGGTACTTCTTGTAATAAGCGCCTTTATAAGTAAGTATCATGTGCTGACTTTTTACATTACATCCAAAGTGTTGCCTATAAATAAAGTATATTATGTCTCTGATACATCGGGCGACGTCTATGGCTATGGTTATCTCTACCTGTTGAAAAATAAAATAGGACTTAATCCAAAACTCCCTGATGATGTAGCCCAAATAGTCCAAAAAGCTATACATGCAGTGTATCCTGAGTTCTTTACCAAACCCTTTGTTACGTTGTTACTAGTGGACCCCATTGTCAAGACCACTTTTTAGTGGACTTAAGGTATAGCCCTCTAAGAGGGTATTTAGTCTGTTAGTATAAGGGTAAGGGATAGGGTAATGCATCCTTACGCCGCCATCGCAAAAGATAGAGACCCTCTCAGAGATAGAAACCTACATATTACATGTTCAGTAAGAACAGATGTTGGTAGTGAGCATCATTTAGTTTTTTTAATAAAAGAAATGCTACCAGATAATAATTACTGGGGAGGAATCTTCTTAAAACAGCAAATATGTAAAATTACTAATACTGAATGGAAAGAAATAGAAGTATTTTTAAAAGTTAAGGCAAATGTAGATTGCTTTTTACGTATATCTGATCAAGACGTTTCTAAAGCACCATCTACACTGCAGATCAAAAATTTAATATTAAGGGAAGTAAGATAGTATTTTTTATAGACTCACTTTGTATTATATGTGATAGTCACTTAAAGCTCTGCCACAGTGGCGCTTTGTGCCTTGTTTTGATTCTGTCTGTATGTCTCTGTTGTGCATTATCCCTTATAAATATCTTTCCTGAATCCCACTCTTAAAACTGTAACAATTTCTGTCTCGATATTAACCTCATATATAACTCTG
Source organism: Nitrospirales bacterium LBB_01 (assembly GCA_004376055.2). Classification (GTDB taxonomy): domain Bacteria; phylum Nitrospirota; class Thermodesulfovibrionia; order Thermodesulfovibrionales; family Magnetobacteriaceae; genus Magnetomonas; species Magnetomonas plexicatena. Next base: position 1,347,260 of record CP049016.1, read on the forward strand.
CACTTACCTACGCGATATCTATAGAAACCCTCAAATGATCCCTTTAGTGATTCACCAAGTTTTAAAGGATTTTGAGAAAGATAATTTTCCACCTTGTCAACAACTGTTTCTGCATTCACCCTGCCTATTGCACTAAGCTCTTTGACAGTCCCCTCATCCCACAAAACTTTAAAAACCAAGCTGTTCCTTTATCTCCTGTGTTGTGAACCGTTTCCGCCCTGTAGTCTTGTACCTATCTAATGCGACCATATAATCTTCAATATCGAAGAAAAAATCATTTAGTTTTTCATTAAATTTTTTATCGATAAGATCCTCCAGTTGTTCAACAGTCATGTCTTTAAGCAACATATTTTACCTCCACAAATTCACTTATAATCTCACCGTGATATTATTGTAACAAATTCTGAGGCATGACGTCACAATCGTGACCTACCGCATTCCTAACACTCCCTACAAACTCCCCTTAGTTGAGGGGACGCCCTTTATGCGCGGGTCTATGCGTACGGCCTCACTTAGCGCTCTGCCAAAGGCTTTGAATATGGATTCAAGTATGTGATGACTGTCCCTGCCATAGTGTAGCCGCACGTGGAGATTGAACAGACCATTGTTAGTTAGTCCTCTGAAAAAGTCCTCAAAAAGCGACACCTGTAGGTCTTTCACTGTGGGGTCAGTAAATGGCACGTTATAAACGAGATACGGTCTGCCGCTTAAGTCAATAATAACTTCAGACAGGGTCTCATCCATAGGCACTCTGGCGCTGCCAAATCTGGTTATCCCCTCTTTCGTGCCCAACGCCTGAGCTATAGCCGTGCCCATTGTAAGCCCAACATCTTCCATCAAGTGGTGATAATCAACTTCAATATCTCCTGTTGCATCAATAGTTAAATCAAACAGCCCGTGTCTGCCCATTAGATCAAGCATATGGTTTAAAAACGGTATCTGCGTGTTTACCGATGTGATACCAGAGCCGTCAAGGACTATTTCCACTGTTACATCAGTCTCTTTTGTCTTTCTTGTTACTTTTCCTTTTCTCATGTTGTCCTTTTGGTGTTCAAAATCTTTTCCATACACTCTAAAAAGAATGTGTTTTCATCAGGATTTCCAACCGTTACCCTGAGACAGTCATCAAGAGCAGGTACAGCCGCTCCAAAACTCTTAACGGCAACTCCCATCTCTAACAATTTACCGTAAAGCTCAGCGCCCTTCATATCCACGGGTTTTATTAAAAAGAAGTTTGAATCCGATGGATAAATTTTTAATTCGCCAAGTGCGCTAAGTTTTTCAATTAGCCGATTTCTTTCAAAAATGATTGTCTGTATATTTTCATTTAGTTCGTTCTGTTTTTTAGACAGCAGATCAACTGCAATTGCCTGAGAAAAAGAGTTTAAGTTATAGGGAAGCCTGAGCTTATTGATTTCCCTTATGATGTCCTCTCTGCCAATAATAAACCCAAGCCTAAGAGCTGCAAACCCGACTTTACTTAACGTCTTCATGACCAAAAGATTGTCATAGCTTCCAATGTGAGACATAAACGATGGTTTATCTGAAAATGCGTGATAAGCCTCATCAACCACAACAAGCCCTTTGGACTCTTTTATAATCCGATGGATTTGTTCAACGTCAAACGCATTACCGGTTGGATTATTCGGAGAGCTTATGAAAATTATACGCGGGTTTTTCTCATGTATTGTTTTAATTATAGCATCAATATCCAGGTCAAAATCCTTGTTAAGGGCGATAGGGTAGGTGGCTTCAGAAAGAGATTCGGCGATTATTCCGTACATCACAAATGTTGGCGTTGGATAGAGCACAGGGCCGCCTGTTGCAGTGATACAATAATAAATGAGTTCATCAGAGCCGTTACCGTGCAAGATGTTTTCAGGCGCAACATCCCACATTTTTGAAAGAATAGCTCTTAGCTCTCTTGCCTCAGGGTCTGGGTATTTGTTGGTTTGTATAGTTTTAATCGCCTCAGGGCTAATATCAAAGCCAAACGGGCTTTCATTGGCGTCAAGTCTGACTTTGCAGGCAAAATCATTAACCTTGTAGGCGCTAAGTTTGAGAATATTTTGTTTTATCAAGCGTTCAGGCATATTTTATTTAAGGAATCACCTTATTAAGCGGATATTCAACAATACCTGTGGCGCCGGAACTTTTTAGTTTTGGAATCAACTCCCTGACAGTGCTTTCCTCTACTATAACCTCAAGAGCAAGCCATCCTTTGTCGGTAAGGTGAGATACAGTTGGAGAGTGAAGTCCGGTGAGCACACCCAGAACATCTTTGAGACCCTGTTCCTGTATATTCATCTTAAGTCCGACTTTTTCCTCAGCGGCAAGCGCTCCCTTTAGAAGCATCACCATGTCCTCAATCTTCTGCCGTTTCCACGGGTCAGCCCATGCTTTTTTGTTAGCTATAAATCTGGTGGTTGAGGTAAGTACAGTCTCTACAATTCTCAGATTATTTGCCCGCAAAGAAGACCCTGTCTCGGTGAGTTCTACAATGGCATCGGCAAGCTGCGGGGGTTTGACTTCAGTCGCTCCCCATGAAAAATCAACCTCAGCAGTAATATTGTGCTCAGCTAAGTATCTTTTGGTAAACCCAACCAACTCGGTAGCAATCCGTTTTCCGTTTAAATCAGCTACTGAGTTAATGCTTGAGTTATTTGGAACGGCTACAACCCATCTAACCGGCCTCAGTCCCTCTTTGGCATAGTTTAATTCGGCTACTTCATAAATATCCGCCCCTTGCTCAAGTATCCAATCATAACCGGTCAGTCCGCAGTCAAGGATTCCCTTTTCCACGTATCGCGCCATCTCCTGCGCCCTAATCAGCATGGCCTCTACCTCGGGGTCGTTGATGGAGGGATAGTATGAGCGCGATGAGACACTGACATGATACCCCGCTTTTCTGAATAATTTAAAAGTTGACTCTTGAAGGCTGCCCTTAGGCATTCCCAGTTTTAACACTTGCTTTTGCAGTTCTGTCATAAAGATTTTCCCTTCCTAAAAGATTAATTTATTCAATACAATTATACACCTCAGCGATGTGTTTTGTTAAATTCTCTGTGCAGTCGGTATTGAATTTCCTCAGAAGAGGCAGTTTCAAAAAAAAACTCCGGAGCTTCTTTCAGATTATCACGGGCGGACTCTATGCTCCCCCCCTGAGTCATATAATCCGGATATCTTTCCAAATATCCAAGCCACACCCCTCATTCTGCCAATAGACGTATCTCTCCATCTCAGCTATCATCGTGCTGTATAGTAATACTTTTTACGGCGTCTGTGCAACACGACCTCTGAGCGAATATCGAAGACCGGTCTATAATTTTCTTATAGCCATTAAAACCTCCCTTATGCTACTATAAATTACAATGAGTGTAGCGACGCCGGACATAGAACATATCATAGAGGTATTGCCTGAGCTGCCTCCTGAGCGTGTTAAAGAGGCCGCTGATTTTATAGATTATCTTGCCGACAGAGAGCGTAAGCATAAAACATTTGTTGAAGAGACGCTGGCTGCCGCTGCCAACCCTGAAAAGGTTACCTTTGAAAATTCCAAAGCCTTGATTAAAGCTGCTATGGAGTCTGTCTCTGAAGATTCGTAACCTTGACGCTGACAAACCATTCCTTAAAAAACTTGGGAAAACATTAAAAAACTCTACTGAATTAAGCGGCAAAACAGCTGCGGTTTTAGATTTGCTGCAGGAAAATCCTTTTTCACACTCTTTGAAAACACATCCTTTAACCGGCTCTTTAAAAGGCAAATATGCCTGTTCGGTTACTAAAGACATCCGTATCATATTTGAGCTCTCAGACGACACAATCCACCTGCTCAACATAGGCTCTCATGACGAGGTTTATTGATAACAAAGAAAAAAGAGATTTCTATCCGCAGATTACGCAGATGTCCGCAGATAAACGATTTTTGTAAGGGCGAATAATTATTCGCCCTTACTTTCTATTTAATACCTTTGCAAAAACTCTTCAATGGATAAACCGATATCCTTTGCTATTTTTCTTAATAAAATTGGTGAAATATCTCTGCCTTGATGAAAAGGCACAGTGGTAAAGCGTCCGTCGGGATGGCTAAACTGTTTATGTGCGCCACGCTGTCTAATTTCTTTGAACCCGAACCGCTCTAATATTGCAGAAACCTCGCGGGGTTTTAAAATCGGACAATTGCCCATCTCAGGCTAAGACAACATTTTGTGTGCCTATAAACTCAGATTCCAGCTTAGGGTCGCCATCCTCAAGCAGCATCTCTATTACTTCTTTTAGATTGTTGTTGATCTCATCAAGTGTTTCAGCCTGAGAATGCGCTCCCGGAAAACCAGGCACATACCCAACATATAAACCGGTATCCGAACAGCGCTCAATTACCGCCGTGTACGTTTTCATCGTGTTATATAGTAATACATTCACAGGTGTAAGCGCAACGCCCTTCATGAGTAAGTGCAGTGGTTTTATCTGATAAAGAACGCGGAGGAAAAGCTTCGGCAAAGGGGCGGCAGATGAGGTTTTATCGTTATCTATCTGTGTTCATCTGTGGTTTCTATTCTTTTATCTGCGAACATCTGCGCAATCTGCGGATAGTTCCTTGTCTGTGTTCATCTGTGGTTAAAAATCATCTGTAATCTGTGGACATAGATTATACAGCGTTAATAACGGTTTTAACTATTTTATGGTGAAGTGTTTTCCCGGCATGGAAAGGAATAACAATTCGCTTTCCTTCTTTAAAATAAATTCTGTGGCTGCCTTTTGACCTAATCAAAATAAACCCAGCCTTTAACAACATCGCCTCAGCCTCAAACGCAGTCAGCCGAGGCAGCTTAGGCACTTGTAGCAACCTCCGTGGTAAGGATTTCCTTGCTTAAATACTCCTGCCGCTCCTCTTCTGATAATGTTTCAATATAAAGCTCTATGGCTTCTTTTATATTTGACAACACCTCTTCAAATGAATCGCCCTGACTCTGACAACCGTCTAATGCCGGACAATAAGCATAATAGCCGCTGTCGTCTTTCTCTATCAAAACGCTGACTTTATGTGACATAGCCCCTCCTTTTCAGTTTTTCTTTCATCGCGCATTTATTATATCACATCTGTGAAAAACAACGGAAAAGCTCCGGCAAAGCGGCACGAGGTGAGGTTTTTATCTATCTACGTTCATCTGTGGTTTCTATTCCCTCATCTGCGAACATCTGCGCAATCTGCGGATAGTTCCTTGTCTGTGTTCATCTGTGTTTAAAAAGCATCTGTAATTTTTTCAAATTCAACTACAAGAGACGGGACATCCACCGCAACCGTCTGCCAAACAATATCGAGATTAATATCAAAATAGGCATGGATGAGCCTGTTTCTCATATTGATTATGCTCTTCCATGGAATATGAGGGTACTTTTGGCGGCACTCATTTGAAATAGCCGTTGCAGCTTCGCCAATAATTTCTATGTCTTTGACAAGGGAAAGCGTCAGCATACGGTTTGTATCCAGTGAACTTCTCGTTTTGCCTTGTGCAAAAGAAATGACCTCTTTTGCCGCATCAATCAGATGTTGCATCCGAATCTTATCCTCCCTGCTGCACATACTGCACCTCTGCCAACTCAACCACCTCCTTACGAAAGTAGCGGCTTAAATCCTCCGGCGTCCTTAAGTCCACTTTGTGCCCGATAATTTCGCTTAACTCCAGCTCCATACTAGACAGTGTTATTAGCCCGGGTATATGTTCAGGCTCAAACTCCACAAGAAGGTCAATATCGCTCTGCGGCCTAAAAGTGCCATGCAGGTATGACCCAAATAATGACAGTTTCTTTATATGATGCCGCTTGCAAAATTCGGCAATTTCCTTTTTTGGTAAAATCAAACAACCTCCTAAGTCTAATGTACACTTAAATATAAACACAATGTCGGCTTAAATCGCAAGAATAGTCAAAAAGGACTCCTCCTTAATATTTACTAACACAATTTATACTGTAATCGTGTTACAATACTTGTGGTTTAAAAATTATGGATATAAAGAGAGTATCGTTTATAGAGGTCAGATCGCCTGAGTCCTACATTTTCAGGCGGTTTCCTATTCCACGTGTTGGTAGTGTGCTGCTATCCACTATTTTAAGCAGCATGGGCTGTGAGGTTAAAGTCTTCATAGAAGACATAGCCCAGCCGGATTGGAATTTTGTAGAAAGCTCGGACGTTGTCTGCATATCCACGATTACATCTACTGTAAGTGCGGCATACACTACTGTACTGAGACTTAAAAAACTCGGCATCCCTGTGATTATGGGAGGCGCCCACCCATCTTTTGTCCCCGATGAGTGTCTTGGCTTTGCCGATTTTGTGGTGCGAGGCGAGGGGGATATTGCACTCCCTGAACTTATCAACTACATGAGAACCGGTACGCCTGACATCAGCACAATAGCCGGAGTGTCATATAAAACCCCAGATGGCTCAATAAAGCATAATCCCACCGGAGAGTTTATCCAAGACCTGGATTCGCTGCCCGATGTTGATTTCTCGCTTATATATAAGTGGAAACACTCAAACATTCATCCTGTTGCCACAATGAGAGGGTGCGCCTATAATTGCCGCTTTTGTCTGGTCTCTCCGATGTTTGGAAGAAAGTACAGGTTCCGCTCGGTTAAAAGTGTTACCGATGAGTTAAAGCGGATAGCCTCTGTATCAAGCTCGCCGCTGTTTTTTGTTGACGATAACTTTGCAGCTAACAGAACGCGTACTAAACAGATTATCCGCTTTATGCTTGAAGAGAAAATCACCCCGCGATGGTCTGCCATGATGAGACCCAATGTTGTGAAAGATGAGGAGCTGCTTACTCTTATGGCTCAAGCCGGAAAATTTACTGCCTGTCTTGGGTTTGAATCAATTACTCCGGAAAGTCTAATAGCGTACGAGAAAAAACAAACCCATCAGGACAACATCGCAAGCGTCAAGGCTCTCAAAGAGCACGGGATAAAGGTTCACGGCATGTTTGTCTTTGGGGCTGATACCGACACGGTTGAAAGCATCAAACGGACAGTGGATTTTGCCTCCGAATCAGGCATTGATTCGGTTCAGTTTATGATTCTTACGCCGCTTCCCGGAACTGCCGTATATGAGGATTTAATGTCTGCAGGCAGAATCCTTCACACACAGTGGGATAAGTACGACATCCACCACACCGTGTTTAAACCGGCACTGATGACCCCCTCAGAACTTCACATGGAAACCCTCTTTGCGATGAAAAAATTCTATTCGTGGAAGTATGTCTTTAAACGCATCATGACGCTTGATCTATTTTATGGCGCCTTCGGTCTTTACAGTAAAAACATAATCCGTCATGCCGTGAAAGAGTCTGAAAAATACGTAAAAGATTTTAAGTTAGAATAATTTAGGTTTAAATAAAATAGCTGTTGACAAACTTGTTTCTTATTGAATATAATGTTATGGCAAGGTTAAATTAAGCGGGTGAAAGGAAAATTGGCACAGACATGTCTTTAGTAGATGACTTAAAAAGGCAGATTCTGCTCGATGGCATTGAGGGCGGCGAGTTGGAGAAGGTGGCTGGGATGCTGGATGTGCTCAAGGTATCAAAGGGCGATCCGATATTTAGGGAAAATGAGCAGACCCGCGGTATTTATATGATAAACAGCGGCGAGGTTGAAATCACAAAGAAGCTTCCCATAGATTTGAAAACGAAAATGCTGATAACGATGCGTAATATGCAAAACTGCTGTCAAATCAGGAAAACACCTTTTGGATGGAGGCAGTTGTTTGCATCCCTGATAGAGGGGCAGTATTTTGGAGAGCTATCCGTGGTAGAGGGTAAAAAGAAACACGGAGCGGATGCCGATGCTGTCACTGATTGTGAGTTTTATATACTAAGTCCTGATAAGTTTGCAGTAATTGAGGCGACAAGCCCTGTGACTATACTTAAAATGCTTAAAACCATAGCGAGGGTTTCCTCTAAAAATCTGAGATACCTGGATAGACAGCTTTTGAAATTGCTTATAGGAATTTAAAAGGAGCGGATATATGACGCCTCGTCTTGAGGATTTAAAAAATCAAGTGCTTTTTGAAAGCCTTGATGACAGCGAGTTGCAGGTAGTGTTGGGGATGCTTAAAGTAGTAGAATTTTCAAAAGGCGCTTTCATCTTTCAGGAAAATGACCCCACAAAAGGCATCTACCTTATTCACTCAGGGAAGATTGAGATCAAACGAAAGCTGCAGCTTGACACCAAAAGCAAGATGCTAGTCATGCTTAGAAACATAAAGAGCGATGAGATCAGACACACAGCGCATGGCTGGGAGAACCGTTTTGCCGTGTTAGAAAAAGGGAGTTTTTTCGGAGAACTTTCTGTGATAGAGAGCAGAAGAAAGCACAGCGCAGAATGTGCAGCTATGGAGGACACTGTCCTGTTGCTTTTGCCATCTGAGGAATATTTAAAACTTGAGGAAACACACGTCTATACTGTCGTTAAAATCTTGAAATCAATTGCTAAAGTTACATCTGGCAATGTTCGTCAACTGGACAGAAGGATACTGAAAGCTTTAATGGGTACATAGTCAAGCATATTTCCTCCTTGGCACAAATAAACTTAAGAGCGTTGTCGTGATTGTTTAGTGTGAATGCAGAGGTTGAGTGGGTAAAAAGTTCTTTAAATTTGACTATTGAATAAAAACAAGTAAGTGTGATAAAATCCTTTCTATAAAAGGTAAAATTGGCTTCGGCATGTTAGCTTGTATTATGTCGGAGTGAGCGCTAAGTAAGTGGGGGATGAAGTTGACAATAACTTTGCAGTTACAGTGTTTAGTAATACCAGTTAGATAAAATAATGATGGAACATAATCTTGTGACAGTATCTCTTGGAGGTCAATAATGTATATTGTAATGATAGCCTCGGAATGTGCACCAGTATCTAAGGTAGGCGGCCTTGCCGATGTTGTTGATGGTTTAAGCTGCGAACTTCTTAGAAAGGGCCATAACGTGGAAATAATCCTGCCTTACTATGATTGCATGAATGTTTCACTTGTTGATAATATTCAGAGCAATTCGGTGGAGGTTTCTGTGCCATTTAAAGGCAAGCAGATTGCTTGTAGTGTTCATACAGGCATAGTGCGAGGTAATACTTGTTATTTTGTTAAATCGCACTCTGATGAGAAATATTTTGAAAGGGGCAATTTCTATGGAGCTGCGGATGATGATGAGCGTTTTGCTCTGTTTTCTGTGGCAGCAGTGGAGTTTTTGGGTAAGGCTGGTAAGCAGCCGGATGTCATTCACTGTCATGACTGGCAAACAGCCCTCATTCCGGTGCTTTTGCGCTACAAATATAAAAACTCGTTTCTCTCTAAGACGAAACTTTGTTACACAATACACAACATAAAGCATCAGGGTAAGGTCTCACACAAATTGCTTGATATGGCTGGGCTTAGTCTCTCAGCTTTTCCTGAGCTTGATGCTATGGCAGATGCCTCAGCACCGGGTTACATGAACCTGATGAAAGGCGGCATTGTTTACTCTGACTATGTTACCACCGTTTCCCCAAAGTACGCTACGGAGACGAGGACGTCTAATCTAGGTGAGGGCCTAGAGAGCGTGCTCTCAGCACATGCCTCAAAATATGAGGGAATACTTAACGGCATTGAGTACGACATATGGAGCCCAGAGAAAGACCATAACATTCCGGTTAATTACAGTGTTGATAACATTGAGGATAAGTATAAGAACAAGGATGAGCTCAGAAAGAAACTGTCGCTAAGAAATGTATTTAAACCTATACTGGCCGTTGTTGGACGACTTGATGCTCAGAAAGGCGTTCATCTTATAAGACATTCTCTGCTATATTCTCTCAATAAGGGTATGCAGTTTGTCCTTCTTGGCTCTTCACCAGATAAGGAAATAGACGAGTACTTTCATCACCTTAAACACTACCTCAGACGAAATTCCGATTGCAGTTTGAGTCTTAGTTACGATGAGGAGCTCTCACACCTCATATATGCAGGTTCCGATATGATACTGATACCGAGTCTTTATGAACCCTGCGGCCTTACTCAGTTGATAGCTATGAGATACGGCACAGTGCCAATAGTCAGAAACACCGGCGGGTTAAGTGATACCGTGTTTGACATTGAACTGTCTCAAAAGCCGCAAACGCAGCGAAACGGTTTTGCCTTTGAGGAGTTTAGTTATGAGGCAATAGAATCCGTTCTTACAAGGGCTCAGTTTGTATGGAACGAAAAGCCCTATACATTCAGAGAAATTATGACAAACGCAATGAAATCTGACTACTCGTGGACACTATCGGCTGACAGGTACCTTGGCATTTACAGCAAGATGTTAGGCAGATAATTATAAAAATAAGCGAGCCGTGCAGTTATTAAAGATGCACAGCTGTGTAGTAAATACGTTTTAAAAGGAGAGTATATGGAAGCAAATTCCGTTAAAACAAATTTAGGGGATCATAAAAAACCGGAGGACGGTCACGGTATAGGTTTTTTTGTATCCGATTCCATAAAGTATCCAATAGTTGAACAATACGAGATTCCAACAGAATATAATATTGATACCTTAGTGTTGCTGCCTGTGAATGAGCAGAACATTTTTCTTTATTGGGAATTAACTGACAAACTGTTGGAGGGAAATTCTATAGACCCTGATGCGGTACAATTTATGATAAAGGTTTATGAGATAAAAGCCGTACAGAAAAAAGGCTCTGACAAGAAAGAGATTTATTCTGGGGCAGTCAGCGGGCGGCTGGGTGAGTTACAAGCTTCAGTGGCTGAGGCCTTTAAGCCAATGTCGGCGGCAATAGGGGTTGAAATTGGGGGCACATTTAAGGAGCTGGTTAAATCAAATCAGATTAACATTCCATCTTTTGCGGTGTTGGGGCTTAAGGAGGATTTCTTTAGCACAGGGGTAATATCGCTTCAGGCGGAAAAACCTATAGAAGAGCCTGTCGTAGAAGAGGCAGTGCCTGATGGCGGCGCACAAGGAGAAGTTGCAGTGTTTAATGGACAATCGGATAATTTCAATAAAGAAATGGAAATAGCCTCTCAACTTTTGGAAATAAGAAATAAAGATACAGAAAGTATAGAACTGCTGTTTGGATTGCTGGAAAGACTTAGGAATTTCTCAAGCGAAGACAGAGCACTGCTTGATGTTATAAAGCGGTTTTATGAGGCAAGGGCAGAGGATGTGCGGTTATTGCACCTATTCCTTGAGTTTATAAAAATAATTGGACTAAAGGACGATAACAAGAAGGCTATCCTTGAGTACTTTGAGAGACTGAAGGATGCCTCTGCAACCTCTGGTTCAAGTGATTCAATGATTAAGGACAAGGAGGCAAAGCAGTGATGAAAGGCTACTGGTTACCGGTATTACATTGTCATTTACCATTTGTCAAACATCCGGAATTTGACTATTTCTTAGAGGAGCACTGGCTGTTTGAGGCTATCTCTGAAACATATATACCGCTTCTAATGAGATTAAAAAGGCTTGAGGCAGAAAATGTGGATTTTCGGCTGACAATGTCGGTATCGCCGCCGCTTGCCGAGATGTTTGCCGATGAATATCTGACCGAGCAGTACATAAAGTATATGGACAAGCTGATTGAGCTATCACAAAAAGAGATGAGACGTTTGAAAACCGATGAGGGACTTCTACCTGTTGCAGAGTATTATAATAAGCGGTTTTTGGAACTTAAGTCGTTTTTTACAGATGTTTTAGACAGCAGTGTGCTAAATGGTTACAAGTATTTTTCCCAAAGAGGGCAGCTTGAGATAATTACCTGCGGGGCAACTCACGGCTATTTGCCATTGCTCAGGACGTCTGTCAAAGCGGTAGAGGCGCAGATAGATGTGGCAGTGCAGTGTCACAGTAACAGGTTTGGCAAAGCACCGGATGGTATATGGCTTCCTGAGTGCGCCTACTATGAGGATTTAGATGAGATACTGAAAAAGTTTGGCATAAAGTATTTCTTTTTGGAATCACATGGGCTTGCTAACGGTGTGCCAACTCCAAAGGATTCTGTCCATGCTGCAGTGCACACGTTAAACGGTCTGGCTGCTTTTGCCAGGGACCCTGAGACGTCGCGACAGGTTTGGAGTTCTGAATCAGGGTATCCGGGAGCTCCCGAGTATCGTGATTTTTATCGTGACATTGGTTACGATTTGGATAAAGACTACATTGGGCCATACATATCGCCTGATGGCAACAGGGTATTTACCGGAATAAAGTATTATAGAATCACAGGGGAGACGGAAAACAAGCTGCCATATGATCCACATTCAGCGTTTCATAAAACGAAATTTCATGCCGAGCATTTTTGCATGGCACGGTATAAGCAGGCGGATGAGCTTGCCGCAGTGATGGACAGGCCGTCGCTCATCGTCTCACCGTATGACGCCGAACTCTTTGGTCACTGGTGGTTTGAGGGCCCGGACTTTATTTATCACGTAATGTCACAGTTTGTAAAAGACGGAACCATAAAGCCGATAACAGCTATTGATTATCTCAACGATTATCCTAAAAACCAGACAGTATCTCCAAGACCGTCATCGTGGGGAGAAAACGGCTACTATGAGATATGGCTAAATAAAGACAACGGCTGGATATACAGGCATTTGCACTTTATGGCAGATACGATGGAAAAGCTTGCCGACGAGCACTACAATATGGATGATGATGAGTCTGAGGAAACGTTACTGAAAGCCAGGGTATTAAATCAATTGGTAAGAGAATTGTTGCTTGCTCAAAGCAGCGACTGGGCATTTTTGATAACTCAGGGCACAGCAATTGAGTATTCTGAAAAAAGGACAAAAGAACACATATCAAACTTTAACGCACTTCTGAAAAGTTTTAACGAAAACGCTGTTGACCTTGAGTTTATACAATGGCTTGAATACAAAAATTCAATATTTGAATTTCTTGACTTTAGGGTGTATGCAGATGTGGTGAACTCTTAAAAAATATCTATCCGCAGATGGCACAGATAGATGCAGATGGAAAATACAAATCTGCGAAAATCTGCGCAATCTGCGGAAAAAGTCCTTTTCCTACTATCCTTGACTTATAACTCAGGCGGCTCCAGATGATCTTTTATATACGTATCAATGGTGTTATCTAAAGATTTTTTTATCGCCCAATTTCTTAAACTATCCCTCTCACCACTGTATTGCATGTAGGGCACCGACTGTCCGCAGCTTGTCTCAACTGCATATACCCGGTACCGGATAAATCTCCTTATAACGGCTGGATTGGTTTCCTTAAAACTTCCTGCTGCATCTAAAAATTCTTTTGTATGTCTCTCTATTAACTCGCCTTTACAAAAAATCCTCAATATTTTTGGAGTTTCAGTAAAAGACGTAAACATAAGAGTAACCTGACCGTTATCTCTAATATCTCTTGCAGTTCTGTCGCCGCTTCCGGGATAATCCATATATAGCATCGTACTGGAGTCTATGATTTTAAGACACTCATACCCCTTAGGTGAAAGATTGACCTCTTTGCCGCTTGATGATGCAACAAAAAACACCTTTTGCTCCTTAATAAATTCTATGTCCTCTGCTTTTAACGACTTATACTGTGTGCCCACTACTGATTAGTCTCCTACCGGATATATCCACATTATTGCCGGTTCTGAAAAAAGATATAGCATTTTGTAGTTGTTCAGCTTGCGATGTAAGCTCCTCAGAGGTGGATGCCATCTCCTCAGAGGCGGATGCGTTTTGTTGAATCACCTGGTCAAGCTGAGTAATCGCTTTGTTTATCTGCTCGGCTCCAATATTTTGCTCATTACTTGCCGCAGTTATTTCCTGTACCAGCTCTGCCGTCCTTTGAATATCAGGTACCAACTGTTTAAGCATATTTCCTGCTTTTTCTGATACTTTTACAGTTGTAGACGATAACTGACTGATTTCTCCTGCAGCTTTTTGACTTCTTTCCGCTAATTTTCTCACTTCTGATGCTACTACGGCAAAACCCTTACCGTGTTCACCTGCGCGTGCAGCTTCAATGGCAGCATTAAGCGCTAGGAGGTTAGTTTGTCTTGCGATTTCCTCTATTATGGAGATTTTGCTTGCGATTTCTTTCATGGCTGTCACTGCCTCATCCACAGCCTTTCCGCTTTCTTGAGCGTCCTGGGAGGCTTTAGCTGACATACGTTCTGTCTGCTGGGAGTTATCTGCATTTTGTTTAATATTGGACGCCATCTCCTGCATTGACGATGATACCTCCTCAACTGCCGCTGCCTGTTCGGTAGCGCCCTCGGATAGCTGCTGAGCGCTTGTGCTTAACTCCCCGCTGCCAGCAGTTACCTGCCCTGAGGCCTCTCTTACCTCGCTTAAGATGTTTTTTAATTTTTCAAGCATGGTCTTCATAGCTAAACAAAGCTCTCCTAACTCGTCTTTTGATGTGGCATCAATATCCACAGTTAAATCACCTTGTGCCATTTGATTTGCAGTATCTACAGCTTTCTTCAAAGGAATTGTAATACTGCGGCTAATCCAAATGGTTATAATGACGGCAATAATTAGAATAATTGCTATAATTGCCGCCACATTCATAAGTGTAGAGTTCAATACATTTAAGATACCATTTGTATTTTCCTTGATTTCTTTAGTCTGTTCCTCTCTGAAGTTCCCTGCTTTTTCTTGCAGCTCGGAAGATAGTTTATCAAAATCCTCCATTATTTTGTTTCCTGCGTCTATTCCCTGATTAACGTATGCATCTGCCATTCTCTTACCCTCAGCATAGTATCTGGCAAATAAACCTTTTAATTCTTCCATTTTTTGTAGAGACTTAGTATTGTTTTCAGACCTGTACATCCCAATGACTTTATCTATTTCTTCATTAAACTTTTTTGCAGCCTCTTCTGCATCTTTATAGCCGTCTGTATTATGTGTTGCAGATACGTCTGTTAAAAATTGCTGCACCTGAGTTATGTTTAAAACCATATCGTCTGCAATAAGAGTATATGGCAGGCTCTCATCCTTAACTTGTTTGACGTTTTGTTTTATCTTATTGAATCCAATGTAAACGCCTCCAGCTATAACTAATATAAGCAACATAATAATTCCAAAACTACCGCCTATCCTTGTTGCAACTTTCAAATTCCTAAACATTCAGCTCTCCTTTGTAATATACTTATTGTGACTTATGATACATAATCATATATTATAAGAATATAAAAATGCAACAATAAATATATAATGAGAGAAATGATGGAAAAAGAATCTCTTTTTTTGTACTGCTATGGTTTACATGTATCTATGGCTGTCCGGGCACCTTTGCTAAAAGAGTGGCAAGCATATTGTAGAAAAATAAAGCTATTGATATAAACTCTATAAAACCAAACACCGGTGCAAGCCCCAGAAACCACTGCCATGAGGATACGTATTGACAAGGTGAGTAGAAAACTGCCATGCCGATAAGTCCAATATTAGCAAGCCAAAACTGAACCTCGCCAATTTTAACACTTTTAAGCGGCCGCCCTGAAAACCTTGGCAAAATATGATACCCTACGCCGTAAATCATCATTGAGACCCATCCAAGAACCATGAAGTGGGAATGTGCAAATTTAAACGAATGAAATTTTGGTCCAATAAGCATAAACACTCCCATAAAAGACGATGCACATAAATACACTATACTCATCACTATAAAATTTCTTACGAATTTATCCATGTATCCTCCTGTTTTCTTTTTATACTAATACTACCACTTTTTTGCCGGTCTTATCCATGATAGAAATCATACTCTGTCAAAGTTCAATTGCACAGCATATGGTATTTCTTGAGAATATCCCTGATTTCCTTGTCTTTATGCGGCTGGCTGCTTTGTAGTGTATTTCTCAATTGTTCTAACATGGCATCGATTTCAGGCTTTGTGCTGTATCCTTCATTCATTATCGTAAGTATTTTTTCATGCGATGTTTTAGAGATTTTCTCTGCAGTGGTGTAGAGTTCCTCTCTTAGTTTTTCGGCAGGTCTAAGCCCTATAAACTCTATGTCAATGTCTTTATACGGAGTCATGCCGTGAAGCCTGATTAACTCCTCTGCAAGCTCAAGAATCCTGACCGGTTTTCCCATATCAAGAATCATGATGTCGCCGCTTTGCCCAATCACGCTTGCTTGTAAGACAAGTGACACAGCTTCAGGGATTGTCATAAAGTAGCGTTCCATGTCCCTGTGTGTTACGGTAAGGGGTCCTCCTTTGCGCAGCTGCTCAAGCATAAGCGGCAACACACTCCCTCGGCTTCCAAGCACATTGCCAAACCTTACCGATATAAAACTCGTGTTGCCGGCCACCACCCTGCAAAGCTCCTCGGCAGCACGCTTGGTTGCTCCCATTATCCCACAGGGGTTAACTGCTTTATCGGTAGAAAGCATTATGAATGTTTTCACCCCAAAACGCTCCGAAAGCTCAGCTATATTGTGTGTACCTAATACGTTAACCTTGATTGCCTCCGTAGGATTATGCTCCATCATAGGAACGTGCTTATAGGCTGCCGCATGATACACTTTATCCGGTCGGTAACGCATGAAGATTTCCTCAACTCTTGATGTGTCCGTTATATTGCCTATCACATAACTTATGTTTTGTCTTAGCGCAGGATAATGCTTACTGAGTTTATTTTCTATATTAAACATGGCCGTCTCATCCATATCAAAAAGCACAAGATGAGATGGTCTCAGAGCACACAACTGGCTGGCAACCTCTGAGCCGATTGACCCGCCTGCTCCAAATACCACTACCTTATTACCCGACAAAAAATCCTTTATTTGCCCATAGTCAAGTTTTATTACCTGCCGTCCTATGAGGTCCTCTATTTTTAAATCCTCAAGAGAACTTATTGCCACATTGACGTTGTTTTCTCCGTGCATCATGGGGGTGATTTTTATGTTTTTTATCCCCGAGCCGCGTGACATTTCATATATTCTCTTAAGCACGCCATAATCAAGATTGGTTATTGCTATAATAACCACCTGAATGTTGTATTGATATATGAGGTCTCTGAGTTTATCAATCTTTCCCAGCACCTTAATGCTGTGCACATAGGCGCCGATTTTATTAGGGTCATCATCAAGAAAACCGATTACGTTAAATTCCGGTACAAGCTGTCTGGATATCTCTCTGACCAGCATTTCAGCAGAGTTGCCTGCTCCGATTATTATTGTGCTCTTGCCCTCTTTACTCCGTTTCCGGCTTAGTATCTCGTGATAGAGGCGCTTGGAGATTCTTATGGCAGACATAAACATTAGCGACAATATCCAGTCTATGACTACTATACTGCGGGGAAACACTATGCCGCCTCCCAACAGCGAACTAAATCGTGCTGTCTCCGGTAAAAACATGTAATATATGACTCCTATAAGAACCATCTCAGAGGCTATTAATGAGTTAACAATTTTAATTAAGTCATTTAAGCCAACGTACCGCCATGTAATGCTGTAGATTCTAAATACGTAAAAAGTTGAGACTTTTACTATCATAAAAATTGGCAGAAAAAAAACTATTAGCTGCAGATATCTGTCCACAAGGTCAGAGGAAAAATCAAAACGGATGTAGAAGGCCAGGTATAGAGACGCCGCAATGATAAGAGTATCAGATAAGATAAAGTAAAATTTCCGCTTCACTTTATCACCTTGCCGCAAAACCTGTTTCCATGCCGCAGACGGCAAGCCCCCAACACAAGGTAACAAGTCTCAAAAAAGACAATATGATTTTGTAATTGCGGCATTGTAATAATTCTGAAGTTGATTCTACGCTTTTATCAGGTTTTATGTCAAGCACGCATGATGGTTATATTTTTTTCATTTTATTTAGGTAAACACTACCCGTTGCGTAACTTGTTATATTAATATCTCAAACAAAATGAAAAAATGGTATTCCTTTTAAACTTTCTCTAACGGGTCTGGATTTTAGTGTGAAAAAATTCAAAGTGAGAGTTTCATAATGCTCATTGATTTATGATAAACTATCAAAGTTTTGGAAAAGATTTGATGTTCGACCATTTAGGAGCTAAGGTAAGAGTCAGCAGGTGATTAGAATGAAATTTAACATAAAGATACTGCTATCGTTTGTTGGGCTTTCACTGGTATCATTGCTTTTTTTTGGCTACATAGTGTGGCATGGCATGACAGAACTTAGTGACTACATTACTGTTATTAATGCCCGACTTGGAGAACTGGCACGACAAAACAACATTGACAAGCACAGATATGAGGCGGAAAAACACCTTATTGAAACAGCAGCAAGCGAGGTAGATATCCAGGTGTTGCATGTTAAAAAGATGGTGGCTTCCGCAATTCCTTTTATCCTGCTTATGGTTTTATGTGCGTCAGCCTTAATAACAAGAAAAGCAACAAGATCTATAAAGTCTATTATAGAGGGAATAAAGAGTGTAGGACGTGGAAATCTACAATACAGGATGAGCATTACTGTCGGTGACGAGTTTGAGGAACTTGCCCATGCCTATAATAAAATGGCTGATGAGCTTCAGGCATACGATTTAAAGCTAAAGGAACAGACTCAACAGCTCATAAATACAAACGATGACATGGTTAGAGAAATATTGGTTCGCATGGAAAAAGAGGATATTGAAAATAAAAGAAATGCAGAGCGACTGCGCTTCAGGGACGCCCTTCTTTATTTAAGCCGGAGGGATCTTTCAGAGCCAGATGCGGCATTTAAAAAAATAACCCTGTTGGTTTCAGAAACTATTGCAGTAGCGCGTGTAAGCATATGGCTGTATGACAAGGACAAAACAGCTATCCTCTGCCGCTGTCTTTATAAAGCAGAGCAGGATGCTTATGAGTCGGGCTTTATTCTGAAAGCTGTGGATTACCCAAGGTACTTTGAAGCGTTAAAGAATAACCGTATCATAGTTGCCTCCGATGCGCGTACAGACCCACGCACCTCTGAGTTTACAGAGGGCTACCTCAAACCGCTTAACATTGTCTCTATGATGGATGCCGGTATAAATCAGAAGGGAGAGGTTGCAGGTGTAATCTGTTGTGAACAAACAGAGACACAAATAGTGTGGACTATGGAGGCACAAGAGTTTGTCTCCTCGGTGTCGGATATGATCTCATTAGTTTTAGAGTCGGCACAGCGCACTCAGACCGAACGTATGCTGATACAACAGTCAAAACTTGCCGCCATGGGAGAGATGCTCTCTATGATAGCGCATCAGTGGAGACAGCCGCTTTCTTCTATCAGTACAATTGCTGCGGACATGCAGGTTGCTATTGCCATTGGGCAGCTTGACATGAAGGATTTTAACGACTCTCTGGACAAGATTAACGAACAGTCACAGTATCTATCAAACACTATTAATGATTTTAAAAACTTTTTCAGCCCGACAAGGAAAAAGGAAACAGTCATGCCTGATTATATAATTGAGCATGCATTGAAGATAATTGGTAAATCCATCGAGTATAAAACTATTGAAGTCCGCAGGGAATACTCTTACAAGACAGCTATACTCTCATACCCTAATGAACTTATCCAGGTTCTCTTAAATATCCTGAAAAATGCCCAGGACATCTTGTTGGAAAGAAAGGTTACATCTCCGGTCATTGTCATAGGAGGGTATGATGATGACGTCAACACTTTTATAGAGGTCTCTGACAATGCAGGAGGTGTAGATGAGAATCTTATCGATAAGATTTTTGAGCCATATTTTACAACACGAGAGGACACAGGCGGTACAGGACTTGGACTTTACATGTCAAAGACTATTGTAGAAAAACACTGCAAGGGCAGCTTCACCGTAAAAAACCAAAAAGACGGTGTTTGTTTTATAATAAAACTTCCTGTTGAAAACAAGGAAAATGAGGACGTATGATAGATTCAGGAAAGATTAAAGAGCTGTCTAAACAAGCCGAAGGGCTTTCGGTGCTTTATGTTGAGGATGACGTCCATCTTCAGAGAAACACACTGAAACTTTTGTCCAGATTTTTTGAAAAAATTGACACAGCGTCAAATGGCAAAGAGGGTATTGAAAAATACTCTAACGGTGCCTACGATATAGTCATAACAGACATCAGAATGCCTGTTATGAATGGAATTGAAATGGCAGCCCAAATAAGGGAAATCAATCCTGCTCAACCCATAATAGTTACGTCGGCGCACGACGAGTCACAGTTCCTTATCGAGCTTATCAACTTAAATGTAAGCAGTTTTGTTTTAAAACCCATTGACGCAAGTAAAATTATAGATGTTCTCAGAGACATAGTTGATAAGATTTGGGTTAATAGATACGAACACGACTACAAAAGACTCCTTGAGGAGGCGGTGAAGGACAAGACACGGGAGCTTTCCGATGTCATAGATGTAGCGACAAGTTTGGGTAACGAGTTAATGCAGCGGCTTGTGGCAGCAAGTGAGCAAAAGGACACAGACACCGGCAGCCATATAGTTAGAATTGGGCTATACGCCGAACACCTTGCCAGGGAAATGGGTATGACGGAGGATTTTATAAGCTCTATTGCATTTGGGGCACAGTTGCACGACATCGGGAAAATTGGAATAAAAGACAGCATTCTCTTAAAATCTGGGCCGCTTACTGCCGAGGAGTTTGATACTATGAAATCACATACAGAAATCGGAGCCAAAATACTTTCCGGTTCAAAGTATGCAAGAATACAGATGGCTGAGGCCATTGCCCGCTGTCACCACGAAAAATGGGATGGTACCGGCTATCCCAGAGGCCTCACAGGCACTGATATACCACTTGAGGCACGAATCGTAATCATCTGCGACCAATATGACGCATTAGCTATGAAAAGACCTTATAAGCAGGCCCTTGAACATAAAGAAGTCGTTAGAATAATCACAGAAGGCGACGGCAGAACCATGCCTCAACACTTTGACCCTGAGGTTTTAAATATATTTGCAAAAGTCTCTGATAATTTCATGCAAATATATGGAAAAAATAACACCGCAGGACTGTGATACCAGCTAAAGCAGCAGGACTTTGCAGCTAACAACCAGTTATATAAACAAGATTTTAGCTTTAAACTTCAATAATTTTCTGCCTATAAATAAGATTTATAACTTCATGATAAAATTTAATAACTATAAACAAAAAACGTGTGGAAATAATTTGTTAAAAGATTGTATTTTTTCAGGTGTGACCTTTACGATTTAGTTAAACTTATGTTACCATCTGAGCAAAATTTATTTTAAAGGAGAGATGTGAATGTTGATAATAGGTGAAAAGTTAAGCATAATAGCTAAGAGGGTTAGAGAGGCCATGAACAAGAGAGACAAGGGTCCCATTCAGGAGATAGCAAAGGCACAGTTTGCAGCCGGAGCTGGGATGATTGACGCTAATATTGGGCCAGCAGAAGGGATGGAGGATCTAATGGAATGGATGGTTACAACCATTCAGGAGGTTGTGCCGGCGCCTATATGTCTTGATACGACTAACTACGATGCGCTTGAAAAGGGACTCAAGGTGCATAACAACGAGTGGGGAAAGCCGCTCATTAATTCCACATCAAACGACCCTGAGCGTTTTCCAATTCTTGAGCTTGCCGCTAAGTACAACTGCGATGTTATTGGTCTTACTGTAGGTAAAGGAGGGCTTCCTGCCGATGCCGAAGAGCGTTCCGCTATTGCCGCAGAAATTATGGCAAGGGCTATGGAGTATGGACTTCCGGTAGAAAACATTTATCTTGATCCGCTTGTCCTTCAGATTGCGACCACTCAGGATCAGGCTCTAAAGGTGGTTCAAACCATCAAAATGTTTCAGGAGCTAAATGATCCGCCTATGAAAACCGTTGTCGGTCTTAGTAACATATCTAACGGTTGTCCTAAGCATATCAGACCGATTCTCAACAACCACTTCCTTGCACTTTTAATGTACGAGGGACTGACGGCAGCTATCGCAGACGCTCACGAAATTATCACCACCGTAAAAACCATAGACGCTATTACAAATAACACCTTGTATGCTCATTCTTATCTTGAAATGTAGTATTATATATATAAGGTAGCAGAGATTACGAAAGTTTAGGCAGTTAATAGATAAAATTAAAAAAAATTCAGAGGAGGGGTAAATGGCATTCACACTACCCAAAGAGACTTACACCGGTAAGGTATATCCGGTAACTATAGGCAGCGGTGACAAAACTGTCACCTTTGGTGGAGAAAACGTGCTTCCCTTTCATTCATTTGAAGGGACAACTCCCTACAGACCGTTGGTTGCATACGAGATAATGGATGTGCCTCCAACAGAGTGGCCAGATAAAGTAAAAGAGCCATATGCGGCAGTTTCAGACAATCCCGTAAAGTGGGCTAAGTATTGTGAAACTGAGTTGAAAGCGAAAGCCATAGCGCTAAGGCTCTACGGCACTCATCCCGATAATGGCGACAAGTCTGCTGCCGATGCCGTTATTGTCGTAAAAGACGTCCTTGCCGCAATAAACGTGCCGCTTATAATTATTGGCAGTAACCATGCGGAAAAAGACACCGATGTGCTTGTCAAAGTTTCTGAGGCAGCTAAAGGACATACCTGCATTATCGGTAAGGCACAAGAGGCTAACTATAAAACTATTGCAGCATCGGCTATGGCAAACGGACACATGCTTATAGCCATGTCAGAGCTTGACATAAATCTCTCCAAGCAGCTGAACATCATGATAACTCAACTGGGGTTTACCAAAGAGAAAATCATCATAGACCCCATGTGCTCAGCGCTTGGCTACGGACTTGAATACACTTACACGGTTATGGAAAGAATCCGGCTTGCCGCTTTAACCCAAAATGATACCACGATGCAGCAGCCAATGCTTGGCGATGTCGGCATGTACGTGTGGAAAATCAAAGAGGTTACCGCTTCAGAAGAAACACTGCCTGAGTGGGGCGCACTGACGGAAAGGGGTATTGCATGGGAGGCACAAACTGCCGCCTCGCTTATGCTCTCAGGAGCGGAGCTTCTTATCATGAGGCACCCTGAGGCTGTTAAGGCAGTTGAATCTTTTATTGATGAGTTAATGTAAAGAAAATGAAAACATATATTTGGAGGTTTAAGAAATGGCATTAACAGGAGTTGAAATATTTAAACTGCTACCAAAGACCAACTGTAAGAAGTGCGGGTTTCCGACATGTTTGGCTTTTGCCATGCAGTTGGCAAGCCGCAAGGTTTCTTTAGATGCCTGCCCGGATGTCTCTGACGCTGCTAAGGCAACACTTGGAGAGGCATCAGCCCCGCCGATTAGACCAATCACACTTGGAGCAGGCGCAAAGGCCGTAAAGCTTGGCGAGGAAACGGTGCTTTTCCGCCATGAGAAGAAATTTGTAAATCCGTGCGCTTTTGCTATCGGGATTAAAGACACCGATGATGCGGCTCTTCAGGACAAGAAAATCGCCGAATGCCTCACATCGGAAATTGAACGCGTTGGTCAAAAGTTGAAAGTTGACGCTATCGCCATAATAAATGAATCCGGTGATAAGGGAAAATTTGAAACCCTTGCTAAAAAGGTCGCCGAAAAAGCCGGCGATGTTCCTGCTATAGTTTGTTCCTCTAACACTGACGCCGCCTCAGCCGCCCTTGCTGTTTTTAAAGACAAAAAAGCGCTTCTTTATGGGGCAACAATGGCAAATGTCGTTGAGATGGCGGCGCTTGCAAAGGCAAACGGTGCAGCTCTGGGCGTTACCGCTTCAAATCTTGATGAGCTTGCAGATTTAACTGAGAAGGCAAAAGCCGCTGGTATTGAGGACATCGTCATGGACTCAGGGGCTAAAAAGGCTAAAGATATTTTAGAGCATAACACGATGATTCGCCGGGCGGCTATCAAAAAAGGCAACAAATCAGTCGGGTTTCCCATTATTAACTTTATGATGAGAGACGACAACATGCTGGAGACTCTGATGATAGGTCTTGGCATTGCCAAGTACTCATCAATTGTAGTGCTAAGCAGCGCCGAAAAATGGAAAAACCTTGTCACATTCACGTTGAGACAAAACATCTACACAGACCCTCAGGTGCCAATGCAGGTACAGCAGAAGATTTACGAAATCGGAACACCTGCGCCAAATTCCCCGCTGATTGTAACCACAAACTTCTCGCTTACGTACTTTATAGTGGCTGGAGAGGTGGAAAACAGCAAAGTTTCCACATGGCTTGCAGTTATGGACTGCGAGGGGCTGTCGGTGCTTACCGCATGGGCGGCAGGTAAATTCACGGCAGGTAAAATAGCCGCATTTATTAAAGAAAGCGGTATAGAGGATAAGATTTCCAATAAGGAGCTGATAATCCCCGGCTATGTTGCCATTCTTAGCGGCGCTCTTGAGGAAAAGCTTGATGGCTGGAAAATCACCGTTGGGCCGCGTGAGGCTAACGCAATCCCCACGTATTTAAAGTCAAGGAGCGCATAGAGTAGTGTTTTGCAAGCATAAAGGAGTTAATACGCAGATGACACAGATGAACGCAGATGAAAAAATCTGTGAAAATCTGCGCAATCTGTGGATAAAAAGCTTTTTAAAACAAATTGTTAAGGATAGATTTAGTCCTAAATAGATGTTAAGGAGGTCAAGATGTCTAAAATTATAGCATCGGCTGCTATAAGAGGTGCCCAAACGGTGTTTAAAAACGCCGAAGCACTGCTCTATAAGCATATAGCGGAAAAGGGTGAGGATTTTGTTTTTGAGTTTCCTGATACGGCATACCACCTTCCCATGATATATGCGATGACGGGCTTTGCCGTTCGGACGCTTAAAGATATGAAAGAAGCCCTTGAAATGACAAGGGGATACCTTCACCCAGAGCCTGTAGAAAAGGAGTGGACTCCCTACTTAGGCGAGGCTCTTGACTCAGGTATGGCAACACTGTTTGCAGAGGAAATATGGCTTGCCATGAGATACCTTGAGGGGCTTGAACCAGAGAAAGACCCAGAGACAGGGTATGTCTATAACGGTTTTATTACCGATACTATTCAAAGAAACCTTGGTATTCAACTGGTTGACGGTAGAATGCCCGGGTTTGCCGCTATTATTGGGGCTGCTCCAGATGACGACACCGCAGTCCGTATAGTAAGGGAGATACAGGAAAAAAACATTCTGGTTTTTCTTTCCGGCACATCCGGCGGTGAGACGATAACGCGGCAGTTACTTAGAAAAAAAGTGGAACTTGGTTGGGATACGTACGTTGTTCCACTTGGCACAAAAACCGAGCACACACTGTATGCTCTTGATTGGGCTATAAGGGCCTCTATGATTTACGGCGGTATGAAGCCCGGAGATTTCGCAGGCAACCTTAAATACACTAAAGACCGTGTGTTTGCATTTGCTCTCCCTCTAGGGCCCCTTGATGACATCAAATGGGCAACCGGAGCCGGAGCCATAAATATGGGATTCCCCGCAATCTGCGACACCGATGTTCCCGTCATTCATCCTACCGGCGTTTGCACGTACGAGGAGGTTGATAAGGAGTTTGACCACACAAAGATTGTCTCAAAGGCGATAGAGGTAAGGGGTCTTAAGATAGTGTCTCATAAACCGCCGATTCCAATAGCTTACGGGCCTGCGTTTGAGGGCGAACGTATCAGAAAAGAGGATACTTTTGTAGAGTTTGGCGGTAACAGAACGCCTGCCTTTGAGTTTTTGAAAAACAGAGAGCTTGATGAGATAGAAGACGGTAAGATAACCATAAAGGGCGATAACTGGCAGGCAAGATATGAGGCCGGAGGCGCCATGCCGCTTGGTATTTTGGTAGAGGTGGCAGGACGTGAGATGCAGCCCGACTATGAGCCTATTATGGAAAGAAAACTCCATCATAATATAAACGAGGGACAGGGAATATGGCACATGGGGCAGCGTGATGTTAACTGGATACGAATCAGTAAAGCCGCCAAAGCCGAGGGTTTCTCGCTTGAGGATATTGCAAAGATTCAGCACACGATGATTCACAGCAGGTTTAAAGCGATTGTGGATAAGGTGCAGGTTACGCTCTTTGTAGATGAGGCTGACGTGCTATCGTATCGGGATGAGTCACGAAGGGTCTGGAAAGAAAGAGATGACAGACTTGGCTCCATGACAGATGAAAACGTTGACACTTTTTACTCATGTCTGCTTTGTCAGTCCTTTGCTCCGACACATACGTGTGTTATAACCCCTGAGAGACTGGGGCTTTGCGGAGCTTACAATTGGCTTGACTGCAAGGCGGCTTTTGGCATAGACCCAACCGGCGGTAATCAGCCGATTCCCAAAGGTGAGACGCTTGACTCTAAATTTGGCAGATGGACGGGTGTGGACGAGTACATTGTAGCTTCAACGGGCGGCGCTGTGGAGTCCTTTAACGCATATACGATTATGGAAAATCCTATGACCTCCTGCGGCTGTTTTGAGTGCATACTGGCGGTGGTGCCTGAAGCGAATGGAGTTATGATAGTGCAAAGAGGCCATACAGGGATGACCCCTATTGGCATGAAGTTTTCCTCACTTGCCGGCACTGTAGGCGGCGGTGTGCAGAGTCCCGGATTTATGGGAATAGGGGTAAACTTTGTAACAAGCCGAAAGTTTCTTTTTGCCGATGGCGGGTTAAAGAGGGTAGTGTGGATGACTAAGGCTTTGAAAGAAAGAATAAAGGATTCCTTTAACGAAAGAGCAGTGGAGGAGGGAGTGCCTAACCTGCTTGATATGATAGCGGATGAGACCGTTGCTGAGGACTCTGAAAAGCTGCTTGAATTCCTTTCAAGTGTCGGGCATCCGGCTCTTACCATGGATTCCATGTTCTAAGTGGATAAAGGCATGAATGGTAACTCTGTTGTCAAATACTCAGGTTTTAGCCTGAGTGAGCTTTAATGAGCTAAGGAGAGAACACTATTATGATAGAAGATAAGCAAGAAGGAAATGCTCAGACTGCCGATAAGGTAGCTAAAGAGATACTGGACTGGGGTCATGCTCATGGCATAAGCACTGCCTTTGACCGTGCTCAGCACCTAAAGCCGTGTCCGATAGGGCACTCGGGCGCCTGCTGTAAGATTTGTTTTATGGGGCCGTGCCGATTGGTGGGCCCAGATGCCGAGGAAAAAGCTGCCGGAGTATGCGGAGCCACGCTTCCGGTTGTGTCGGCAAGGAATTTTCTCAGAATGTGTGCAGCTGGAACCGCAGCGCACAGCGATCACGCAAGGGATATGGCATTTACACTGCTTGAGGCATCTACTGGAGAAATCTCTGATATACAGATAAAAGACGAAAAGAAATTAAGGAAAGTTGCCGGTATATTGGAGATACCCACAGAGGGTAAAACTAAAAATGAGCTTGGCAAAGAGGTGGCGCTAAAAATCCTTACCAACTTTGGTCAGCAAAAGGGAGAGCTCTCCTATGTTAAGAGAGCGCCAAAGAAGCGGCAGGAAATCTGGCGGAAGTGGGGCATTGTTCCCCGCGGCATAGACAGAGAGATAGCAGAGGCCATGCACAGAACCAATATGGGAGTTGACCAGGATCCGGAAAACCTGATGATGGCCGCCATGAAGGTTTCTTTAGCAGATGGCTGGGGCGGCTGCATGTTAAGCACCGATATGACTGATATTCTCTTTGGCACTCCATCGCCAGTGCACTCAACGGCAAGCCTTGGCGTTATGAAAACCGATGAGGTCAATATCGTGGTGCACGGTCATGAGCCTACACTTGCCGAGATGATTGTTGATGTAAGTACGGAAAAGGAACTGGTTGATTATGCTAAGAGCAAGGGAGCAAAAGGGATTAATCTTGTCGGTATGTGCTGTACAGCTAATGAAATTCTGACAAGACACGGGATACCTTCTGCAGGTGGATTTCTAAATCAGGAGCTTGCTCTTATGACCGGAATGGCTGAGGCCATAGTGGTTGACGTTCAGTGTATAATGCCTGCAATTGGACAGGTTCAGAAAAAGTTCCATACTAAGGTTATAACCACATCCTATAAAGGTAAGATGATAGACGCCATGCACATTCAGTACGATGAGCATAGGGCAAAAGATATAGCACGGGAAATCATAAGGCTTGCCTGTGATAATTACCCAAAGAGATCGGGCTTTGGAAAAATGGACTCTGCTG
Organism: Nitrospirales bacterium LBB_01; assembly: GCA_004376055.2. Taxonomy (GTDB): domain Bacteria; phylum Nitrospirota; class Thermodesulfovibrionia; order Thermodesulfovibrionales; family Magnetobacteriaceae; genus Magnetomonas; species Magnetomonas plexicatena. The sequence continues at coordinate 1,375,297 of CP049016.1, forward strand.
CCGCATCGCCGGTAGTTGCTGGATTTTCCCACGAATACATTGCCTACATGCAGGGGGGGAGTTTCAGAGGCTCATTTAGACCCTTAAATGACGCAATCATGGCAGGCCGCATAAGAGGTGTTGCCGCTCTTGTCGGATGTAATAATCCCCGAACTGCTCAGGACAGTTTCTTTGACTATCTGGCCACCGAGTTTATAAAACATGACATCTTAGTGGTATCAACCGGCTGTGGAGCGGCGGCATTTGCAAAGGCCGGGTATATGACTCCGGAAACAGCGCTTGAACATGCAGGCCCAGGGTTAAAAGAGGTCTGTGTAGCTATAGGGATTCCTCCTATGCTTCATCTGGGATCCTGTGTTGATAACTCCAGAATTTTAACCATTATGACCCAAATGACGGAGGAGGGAGGTCTGGGAGACGATATCTGTGATCTGCCAGCCATCGGTATTGCTCCTGAGTGGATGAGCGAAAAGGCTCTTGCCATTGGGGTTTACTTTGTTGCCTCTGGAGCACACATAATATTTGGCTCGGAAAGTCCAGTTGAGGCAAGTCCTATAGTTCAGGCGATAAAACATGATCTGTGGTTTAAGAGAGTGGGCGCAAAGCTTGAATTTATTCCTGATGCAAGGGATATTCTTGTTGCCTCGCTTGCCGCAATAGACGCTAAACGAGACGCTCTTAAACTGAAAAAGTACGAGCCAGGAAAGTTTGGCGCGGAAAGAGTGCTGATGACTATGGAAGACAGACGGAAGCTCGAAAAAGAGACGGCAAAAAAATAGCCCTTTAGGAGGGGAAATGGATATAGAAAATATAAATGTTAAATCATCAATCGGTGTGATAGGCACTATCATCACAACCAGTGAGAGCAGGCGGGGAATACTAATTCCCACCCTCCATAAGATGCAGTCGGAAAACGGCTACCTGCCCGGGGATTTACTGAGACTGCTCTCTAAGAAGTTAAGCATTCCGCTTGCTGAGATCTACAGTGTAGCGAGTTTCTACAAGCAATTTCATTTTACCCCGCGAGGGAAAAATATAGTCAGAGTGTGCACAGGCACGGCTTGCCATGTAAGGGGAGCCTCAAAAGTGGTGCACGCACTTCAGGACAAGTTTAACATAAGCCCAGGTGAAACCACCGAGGATTTAAAGCTGACTCTGGAAACCGTGGGCTGTGTGGGGTGCTGCGGGCTTGCTCCCGTGGTTACGGTTAATGAGGGCGTGGTCGGTGCCGTTGGGCCAAAGAAGCTAAAAGGATTAATTCACGATATAGAACAAGAGGGTGAAGATCATGGAAAAAGTTAAGAGCTTTGAGGCTTTTAAAAACCTTCAACTGCTCCTCAAAGAGGAAACTTTTAAAGAGGATGTTCCACGCCTTCGCACCTGTACAGGCACGGCTTGTATGGCTATGGGGGCGGAAAGTGTCATTCATAAGGTGGAGGATGAGGCTGCACATTCCGGCAAACACGTTGACATAGTTAAGACCGGCTGTCAGGGATTCTGTCAACAGGGGCCGGTTATGAAAGCAGAGCCTTACGGCTACTACTACAAGCAGGTTAGAGCGGCGGATGCTCACGACATAGTTGTCACCACGTTTTCAGGCGGTTTTCCGGTAAGGAATCTGCTCTACAGAGATGACATACTAAGTGAACCAAAAGAGATAATGGAGACATTGCCGTTTTATAAAAAGCAGATGCGTATTGCGCTTCACAACAATGGGCTTATTGACCCTCGTAACATAAACCACTACATAGCGGTGGGAGGTTATGCAGCACTGGTAAAGGCTCTTGAGAGCATGACTCCTGATCAGGTGCTTGAAGAGGTGGATAAGGCTAATCTCAGAGGGCGTGGCGGCGCCGGATTTCCTGCAGGTAAGAAGTGGAAACACACAAAGGGCGCAAAAAGTAAAATAAAATTGGTAATAGCTAATGGTGATGAGGGAGACCCCGGAGCGTTTATGGATCGCTCCATAATGGAGGGCGACCCGCACGGTTTGATAGAGGGAATGCTTCTGTGCGCTTATGCAATAGACGCTCAGTACGGGTTTGTCTATGTGCGGCATGAGTATCCGCTTGCGGTTGTCCACCTTAAACTTGCTATAAAACAAGCCGAGGAGATGGGTGTGCTCGGTAACAATATACTGGGAAGTAATTTCAGCTTTACGCTTGATGTAAGAGAGGGCGCCGGGGCTTTTGTCTGTGGTGAATCAACCGCACTTGTCGCCTCAATGGAGGGTGAGAGAGGTTTCCCTCGTCCGCGTCCTCCAAGACTATCGGATATTGGCGGCGGCGCTTGGGGCTATCCCAGCAACTTAAATAACATTGAGACGTTTGCCTGCGTGCCTCATATAATCGTAAAGGGCGCTGACTGGTTTAAAAGCATAGGGACGGAAAACTCTCCGGGTACAAAGGTGTTTGCATTGACAGGTAAGGTTAAGAACACCGGACTTGTTGAAGTGCCTATGGGAATAACGCTGAGAGAGATAATTTTTGAAATAGGCGGTGGAATTTTAGACGGCAAAAAATTTAAGGCTGTTCAGACTGGAGGCCCATCGGGTGGATGTCTGCCAGAGGAGTATCTTGACCTGTCTGTTGACTTTGATTCTCTTAGCAAAGTCGGTTCTATGATGGGCTCTGGTGGTATGGTTGTAATGGATGAGGAAACGTGCGTTGTAGATGTGGCAAAGTTTTTCCTATCATTCACCAAGGAGGAATCGTGCGGAAAGTGTCCGCCGTGCAGACTTGGCACCTACCAGATGCTTGAGATATTGAAAAAGATAACATCGGGCAAGGGTGAGCCATCGGATTTAGACTTTCTTGATGAGATATGCCACAAGGTGCAGCGAGGCTCTCTCTGTGGATTAGGACAGAGCGCTCCAAACCCGATTGTTTCCACACTTAAGTATTTTAGAGAAGAGTACGAAGAGCACGTCCATGATAAGTATTGCAGGGCTAAGGTCTGCAGCGGTCTTGGCACTTACACGATAGAGCATAGCGAGTGTTTCCTGTGCGGACTGTGTAAACAGGCTTGCGCATTTGGAGCTGTTAAGGAGACAAGGATATCATATTTCATAGACCAGGACATGTGCACAAAGTGTAAGGCTTGTTATATGGCCTGCCCGATAGGTGCGGTAAAAGTGGGTAAGGGCACGGCAAAAGCCGCAAGGATATAAGGAGAACGTTGAAAATGGCTGACGAGAAGGACATTAAAACAATAACCGAGGAGACCGGCAAGTACCGGTGTCCGATACAGAAAACGATACTGTTTCTGGATGAGTTCATAGCGGGACCTATGTGTGCCCGCTGTCTGCCCTGCCCTATGGGAGCGTATGAGATGAGGGTACGCTGTAACAGGCTTGCCGAGGGACAGGGGACTTCAGCGGATGTGGAGGCAATCAAAAACATAGCTCCAATTATGTTTGACGCATCGATGTGCAAAAAGGGCAAAGACACGGCTAAATTTATAATTGACACCTTAGAAAACCTGCCGGGCGTATATGAGGCACACACTGACGGCACCTGCCCCGACAGGGAATGCGTTAAGTTGGTTGCTTACAGGGTAATACCGGACAAATGCACGGCATGTGATGAGTGCAGGGTTGTGTGCAAAGACTTTGCCATACTGGGGGAGAAGAGAAAACCCCATCTTTCCGGCTACTATGCTTATGAGGTAGTGGATGTGAGGTGCAGCCGCTGCGGCAAGTGTGCTGAGGTATGCAAGTTCGGGGCAATAGAAATCGTCAACATAAAAGACACCTTAGCGGTTAAGGCTTGAAATAAAAAAGAGACGGAGGGATTTTTAATGGCTAATCTGATAACAATAAAGATAAACGGCACAGAGCACAAGGTACCGGAGGGAGTCAATCTCATTGATGCCGCACAGGGTGTTGGGGTACATATTCCCAATTTCTGTTATCTAAAGGGTATGAAGGGAATAGGGGCCTGCCGTATGTGTCTTGTTGAGGTTAACGGCCGCTCAATGACTGCCTGCATAATGAAGACCAAAGACGGTATGGATGTGGTAACAGACAGCGAGAAGGTAAAAGAGGCGCGCAAATTTGTCGTTGACCTCATTCTTTCAATGCACCCGCTTGACTGTATGACCTGTACGAAGGCCGGCGTCTGTGAGCTGCAAAACTATGCCTATGATTTTGAAATAAAAGACTCATCCTTTACACGGAAAAAATTTGGATTCCCTATAGATGACAAAAATCCGTTTATAAAAAGAGACCCCGATTACTGCATACTCTGCGGTAGATGCGTACGCGTGTGTAAGGAGCAGGGAACATCTGTGTTGGAATTTTACGGCAGAGGGGTTGGCTCAAAGGTGACAACTGCTGCCGATAAGCCGCTTCATGAGTCGGATTGTACGTTTTGCGGCTCCTGTCTTGACGTCTGTCCGGTTAATGCCATAGTTGAGGCCGACAGGTGGCGTAAGGGGCGTGAGTGGCAGTATGAAAACACAGAATCGGTTTGCCTTTATTGCGCCGGAGCTTGCGATATAAAAGTCAGCACGTATAAAGGTGATGTGGCAAAGGTCTGTGCCGGAGGGGATGACGCATTGGCTGAGCACTTTATCTGTGCGCTTGGCAGATACGGCTTTGACTCTCTTAATGCTGAAACCCGTGTGTTAAATCCGCTTAAGAAAGTTGGCGGAAAACTTCAGGAGACCACATGGGCAGACGCCGCTAAAATTGTCTCAGATAAGATAAAAGGCGCAGGCTCTGGAATTTTAACAGTATCTTCAATTACTAATGAAGACACGCTTGCTATGAAAGGCTATTATGAAGCAGCAGGGGTTGAGCACTTAGCCGCCTCAGTGTCTTCGTATAGCGATAAAGCCTCTCTGATTGGCGATGCCGTAGATGTTGAAGGCGCTGATTTAATGATAGTAGTTGGACTCAATCCAAATCAATGGACGCGGTTTATGCCATCCATTGATGCGCTTATCAGAACAAAGGCTGACAGGAAAACGAAACTTGTTGTGATTAACTCAGATGATGCAAAAATCGCCGAGATTGCCGATGTTGTACTTAGCGGTGATGAGGCCTCATTGTTAAAATCATTGGCAAAGGCTATTGCAGCTGGGCTTGCCCTGCCTGCCGGTTTAGACGTGTTGGGAGCAAGCGTATCTGAGGATATTACCAAAGCTGCAGAGTTATTTAAAAACGCAGAGTCGCCGGTTGTCATAACGACTCCTCAACTGTATCAGGCTGCGGCAAATCTATCGCTTTTTAAAGGCGGTGCGGTGTCTGTAGGATACGAGGCAAACTCCAAAGGTATAACCCTTATGGGACTTCAGGGCAAGGGTGTAAAGTGTAAAGAAATGATTGGCGGTAAGGCCTCGTCGCTTCTAACTGTCGGTAACGGCCCCTTACCGGGCAGACCCAAAGCAGACTTCTGGGCAGCTATAGTTACAAACATGACAGATGTGGTTAAAGAGGCTGATGTGGTGCTTCCAATGGCGGCATTCCTTGAAGTCAGCGGCACAATCGTGGATTATCAGGGACGGCTTAAAAAGCTTTCAAAAACAGTGGAACCGCTCGGTCAGGCAAAACCGGTTTCAGCAATATTTACTGAGCTTGCAAAAGCTGCCGGAAAAGATATAACTGTAAATGCTTCTGAGATAGAATCTCTGGCAAAAGAAACAATAAAGGTAAAGGCTGCTCCGTTTGAAAAACGCACCGATATTGAAGCAATGTCTGTGGAAATAGAAGAGCTTATAAACGCTCACGTCGTTAACGGCTCAAGGCTATTCTGGCTTAAAGAAGTTCAAAAAGCAGCACTTGTTGGATGATGAAAGATAAAAAAGGGAGAGGGCGTTGCCCTCTCCCTTAAACCCTCTCCCGCAAGGGGACGAGTCCCCTTGACCTTAGGTTTGTTTACCACTTCTTAAAAACGAAAAACACTGCAGCCGCTATAAAGAAAAATCCTACAATGTAATTCCATCTCAGCTCTTCTTTAAGGTAGAAAATGGAAAAAACGCAAAAAACCACCAGAGTTATCACCTCTTGAATGGTCTTAAGTTGTGCGCCAGAGTAGTGTCCGTATCCAATCCGGTTAGCTGGCACCTGAAAACAATATTCAACAAAAGCAATAAACCAACTGATTAGGATAACTTTAAAAAGTGGGCTTTCTCTATACTTAAGATGACCATACCATGCAAAAGTCATAAAGATGTTAGATATTGTCAGAAGGATTATTGTTTTCAATCAATTGAGCCTTTCTTCAAACAGAAATATTTTGAAATCATCATGCCGTGTATTATAAAGGATTATTAAAAAAATATGCTTATATACTTAACTCAGGTACATGGTTTTATGTCAGTTAAAGAAACATTAAAAAAAGACTGGATTCCCGCTCGGAGGCGGGAATGACAAAGGGAAGAGGCGGGAATGACAAAGGAGAGTGCGCTTCTTTTTTCTGTCATTCCTTTACAGGGGAATCCCCTTTAGGGGAGTGTCATTCCTGCGAAGGCAGGAATCCAGTCTTTATTAACGATTAAACCATAAATCCAAATCAGCATATTTACAAATCATCACTATATCTGCTACCATACTCTCAGTAAAATTATCACGGTAACACGAGGGGAGTTTGTAAATGAATACAGCGCTAAATACGGAGTTACGACGTGCCCACAGAACCGCCGACTGAGCCAATCCTTCGCATAAATACCGAAATGCACACTGCACCGATTTTAAGAATCGGTGTTGACGCCGCAAACAAATATCTCGTCACCGGCTCACATGACAAAACTGTAAAAGTGTGGGATATTCGTGACCTTTCCTCGGTAAAGCTGATACAAACCCTCCGAGTACCCATAGGTTTGGGCGATGAAGGAAAAATATATGCGGTTGCCATATCTCCTGATGGCAAAACGATTGTCTGCGGCGGGTGGAGTGCTGAAGATTCCATCTACATATTTGATCGCCAGACCAGAAAAATAGTAAAGCGGATTGCAGGGCTGCTTGATGTTATAAGCCATCTTGCATATTCTAAAGACGGAGGGTTTCTTGCTGCAACATTAGGAGGAACTAACGGCATACGAATTTATGAAACCAATAATTATACACAGACTGCGTCAGATAGTGAATATGACGATGGCAGTTTCGGAGCTGATTTTGACAAAGAGGGCAGGCTTGTTACATCATCAAATGATGGTTATATCCGGCTTTATGACAGTGATTTTAAATTAATCAAAAAGGAAAAATCGCAGGGAGGCAATAAACCATTCTCAGTGCGTTTTTCACCTGATGGCTCACAGATAGCTGTTGGGTTTGCTGATACAAGCAAGGTGGATATCCTTTCCGGCGCTGACCTTTCATATCAATACTCTCCTGATACGTCAGGCGCTAATAATAATTTAGGACGTGTTTCTTTTTCACCTGACGGTAAATACCTTTATGCCGGTGGAAAGACTATTGCTAATGGTCAACATTTTATTAGAAAATGGCTGGACAGTGGAAGAGGTCAATACAAAGACCTTTCAGCTTCAAACAGTACCATAATGCAAATCATATCGCTTAAAAACGGCGGCATAGTTTTTGGTTCTCAAGATCCGGCCTTTGGGATATTTGATAGTAATGATACACCGATTGTTTTTAAGCAAAGTGATATTGCTGATTACAGAGGAATTGAGAACGCTCCTCAAATATCTGAGGAATTCCAAATATCTCAAGATGCTAAAACTATCAGGTTTTGGTATGAACCGCGTGGTAACTCTCCAAAAGTCTTTTCACTTAAAGACAGAGAGTTGTTAGATGTCTCCGATTTAAAAGATGACCTGCTTAAACCCATTTTTAAATCTGAGAAATTAAATATTACATACTGGCTTAATAACGATTACCCAAAACTAAACGGGACACCCTTAAAACTTAAGCAGTACGAAGTATCACGGAGCCTTGCGATATTACCTAATGATAGCGGTTTTTTACTCGGCACGGAATGGTATTTAAGGTTTTTTGACACTAATGGAAAAGAAAAATGGAATGCTTCTTCACCAGGTGTAGTATGGAACGTAAACGTATCACCGGATGGGAAAATAGCGGTGGCGGCGTTTATTGACGGAACTATCCGGTGGTACAGGGTAAGTGACGGAAAAGAACTGTTAGCGTTTTTTCCGCTTAACGATACCGAAAGAAATAAATGGGTGTTGTGGACGCCAACCGGGTATTACGACGCCTCAGTCGGCGGCGATGAGTTAATCGGCTGGCACGTAAACAGGGGGAAAGACAAAGAGGCTGATTTCTACTCCGTATCAAAATTCAGCCATATCTACTACAGACCGGATATCGTCTCAAAAGTGCTCGATACGCTTGATGAGGATGAGGCGATACGTCAGGCTAATGCAGAGGCGAATAGAAAACCAAAGGCAATCCCGATTATGGAAATGCTGCCGCCTAAAGTCAGAATCATATCACCCGCCGATGGCGCAAAAACTACCAGCACAGAAGTTACGATAGATTATGAACTCCAAACACCTGCGGATGCCCCGGTTACATCGCTAATGCTGCTTGTAAACGGCGTAAGTCAACCTTGCGAAGACAATGTTAACAAAACAAGCAACAAATACGAAATAAAGACAACCATACAGAGAAAAGACAGTGAAATCAGATTAATAGCCATAAATAAAAATGCCGCAAGCGTACCTGCCGTTGTTATGCTTAATTGGCAAGGGATAGTCAAAAGAGGCGGCTTTGTTGAACTTAAACCAAACCTCTATATATTAGCCGTTGGAATAGACAACTATACCATATATCCACAGCTGTCGTATTCTGTAGAAGACGCTGATAAATTTGTTAAAGTAATGGAGAAGCAGGAGGGCAAACTTTATAAAAAAGTGGAAGTTAACTTAATTTTAGATAAAGACGCAACAAGAGACAGAATTAAGAGCGGTTTGAAATGGATAAAAGAAGAAGCGACAAATAAGGACGTATCCATATTGATGTTTTCCGGTCATGGGTCAAATGACGATGATTTTATTTATCATTATATTCCTGTAGCAGGTGACAGAGAAGATTTAACTGATTCAGCCATACCGCAAGCACTTATTACAACCACCCTTTATACTACTTTAGGCAAACGAATACTATTTATGGATACATGCAATTCCGGCAATGTGGTTGGTGGCGCAAGGGGTTATGGTGACAATCTGACAGGATTTATAAACGCATTAAACGCAGCCGAAAATGGCGTTATTTTGTTTGCGTCATCTAAGAGAAATCAGGCGTCTTTGGAAAGCGGCGCATGGCGCAATGGAGCATTCACAAAAGCAGTCTTAGAGGGTTTAAACGGCGAAGCAAAATTAAACAACGATGGTTTAGTAACAGTTGATTCACTTAATCACTACACAGCCGACAGGGTTAAAGAACTAACTAACAAAAAGCAGGCCACAATTTTTGATAAACCGGCAAGGATGGACGATATTCCTATAGCAGTTTCCCCATAGCGGTAGTGTAATTTGTAAATTTTTTAATCTGCTCATCATCTTTACTAATAGGCACACAACGTTCTGTTAAAGGAGGAGATTGCCCTCCCCTGAAGGGGATTCCCCTGGTCGCTATCGCTCCTCGCAATGACAGCATGGGAGTATCGCTAACTCCAAAATCTGAGGTCAAGGAGGCAAGCCTCCTTACGGGAGGGTCAAAGGGAGGGCAGCGCTCTCCCTTGTTCCTTTCATTAACTCATTAACTTTTCCAGATAGAGTATATAGCTGGGTAGATTATTAATTCAAGGATAGTTGAGGTGACAACGCCTCCGACCATTGGGGCGGCGATTGTTTTCATTACGTCGGAGCCTGCGCCGGTGCTAAATAGCACAGGAATAAGTCCTGCAAGGATTACGCTAACTGTCATAATCTTTGGGCGGATGCGCTTGACTGCTCCGTACATTATACATTCTCTGAGGTCTTCAGGCGTATTAAGTCTGCCCTCTTTTTCCCACTTATCGTGGGCAAGGTCAAGATAGAGGAGCATTACGACTCCGGTTTCGGCGTCAAGCCCGGCAAGCGCTATCATTCCAACCCACACAGCTATGCTCATGTTGATATTCAGATAGTAGAGCAGCCAAAATGAACCGACAAGTGAAAACGGCACTGCCAATAGCACGATAAATGTCTTTACCATAGATTGAGTGTTAAAGTAAATCAAAACAAATATTATAAATGCGGTAAGTGGAATTACGAGTTTAAGCCGCTCGTAGGTCTTAACAAGATACTCATACTCGCCGCTCCACTTAAGGCGGTATCCGGACGGGAGCTTGACGGCTTTTGCTTTTTCTTTGGCGCGTTCCACGTATCCGCCAACATCGGAGCCTGAGTAATCAACATAGACGTAGGAGACAAGAAGTCCCTCCTCGCTTTTAATGTTGGTCGGGCCTTTTACGATTTCAATGTCGGCAAGCTCACTCATAGGAACTCGTAAGAGTCCGGGCGCCTCCGCCACGGCTGTCCCAACCATGCCCTGTGATGAGGGGGTTTTCTTATCCGGCATCATAACGGGAACAAACACACGACCGAGATCATCAATACTGCGGCGAAGGTCTCTAAAATAGCGCACATTGACCGGATACCGCTCACGCCCCTCAACTGTGGTTGTTACATTCATGCCGCCTATCGCAGTTTGAATAACCTCCTCCACGTCCTCTACCGTTAGACCATACCTTGCGGCAGCCTCACGTTTGACTGTAAAATCAAGAAAATACCCTGTCATTACGCGTTCGGCATACACGCTCCGTGTGCCGGGCAGGTCTTTGATTGCTTTTTCAAGGTACAGCCCGATTTGTTCAAGCTGCTCAAGGTTTGGCCCAAGCACTTTTATTCCCACTGTAGTACGAATTCCGGTAGCCAGCATATCAATACGCGCTTTTATGGGCATCGTAAAGGAGTTAGAGACGCCGGGAATAGACAGCGCCGAGTTCATTTCATTTTTTATGCCCTCAACAGTCATTCCCTTTCGCCACTGTGACTCGGGTTTAAGGTTAATCACCGTTTCAAACATCTCTACAGGTGCAGGATCGGTTGCGGTTTCGGCACGCCCTGCCTTACCAAACACTTGAGCGACCTCTGGGATTGATTTTATTATCCTGTCCTGAATACCAATGAGTTTGGCTGATTCCGAAATTGACAGCCCAGGCACGGTTACCGGCATGTAAAACAATGTTCCCTCATACAGTGGCGGCATAAACTGTGTGCCCAGTTTTTTGTAGGGATAGATGGTTGCAATCATTAAAATAACTGCCACAACGATGACTGATTTTCTGTGTCTTAGTGAAAAGCCCGCAACCGGTTCATATATCTTATGAAGCAGCACGTTAAGCGGGTTTTTCTCCTCTGGGCGAATCTTACCCTTGATGAATAATGTCATAAGAACGGGAGTAAGCGTTACCGCTAAAAAAGAGGAAAACAACATCGCAAATGTCTTAGTGTAGGCAAGGGGTTTAAACAATCGTCCGGCTTGCTCCTGTAAAGTAAAAACCGGTAAAAACCCCACAGTTATTACAAGTAATGAGAAGAATAGCGACGGGCCTACCTCTTTTGCGGCTTCAAGAACGACTTCAAATCTGCTCCCCTCTGAGCCACTGGTTTCCCACTCGTCAAGCTTCTTGTGAGCGTTTTCAACCATTATGATTGAGGCGTCAACCATAGCGCCAATAGCGATAGCTATTCCGCTTAGGCTCATTATGTTTGACGTAACTCCTATGTAGTACATGGCAATGAAAGATATTATTATGGCTACAGGTAAAGTTAAAATCACAACAAGTGCGCTTGGCAAATGAAACAAAAACACTATACAGACAACGCTTACTGCGATAGAGAGTTTAATAATTTCCTCTTTAAGCGTATCAATTGCCCTGTGGATAAGCTCCGAGCGGTCATAGGTGACAACAAGTTTAACCCCTTCAGGCAAACTTGGAGCAATATCGTTTTTGATTTTTTCTTTAACCCGTTCTATAACACTTAAGACGTTTTCACCAAACCGCACTACAACAATCCCTGCTGCGGTTTCTCCTTTACCGTCAAGCTCGGCTAATCCCCGGCGAATCTCCGGGCCAAGCTTTACTGAGCCAATGTCTCTGACATAAACCGGAGTGCCGATGCCATTAGTTCCAACGGGAATTTCTTCAATGTCTTTTACGTTTTTAATGTAACCGCGCCCTCTTACCATATACTCTGCCCCTGAGTACTCAACCACACGTCCCTCAACATCCTTGTTGCTTTTCCTTATAGCCTCTATGACTTTATTTAGCGGAATGTTAAACGCCAGCAGCCGGTTAGGGTCAATACTTACTTGATACTGCTTTACAAAGCCTCCGACACTCGCCACCTGTGACACTCCCTGCACACTTTCTATGGCAAGTTTAATATTATAGTCCTGCATGGAACGAAGTTCGGCAAGGTTGTGTTTGCCTGAGTCATCAACAAGCGCATAGGAAAATCCCCAGCCAAGACTTGTCGCATCAGGGCCCAAAATTGGATTAACATCCTGCGGGAGCTTGCTCCGTACAGTTTGCAGGTACTCAAGCACACGGCTCCGTGCCCAGTAAATATCAGTGCCCTCTTCAAATATTACGTATATAAAGGAACTGCCCAAAAACGAGTACCCGCGCACGGCAGTAACCTTTGGCGCTGCAAGCAGAGTTGATGTTATTGGGTATGTGACCTGATCCTCGACAAGATCGGGGCTTCTGCCGCTCCAGTCTGTGTATATTATCACCTGTGTGTCACTAAGGTCTGGGATTGCGTCTAATGGTGTACGCTCAAGTGCCCATATGCCCCAGATAATTAAAAACGTTATTAGAAGGAATATGACAAACTTGTTGCGTCCACTGAAGTCAATTAGTTTTGCAATCATTTCTGTTCCGAAGCGGGTTTGGGTCCCTTCCCAATACTTTGAACCGGTTTAATATTTTTTAGCTGAGCCTCAGAGTCAATAAGGAATGAGGCTTCTGAGGCAACACGATCGCCTGACTTCAGTCCTTCAACGATTTCCACCATCGCATCAGCCTTGATTCCAACTTTGACAAGCCGTGGAGAATAGTTGCCCTCTCCTTTGTCCACATACACTACCTGCTGTTTACCGGTATCAAGGATGGCGTCCTCTGGAACTGACAATCGTTCTCCGAGATTTATAGCAAGCTCTACGTTACCATACATCTGGGGTTTTAGCAGACCATCGGTATTTCTTATTATAAAACGCACCTTAGCAGTCCGAGTGTCAGCCGATATGCCGGGGTAGATGTAGTCAAGCTTTGATTTTATCACCTTACCCGGAAAGGAACTTATTGTTATGTTGGCGGTTTGACCGGTTTTAATAAGCGAGAGTTCATTTTCGTAAATGTCAGCGATAAGCCATAGGGTGGATAAATCGGCGACATCAAATAGTTTCTCACCGGGCATCACTTTCATTCCCTGCACGACACGCTTCTCTGTGACAAAGCCGCTAACCGGACTAAAAATGGTTATGGTTTTAGTTATCTGTCCCTTTTCCTGAAGCCGTTTAATTTGAGCATCGGTTATATCCCAAAACTTAAGTCTCATTTTGGCTGCCGACACAATTGAGTCAGTGTCTTTAGAAAGCATATCCGAATACGAGGACTGACCGGGTTTTGCGCTGTCATGTGTGCTTTTAGCCCATCGTACAAGGTTTAAAAACTCTTGCTGAGTGGCAACAAGTTCAGGGCTGTAGAGTTCCGCCATAGGCTCGCCCTTTTTAACATAACGTCCGGTGTAATCCACGTAGAGCTTCTCAATCCAGCCCTCTATTTTGGTGTTAACTGTGGCAAGTCTCTGTTCGTCATATTCTACCTTACCAACGGTTCTTATGGTTTTGCTAAAGTGTTTCTTTTTGACCTCAACTACCTTTACGCCGATAAGCTGTCTTTGAGAGTCTGTGACCTCTATGGTTGACTCATCTTCAGTGTCTGCCACTGTTTGGTTATCTGCCGCTTTAAGAACTGTCGGCAAAAAAACGAAAAACTCAAAGATAAGGAAAATTGAAAATATCACATTTTTCATTTTGGCTGCTCCATTTTTACATCAGAGATAAGGCTATTAGCTGCCACAATGGCCTCTATTTGTGCGATTGCTTTTTCTCTATCCGTATATTGCTTGTCGCAAAGGATTTCATAGTCAAGAAGTGACTTTAACCTTGATATAACAGAAAGAGCATCGCTTTTGCCAGAAATGTAGCTGCTTAAAAAAAGTTCAAACTCCTGATAAGTCTTAGGTATAAGCACGTTTTGATAGAGGTCAATGAGGCTCTCGGAGGTTTTAACCATAGAGAGCATCTCTCTTAGGCTTGAGGCAACCATGTACTTATAAGCGTCAACCTCATGCAGTGCGCTTTCCGCCTCAGAGCGCGCTTGCATAACGGCCATATCCTGTTTTTTCTTATAGAAAATCGGCAAGTTGACAGTTGCCGTAAGAGACCACATATCCTCAAACGGCGGGGTTCTCTTAGCAACGGCTGTGTTAACTGTCACATCAGGATAGTAGTCCTTTTTGGTTAGAGCTATTTTTGTTTTTGCGGCCTCAAGCATCATAAGGCGCGCCTTAATTTCAGGGGAATTGTCATAAGCTGTTTTTATTAATTCTTCAAGCGTATGATTATAGGGCGACACAGGCTTTTTAACGGGTTTTCCAAGAGGCGAATTGACCTCTCTGCCCAAAGTCAAGTTAAGCATTCCCTCAAGAGTTTGAATACGCTGTTTTTCCATTATCTCTTTTTCAAGGCTCATGTATTTTTCCGTTTGAGCCATAAGAACATCCTGTTGTGAGGCAACACCGGAGGAATAGCGGGCAAGGGCTGCATCCTCAACCCGCAAAAAGAGAGCGATACGTTTTTCAATTGTTTCAACAAACAGGGTTGAATACAGAAGACTATAGTATAGCTCCTTAATCCGTGCCACAGTACGGAACTTGACGCCGTTTGAAGATTCTTTAAGGGACTGAGTTTCCTTAGCCGCCATTTCCTCTTTGAGAGCAAGTTTGCCGGGAAAGGGGATGGTCTGAGACAGGGAAAACATCCACTGAGCGCCCTGCATCTCCCCAAACGTGTATCTGTTCCATGACTCGTTTTGATAGCCAAACATAAACATCGGGTCAGGGAGCGCTCCGGCTTGCGGAATTTTAAACTCCGCAGTGAAGACCTTTTCATTAGCCATAAGCACCTCGTGGTTCTCAGTGAGCGCCTCAGAGACAAGAGAATTGAGGTCAAGCTCACTGTCAGCAAACGCTGGTGCGGCTAAGAGAAAAAGCAAAAACCCTAAAATTGCGGTCTTACTTAGCATCCACATTGTACTTCGCCGACTCTGTTTTGCCGCCTCTTGATATCTTGATTGTTATGTTCCACGCCCCTGCCATAGGTATTGTCATAGTAGCAATAAACTCCTCGGCGTTTTGTTTAGCGTTTGTCTTGTAGTTCATAGGCGGCATTCCAGGCATACCGGGCATTGAGTATTCCACTGTCACCTTTGCGTCTAAAACGTACTTTCCATCAGCATCTTTAATTTCAATGGTTGCGATGTTATCACCGACCACAGGCGCCTTCTTGTCAAGTTTCAACGTGACAGCATACACTCCTGCAGTGGCTGTCTGTTTGTAGGTTCTTAAATCTGCCATAGCGCTTGTCGCTAAAAAAACAATGGCGATAGATACTACCAAAATCATTGTGGTTGCTTTTTTTAATCTCTTCATAACGTGTGTAACCTCCTTTTTTTTCACAGATATTTTAGCGTCTATTGTAACATAGACTATAGTGTGTATTATAAAGACAAATTGTGAATAAATTATGAATTTGTGAGGTTAGATGTATTTCACATCAGAGATTCAAAATAACTTTGCAGCTTATCAGGGGGGAGAAACTCCTCTGGCAGTTTTAAATCGGGAAAACATAACGGCAGCGATAATCTAAGAAATTCCTTAACGGTAAATTCAAATAACTCATTTAGAAACGCCTGAGTTGCGTTTTCAATCAAGAGAACCTCTGTACGCCACATATCGGGGCTCACTGGTATTATGCCGTCACAATACCGTGGTTTGGTGAGCACGGGTTTTGCGCCCCGCATAATGGCAAAGGATATTACATTAAGATTTGCAGACTGAAGTCCCTTAACGGCAGGATTTTGTGCAAAGCGATGCTTGCGTTGTGTGAGAGGTATAAAGCGCGATACATTAACGCCGGAGCAGTAAAGCCAGCCCTCCCTATCAGTACCGTTATACGGCTTTAGCACAAAATACAAATAATCATTTATATATTCATAGACCATACACCTAATTAAAGCATTTTTTTGGTGTTTTTTCCAAATTGTTTTTAGTTGTTTAAGCTGATAAAAAACTAAATGCTTATTGAGTTAACTCCGGCAGACGGTTTTTTACCAAGTAATACAGAGTGGCGTTCAAATATATAGTATTTTAAAAGTTTTTCTATAACATTATAATAAAGGATACAGAGAAAAGATTTTATCCGCAAATTCTCGCAGATTTTTCCATCTGCGTCATCTGCGGATTAAATCTTACTTTTCTTGTCATTCCTGCGAAAGCAGGAATCCAGTTTTTATTAGCGGAACTACAAAGACAATTAAATAAATTCTATTGATTTTTATCTTATTTTTACTTATGCTAACTGATAATGTTAACTGAAAATTCAACATATTCAGTCCCTGCGTGGGTTTTTGAAGCTGCAAAGAAATATTCTGAAAACCCTGCCTTTATCCAATATGTTAAAAACAACGCTCAAGACTCTGAGTCTTATTCTAAGATAGAAATATCGTACGGGGAGTTTCTTACAAAAACTCACAACATATCACATTACCTTTCCAGAGAGTTAAGAGTTAAGTTTGGCGACAGGGTTGTGATTTGCTCAGAGAGTATGCCCAAGTGGTTTGCCTCATATCTTGCAGCATCGGCTCTTGGCGCTGTGTGTGTGCCGATAGATTGTGAATTGGGCGAAAGTGAAATCAGAAATCTTGCTGTGGTATCGGAAGCTTTGGTGGTCTTTGCCGGTATTACGGTTAAGGAAAAAGTGCAAAGTGCTCTTAGCGGCTTAAATAAGACGATTATCCCATTTGACAGCCCTGATTTTATGAATGCGTGGGACACTAAAACTACCCCTCAGTTTAACTATAAACAACAGCCCTCAAATGATGACGCTGCTTCAATTATATTTACCTCAGGCACTACATCTAAACCAAAGGGGGTTGTCCTAACGCACGCAAATCTATGTTCCGATGCAAAGGCTGCTATGGAGACCAATATAATCTGCGGCAGCGATAATGTGCTCTCGGTGCTTCCGGCGCATCACACATATCCGTTTATGTGTGCATTCTTGGTTCCACTGCTTGTAGGCGCAACTGTTACGTATCCTCTGGGGCTTAAGGGCGCAGACCTTGTCAAGACCATCCGTGACTGCCGGGTCACAGGCTTAATCGGTGTGCCGCGCCTTCTTGAGATGTTTCTTAACGCTATAGATACTAAGATTGCAATGCGTCCCAGTCACATCAGATTTTTGACAAAGCAGATGCTATCTCTATCAGATTTCTTACGGAGGTCTTTTGATATAAACGCCGGAGCGGTCTTTTTTAAAGCGGTCTTAGATGCTTTTGGAGAGCAGTTTAAGTTTATAACCTCTGGGGGCGCTAAACTAAAACCAGAAACAATGCGCCGTCTTGAGGCATTTGGTTTTACCGTTATCGAGGGTTATGGGCTAACTGAAACCTCTCCGATTGTTACCTTTAATCCGATTAGTAAGCGAAAACCAGGCTCCGCAGGAATTCCATTAAGCGGCGTCACTATAAAAACACTGCATTCCACTGATACATCAGAGATATTAATAAAAGGCCCTATGGTTATGAAAGGCTACTACGGCAAGGCAGCTGATGAGACAGCATCTGTTATAAAGGACGGATTTTTTCATACCGGAGATTTGGGCTTCATTGACTCTGATGGATACCTATTTATCACAGGACGGGCTAAAGAGGTGATAGTGCTTAGTTCCGGTAAAAACGTTTACCCTGAAGATGTTGAGGCAAAGTATCTTGAGGAACCGCTTATCAAAGAAATCTGTGTTTATGAGGGAATTGACGACAGAGGGGCACCGTCACTTTATGCGCTCATTGTCTGTGATGCTGATTACGCTAAGAAAATGAAAATCCCGTCTATGTATGAATCAGTCAAGTGGTCAATCAATAAAATATCTACTGAACTCCCTCCATATATGAGGCTAAAGGGTTTTAAACTATGGCCGGATGAGCTTCCTAAGACCAGATTAGGGAAACTACAAAGATATTTAATCAAAGAGATGGTAAAAGTGGATACAATTGAACGCAATACCGTTTCTCAACACAAAGAGGAACCGATCGGCCCGTATGCTTTAATCGTGCTTGCGTTAATCCGCACAATTGCTGAAATAAATACTCCAATAAGTGGCAGCGATAACCTTGAACTTGATCTGGGGTTTGACTCCTTAAAAAAAATAGAGTTGATTGCAGCAATTGAGAATAAGTTTAAAGTCCGCCTCCCTGAATCTGTGATGGCTGAGTTGCAATCGGTTGATAGCGTGATAGAGGCAGTATCAAAACTTGCCGTAGATGGGGTTACAGAGGGCGCTGCAACTAAAACCGGTTATTCGGAAATTTTGAAGGCAACACCTGACAAAGACGATATCATAAAGTCAGGTTTCTTTAACAAAAATTATGAAGTTTTTATAGCTAAAATTATGAATTCTGTTTTAAGAACTGCTTTTAGAATATTTTTTAAGGCAAAATTACAAGGAATTGAAAATTTGCCTGAGACAGCCTATATTCTTTGCCCAAACCACACAAGCTACATGGACGCATTCTTTATATCCGCCTGTGTGCCGCATGGGGTATTTAAACATCTGTTTTTTCAGGGTGACAGTGGATTTTTTACAGGCTTATTTTCAAGCCGTTTTGCAAGGTATGCTCATGTAATCCCAATAGACCCGGGTGAGCATCTTATGCGCGCTCTTACCACATCAGCGTATCTGCTTAACCACAGTCAGTCGCTCTGCATATTTCCAGAGGGTGGGCGCTCGGTTGACGGCACGCCTCAGGAGTTTAAAAAAGGGATTGGAATTCTGGCCTGTGAATGTGGTGTTCCGCTTGTGCCGGTATTAATCACTGGCGCTCATGAGGTATTGCCGCGTGGCTCATTTTTACCAAAACCGCACAATGTAACAGTCATCATCGGCAAACCGATTTACCCAGACAAAGCTGATAATAAAAACTATCAGGAGCTTTCCAATCAGGTTAAAAATCAAATTCTTACTTCTATGAATATTCAGCGATAAAGGTTAATACCAAGTAGCAGTCTGAAGTATAACGAGGCGGCAAGGCAAAAGCGACACAGGCGTACTTTTAGTACGTTGAGGAGCTTTTGACGATGCCAACAAAGTTAGGCGATAGAATGCTACTTGGTTAAAACATCATAAGCGTACAGAGCATACACACATACCATATAACATCAGTGGGAAGGTGAAAGTCGCAGCTTGAGTCAAGCAGAAGGTCTGCTCTTGGGGGAAATTCATCATCTGAGTGCCAAAGTATTAATATAACAGGAAGGCGTGGAAACGGATAGACCTTTAAAGAAACATCGCCATAAGTTGATAACTCACCACCCAAAGAAAACCCTCTGTTTAAAAAATCATCCCTCTTGTTGTCATACTTTAGGGCAAGTTTATTAAGAGGGAGCGTGTGACCGCCTCTAAAGAATATATCGCCGCCCTTAATCTCAAGCGGAGAAACAATTCTGCCGCTTTCAGGGATGTCCTTTGCCTCGTTTAAGTAAAACAATGTAGATAGCGTGAAGAAATCCGAAAACCGTTCTGTTACTATTTTGCCTTGTTCACTAAGCGGCGCAATTTTTCTTGTTTTAGGAGACACCGAAAACTCCGCAGCAAATGACTTAACCACGTAGTGCTCTTTGCTTTGGTCGTAAGAAACCCCACATCTTCTACAGACATCCGTAACACTTAAGCCGTTAAGTGTTGCCCAGCATTTATCCTCACTCGGTACCATAGAACTATTTTATAATATATGAATTTGTAAACACAAAAACTATTTTGGTTTAGCGTGAATTAGACTAATTTGATATAGTTAAGAGATTTACTTTGAAACGACTGTTAGTTTAATATAATAACGCAGGGATTTAAATTGTTTTTCGGAGGTTATTCTTTTGGACGAAAAGTACAACGGATTAAAAATAGAGTCAAAGTGGCAAAAGTTTTGGCAAGAGACGGGACTAAATAAGACCGATTCCAAAAGCGGCAAGCCCAAATTTTACTGCCTTGAGATGTTTCCATATCCATCCGGTAAAATCCACATGGGGCATATCAGAAACTATGTAATCGGCGACGTTATTACGCGCTACAAACGGATGCGCGGGTTTAATGTATTGCATCCGATGGGCTGGGACGCTTTTGGTCTGCCTGCTGAAAATGCTGCCATTAACAGCGGCACACATCCATATAAGTGGACTCATGAAAACATCGAGTACATGAAAGCTCAAATTAACAAAATCGGTTGCAGCTACGACTGGGATAGAGAAGTCACAACGTGCACTCCTGAGTATTATAAGTGGAACCAGTGGTTTTTTATCCAAATGCTTAAACGCGGACTTGCTTATAAAAAGAACTCCTATGTCAACTGGTGCAGTAAGTGTGCCACTGTGCTTGCCAATGAACAGGTGATTGATACGCAGTGCTGGAGATGCGACACAGTAGTAGAGCAGAAGGAGCTTGAGCAGTGGTTTTTTAAGATAACTGCCTATGCCGATGAGTTACTGGCAGCCTGTGATACGCTAAACGGCTGGCCACAGCATGTGGTAGCTATGCAGAGGAACTGGATAGGGAAAAGCCGCGGCGTTGAAATGGATTTTCCTGTGGATGGCTCAGATTTAAAGATAAAAATTTTCACCACACGCCCCGATACCCTCTTTGGCGCAACATTTGTCTGCGTTGCTCCGATTCATCCCATTGCCGACATCATCATGGACGATAAAAACGCTCTTAACGATGTGAAATCATTTTATGGCAACGAGGAGGAAAAGCGCGGGGTTTTCACCGGTAAATACGTTGTTAATCCAATGAATAACGAAAAAATTCCAATCTATGCCGCTAATTTTGTTCTTATGGATTACGGCACAGGCGCTATAATGTCAGTGCCTGCGCATGACCAGAGGGATTTTGATTTTGCAAAAAAATACAGTTTGCCCATAAGAGAGGTTATTGTGCGTGAGAAAGACGCTGCCGTTTCAACAGAGCTTACTGAGGCGTACGAGGGCGAAGGATACCTTATAAACTCCGGGCAATTTACTGGACTTGATAATAAAACCGCTATTGAGAAAATCGGTAAGTTTTTAGAACTTGCTTCTGTGGGCATGGTTGTTACAAACTACAAACTAAGAGACTGGGGTATATCTCGGCAGAGGTATTGGGGAACTCCAATTCCTGTGGTTTACTGCAAGAGCTGCGGAGTGGTTTCGGTAAAGGATGAAGACCTTCCCGTAATACTGCCCGATAACGTCTCACTTAAGGGAATGGGAGGCTCGCCGCTTTCCGGAGTTTCCGACTTTTTAAATACCACATGTCCCACCTGCGGCTCAAATGCAAGACGTGAGACAGACACGATGGATACGTTTGTCGATTCCTCATGGTACTTTGTACGGTACTGTTCGGAAAAAGATGCAGCGGAGCCTTTAAATAAAGCTAACATTGATACGTTTATGCCTGTAGATCAGTACATTGGAGGTGTTGAGCACGCAGTACTCCATCTTCTGTATTCAAGATTTTTCAGCCGTGTGCTAAGAGACATTGGCATTATAAGTTGTGATGAGCCATTTGAAAATCTTCTTACACAGGGGATGGTCTGTAAGGAAACACTGAAGTGTAATGAACACGGCTGGCTTTTTCCCGATGAGACCAGAAATGGAAACTGCATACACTGTAACAGTCCTGTAATACGCGGACGAACTGAGAAGATGTCCAAGTCAAAGAAAAACCTTGTGACACCAGATGAGATAACAGGCAAGTACGGCGCTGATACGGCGCGGGTGTTTTCACTGTTTGCAGCACCGCCGGAAAAAGACATAGAGTGGTCGCATCAGGGAGTTGAAGGCGCTTATAGATTTCTAAACAGGCTTTGGAATCTGCTTTATACGTATGCTGACAAGTTAAAAACTATTACAGTAACCCCTGATAAATTAAGCGGCAAATTAGTTAGAAAAACCCATCAGACAATAAAAAAAGTGACAGGCTCAATAGAGCGGGATTATCACTTTAACACGGCCATTGCATCTCTTATGGAGCTTCTTAACGAAATGTCGGCATTTAAACCCGCTGATATGGCCGATTACGCCTCTCTTAAGTTTGCCTTTAAATCGATGACATTGCTGCTGAGTCCGTTTGCTCCGCATCTGTGTGAGGAGCTGTGGGTGTCTTTGGGGGATAGTGGAAAGTCTGTGTTTTTAGCTCAATGGCCGGACTTTGATGAGATTGCCGCTAAAGAAGAGGAGATTGAACTTGTGGTTCAGATTGGCGGCAAGGTTAGGGCAAAGATGATGATTCCTGCCGACTCAAACGACGAAACAGTAAAGGCCGCAGCACTTAGTCATGATAAGATACGTGACTACATTACCGGTAAGAAGATAAAACAGGTGCATATTGTTAAGGGCAGACTTGTAAATATCGTGTTAGAAAATGGTTAAATCACCACTAAAAATAGCAACCGCATTGCTGCTCTTATTAAGTCTTTTATCAGGATGCGGTTACAGAGTGATAGGCAAAGATTCGCTGCCGTTTACCACGGTAAAAATTGGGAGGATTAAAAACACCACATCCGAACCTAAACTTGAAGACCTGTTTTATAAGGCTTTGGCTGAGGAGTTTCTAAAAAGAGGCATAACTGTTACCGACTCAGCGCAAAACACTATAGAGGGAGAAATTAACTCATTCCAGTTAGGAATTGCTGCTGAAAAGACAGGTTATGCCACTGATTACAACATAACCATGGGCGGTAATTTTGTGCTAAAGAGCCGTGATGGCAAAAAGAAAGAGTTTAAAGGAGTGAAATCCCCGTTTTATGAATCTGTTACCTCGCTTGATACGGTAAATGAGGTAGTTGCAGCAAAAGAGCTGGCTGCGGCAGGGGCTGTAAAGCGGCTGGCGGCCTCGTTGGTTTTTGAGCTTATGATGTCAGAATAAGGATTAACGATGAGCTTAAAGACACTTCAGGAGGAAAAACAGAAGGGATTCCCTGAACAAGTATATGTAATTCGTTACGAGGATCCTTTTTTTGAAAAGCACATTATTTCCGTTATTAGAGACGACGTGTTTTCTTTGGACGTTTATGACACACTGGACACAGAACAGCCGCTTTCTATACAAAATATTGCTGACAGTCTTTGTGTGATGCCTATGTTTTCATCCAAAGCAATGGTCGCAATCAGAAACGTGCAGAAACTTAAGGTGAAAGAGCTGGAAACCCTTAACAGATATGTTTCAAAGCCGGCTGATGGTGCTGCCTTGTTCCTTTTTTATGCGGTACCTCGTGGCAGCAGTAAAAAAGAAGACACAATAAAGCTTGCCGGTAAGTTTAGGCTGATTGATCTTACGCTCAGCGGTAAATATGCCCTTAACGACTGGATAGTGAGCGAGTGCGACAAAAGAGGCATCGTTTTAGAGACTAAGGCGGCAGAGTTTCTTAAGGAAATGTATGGCGATGATCTGCAGCTCTTTAGTAACGAGCTTGAAAAACTCAGTCTTTTGGGCAGCAAAAAAATCACCCTCTCCGATACGTATGAAACTTGTTTTGGAAGCCATGACTTCAACATTTTTGCTTTTGTTGGGATGATTACACGTGGCGATACGTCAGGGGCATTGTCTATGATTAAAGGAATGAAAGACGCTTTTGACGACAAGTTTCACGGCGCTGTAAATTATGGTTTATCAAAGGGAAATACCCCGCTTGAGGCTTTTAAAACACACCTTATGCTGCACATCAAAATGCGCCTTAACGCCGATTTTCCGTATGAATTGTTTGTTGCAGAGCTAAGCAAATCCTGCAAGACCGACCGAACACAAGCCCGCCTGCCTGTAATGGGGAATAGACCCCATTATTAGGCCGTTCTCTAAAACCCCTGCCTATTGTTATTCTGGTCAATACTGAAGATGCCGGTGTTGCCTGTTGCACCGATTTTGACCGCAGTTGCCACAAAAGTGCTTGCTGTGCCGGCGGTTGTAATGTTGTAGTTAAAATGTAACCCCGCTGCATTACCTGGTTTAAACCCTGTCAGATAGTTTGTAACAATGGTGTTGCTGGTTGAGTTGTAGTACAGTGTTGCGTTAGTACATGTACCTGCTGGTTTGTAGTAACAGCCGTTTTCGTTATAATACTGTTCAAGAAGCTGTCTAAGTGCAAGCAAGTTTTCCTGAGCCTCAACGTTTTTGGACTTTTCTCTCTGCCCCAAATAGATTGGCACTGCAATCCCTGCCAGTACTCCCAGTATCAACAATGTTATTATTAATTCAACAAGAGTAAAACCATTGCGCTTTGACGCTTGCCTGTTATCTGTCCTGTCCATAAGTTTGGCTCCTCCTTCTGTTTTCACAAGTTATATACAATGGTAACATAACTCTGTCAGAATTTACAAAAGACCATGTGAACCATGCTTTTCAGCAATAAGCTCCGACAGCGCAGATTGTTTTGACACACACACTTTAAAATTATCTATAAAACCGCAGGTGATTTTATCTTTTGGAATTGCTGTTATTTCTTTTGATACAATATAAACATTTTGAGGGTCAGCTATTCCCTCTTTCAACTGGACTGTAAGGTTTTTTACGTAAGACTGAAGCGCTCTCCAGTCAAAACGAGCCGCAAATCCTCTGTTGATTTTCATATTGTGTTTGCACGCAAACAGAGCTAAAAATTTACCATCATCCCATGGAACTTTACCGGCTATTACTAAGTTTTTACTGCCGCGTCCAATGACCTCCCATTTAGACGATTTTATAGGATTTTCTGCAGGGTTAAAGTTATTTTTATGTTTGTCAATATCACAATTGTCAAAAATCTGCAGTGCTATCAAAACTATCAATATGGGAATACTCTTTTTATCGTAATATTTAACAACAAAAAACAATAGAACGTAAATTAAAAAGTAATAAGCAGGCCAAAATAACCTGCCTGACGCTCTGAATACACTAAGTAAAGCGAATATTTTCTCACTTAGTTGAATTTCAAATATAACTTGATTAAAAACAGTTATTCTATTGCTAATGGCTATTAAAGTTAATAAAGATAAGGCAACTAACAGGGGTATGTAGTTCCTTATTTTGCAGCGTTTGATATTGGATTTAAATGCAACAGCTATTGCAAGAAATAAAAGTATGATTCCGCCTATGCCGAGATAATTGTAACCCTCAGCCCAGAACACACTTCCCTCTTTCATAAAATAAAGCAGCTTTGAACTTCCGTAGGGATTAAATAAAGCCAGAAGATCAAGATTTTTCTCTCCATAACCCCATGCAGAATAATCTCCTGATTTATTAAACATGAAGCAGCCGTTAATCAACCCTATAAGCATTATCGTTAATAATACCGATACGATAGAAACAATCAGTTGATGGTAACTGGCTTTTTTTTCTATAAACCTGAGTTTAAACAAGTGAGCAATGAAAACAACAAGTACTACAAACTCAAGATGTGGAAAGATAAAAGTTGTAACTATGTGCAGAATTAACCACTTTGTAAAGATTTTATAAAATGACTCCTCATGTTCTTTCATATAAAACCATAAGGCACAGAGAATAGCCCACTGAGCACACAGACCAATGTGATAATAACGATTAACTAAAACCGGGCTTACAATAAAAAATGATGCAACTGTAAGTTGGATTAAACGGTTTTTGGTAAATAATCCGGCCAAAAGAAAACCATAAAGCCCCTGAAGCATAAAGCAAGACAAAAAAAACAATCCATAAAATTGAATTTCGGATGGAAAGAAATCTTTAAATAGTTTTAAAGGGATAGCTAATAGTGTTAATGTGTCTGTGTAACACATACTTGCACCAAATTGATAGTTATAGTTAGAAATTTTTCCTAACGGGAATTGCCATGGTTCACTTTTAAAAAACAACCAGCTAACATAGCTCACCGCCCAGTCATATCCGTTCATCAACCAGGATGTGTAGAGAGGATTTACAATTCTTATGTCCATTGAATAGACAAAGAAAAGAGCGCCGAGTAACATTGAAAATAAATGATAACGATTTTTAGAAATACTATTTACCAATGCAAAACCTCCCAAAGATTATATTTAAAATACTATCCGTTGTTACCACTCCGGTAATTTCCGAAATAGAGTTTAAGGCTGAGCGAAGTTCAAAGGCTGCAAACTCAAGCGGCATGTTGTCTGAAAGCAGTGCGCTTGAGCGTTTCAGTGCAAGGAGGCAGTCATCCATAGCTCTTTTGTGTCTTACGTTTGTTATAAGCACATCCTGTTTTACCTCTGTTGAGTTTCTGGCAACAATTGTAAAAATCATATCTTTAAGCGTACTTAGTCCTTCGTTTTTCTTAGCAGATATTCTTAAGACATGAGTGCTGCTCTCACTGCTATAAGATTCCGATAGTACAGAGGCACTGAAGGCTGGTTTAAGGTCAGATTTATTAATTACTGCGATAAGCGTTTTCCCTGACGTTTTTTCAATAATGTGAAAATCCTCAATCGTTAACTCTGTGCCTCCGTCAAAGACGGCGATTACAATGTCAGCGGTCTCTATTGAGGATAAGGAACGTTTAATTCCCTCAAGTTCGGCATACTCGCGGCTTTCTCTTATTCCTGCTGTGTCTATAACCCGGGCAGGTATCCCGCCAAAGTTTAAACATTCCTCTATTGTGTCCCGCGTTGTGCCGGGAGTTTCTGACACTATAGCCCTGTTTTTTTCCAACAGTGCATTAAGAAGGGATGATTTCCCGACATTTGTGCGTCCCACTATTGCTATAGATATACCGTCGCGGTAAAGCCGTCCTGTTTCATAGGTTGCAGAAAGTAGTTTTAACTTTTTTTCAATTTCCCCAATATTTATTAATACTTCTGCCACATCAGACAATTGTGCATCCTCATCTGAAAAATCTATGTGAGCCTCAATCAGGGCACATGCAGCAGTCAAATCAGAGACAATTGCAGTTATTTTCTCCGACACTCCGCCGGAAAGCTGCTCAAGAGCAATGCGGGAACTCTCTGCGGTTTTAGATTTAATGACATCAAGGACACTCTCGGCTTGAGCAAGGTCAAGTCGTCCGTTTAAAAATGCCCGCAATGTAAACTCCCCTGGCTCAGCAAGACGCGCGCCAAGGGACAGGGTTATCTCAAGGGTTTTTCTTACTGTAAAATACCCTCCATGGCAGTGAAACTCCACCACGTCCTCTGCTGTATAGCTCTGAGGAGCACGCATCACGGCTATCAGCGCCTCATCCACAGCACTGCCGTCATGAGGATTAATTACAAGCCCCAGAGACATCGTAAAGGCAGGCATTGTTGAGGGTAATTTGCACTTTTTTGACTTAAACATCCCCTCTGATATTACAATGGCATCTTTACCGCTTATCCGTACAATCCCAATACCTCCCTCACCGGGCGGTGTTGAAACTGCGGCTATTGTATCCTGATAAGAATTCATAACTTTTTTATAAAATATTATATCATTAAGATAGCTGATAATGTTAGAATGCTTGAGTATGATATGTATAAAACGGATGGAAGATATGCGGCAGATTTTTATAGATGGAGCCCTTGATAAAAAAATAGTAAAATATAATAAAAAATATTTTGAAAAATATAGTATAATACGTTTGCACTTGATATATTACATTGTAATGTTATTTAAAACGACCACAAGGAGGGATTGAAATGAAGTATGTGCTTTATTTTGTGTTAGTGCTGTCTTTGGTTTTCTCAGTAGCAGCGTTAACCGGCTGTAAACAAGCGCCAGCACCAGCACCTGCGCCATCAGCGGCACCGTCTGTAGAGGCACCAGCACCTACACCAGCGCCATCAGCGGCAGCACCTGAAGCAGCAGCTCCGGCCCCAGCAGCACCTGAGGGAGCAGCTCCAGCAGCGGCATCACCAGCAGCGGCAGCCCCAGCGGCAGCACCTGAAGCAGCATCACCAGCAGCGCCAGCGGCAGCATCACCAGCTCCGGCTGCTAAATAACAAAAACGCATCTTATGGTTATTATGTAATGAACAGGGAAAGAGTTAATCCTCTTTCCCTGTTTCTATTGTTGTGGAGGGGAAGGGTAATATGATATACAAGATTAAGTTGTGGATGAAAAAGGAGCATATATAATGAAAGCCGATATAATCAATCCATTTTTAGTATCAATAGTGAACGTACTTGCCACGATGGCACAGACTGAGGCAAAGGTTGGGAAACCAGTGCTTAAACGCGACAATGTAGGGCAAGGGGATGTATCAGGAGTAATCGGTCTTGCAGGTGAACAGACAAAAGGCTCTATTGCTATTACATTTACCGATAAGGCCATAATAGACATAGCCTCTAAGATGCTTGGTGAACAGTTGGACACGGTGGACGAAACAGTGGCTGATATGGTCGGTGAAATAACTAACATGGTAACCGGCGGGGCTAAAAAAATTCTTTCTGAAAAAGGTTACAAATTTAACCTTGCCACTCCCACAATAATTGTGGGAAAAGGACATATGATTTCACACAAGTCTAAGGCTCCCGTGATATTGCTCCCTTTTGAGACAAGCGCAGGCAGTTTCTTTGTAGAGATTTGCTTTGATAATTTTGGTGTTAAACAATAATTTACTTATAGTAATTCACTATCTAATAAATGGATTTCCCGTAAGTGTGTGAGCCTATTAAGTCTGCCGCTTCTGTCATAACAGAGGCGCCAAGCTGTTTGGGCAAAGGCGAGGATATATTGTATCTTTTCATTTCAATGATAGAAAACCCTTTTTTAGGGTCTCCGATTTCACATCTGTCAAAGTACAACAAGGTAATTTCTCTTTTTGGATCAATGACTCTGAAGGTCGCAGACATCTGTGACTTTCCTGTTTCACCTCCGTTGACTATATTATTAATCTCTCCGATAATAATAAGGTTGTAGCCATTTTCCCTTGAATATCTCATAGTTTGTTTTAAGTCGGTAACTATCTCTTCAACTTTTTCCACAAGGTGAAAAGTCTTTCTTTCAAGAAAGAGTTTATGTAAATAATCAACCATAAAAGCAGCAATCTCCTTTGCATCTTTTGACGACTTCATCGTAAAAATTCCAACATTGCTTTCAAAGACAAGTTTTTTCTCGGGCTCTATGTAGATGGCATTAGTGCAAGGTGGCAGCTCTTTCTGGGACTTAACAAGTGTTGATGGTTTCATGGAAACCTCATATCTTTCCGGTTTAATGGAAATATCCATGCACCCAGCAGTGAGTATGACAACGACAAATATCCAGGCTTTACTTAACCGGCATTCTTTCATAAACCGTAACCGGCTCATCGTCCATCCCATTTTCGTTTTGCTTATTAGTATTAGCTTTAGTCTTTTTATTTTTTGACTTACCATTACTTTTTTCGTTTTCTGCCTCAGGTATGACTGTGCGGTTTTTTTGCCTTAGGAGTGAATCAACCTCTTTAGTACGAACAAGGCGTGTTGTCCATGCCGAATAGAGTTTTGAGTCAGAAATCCCTATTAATCTGCCGTTAAACACCACAGACTTATCGGTGATAGTGTATGTGCCGACAAAAACGCTCTTGGCGTTTTGTTTTTTTGCCAGGTCTCTTAGATTCCTTGTCAACATGAATTCGCCGTCATTTTTTACAATGTCTATGGCATTACCTTTTCTCATTTCAATAATCTCAAAATTTCTTGCATGAAGCCCTGTCATCACCATCTCTGAAAAACTCCGTCCGAGTGTAGTGGTCAGTGATAGATCGTTTAAGTCGGCAAAGGTGGTAACCACTATCGGGGAAAGGTTAATGGTGTCAGATCTGTGAAATTCAATCTTAAGATTTGTGACAATACCGAGAGCCATATCCTTTGCGGCACCCTCAAGATCGTTAAAGACATTGTACATTCCCTCATAATACCCGCGGTCTTCACCCTCTGGAGGCTTTTTCTTATCAGGAAACAATACACTACAGCCTGACATCACAATAAGTATCAGGACTAAGGCTGTAGCAGTCGTTTTTGAATGTTTATGTCTCATCACATCATCTCTGTCTGATTTGAACGCCGTCTTTTTCGTTTTTTAACTCATCAGGGTGGTCAAGATAGTACCTGAGATCTTTTGTAAGATGAAGCCTGTAGGAGGCGATGGCTACGACCTCTGACTTCACAGGGTCTATTACCCGTGCATTTACAAATACATCGCAACGACCAACCTCATAGGTGCCTGCAAGAATTATGGTATCAGGGTAATTTCTCTTTATAGTGTGAGCTGGTTGATAGGTTTCTGTTGTCTTAGAGCGCTTTTTGGACTTTTTGGATTTTTTGGATTTTGGCGCTGCTTCAGGCTGATGGGATGCAGGCGTTACATCTTTAGTAAAAGTATCCTGACGAATCGGTCCGCGCGATAAAAATATTTCCCCAAAATTCTCAGACATTTGAATTGTCCCAGTTTCTCGTATGTCAGCCACTTTAAATCCTCTCTTGTGAAGCTCAGAAAGGGTTTCCTCTGCCAGTGTTCTGCCAAATTTTGAAGTCCTGTTGAGATTATTTAAATCAACAAAGGTAGTGACTATGATTTTTCTGTCGTCTTTAAAAAGGTATCCGTAGTATTCAAGCTGAGCTACAAGATATGAGGCTTTAAAAACGCTCTTATCCCCTGAACCACGTACTCCCTCATCATTACGACCTAATAAGTCTTCAAAAAAGCCGCAGCCGTTATCCTCCTTTGGGAAATTTACCTTATATCTTTTGTCTGCGCATGATGCCGTTAAAAACAATAAAGCAGCTAAAACTATAAACGCCGTTATCCTTGTAATAAATGCCACACACTAACTTAATAAATTTTAGTGGTAATTGTCAAATGTTGAATAAAATGGCTTTTTGGGTTTGTTTTGATCATCATAAATAATAATCTTGAAATATATTCACACAATAAGGTATATTGTACATATTTAACTCTGAAAAGTGGAGGCTCTGGAGATTTACGAAACCCTGGGAGATTACAGTTGATTAAAGCAGTACAAGAGTATTATGACGATAAACCAACTTGTTGGGTAGTGGAGGGGCCGACTGTTTCTCTGGATACAGGGGTTAATCCGGAAATTCACACATCTAAGAAGACTCCTCTGTTTAAAGATTCGCGATACGATGTGCGAAGGAAGCTAGGCACAGGCGGTCAGGGGACAGTGTATCTTGTGTGGGACAATGTAGTTGAAAAACCATTTGCTATAAAGGTGCTTCCAGCCGCATATCTCAATAATAGGGTTAACTTTGCAAGGTTTCAGGATGAGATAAAAATCCCACAGCGCATAAAACACCCTCTCATAGCCTCAATACACGATGCCGTTGAGCTTAAAGACGGCAGCTTTGGGATTAAAATGGAATTTATTGGCGGTACTGACCTGCTTTCATGGATTGCTGATGTGGTGCGTCCAGACAGATTTAAAGCTGCCGATGATGTTTTAACAGTATTGATAAATCTTTCCGAGGCACTGGCTGCGGCACATGAAAACGGCGTAATACATAGAGACCTTAAGCCATCCAATGTGATTTTAAAAGACGGTAATCCTGCGCACCCAATTTTACTTGATTTTGGCCTCGCATTTTTATCCGGTGAGGGTTTAAAGCAAAGAGCCGCCGGAACCTTTGCATACATGGCTCCCGAGCAGGTACATGATAACGCAGAGCTGGACGGCAAGGCTGATTTGTTTGCTCTTGGAGTAATTGTTTATAAAATGTTTACAGGATTTTTGCCTCCGTGTTCGCTGAAAGATTTTGAAAAAACTCTGACCGTCCCATCAATTCCAATAAGGGATATTGAACCAATTTTTAAATATAATCCCAGAGTGCCGGCCTCTCTTGATTATCTGATACGCTCTCTGCTTGCTCATGATCCCTCCGAAAGATTTGGAGGTGCTGCCGAACTAGTCAGAGAACTTAGAACTATTAAACTCATATCGCCTGATGACATTGTGTTTAGGGACAATCCAGTCCATGACGTCATAAACTCTATTGACTTTATTGTGATACCCTCTGGCAGCTTTGACATTGGAGGTGCTGAAAAGGGCTGTTCTCAGTGTGAAAAACCTATGCGCAGAGTTACCCTCAATACTTATGAAATCAGTGTGCATCCAATAACTAATGCGATTTACCGGGAATTCCTAAAACACAGCGGGTTTCCCAAACCTCCGTGGATTGATGACACTGAGTTTGGACGGGACAACTGTCCTGTGGTTGGTGTGACGTGGGATGAGGCGATGGCTTGTGCTCTTTGGCTAAACGGCTCCCTTCCAACTGAAGCTCAATGGGAAAAAGCTGCCAAAGGCACTGAAAGAAGGATTTACCCGTGGGGAAACGAATATGCTGCATTTAAGGCAAATGTAGAGGGCTGCCAAAAGACGACTACTCCTGTCGGGGCATTTAAGGATGGTAAGAGTTTTTACGGAGTGTTGGATATGGCAGGCAATGTCAGAGAATGGTGCTTTGATTGGTACAATCCAGAGGCATACACGTATTTAACATCGGGTAATAGAGACCCAAAGGGCCCACAGACAGGCACAGAAAAGTCTCTGCGCGGTGGCGGCTATAGAAGTCTGCACTACGAGGCTAGATGCAGTTTCAGAGGGCACAGAGATAAAGACAAACGAGAGCCGGATATAGGGTTTAGGGTTGTCAGAGTCAAAGTCGGCGTATAATGACAGAAGCAGCTGTGTGTTCATTCAGAGACTTTCTGCTAACTGAGGGTATTGTTGATACTGATGCTTTGGATAATTACCAAAGCGAGGCGCTAAAAAAGGGCGTAACGTTGTTTAAACTTGTTGTAGAGAAAGAGGCGCTGCACCAAAATGTTGAAGGCTTTTTAATTAAGATATCTGAATGTCTTGGCTGCAAATATTTTTCCCTGAAAGACGATTTAAGAGCCAAGATGGAAATCCCTGAAAATGCCTCCAAATCTTTGTTTATCTGCACGGAGGTTGTGCCGCTTAAGCAGTTTCACAAAATCGGAAACGCTAAAAGAGTTCTTGAAGTTGCAGTAAAAGACCCATTTAATATTCAGATACGAGACCTTATAAGTCAATCACTGCCGGAGTTTGAAATCAACTGGCACATAGCGCATCCGATTGTAGTTGACTATGCCGTAAAATTTCTGAAATCACTGCGTCCTGATATGGGTCAAAAGGACATAATAGCGGTGGATTTTAACTCTAATAAGGCTGCAGCGCTTCAACTTCACGTGGAGCAGGCCTCGGTTCCTGATATGATTAACTGGTTTTTGTTTAGAGCGCACGAAATCCGTGCTTCTGATATTCACATAGAGCCCGGAGAGAGTATTTTAATTATTCGTCTGAGAGTTGACGGCGTTCTGATAGAGGAGTCCTCGATGCCTATGGAACTTCACCCGGAGCTAACCTCTCGTATAAAAATTCTATCAGAGATGAACCTTGCCGAAAAAAGACTGCCTCAAGACGGCAGATTTGAAGTACGAGTGCGAGAGGACAACATAGACCTCAGAGTTTCCACTTTTCCAACCGTGTATGGGGAAAAGGTGGTGATGAGACTGCTTAACAAAGACGCTCTTCAACCCTCATTGGAAAGTATCGGGTTTGGAGGCGTTGACCTTGAGCGTTTTAAACGAGCGCTGAAAAACCCGTTTGGTATGATAATTATATCAGGGCCAACAGGAAGCGGCAAAACCACTACACTATACTCTGCCCTTAACACGCTTCCTCTTGCCGACGTAAACGTTGTAACCGTAGAAGACCCGGTTGAATATAGACTGAATGGCGTTCATCAGTTGCAGGTTAAGGAAAAAATCGGGCTTACATTTGCATCAGCTCTTAGAACCATATTGCGGCAAGACCCGGACGTAATCCTGGTTGGTGAGACGCGCGACTCTGAAACCGCAGCCATTTCAGTTAGAGCGGCGCTTACCGGTCATGTTGTGCTAACCACGTTGCACACAAACGATTCCATTGGCGTTGTGACAAGGCTGCTTGATATGGGAATTGAGCCGTATCTTCTTGCCTCGGCACTGTCTATGGCAATGAGCCAGCGCCTTGTGCGCATGATTTGCTGGGATTGTCAGGAAACAATCAGCGGAGTTGAAGTCTTAGAGAGGCTCTTTGCCGGAGGCGTCACCGAAGAGCGCCTGAAAGAGCTAAACATAAGGGTCAACACGGAGTCATTTTATGAATGGGGTAGGGGGACGGATTGCAAAAAGTGCCGCAACACCGGCTATTACGGCAGACATGCCGTCCATGAGCTTTTCGAGGTGGATACACAAATGAAAAAAGTAATAGCAGAGGCGTCTTCTAAAGATGGAAAGGTATCTTTTAATGAGGTAAAGCTTAGGCAGCTTGCTAAAGAACAAGTGATGAAAACTATGATGGAACACGGGATGCAGCTTATAGAGGAGCGCACGACAACGTTTGAAGAGTTGATACGCG
Source organism: Nitrospirales bacterium LBB_01 (assembly GCA_004376055.2). Classification (GTDB taxonomy): domain Bacteria; phylum Nitrospirota; class Thermodesulfovibrionia; order Thermodesulfovibrionales; family Magnetobacteriaceae; genus Magnetomonas; species Magnetomonas plexicatena. The sequence goes on from CP049016.1 coordinate 1,409,946, forward strand.
TGCTTGGGGAGCACCAGTAGAATGGCGCTTGGGATAGGAAGGGTCAACAGCGGAAATCTTGTGCTCTTTACCGAGCAGCTTGCCGCTATGATTTCGGCTCAGCTGCCGCTTTTTCAGGTTTTGGTTAATTTAGCAACTGAGACATTGGACAAAACCCTCAAAAAAGTCCTCAATGAGGCCGTTAGCAGGCTTGAGTACGGGCAGGACTTTGCAGAGGTTCTTGAAGACTACCCTGAGACGTTTGATGCTATATACGTAAGCATGGTTAAAGCCGGTATGAACTCCGGCAAACTTGATTCCACGCTTGAACACCTTGCAAAGTACATTAAACAAGTCCATGAGACAAAGGGAAAGGTGCTTGCCTCCCTGTCATATCCGCTCTTTTTAATTGGGGCGCTTGTTGTCCTCATTTTTGTAATGACAAAGTTTATACTGCCTAATTTTAAGAAAATGTACGAAGACTTTGGTGGTAAATTGCCCCATGCTACACAGGTACTTTTAAAGATTATCGCCTTTTTTGAAAAATGGGGTATCTTAATATTTTTTGTCGTACTGTCCTGTTATGGAGTTTGGTTTTTGTATGTAAATACTGTACAGGGCAGGATTAATTGGGATAGATTCAAACTTGATATGCCGATAATAGGGAGTTTGTCTTTCAGGGTGGTTCTGTCTCAATTGCTTCACACAATGGCAGTGCTTATGAAAAGTGAAGTCCCCATAGTCACGACTTTAACAATAGCTGCGGCGGCATCCGGCAACAAGTACGTAGAGGAACTGATTTTACAGGCTTCAGAAGAGGTCAATCGCGGCAGGAGCCTTGCCGAGGCATTCAGTAACTGCAATATTTTCCCGGGCATAGTGATACAGATGATTTCATCCGGCGAGGAGGGAGGCACACTTGAAAGGCTTTTGGCGTCGGCTGCCAATTACTATGACAAACAGGTTGAAATCAGACTTAGAACGATAGTTTCTCTGATTAATCCGGCGCTTACGGTAATCATAGGGCTGGCAATAGCCGGTATTATGGTAGCTCTGTTTTCACCTGTGTTTGGTATAGCAAACCTGACAAATCGTGGTGGTTAATAAATATAACAAAAAAGGGAGGAGTAAAAATGAGTACGAAAACGATGGGTAAGAAAGGTTTTACGTTGGTAGAAATGATGGTCGTGGTTGCCATAATAGGAATATTAGCGGCAATCGGGGTGCCACAATATTTGCGAATAGTTGCTGATTCAAAAGCGAGCGAAGCAGTGCAATATGCTGGACGTCTTGCACAGGGTCTGAATGCGTGGAAAGATATTCACCAGCAATATCCAAAAGAGGGTGGCACTGTGATGACTGAGACTATTCTCTCAGAATATCTGCCTCAGATCGATATGTCGGGTTCTCAGCATTTCACTTACACAGCAGTTGTCACCGGTAGTTCCACCGTTGATCCGAGTACGGCTAATTTGTGTATTGCTGCCAAATCAAATATCACAGGCTACACAGTTGGATGTGTTTATTATATTCAATCAGTAAACGCTGCTGATGCTGATAAAATGGATGATGAACATTTCTTTAGAAAGGAATTTGTAACTAAAGGAAAAATAACATTACAGAGTCAAATAAAAAATACGCCTGATGCATGCACCGGTATTACATGTAATTAATGCTAAATGCTTATATACTTAACTCAGGTACATAGTTTTATGTCTGCTAAAGATACATTAAAAAGGACTGGATTCCAGCTCGGAGGCTGGAATGACAAAGGAGAGTACTCTTTTTTTTTCTATTATTCTCTTTTTTCTTGTCATTCCTGCGGAGGCAGGAATCCAGTTTTTTACTAACGGAGTTAACGGCATAGGCAATAAAAATATATGAAAATGAAGTATTTAAAATTAAATGACAGATTCTCCACCAACACTGGCTTTGCTGTTTACTCGGTGGTGGTTGTGACGATTTTGGTGATGCTGATTTTTAGCGGTTTAATCAGTCACGGCTATAACGTGGAGACCGAGAGTGTCCAGCAGTCGCTCTACAGGATGCAGGCTTACTGGGCAATGGTGGGCAGCCTTGAGTACTCTCTTGCCCGATGCCGTAAGGATAAGGACATGGAATTTACAATCGATTCCTGTAACAGAGCGTCTGCGTTCCTTAATCTGTCAGTGGCATACAGCAGCGAGATTGCCTCCACGTGGCAGTATGACGGCTCAGGCGCAAATCTAACCTATAATCCTATTGTGACCCTTGCAAGCGCTACCAGAACAGGAGAGGTTGTCACAGTAAAATATACAAACACATCGGCAGGTAACAGCCAAACTCAGGCTCTGACATTTCCTCCGTTAAGTGTCGGCGTTGCGATTGATAATTCAACCGGCTGGAACTTAGTGGTTACATCGTGGGAGAGAAAATAGTGGAAAACGTCTTTAGCAGCTTTAAAACAAAGTTTTTTGGAAACACTGAAGATGAGACAAATCAGGATGTAAGTGAAGAGCCGATAACTCTGAGTATTTATATTGGCGGGGCTTCATATCAGGTAGTCAAAACCGGCGCTGACATTATAGAACCACCTGAGAGCGCCTCAAGTTATGATCTCAGCGGTGATTTACCAAAAGATGTGCTGAGAAAGCTGAGTCCCGATAAAAGTAACATAAAAATAAGATATGTCTTTAGCCGTCCTGAGGTGTATTTCAAAGTTTTTACGCCAAAGAGCAGACCGCTTAAAAAGGAGCAGGCAAAGGGGTTTTTCTCATTTATTCCGCCTCCAACCTCAATAGATTCTAAGCCTCTGTGGGAGGAGGTCAGAGAACAAGATGATTTCCACACAATAGTAGCCATGCCGGTTGAGCCGCTTAGGAAAATGCTTGAGAGCATGAGCGACAAGGCGCTCACTGTGGAATCTATGGTACCGTTGTCGTTTTCAGCGCTGTTGGCGTTTAAGTCCGGGGTTATGGGAGATGGCCCAGCTTGTATCGTCTATCCTGACTATAATTGTACAACCGTTGCCATAGGCTCAATAAACGGCCCCTTTATCATACGCTCCTTTTTACCGGGTTGGGAAAGTGTTGTTAATGGGCTAATAGAGTATGGAATTGCAAAAGATGAGGCAATCAATGCGGTTTTAACCAAGCGAGAATTTTTTGAAAGCTCGGCTTACACAGATATTGTTGCACCATACAAGACACAAGTCAAAAAAGGGATAGACGACACCCGCACGTTTTATAACGATCAACTGGGCGGCAAGTGCCCTGAGAGTTATCTGCTTTGCGGGTATGAAAAACCGATGGCGCTGCTAAAAGCTGACTCCGTAACATTTGATCCGCTTGCTCTGATTGCCAAAGAAACCGCCGCAACGCTGCCAAATCTCCTAAGCGGCACCGATGAGGCGATATTTAAAAAAGGTACGGTTGTCTTTGGGTTTGATTCCGAGACAAACACGTTTAAAGAAATGGCAGAGCCGGAGAGACGAGCTGCTAAACCCTCTAGACACAGAGTAAAAAAACCTAAAGAAAAAAAGGCAGTCACATTTGCCTCATTAATTGAAAAGTTTAGAAATATGACAAAAAATACAGGATCCTTCGGTAAACTGTTTAAAGACTTAATTAAAGCAAAAGGCGCTAAGGGTGCATCGGCGGTAAAACTCAGCGGCGCTGATGTTATTAATACGATTTCCAAAGGGTTATCACTTATTCTGATTTTGTTTTTTGTTTATGGTACGTATAAATATTTTACACTTGGCTCTCAATATCGCAAAGAGATTCAAAGCTATGAGTCGCTGCACGAGGATATCGATAAACTGACCCATGCAATTGAACAAAACAAAGGCTCTGTCAAACACTTCTGGACTCAAAAGGTACTCGCTATAGCAAAAAATCTGGATTTGTCACTGTGGGTTATGGACATCACGGTGGATGAGTCCGGCAAGAAACAACAAAAGGGCAACCCCGCACCCGGAGGCGCTCTTGTGAAAAGGATATTAACCATAGAAGGCGCAGCTCTGCCCTCAATTGACGGTCACCTTAAGGATGTCGCTAATTTTATGGAAAAGCTGGATAACGACACAACATTTATGGTTGGCATATCCAAGATTGATTTTAAGGGGCTGTCGCTTGAAAAATCCGATGATAAGGTTGTCCACTTTACGATAGATGCTATTTATGAGGGTGGTGTGCCTAAACCCAGAGAAAAAGACAACTCTAAACCTGACATGCCCTCCCTGCCTGAGACTATACAGAAAACTCAGGAGCATAACAAACAGGCTGAGGAAGTTTTGGAAAAGAAATTTTAATGATAATGAAGTCAACTGAAATCAAGAGTTCTCTTCCTTTAGGGATACAAAGAAGGGGACTGGATTCCCGCTCGGGGGCGGGAATGACAAAAGACTGGAGTTCTTTTTTTGCGTTTCTTTTCTCTTGTCATTCCTGCGAAGGCAGGAATCCAGTTTTTTGTTGGAGGAGTAAATAATGGCAATAAGATATTTTAAATGAAAGAGGTATGAGATGGAATCAATAAACTATAGAAAGATTTTTGCGGTGCCGGCGTGGCTTATGGTTTTAATTATTGCGGGTTCTTTGTTTTTTTATTATCCGCTTAAGCGCGATATGCTTGAGCTATCTAAATTAAACGATGCGATGAGGAAACGTCATGAAGAGGTAAAGCAGATAAACATTGAATATCTGAAAAAAACGTCCAATCCGCTATCTGGAAAGCGCCCATTCATTAAGTCAATGGAGGGATTTTTAAGAAAATTAAACGATGTCGGGAAAAACTCTAACGTGCTGATTAATTCGGTTGAACCGGAAAGCGCTAAGGAACTTCAGTTTAACCTAAAAATTACGGCAGACTATTTTTCGTTTCTTAGATTTATAAGCAGGCTTGAGGCACTGAGTATGGATATAAGCAACCTTGGCATTCACCAGTACGACAGCACAGGGGCACTGCCGCGCCATGCCATATCGTTTACCGTTACACCGCTTTCAGGCGGTCAGGAGCTGCCTGAGGCTCAAGCAATTGCATTAACACAGTCATCAGATAACACAAAATTCAGAAATCCGTTTCTACGCTCTGTTGAAGCGGAAAAAATTCTTAAGTATAAGCAGGTTATAGATTTAACATGGATACACAAACTCACCTCCATTGGATTTTCTGGTGGCAAAAAAGAAGCTACAATTGATGACAGGGTGGTAACGGCCGGAGATAATTTCCCCTCTGAAAGTAAAAGAAAAGTTGAATCAATCGGCGTTGACAGAGTGTATCTGTCAGAGCAGACGGATGTCGGCAAAATTGACTACATCATAAAGTTTCGTAAGGCAAAGAAAAATGAATAAAAAAAATGCTTATGAATTTAACTACTGTGGTTGGTTTTTGTGTTTAAGGATATAGGGCTAAGAACTGGATTCCCGCTCGGAGGCGGGAATGACAGAGGAGGGGATTTTCTTTTTCTGTCATTCCTGCGAAAGCAGGAATCCAGTCTTTTATTATTGGACTTTACTATAAGGCATTTGGCAGAGTTTGGAGGAATAAAGATAAGATGAGAAAGTTAGCGGCAGCAACACTTCTTGCAGTGTTTTTTATGGGTTGGTTTTGTACGCCCGTGTGTGCAGAGGAGCTTAAGTGGAAAGATGAGCTATTTACCCGCGACATACACGGAGAAGATATTAAGACCACCTTAAGGAGTATCGCAAAGGCAAACAACACAGAGATAATCTTTAAGGGAAACATCAAGGGAGAGGTTAATAAGAAATTTGAAAATATGACGCTTGAGGGCACATTTAAAATGCTACTTGATGAATACGGGCTTGATTACAGTTACAGTCCTCAGAGCAAGTATATGACTGTGACTTTGAAAACTGAAAAGCAAAGCATAGTGTTTTATCGCATGAAGTATGAAAACCCGCAAAATGTAAAAACTGTTTTACAAAAATTTAAAGCATGGGCTCAGGGGTTTGAAATCCATATGGAGACAAACTCGCTTTTTCTAAAGGGCAGTCAATCAGAAATAGACTCCGCTCTGTTGATTGTCAAAGAGCTGGATAAGGCCACTGAGGAGGAGTTGAAAAATAAACTTCTGAAAAAATCCATAGAAATGCTAACCTCCGAAGTAAAATATGAGGTAATTCCTCTCCTATATGCTTCAGTTGGGCCAACTACCTATAGGTATGCTAATGAGACAGTGTCAGTACCGGGAGTGGATGAGACCATAAAGGAAATCCTTGGCTACAGCAAAGATAAGGAAAAAGCTCAAACGCTTCAGTCAATGCAGCAGGGACTTTTGCCACAAACTCTAATTGGTATAGACAAGACATCGCAAACCTCGTCTGATGATTCTCTTAAGTCCTCTTACAGCATTAATTCAGGCTTAGATAAGCCCCCTTTAATATCCATTGATAAGAGAACCAACTCAGTAGTAGTAAGAGGACGTGACGACCAGATAGCTAAAGTAAAAGAGCTGCTTAAGCAACTGGACAAGCCGATTCCTATGGTAGAGCTTGAGATAATGATTCTGTCGGCAAAGGAAGATTTTTCACGCAGTCTTGGCATGAGCTGGGAACATCTGCTTGGAGGCGGTAATAATATTGCAACAAGAGCTGGAACTCTCTCCAGTGATACCTCTGTTGCCACAGGCTCATCATCCTCAAAAACATCCTCATCCGGCTCCACCACGGTTGACTCAATCGCACCCGCAATAAGCTTTATATATAGTGACGCTAAAACCACTATCTCAAGTCTGATATCTGCCGTTGAATCCAAAGACCTTGGGAAAGTTCTTGCCGCTCCACGACTGATTACACTGGATAACAGAGAGGCGACAATTAAAATAGGACTTGACCATAACGTTAAAGTCTATACGCAAAACACATCGTCTGTAACGACAATCCCAACCGGAATATCTTTTAGAGTGACTCCTCACGTCATTAATCCAGCTGACAACGTTACGCATAAACAGGTACTTTTAAACATCTTTGCAGAAAAAAGCGGAGCAGCTTCAACGGCGGTTGACGGTATTTCAGACACCGACAAAAGTGAAATCAATACACAAATCATCGTGCCGCAAGACAGCACTGTGGTTATCGGAGGGTTGTTTAAAACCGAGGAGGGTTATAACGATGAGGGCGTACCAATTTTAAAAGACATCCCCATCATAGGCGCTCTGTTTAAAAAAGACAGTAAGTCCAATAACAAAACTGAAACCGTGTTTTTTATAACTCCAAGAATCATAGATGTAGTCGGACTGGATGCTGTGCGGATACTTGAAAAGTCAGCAAAAGATAGGGATGAAAAAGCGCTTCACAAGGTAATAGATGAAAAATATAACGCACCAAAAACAGAAACTAAGAAGGAAAAAGATTCAGGGAAAACATTTGAGATTGTCACAGATAATTTGCCCTTTGACGGCAGTGTACTGGACAGATGAGTAAATTATGAACAAACGCGGCTTTACACTGATTGAGATTATGGTTGTAATGGCCATAATAGGCATACTTATGACAGTAGCGATAACCAGTTATAAAAGTGTGATAATAAATGGCAGGCTTGAGGAGGCAAAGATATACATGTCGGCTATTATGGCGGCAGAAAAGCGATATAAAATGGAGTATGGCAGCCATTTTGCCGGAACCGGAGGCGCAGTTACAACCTGTGATGAGACGCTGCTTGTCTCAACGCTGGGGTTAAATGCCCTTCAAGAGTCGCCGAATTTTTACTACACGGTTTCATGTAACGGCAGCTGCACGCCAAATGCTGCTAACACATGGGATATTCGTATAACAGCCACGCTTTTGAAGGACAACTCTGATGCAACAGCATCCGGCTGCACCCTTTCAAGCAATAAATCCACAGCCGACAGATGGGTTAAAGATGACCTTAAAGGCAGAAAGGTTTATCTCTGCTACCCACCGCCTACAAGCGGACTTACAACCGAGACATGCGGTGTTATGGACAATATAACTAAAAGATTATGGGAAGGAGGTATGTCTGTTTCAGATATTTTTAAATAATCGTGGGGTCACAAGTCACGGAGCACTCAGGGCGCTTACAATAGTTTTAACTATCGCCGGTATTTCACTTTTATTGGTGCGGCAATTTTATCTGATACCAAAGGTAAAGTCAGATTTATTAAGCGCAGTTGATAAAATTGTGATAGCTGAGAAATTTCGCAAGACTAAGACCGGCTATTTTCTTTCATTCAGCCAGTCGGATCAGACAAAAGCCCTTGATTTACTTTCTATCAAAGTGGAACCTGCCATTGTGTGCAGAGTTGAGACAATAGAGAGCGATGAGTTATATCTTTATTGTTTTCCTGATAAAACTAAAACCGGCGGTTGGTTTTACAGGGGCAGACCGCTTACGTTTGTTTATAAGGAAAAGGGACGCAATATTAAAAAAGGGTTTTTAGCTCAGAATGACGCCCTTGTTCCGTAAGTCAGGATTCACTCTGGTTGAGATAGTGGTTGCGATGTTTATAGCCGGAGTTCTTTGTGCAGCGACAGTTAAACTATGGGATGTTACAGGGCTGCTTTATTTTCATAGCAGCCTCAAACAAAAAGCAATTTTTGCGCTTAACTCTCAAACCGAACGCTTAACGTCTCTTTATAGATGGTGCGACTTATATTCTCACATCACCCACTCATCTGACAATATCTCCTATCGCAGCGGTTACGTAACAACATGTAATTATGACTTCTTTAAGACAAATGCCGCCGATTTCACCCAGTGGGAGGACGTCTATTATGATTCAGGTAATGACTATGATGCAGTCTATGTAGATAAGAATAGAAACGTGGTTGGGAAACTTTATTGGACGCAACAGAGTGTGTATGACTGCGGAATGTGCAGCACAAACGGCGGCACTTGCAGCGGCTCAGGGGATGACTTTGGTACATACTCAGGCTTTAAAACAAGCGAGGCCGTGTGTCTTACGATTAATTTAGACTATCCTTATAGATGGGATAACAATACGCTATCAATCAAAGAGGATAGCGCCATGCTGCCTCATCGCACAATTAAGGTTATGACCATTGTTGCAACCAAACAATAAAAACTCATCTGGATTTACACTTATGGAGATGATAGTGGCAACTTTTGTTGCCTCGCTTCTTATGGTGTTTATTTCCAAACTTCTTCTTGAGACATCGCGTTTTGAGGCGCTCACACAAGCGGATTTTAAAATAATGAAAGAGGCTAGGGAGCTAAATCAGGTAACTGGTGACGGCGTGTATGACCATAATGGCTTAAGAGGTGACAACTCCACACTGTTGAACTTTACCGGCACAAGTAATACATGGTCAATGTCAAAAGACAGATACGTTAAAACAACGCAAAACACTGTAACGCTTGGGGATGGCTCAGGTCAGAGCAGTTATGTAAGTGATACAGCGCCTGGGTCCAAAACCGGATATGTGAAAAGCGTAGATATGAATTTTGACAACTCCACCGGTTTGAACAAAGACTGCCGTACGGTTTATATACAAACAGACCTTGTCGAACCGGATGTCAATAGAAGACTTGAAACAGAAACAGCCAAAGAACAGTGGTGGTGGCTTTTTACCGTAAACACAGGTAAAAGGATGTAAAGTTCCTACCGCATTGGAGACGGGTATAAAAACTAATAAATCCCTTTGGCATTAAGGAATTCGCCATACTTGCGGTCCTCCTCCAACAGGTGTTTGACTACCCAGGATTCAAAAAATGACATAAAAGCTGCCTTTTGGGGTACATCTCCGTTACGTACCAGCTCTATATATTCGGTAACTTTCCGAATCAGTTCTTTGTGGTGTTTGCGGTGAGTTTCTATGCCGGAGTACTGGTAAAGAGACATAAGATTCTCTTCATCTTCAAAATGATAGTGAGTGTAATCTACGAGAGCTTTAAAGACCTTGTTCAGAGATTCTCTGTCAATATCTTTTTGCAGATGTTCTATAATTGCGTTACCAATTTCTATAAAGTGCATATGTTGGATATCCATCTGTGCCACATTCAAGGAAAAAATATCATGCCAGTTGAGAGCATCCTCATGTTTATTGCCATATACAAAACGCTCTGTCCTTTGTTGATAACTTTCAAGAAACCTCCAGGACAGGATTGGTACGTTTTTTAGAAGTTTGCCTGGTATCTGGATAACTGCCATATCCTCCATCACTCGCAGACTATATAGATATGGAACGTTTAAAATTGCGCCCTCCTCACCAAAAAAGTCACGTTCCTTTAAAACATCTAAGACCTTACTGCCTGCTATTCGCTCAACGCTCCCGTAGCAAATAATATTAACAATCTGAAGGTCTTTATCTGAAATTATATCACCCTTTAGGTAAACACGCTCTGATACACTGTCTATAATGCGGTTAAAGACCTCCGCAGGCAGTCCGTCGACAAACAGCTTTGTTGTTTCCAAAAAGGCACGGATATTAGCAGTTTTCTGCACATGCTCCAGCAGCCCATTGCGTTTTATAACCTTGGCATAGAGTCCACCCGGTCCAGCCGGAAGTTTCAACACCCGCACAAAAGAGGAGGCACGGTATGTGCTTAGGGAGGGGCTGTTGTCTATTATAACGCCGTCGCCTATGAGCGCTCCGCTTCTAAGGCTGCCATACAAATTGTCGCGGGTACATATCTTTTCCACTAGTCCGCTAATGAGAAGCAGTACATCCTTAGGCGTCTCACCTTCTTTCAGTATAATAGCGCCAGGGTTTATATCTTTTATTGGATGGTTTACCAACATTCTGATATGATGTAGCGGCACACCGGGAAGATGTGCCTGCAAATAGGTGAAAGCGTTGCGGCGATGCATATCTGATGGCGATGTGCCTGATATCAGCAAGTCACACGTACCAAATACTGCGCTTGAACCAATCTCCTTTTCTATAGGTGTTAAATCACCGGCACGATGAGCAAGCAAAATGTGGGTTGATTTGTCTGTTTTGAAGTCCTTTGCATCCCCGTGGATCATGCCTCCGCCAATATCAATCTTTTTCAGATCGGCTCTTGTAAGATATGCACTACGGATGGATTCAAAAAAGTGGATGTCAAGACCTGGCTCATTATAGTTTTGTGTTACCATATTTTTAAGAATATCCAGCGAAACGATGTCTGCAAAATGACAATAGGTTCTATATCCATTTCCCCATAAGGTTCTGAAGATAAATATGTTGGTCTCTATTGGGTGCGGTGAGAAAACTGGCATCACCTCAAGTCCCTCTATATCTGTCCACGTGTCAAAGGCAAGGTCTCGTATTTCAAAAAAGTCAGTGAACTTTCTTTCATCTATAGCAAGTAAGGCGCAAAGTTTTTTTGTCACAGAAGCTCGTACCAAAGGCGTAGCAAAGTACGTAATGCGTCGTCCGGCACGCATAAGTGTGGTAAGACCGGCAAAGTGGTCATCATGAGCATGAGTGTGAAAAATACCATCCACCTGATCAATATCTATTCCTAACGCTGCCAGTGTGTGAGAAATCTGAGGACCGGCGTCAATCAGATACAAACGACCCTGAAAAGTAATAATGCTTGACATACATGGTCGTTCAATGTCCCATCCGTCACCTTCGCCTGAGTTGATAACGGCAAAGTACTCTGATTCCAGTTTGCGGAACCCCAAAGGATATGGACATTCATATTTTTCCTCCGTAAGTAGATTTAAGTTAACAGTTACAGTTTCTCCTCCATAAGCAAACTGAAAAACATTTGTTTGCAGGCGGCTTAGAGTTACACCATTAACCACCTCCACAGCATCATCAGCAAGTATGCAGGTGTCTATGAAGTCTCTGGTAGGCCGAATACGCCCAAATGCAAACTTGAGCTTTAGACGCATCATATCATGAGCTTGCTCAAGTGGTACACCGGTCTGAGCTATTTCCTCGGTTGATACCAGTCCGTAGTTCCCTCGGTAGATATAGCTTATCTGAGATTCTATTTGTGCAGCCGAACCGATTAGTATGGGTTTGTGTCCTGTATTGTTAGGATGTCCGGGAAGAATCAGTCCCTGCTTATAAAGCATCTGAAGTACAGGAAATTCTGCAAGATTAGAAAACTCTCCATTTTGCAGTGAAAGGTCTGAAAGGAGTATTGCGTTGGGCCCGGTTTCGCAAGCGACACCCTTAACCTCTTGAGGCAGGATAAGCCCTCGCTTAATCAAATGTTTAACTGAGTCAGCGGGGCATCCGCAGAGGACTCGTAAATTAGCCTCTGGAATCTCTACCCATTGGATTCCTTTTGCAACCTCAATTTTGGTTATTTTCATCCTCTGCCGGCCTCCCCTGAAAATAGTTTATATGCTTATATACTTAACTCAGACATGGTTTTATGTCAGTTAAAGAAACATTAAAAAGGACTGGATTCCCGCTCGGGGGCGGGAATGACAAAGGAGAGTGCGCTTCTTTTTTCTGTCATTCCTTTTTTTCTTGTCATTCCTGCGAAGGCAGGAATCCAGTTTTTTCTCTGCGGAGCTAAGGGCATAAGCAATATAGTTTATAAAAAGATTTTTCATTATAAGTTAAGTTTATACCCTCTGCCTTTATAAGTGGAGATAGCATTAGGAGGCAGAATTTTTCTAAGCATTTTTACATAGGTTCGTATTATCTCATCACTTGAGGGTTTATCGCCCCACACGTAGCCCATAATTGTATCGTTGTAAACAATCTCGCCGCGATGCTTAAGCAGCAGATAAAAAAGATTCCACGCTATTTTTGAAAAATTTACCTCAGCTCCGTCCTTATAAATCACCTGAGCGTCAATATCCACCGTGATATTGTCTATTTTTATAAGGCTGTGAATGTGAGATCTGTTTGACAGGGATTTGATTCTTAAAACCAGCTCTCGCAAATTAAACGGTTTTGTAAGGTAATCGTCAGCGCCATATCTAAAACAGGTCTCCTTATCAGATATGTTTTCTTTGGAGGTAAGAATAAGTATAGGTGTGCTGATTCCCTTTGCTCGTATCTGTCTGAGAATGTCCTCGCCTTTAAGATACCGAAGTACCAGGTCAAGTATTATCACATCATACGTATAATTATTCAGATAATTAAAATACTCCCTTTCATCAGGAGGGTAATCAGCCATAATATCCTTTGTCTTTAGATATTCCACCAAACTCTCACACAGTATCTTATCGTCTTCTATAATTAATACTCTCATATGACATTAAGTATAACATCTAAATGTGACAAAATACACACTATAACCTGAAAATTGGGGACTAAGTGCCGGGCTTTTTTTCCGAAGGATTAGTGATATGACCAATAAACTCATCCACTTTATCTTTATCAAGAAAACCTGCGCCAAGCTCCATAGAGCTTGCAGACCCAGCACAAGCTCCTGAAATTAGAGCCTCTTCTGTAGTCTTACCTTCACTTAAGGAAAGTGCAAGCCCTGCAGTAAAACTGTCGCCGCAACCCAGAGCATTTACGGCTTTTACCTCAGGCGGCATAACCGTATAAAGCTTCCCCTCAGAGGCTGCATGTATTGCCCTGTCACCGTCTGTAGCTATGCTTATAAACACGCCCTTTTTGTTTATTTTGCCAAGTTCTTTCAGTATTCTGTCGTCAGATGGAGGGCTCTTTCCAGAAATCGCCATAAGTTCATCCCTGTTTATTTTTATCACATGCGGTGAGGCGGTCAGTGCTTTCTTAAGAGGTTCTCCGCTTGTATCCAGTATCACTGTGGCTTGCTGTTGTCTGGCCATAAGAATCAAATCACAGAATATGTCCTCGCCAAAGCCGATAGCTGCAGAACCGCTTATGACTATCATATCGCCGGCACTGACAGTTTCTGTAAATAGAGATTTAAAATCGGCAACCTCAGATGCTGTTACTGCGGGGCCTGTCTCGTTTATAACAGTCTCTGACGTTTCGCTTATAATGGACATACATGTGCGCGAATTTTCTGCAATCTTAACGTATCTGAGACTTAAGCCCTCCTCAGATGCCATGTCGCGGATTTGTTTCCCAGCGCCTCCGCCAAGGATAGTTAGTGAGAGAGAATCTTTACTGAGTGATTTTAAAGCCCTTGATACATTTATGCCCTTACCGCCGGCATACTTTTTAAGCACTACTGCCCGATTCATTGTGCCTGTCTGAAAGTTTGAGATTCTCAGTATCTTATCAACTGCCGGATTAAGAGTTACCGTTATAATCATGTCAGACCTTGTCCTCCCCCCGTCTTTTTTACAAGCGTTGTTTGTATATGTTTTCCTTAAAAACTAATATAAATTTTGTGCCGCTTTTTCGCTCAACTATAACCTGTCCCTGTAGTTGATTTTCCACTATCGAGTGTACTAATTGAAGTCCGAGTGATTTATGCTCTGCAAGCTCAGACTCCTGTGGGATTCCAACTCCGTTGTCCCAAACTAATAATTTATAACTGTCAGTGCCATCGTCTGGGATGTGGAGAGAAATGCCGATTTCTCTTTCTGGTGGCTGAGAATCATTGATAGAAATATCAGGAAAAGCATACTTTATTGAGTTTGAAATCAACTCATTTATGACAAGTCCGCAGGATATGACCGTGTCTATAACAAATGATATCGAAGGGACATCCACTTTCAGGTTGATTTTCCGCTCACTGACCCCGTATGATCTGAAAAGCCCAAGAGCAAGATTTCTGACATAGTCATTAAAGTCTATTTTAGACAGGGTTTCGGACTGGTACAGTTTCTCATGTACTAAAGACATTGCTTTTATACGGTTTTTTGTTTCGGTAAAGATGTCAATGTCTTTTTGATCTTTAAGGTATCGGTTCTGAAGGTTAAGCAGGCTTGTTATTATTTGCATGTTGTTTTTAACGCGATGGTGAATTTCACGAAGGAGCACCTCTTTTTCATGCAAAGAAGCGGATATCTGATTTTCCATATGTTTTCTCTCAGTAATATCTCTGACTATGGCAACGTAAAACCTGTCCTCTTTAATTTTCCACGAGGCGATGGATACCTCACATGGAAACTCGGTACCATCTTTTCTGTGTCCTTCAAATTCCAATCTCTTACCGGCAAAGTAAGAATCACCAAGTAGTTGCAGCATCTGAACTGCTCTCTTGTATGTATCCTGAAGTCTTGACGGAATCAGCTCAGCAGCATGTTTGCCTGTCAAGTCTGCCTCTTTGTAACCAAATATTGCTTCAGCCCCGCGGTTAAATGATATAATCACACCGTTTTCATCGGTTGAGATAATCCCGTCTTGTACTGATTGAATGAGAGAGCGGTACTTAGTTTCAGACTCGCTTAGAATCTCCTCAGTATGTCTGCGTTCGTTAATCTCAATGGTTAACTGTTCGTTAGTTTCCCTGATTTCACGAGTCCTTAATTCAACCACAGAGTCCTGCTCTACTTTTGCATGTCTGAGTTTAAGCCATTGGGAGCGAATTTTAGACATAAACAGAAGTATCATAGCGCTTATTGATAAAAACACCATTATGTGAAGAAGCGATAGAGCGATTTTCTGTTTTTTTACTGTACTGTAAAGAACATCAACAGGGACTGTAACACTTATCCCGCCTCTAATGTCGCCTACTTTATAACCCTGGTTTTGATGGCATTTTAAACAGGCATCTTTAACTCTAAGAGGAGCCATGTACCGAAACACTGAGTTTTCAAACATCTCTGACTTTTCGGTAATACCGCCTTCAAAGTCCCTCAGTGCAGCGCTTTCCCAGGTATCGGGGCTGTTTTGGGGACGGATTGGTTTTAAACTGGTTATGTGGAACATGATACTGTTACGTTCCATCAAAACCTCTGACATTTGGCGCGTCATATATGCAGGGTTTACGAGAGTGAGTTTCATGCCGTTTGTGGTTACGACGTCTCTGTCTTTTACCTCAAGATACGGATTTGGTGTTGTCTCATCAGTTATAACCACATAGACGCCTCCATGACGCGCATTCCAGAGCCTTGCGTTTTCCACCATCTGAAATATTACTCTGCCGTCTTCAATAGCCAGTGCCTTGAAGTTAGTGTCAATTTGAAAAAAGTACCATTTGAGCGATATTGCGGTTATTATAAGACACAACAGCACAGGCAACAGCCAGTATGCCCTGTTCTCTATAAAGTCTGAGTACGCCCCAGAGCTATTATGACTGCCGACTGGTTCAGGCTTTTCCGGTGTCAGAGAGTTTTCCATGTTATGTCTCATATTTAAACATAACACTCTCTAATTGTAAAGCATTTTCAAAAAGATAACTTTTGTTGCCTATGCAGTTAGCTCCGTTAACAAAAAAACTGGATTCCTGCCTTCGCAGGAATGACAAAAAAAGCAAGCCCCCTCTTGTCATTCCCGCCTACGAGCGGGAATCCAGTCCTTTTTCCCAATTTAAAATAAATAGAAACCTACCTCCTTAGAACCATGAAAATCCGCTAGCAGTTAATGTTCAGGCAGTAACAGGGTCAACATCAATATCGACAGTAATGTTTTTGTTAAGTATGATTTTGCTGAGTATTCTGCTTACGGAGCCGCTGTCTTTAGCCTTTATCAGAGCCTCAACGCTGTGTTTATAACCCTCTTTGACAACAGCCTTATCAATTGGGCCAAGCACCTCCGCCTCATCAGAGAGAAACAGGGCGGCTGGAGGCGCCACGCCGTTAAAGTGAATGTCAATCTTAGCCAGCCTGCCATAGGGGGGATAATGAAGCTGTTTTCTTTTATTTATTTCAGATTTAATAAAACCATCATAGTCGCTGTGTCTCAGAAATCGGTAAATATCCTTATCAGCTATAGAGGTTTGAATGATTAAGCGCCCTGCGGTTGGAATCATTTCCGATAGAGCGGAAACATCTTGATACAGGCGCTCTGAGGCCATGTAGTCGGGAAAACTGAAATACACGTCAGGGTTTGCAACTACTATGAGGTCAAAGTGGCCTCTGAAAAAAAGCCGTTTAAGTATTATTCTTGTGCCTACAACTATCGTGGCTTTTGTTGCGGCAGCTAAGAGTTTTTCAAGTTCTTTGGGAGTTTTTGCACAATCGGAGTCCACCCTCAGCGGCTGCGCCTCTGTGTTTTTAAGGAGAAACTCTTCTATTTTCTGAGTGCCGGCACCGGCTTGTCTTAAATCAACACCCTTACATCGCGGACAAATTTCTTTGATTTTGCCCTCATGCTTACACCTGTGACAGAGCATGGTTTTTTTGTTATGCAAACCCAGCGGGGACTTGCATTTTGGACACTCATCTATGAGACCGCATTCGGCGCAAACAACGATGGAGTGTCCACGCCTGTTTATAAAAATCAGGATTTTGTGCTGTTTTTTTAGAGCAGTTTTTATTGTAGATATGACTCTGTCTGAAAGTGTCTGACGTGTTTGCACCACAGACACTGCTTGTGGGTGTGCATAGCTTTTAATCTCAAGGTATTTGTATTTTCCTGTAGAGGCATTATAATAAGACGTTGCTGACGGGGTCTTAGACATAAGAATAACCGGGATGTTTTCCATATACGCTCGCATGATTGCAGCATCTCTTGCATTATAACGGGGACTTGAAAGCTGCTTGTAGTGTGGACTTTGTTCTTCAAGCACAATAATCAGAGACGGTTTTTTTATCGGACAGAGCACGGCCGGCATTGTGCCGATAACTTTTGAGGCAGTACCGTCAATGAGCTCATGATATGTATCACGTTTTTGTGCAGAGGTTAGCCCGCTGTTAATGGTGACATTGCCTGTGGCTCCGGTATCGCTTACCATGTTGGCAAGTATTTCAGAATCAGCCTTTCCCGGGCATAAGACAATGGCAGAGGAGACCTCACTTAATAGCCTTACGGCATATGAAAGTTCATATAAAAAATCCGGCATTTTTATTAATACACAGGTATAGCTGTTTTGTTTAACCACCTTAAGCGCTTCAGATAACTCAGTGTCACGTATAGTTAGCGCTCTGTAGAGGTGTTTCGTTGGTTTGCTTTTGCGCTTCTTTGTCGATTTATGGAATAACTCATCCGGCAGCACGGAGGCAAGGACAAGTCCTGCATTTGAAAAATAATAACTACTGACCCATTCTATAAGTTTTAAGTGAGAGGGGGTAAGTATTGGGCTTTCGCCTTCAAGGCTGATTATAGATTTAAGGGTTTTTCCTACACTTTCGCTTTTATAGGTAGAATCGCCGAGAATTATTCCTGTTTTGGTTTTATTACGAAGCGGCGCTGTAACAAGCATCCCTGGCACTGCCTTTTCACTAAACTCATCAGGGCAAAGATATGTTAACGGTTGAAGATTAAGCGCAAATATGACATCTATTACCCTCACTCAGGAATCTCCTTCTTTGAGTCATTGTACTTGCCGCTGATAAGCTTATGTGTGTTGGTGTTTTGAATCGTAAAAACGTATAGCCTTAAACCCAAGACTTATCGGCACTTTATAATCGGCCTTTTTATGGTTTCCTATATGCAGAATTCTCTCAGGTAAGAGTTTTTCTGAAAACAATACATGTTTAAACAGGTTGCCAGAAATCTTACTCAAACCCTTTTCAGATGACACGTACAAACATTTAAAAACTCCGGCTAATGATTTCAACCCCAGAATCTCCCACAATATATCCTTGTCAAGATACATGTCAGAGACGGCTATAATTTTTTTATCCTTAGACTGTATCCATTTAAACAAAGGTACTATGCCGTTTTTTAAGGAAATCGTCTCATTTTCAGCTATGATTTCAAAGGTTATTATTTTGTTAACCAGCCTCTCATCAAGTCTGCCAAGAATTTGCCTTGACATATCCTGCACAATTGCTCTGTAGGAACACTCATAATCTGCACCGGCATTTAGAGAGGATTGTCTGTGAGTTGACTCTATATTGTTTCTGATAGTGGAGATTTCCAGAGCTGTTGCATCTATACCGCAGGTGTCTCTTAGATGTTTTGAAATTCGCTCCGATACAACGGATTTAACACGCTCCGATTGTTCTGCAAATCTTTCAAAAACTGTATCACACAGATTAAAGGAGACAAGGTCAACGTCTGAGATGAATGATTCTATCCCGGCTTTCAGAGATTCTATATCTTTTACCGTCAAGCACTTTTTCTCCTTAAAGGAGCGCAGAGTGAGAAATTTACCGAGCCTGTGGCTAACTGAATCTCTTATTACATATCGCTCTCTAAGCAGCCGTGCCGCATACTCTTCATATCCAACACGCTGGGACTTAATACCGTAAGTCATTTCCTTAAGATGGTCTAAAAATGGTGATATTTCCTCCCCAAAAATATACTTAATAGTCTCCGTAACAAGCTCATAAGCCTCAATATGTGCGCTTACAGTATCAGAAAGAATTGTGTTTTTCCCGTGCATTCTGTAAAACAGGAGTTCAGTGTCAACAAGAAAACGAAATTTACTCTCATCCCGCCTCATTGCTCTTATGGCAAATTCGTAATCAAGTACGTACCTAAGATGAGTGAGCGTGCCTATTTCGTCAAAAAGAGTCCGTCGTATAAAAAAATTAGATGTGCTTATGGTGTAATTGCCTATTAAGATGGCTCTAAGCGAGGATTTATTGCTTCGATAGGTGTTTTTTAGTTTTTCGTACCACTTGACCCATGGTTGAGCCGGGTCTGATATTACGTTTGACTCAGCATCAATCAAAGTGATGGCAGTGACCACAAAATCAAGTCCTTCTGTTTTTGCTCTGTGAAGCAAAACCTCAAGGCGGTTGCAATAAAAGACGTCGTCAGAGTTAATGATAGCCACGAAATCGCCACGTGAAAGTGAAATCCCCTTATTTATAGCATCATGTGAGCCGCCGTTTTCCTGATAATAGTATCTGATACGAGGGTCGTTGTATTTTTTTATGACATCCTCTGTGCCGTCTGTAGAGCCGTCATTTACGATTATCAGCTCAAAGTTTTTAAAGCTCTGCAGCAGCACACTTTCTATTGCATCCGCCACATACATTTCGTGGTTATAAGCCGGCATAACCACGCTTATTTCTGGTCTGTTTGTCTCTGTCATATCAGGGAAGTTTTAGAACACGTGCAACTGTCTTAAGCAGTTTAAAAAGAGTGGTGCCTGGTTTTATGTATATTTTTAATATCTTTCTTAGTGTAATATTTCTATCATAACTACCGCTTCCTGCTTTAATACCGAAGGTCATATCTTTAAGATGATCTAAAAATGGAGACAACCCCTCGCCAAAGACGTGTTTCATAGTTTCTGTTACCAATTCATAATCCTCATTATATGCGCCTACGGTATCTGAAAGAATTGTGTTCTTTCCGTGTAAACGATACAAGAGGTGTTCCTCGTCAACAAGAAAGCGAAATCTCTTCTCATCACGTTTCATTGCTCTTATGGCAAATTCATAATCAAGAACGTACTTAAGATTACTGAGTGTACCTATTTCGTCAAAAAGAGTGCGTTTTACAAAAAAGTTGGAGGTACTGATTGTATAATTACCGAGTAAAATGGCTTTAAGCGGCGATTTATAGTTTCTATAGATATTCTTTATTTTCTCGTAACCCATAATCCACGGATGGTTTGTGTCTGTTATTATGTTTGAATCAGCATCAATCAGAGTGACGGCGGTGACAACAAAATCAAGCCCTTCAGTTTTTGCTCTGTGAAGCAGTACCTCAAGACGATCGCAGTAGAAGGCATCGTCTGAGTTGATGATAGCCACATAGTCACCCCTTGAATGCAAAATCCCCTTGTTTATAGCATCGTGTGAGCCGCCGTTTTTCTGGTAATAATAGCGTATGCGAGGATCGTTGTATTTTTTAATGACATCCTCTGTGCCGTCTGTAGAGCCGTCATTTACTATTATCAGTTCAAAGTTTTTAAATGTCTGTGACAGCACACTGTCTATCGCATCAGCTACGTACTGCTCGTGGTTATAAGCCGGCATTACTACACTTATTTCTGGTCTGTTTTTATATTTCATTTAATGAGTTACCCTTCACCGCAGATACTAAAGTATAATGACTTTGTTTGTCAAGCTAATGGGGGGGTTGTCAACTGAATAATTACTCTTTAACAATAAGCTTTGATATCTTATACAGCAGGCTTTTTGGTGAGTTCTGTATTTTCCAGTAGTTAGTTTTTATATAACCTACTACTGCGGCAATTATAATCAACACTGCTACAACCAACAGCAGAGCTATCGCTGTATATAATAATATGTCCGGATGGTTGTCGTATAAATTGTACATTCTATTAACTTTGGCTCATTCGCTATTATATCATTTTACTTGTTAAGAAAACCCAAGTCTGTTCTAATATGTTAAGATTGGAAAGGTTTAAAAACATAATGAGCGATCTCGTAAAACTAATACACGACACAGCTCCGTCAAAGGCGATAAAACTGATGGAGGTGTGCGGCACGCATACGGTGAGCATTTTTAGGCATGGGATAAAGGCGCTTCTGCCAAAGCAAATATCGTTGATAAGCGGCCCCGGCTGCCCTGTCTGTGTAACCAGCGTTAATGACATTGACGCCGCTATAGCTCTGTCAAAGATGCCCGAGGTGATACTTGTCACCTTTGGTGATATGATGCACGTTCCCGGCTCTAACAGGATGTCCTTGCATAAGGCACGAGCTTATGGGGCACGCTCTGAGGTTGTCTATTCGCCGCGTGATGCGCTTCAGATTGCCTCTGATAACAGCAACTCCAAAGTCGTATTTTTTGCAACCGGATTTGAAACAACATCGCCGCTTATTGCCGCTACCATTGAGGAGGCTATAGAAAGAGGCGTCAATAACTTCTATGTTTACAGCGCTCATAAACTGGTTCCTCCGGCTCTCAGAGCTCTCTTAAGCTCTCCAGATGTAAAGATTGACGGGTTTATCCTGCCCGGTCACGTAAGTGCCATAATAGGCAAAGCGCCCTATGAGTTCATTGCCTCAGAATTTACCAAACCAGGCGTCATCACAGGATTCAACTCCGATGAAATCCTCATGGGGATATATATGCTGCTTGTGCAGATTGCCGCTAATGATGCTCAGATTCAAATCCAGTACTCAAAAGTGGTGAGACCAGAGGGCAACCCTAAAGCGGTCTCTATGATTGAAAAGTACTTTGATGTTTGTGATGCCTATTGGCGCGGAATTGGCGCAATACCCTCAAGCGGACTTAATCTTAAAGAAAAATATTCACATTTTGATGCTAAAAAAATATTTCAGATAGACGTTAAATCAGACACAGCAGACTCAACCGCCTGCATGTGCGGGGATGTTTTAAGGGGAATTAAGACGCCTCCTGAGTGTGCCCTGTTTGGTAAGGGCTGTAAGCCCGAAAATCCGGTAGGCGCTTGTATGGTGAGTGCTGAGGGCAGTTGTGCTGCATATTACAGATATGGAGGAGCAACAGTTGGATAGAATTTTGCTTGGGGCTGGAGGCGGCGGCAAGCTCATGCACGAGCTTATCGAAAAGTATTTTGTGCCGGCATTTGATTTAGGACAAATGATGGACTCTGCAATTTTAAACATTAAGCCCGGAAAACTTGCCTTCACTACTGATTCATTTGTAGTATCTCCACTGTTTTTTGCTGGGGGCGATATTGGTTCACTTGCAGTTAACGGGACAGTAAACGATCTGTCCGTTTCAGGAGCGGAGCCGTTGTATCTCAGTGCTGCGTTTATTATAGAGGAGGGGTTTCTACTTTCAGACCTTGCTACAATAGTTGAGTCTATGTCAAAAGCTGCAGCCAAAGCAAATGTAAAAGTTGTAACCGGAGACACAAAGGTCGTAGGAAGAGGAAAGGCGGATAGGATTTTTATAAACACAACCGGCATTGGACTTTTGCCGGATGGGGTTGAGAGTTCTCCCCTAAAAATAGACACCTCCGATGTCATCATAGTAAGCGGAGAAATTGGCAATCACGGAGCCTGTATAATGTCCGGACGAAACGGACTGAGTTTTACGCCGCCGCTTCTAACCGACACAAGGCCGTTAAACGGTCTCATTAAAGAAATGCTTACTTGTTCAAAAAATATACATTTTATGCGTGACCCAACCAGAGGCGGGATTGCCACAGCTTTGAAAGAGGCAGCCTTAGCCTCAAACAAATGTATCGTGATTAAGGAGCACCTGTTACCGATAGCAGATCAGGTACGGGGGCTATGTGACCTTCTGGGACTTGACCCGCTCTATATTGCCAATGAGGGGATTTTAATAGCAATCGTTGATAGAAAGGATGCCGACAAATTACTTGAAACAATGAAAAAACACCCCTACGGAGGCAACTCGGCTATAATCGGAGAAGTAATGTCGTCACCACAGGGTATGGTCATAGTGGAGACAGCGTTAGGCGGAAAACGTGTCGTTGAAATGCAGACTCACGATCAACTGCCAAGGATTTGCTAAAGCGACAGCAGTTCTATTGTAAAGACCGCTCCATCTCCTGCATTATGAGCATACAGACGACCTTTCATCTTATGCTCTATGATTATTTTACCCAGATACAAGCCCATACCGATACCTTTACCCTGCATCTTCGTAGTGAAGTAGGGATCAAATATCTTGTTAAAAACTCTTTCAGAAATTCCACCTCCGTTATCGGTTATAGATACGGTAACTTTATCTGATTCCATGTTCATACTGACTTCAATATTGCCGGGCTCGTTTACAGCCGTGTTATCCATGATTGCGTCTTCTGCATTGTTGAGAACACCCAAAATAACCTGTTTAAATTCGCTTTCATAACCTTTTACTTTCACATTTTCTAAAAGGGTTGCTTTACATTTTATCCCAAAACTCTCTATAGATTCTGTAAATTTCTTCAACGTATCTTCAACTGCTAAGCCAACATCAAATTCCTCAGAAACATCCGAGTGTTTATAAAAACTTCTGAACTCACTAATTGTGTCAGAGATGGAACGAAGAGTGGACATTGCGCTTTGGACGGAATCCTTCAGGTAGGTTTTATCAAGTTGTCCAAATTCAAAAGCATCCTCAATATCGCCAATTGTGAGAGCGATTTCATTAAGCGGCTGTCTCCAGTTGTGAGCGATAGCTGTTATCAGCTCACCCATGGACGCTAATCTGGAATTGTTAACCAGCATTTGTTCCATTCGTTTTCGCTCAGTCACATCCAAAAGGCTGCCTACGATTCCATACCCACGTGACATGGACAACACCTGTGCTTTGACAACAATCACGTCATGAATTTTGCCGTCACTGTATGTAATCCGCGCTTCATAGACTTGTTTTGCTCCGGTTCTCATCAGTTCTTTGTCGTTCATACTTAAAATATTTACGAGTTCTTCGGAGAGGATTTCATGGATAAGTCTGTCAATGATATCTCTTCTGCGCAATCTGACAATGTCTGCAAACTCCCTGTTGCAGCTCATGAATTTTCCACTGTAATCAGTGAGAAAAACAGGATTTGGTATGGCCTCAAGAAACAGCAGTAAAAATTTAAGGTCAGACTCAAGTATCTTTTTGTGTTTGATAGTCTTGTTATTAATATAAAGCAGCGAAATTATCAAAATAAGAATAAGAGTGCCGGCAACGAGTTTTAATACAAAATCCTCATATAATTTTATATCTCTGTTTTCCAAAACAGAGAGCAGGTAAGCATCGACGTGTTTTTCCGTACTTAGTATCGGAAGAAAGGAAATTATATAATATTTATCGTTATATTTAAGTAGATGAGAAAACGATAGACTCCGTTTCAGAGCGTTTGCAACAGCATTTTTTGCAAGCAGTAAAATCTTCTCAGTGGTATCTTTTTTTAAAGGCGCATAGCCGCTGTTCCCAATATCGGATGGCTCAATCAGATAGTCGTCACTAATGTAGTTCTCTGTGTATTTATGTAAAGTTGAGGAGGCAGGTTTTTTGCTGATGCTTTCCTTCTTAACCATAAAAACATATTCCGCCGGTAATTTCTTAAAAATATTTCTCTCAAAACCGCTAAAATGGACGCTTGTTTCAAAGCTGCCTACTAAGACATTGTCCTTAATGATTGGAAATACATACCTGAAAGCGCTGAAATATAAGCCGTGTTCAAACCCCTCTACATGAATTTTATTACGTAAGACAGAGTTAACCGAGTATCTGGCATCTTTGAGATAATCGTCAAAAGCCCCAGGTTTATTAAATCTTAAAAAAGTGGTACCATCTGATAAATGGAAATGAAGTTGAACAATATCAAGGTCTTTGAGTTTTTCATAAAACGGGCTTAATATGGTGTATAAATTGTTACGCAGCAGTGTTTTTCCATCTTTGTCGGCGGAGTCAGCATCAGAGATAATTTTAAGTATTTCGGCTCTGCTTGATATGTCACAGTCTATAGAGTGTCCAATCAGGCTGAAGTTAGAAAAAACGCTTTGGTAATTACCTCGTAACTGGCTTGTTGCGCTGCTTAGTATTTCATTTTTGGTAGTAGTCATAAAAAAAAATAGCAGCAGTGCCAACACCGTCTCAACAGCGGCAAATGCAGTAACATAGTATTTTAGTTTGATTTCTCGTTGCATAGTGTTCTTACATATTATACACGATTTACCTTGAAATCATATCAAAGCCATACGTGTAAGCAGCGATAATCAAAATAAACAGAAATAGAAACATATAAATCTTCCGCTTCTCTATCCGGCTGTACGATACTCTGATACTAAGGTGTTTATCCCATGAGGCTGCGCCGGTTCGCTTTAATAATTTATACTCCCTTGCCATCGTGTAGAAAAAAACAAAAGGAATTCCTAATGCAAACCCATAAGCATACACCATAAATTCCCGGCTGAGCGCCTCAATAAATGTCAAACTCTTACCAGCTGCGTTTGATACTCTTATGCCAAGCAGGTACTTGCCTCCGGTTGAGCCGGTTGCGGCTAAAATAAAAGATTCCATCAGTGTTATTATCATAATGGTAAAAAAGAATTGAATGATATAGCCGTCAAGAAATGTGTTTTTTATCATAGCGCCTGCTATAAACCCACACGGCATACTTAAACTATATACATCAAACAGCCGCGCCAAAAGTCTTGCCCACTGAGGTTCTAAAAAATATATGTCAGAGCGTTTTATTGGGCGGGTTGAAGATTTTGACTTGCTTTGAGTAGTCTTATTCTGAGATTGTGTTTTGGTTTGTGTGTTTTTTGCTGATTCCTTGTTGTCTGCTGTTTTTTTATCTTCTGCTCTGACTTTATCTGACTCCTCAGCATGTCCAGTGTCATTTTTAATGTGGTAGTCTTTTAAATTGCGATACGCCTCATTAATTTCACTTAACTTATCGCCCGCCTTTTTCTGAAGTTTAGGGTCATGCGCAAACCTGTCAGGATGCCAAACTTTTACAAGGTCCTTGTATGCCTCCTTTATCTCCTCAGGGCTGGCTTTGGAGTTAAGTCCAAGCACTTCTAACGATTTTTCAATATTATTGCTATCGTGGGTAACCATATGTAAACCTAATTTTGGGAAATTTTCTTCAGCTAAAACACAAGTTATCTATTCTTGCATGTACTACGGATAGTTGTCAACACGTATATGCTTAGAGCTTAAACATTGTGCCCGCTCTCTTACAATATATGCCTGACCAAGAGACAGTCCCCCGTCATTACACGGCACCTTTTCATTTACATAGACATTCAAACCAGCGCTCTTAAGCCTTTCAGTCGTTTTATTGATAAGGAAAGCGTTTTGAAAAGTGCCCCCGCTTAGAACAACATTTCCTATATTGTGCTTTATGCTTATATTGTTAACCGTCTCACAAATTGCTGCTACAACAGTGTTATGAAATGCGGCGGATATTTTACCTTTGTCCACCGAGTTTAGTATATCGGTAACGATTGCGGAGATGGTTAATGAAAAATCAATTACGCCATCAGTTGTGATTTGAAACGGGTAAGTAGCAGTATGACTCTCATCAATTATGGACTCTAAAGCCAATGCGGCCTCAGCTTCAAAAGTGTTTATATCGGTAAGGGACAGCATTGAGGACACAGCATCAAATAGCCGTCCGGCACTTGAGGACATGGGGCTGAACTCTTTAAGCGGAATAATACGCATCAGATTTTCTATAAACTCCCGCCCGTGTCTATCCATAAATCCAAAATGATTAAGCACATCAGGGGCATCTTTCTTAAAGACGTCACTTATGTAACTTACGGCCATCCTACGCGGTTCTTTGATGGCTTGAGAGCCTCCGGGAAGAGGCACATATTTAAAATGCGCTATCCGTTTAAAATCATAAACATCTGCGATTAAAAACTCTCCGCCCCACATGTTGCCATCAGTGCCAAACCCAGTGCCGTCAAGCAGTACGCCGATTGCCTTGTCTCTTAAATTATGCTCGGCTGCCACTGAACCAAAGTGTGCGTGATGGTGCTGGACAGTGGTCTTTTCAATATGAGGGTTTAAGATGCAGCTTGAGGACGAAAAATATCCCGGGTGCATATCACATGCCAAGTATACTGGCTCTACATTATAAATGAATGTCATCTGTTTAAGGTGAGCTTTAAAAAATTCAATTGTATCAATATGTTCCATATCTCCGGTATGAGGCCCTTGTATAGCGTACCTGCCTTTAGTCAGTGTAAAGGTGTTTTTTATGTCTCCTCCATAAGCTATAACCTCCGGGCCCTCATGAGATAGGATAATCGGTGACGGCACAAACCCACGCGCTCTTCTGATGAGATTTACCGTGTTATCAGCACGTACGCTTAACACCGAGTCATCTATTCCCATGTGAATATCCCTGTTGTGTATAACAAAGGCGTCTGCCACATCAAATAATTTTTGGAGCGCCTCCTCATTGTCAAAAATTATCGGCTCACCGGAGAGATTACCGCTTGTCATAACCAGCGCCTTAAAATTAGGCTGTCTGTCTGTTGAAAATCCGCTCTGACGATAAAACAAAAGATAATGAAGCGGCGTGTAGGGTAGCAAAAATCCATAAGCCATGTTCTGACCGCTTACAGCAAAGGGTAGGGCGGCGGTTTTTTTCTTTAGCAGCACAACAGGTCTTTGAGGACTTTCAAGCATTTCCCGTTCTTTGACTGAAACATGGGCAAACTCCTCAATAGCCGCAACATCCGGCGACATCATGGCAAAGGGCTTGTTGCCTTTTCTTTTTTTGCTCCTTAATCTATTAACCGCATCCTCATTTAGAGCGTCACAGCAGAGGTGATAGCCGCCAAGACCTTTAACAGCAAGGATCGCCCCAGCCTTTAAGTATTCAATTGCGTTTGTGATGGGATTTTTCATGGCAGGTTGATAAGCATTAGTCACGGAGAGAAACTCAACCGATGGGCCGCATCGGGGACAGGCGTTAGGCTCTGCATGAAACCGCCTGTTTTCTGGGTCATCGTACTCATACTGGCAGTCATTACACATCGTAAAGTCAGACATCGTTGTGTTTACTCTGTCGTAGGGGATGGTTTTAGTTATCGTGTATCTGGGGCCGCAGTTAGTGCAATTAATAAAAGGATACAGATACCTTCTGTCAGAAGGCGTAAAGAGTTCTCTGAGACAATCCTCACAGATTGAAATATCAGGGGAGAGCATGGTAAAGGCGGATGCTTCTGTAACACTTTCAAGAATTTTAAAATCATTGCTGCCATTAGGGGCAAGTGTTAACGAGCTAATGTTATCAATATGAGAAAGGGGAGGTGGATTTTTTAAAAGTCTCTCTATAAAACTATCGGTTTCCTCTCCCTCAATTTCTATTTTTACGCCTGATGAGGTATTTGTTACAAAACCACTTAATCCGCAGGACTTTGCCAAATTATACACATACGGCCTGAAACCCACCCCCTGAACTGTGCCGCTAACTGTTATCTGAGTCCTTTTAACCACGCACAAAACTCATCTGCTCTGTGAGGGTGTTCAGACTGCTTCTACATAAAGCAAATGCAGCTCAAAACCCTTAGTGGCTGACACATCCGTAGAATTACACACAGGGCAGATCAGTACAAATCTATCAACGGGCTCAAATGTTTTAGCACAGTGTTTACAAACACATTGTGGTGTGACTTTCTCTGTAATAAGTGTAGATGTCTCGGCAATCGTCCCTACTTTTACAGCATCAAATGCAAGGCTAAGCCCCTCACTGGTCACGCCTGAGGCAAGACCCAACTCTACAGTTACCGATTCAATTAGGCTGCAACCACTCTGTAAGCAGTGAGTTACAGCATTATCAAGTATGTTTTGAGCAATATGTAATTCGTGCATATTCCCTCGTTATGTACTGAGTGCTCCAGTCTCCCTGAAAAATCTGAAAGTTTCCATAGCTGCTGTCTCATCAACTCTCTGTATTGCAAATCCAGCATGAATTAACACATAATCCCCAACAGAGACAGCCTCAGGCATCAGGAGCAGACTTATCTCCCGCCGCACCCCTAAAACATCAACTACTGATAGATGATTATGTATGCTCACTATTTTTGACGGCACTGCTAAACACATGTTATCTATTCGCCTTATCTCATTGCAGGCCCAATTATGCTTTCAATCAGATTAATATCAGCACCATGAACTGGCTGTCCATTTACGATTAAGAACGGGGTGCTCTCAACGCCGAGCCGTGTAGCTATAGATTGATGGATATTGATAGTTTCTGTAACGCTTTTACTTGTGCAAGCAGGCGGTGTGTCACTGTCATGTTTTCCGGCAAAGGTTTCCTCAAGTGTTTTCCATGGGTTTTTTGAACATAGAATTGAGCGCACTTTGGCCTCAGCAAGCGGGTGTAAGTTTTTAAGCGGCACAAAGAATATATATCTTGTTATATCTTTTCTCGTATTCAGGTAAGTATTTAGTTTTCTGCAAAACGGGCAATCCGGGTCGTCAAACTCGATGACTACATTTTTCCCCATACCAACCCGCATAGCTGCATCTATTGGGATGTCGTCTTTTCCAGCAGCACCTGCAACATTAGCATAAGCACACACTGCCAACACAACAAATAGAGTAACCATTTTAATTGCCTTCACAATAGAACCTCCGAACGCTTCTTTTAGTAATACTATAAGTAAATTTTGACGTGAAGGTCAATATGTGAAGTAAATTTGTGCCCACTTCTACTTATATGACAAGTCAACGGTTCTTGCAAGCACCACGGCAGTGACATGAGTGGCACCGGCTTTAAGCAGAGTTTTAGCACATTCATTGATAGTAGTGCCTGTGGTTACAACATCGTCAACGAGGATGACGCGAGTGTTTTTTATGTTTTTAGCGACATGAAATGCGCCTCTTAATGCCTTTTTACGATCGTCTTTGTTAAGCAGTGTTTGGCTGTCTGTTTCTTTTTTCTTTAGCAATAGGTCTATAGATAGTTTAATACCGGTGTGTTTGGAAATTTTATCGGCAAGCAGGAGACTTTGATTAAATCCCCTGTGATTAAGTCTCTTTCTTGTTAATGGCACTGGCACTATGACGTCAGCCTCTGGAATTGGCAGTTCACACAAGAGTTTGCCAAGAGGAGTGGAGAATCTGAAAATTTTGGAGAACTTAAAAAGGTGTATAGCCTCTTTCAATGCCCCGTCATAAATGCTATAAGCTAACAGAGAGGATACACGGGGTCTATCGGCATAACAATCGCCGCATATAGTAACATCAGGGTGAAGGCCGGGTTTAGAACAAAGGCGGCACACTCCCCCCTTAAGTCTCTCTATAGCGCCCCAGCAATCCCTGCATATCGGAGCGATAGATACGTCCTTACCTGCGTTAGAACACAGTGGACACTTGCTGGGATAAAAAAGCCTTGCTACAGCATTAGCTATTTTTAAACCCAGCTTCATTTGACTATCTTGTAGTCTGAAAATCCTTAAGATAAATAATATCGTCTCTTGTTTTACCGGTTGAGATAATAACTATGGGTACGCCAAGTTTTTCCTCAATCATTTTTAAATAGGCTCTGGCATTTTTAGGGAGCTTAGCGAAAGATTGTACGTTGCTTGAACTTTCCGTCCAACCGTCAAACTGTTCATACAACGGCTCACATGCCTCAAGCACCGGCAGCTCTTTAGGAAAATCGTTTAATATTTTCCCTTTATACTTATAGCTGACACAGACGTCTATTTTGTCAAAGCCGTCAAGTATGTCCAGTTTTGTTATGATAAGTCCAGTTAGTCCGTTTACCCTTACAGCGTGCCTAAGAACAACCAAATCAAGCCATCCACAACGACGCGCCCGTCCTGTGGTAGCTCCGTACTCACCGCCTTTTTCCCTTAACAGTTCACCCACGTTGTTTTCCAATTCAGTTGGAAAGGGGCCGCCTCCCACGCGGGTCGTGTAAGCCTTCACAACGCCAAGCACCTCATCAATAGTTTTTGGCCCCACTCCCAGACCTGTCATCGCCCCTCCGGCACAAGCGCTGGATGACGTTACATACGGATAGGTTCCGTGGTCTATGTCAAGCATTGTACCCTGTGCGCCCTCAAACAGTATTTGTTTTCCTGCTTTAATAGCGTTGTCAATGATTACGTCGGTATCATCCACGTGCTGGGCAAGCGCTTGAGCATAGCGCATGTATGTATCGTAAATTGCTACAGCATCCAGCGGCTCTTCATTATAAAGGTTTTTTAACAAAAAATTTATCTCAACAAGATTATTTGTAATCTTTTCCTTAAACAGTTCCGGCCAGTATAGGTCTGAAATCCGGATGCCTGAGCGCGCAATCTTATCGGCATAAGCTGGCCCTATGCCACGCCCTGTTGTGCCTATTTTTTTATCTCCCTTTTTGGATTCTTTTATCCCATCCATTATGGCGTGGTAGGGCATTATCATGTGTGCGTTTTTACTTACCTTCAGATTGTCACCAACCTCCACCTTACGCTTTCTAAGCTCTTCTATCTCTTCTATCAACGCCTCAGGAAAGATTACAAGTCCGTTGCCCATAACACAGAGCTTTTCCTTATGGAGAATCCCTGATGGGATTAGGTGAAGTATAAACTGCTCATTGCCGATAACTACCGTGTGTCCTGCATTGTGTCCACCTTGGTAACGAGCAACTACGTTGGCTTTTTCCGTAAGGCAGTCAACCACCTTACCCTTTCCCTCATCGCCCCACTGTGCTCCTACCACTATTATATTTGCCATTGTGCCTCCATCTTACTATAAGTTACATATCTATGGTTATTTTCTTAACACTTAGTATGTTGGGAAGATTTCGAATCTTGCCCATAATTGTGCTGCTTATGTCCTCATCCACGCTTACTACTGATACAGCCATACCTCCCTTTGACTCTCTGCCAAAGGACATGCGGGCTATGTTTATTCCGCTTTCACCAAGCAGCATCCCGATGCTCCCTATTACGCCGGGTTTATCGTTGTTGTTTATAAAAAGCATATACCCCTCTGGGATTAACTCAAGAGAATAGTTGTTAATCCTTATTATACGCGGGTCTTTCTTGCTAAACAATGTGCCAGAAAAAATATGCTCAGTGCTGTCACATTTTATTTTCAATGTGAGCATTGTACTATAGGCGCCAGAGTCGGCGCTTTTTGTAACCTTTACGTCTATTCCGCGCTCTTTGGCTATTAACGGAGCATTTACAAAGTTCACGGTCTCTTCTAAAA
Source organism: Nitrospirales bacterium LBB_01 (assembly GCA_004376055.2). Classification (GTDB taxonomy): domain Bacteria; phylum Nitrospirota; class Thermodesulfovibrionia; order Thermodesulfovibrionales; family Magnetobacteriaceae; genus Magnetomonas; species Magnetomonas plexicatena. The sequence continues at coordinate 1,442,333 of CP049016.1, forward strand.
TTGGACTTAGATAACCCTTTACTGCAGCTATAACAACTGCCGCCTCTGGTATCTCCGATGCCTCGCCTGTTAGCTCAATGTTTATTTCTCTCACCTCATGCTCTACTAACTGAGAGGCAAAAGCGCCCATTCTGCCGGCAAGGTCTATGTATGGCTTCAAGATGCCGACTTTGTCTTGTGGAATTGACGGGAAATTTACGGCATTTCTAATCGTACCATTGACAAGGTAATCTGCTACCTGTTCGGCTACAGCTAAGGCGACGTTTTCCTGAGCCTCCATAGTGGATGCTCCAAGATGCGGCGTGCAAACCACCTCATCAAGCGCAATGAGGGAAAGGTCAGCGGGCGGCTCCTTTTCAAACACGTCAAGCGCAGCGGCAGCCACCTTACCGCTTTTTATAGCATCGTACAACGCTTTTTCATCTACTATGCCGCCACGGGCACAGTTTATCAGCCGCACACCTTTTTTCATCTTTGCGATACTCTGCTCATTAATAACGTACTTAGTCTCTGGCGTCATAGGGGTGTGCACAGTTATAAAATCTGATTCTTTAAAAAGCTCATCAAGAGACACCTTTTTAATGCCAAGTTTCATTGCGGTCTCTTCACTTAAAAACGGATCATAGCCCACAACATTCATCTCAAGTCCAATAGCCCTCTTAGCCACCTGAGCACCGATATTACCGATACCCAGTATCCCAAGTGTTTTATTAAAAAGCTCCACGCCCATAAACTTTTTCTTTTCCCACTTGCCGTCTTTCATTGATTGCGTCGCATGGGGGATTTTTCTGGCTATAGAAAAAAGCAGCGCAATAGTGTGTTCAGCGGTTGTTATGGTGTTGCCGCCAGGTGTGTTCATTACAACTATACCTTTTTTAGTGGCAGCGGCTTTGTCAACATTGTCAAGCCCTGAGCCTGCCCGCCCGATTACTTTGAGTTTCTCTGCCAATTCTATTACGTCAGCAGTAAGTTTAGTGGCGCTTCTTATCACTATTCCGTCGTAACCTGCTATGCAGCTCTTTAGCTCATCAGCGTTCATGCCGGGCTTTACATCAACATCAAGCCCTGATTTTTTTAGTATCTCCAGACCCATTTCCGATATATTGTCACTTACCAAAACCTTCATCTAATAAATCCTCCTGTTGCTTTTCACAAAATAACCTGTTAAAAGAGAAGCTCCTCACAAGCCGCTACACCTTTTCCTAACTCAACTGGGGCTCCAAGTTTCCTTAAAGTCATCTCAATAGCCGAGACAGCCGTAATAATGTCAAACCTGTCGGCATATCCAAGGTGTGCGATTCTGAATATTTTCCCCTTAGCGGCATCCTGTCCACCGGCACAGGTCACGCCATAGGTTTCTCTAAGAACTTTATAGATTTTCTGTCCGTCAACTCCCTCAGGGGCCTCTATAGCAGTCACCGCATTGCTTGGGTTTTCTTTGGCATACAATCCTAACCCAAGCGCACGTGCAGCAGCTCGTGTTGCATTTGCAAGTCTGGTGTGGCGGTCAAAGACATTTTGCAGTCCCTCTTTCTCAAGAATTTTAATACACTCGTTAAGCCCTATAATCAGGGTTACCGGAGATGTAAAATTGGTCTGATTTTCGCTCTGTTTCTGTCTTTCCACCTTCAGGTTAAAGTAGTAGTGGGGGAGCTTTGAGATTTCTGCCATTTTCCATGCTTTTTCCGACACACTTACAAAGGCAAGTCCGGGGGGCAGCATAAGACCCTTTTGCGACCCTCCAACCATTATATCTACAGACCAGTCATCTGTTTTTAAATCATGGGCAACCAAAGAGCTTATGGCGTCAACTACAAATATGGCGTCATGGTTTTTTACGATTTTACCGATAACCTCTATGTCGTGATTAACGGCGGTTGAGGTCTCGGTTGCCTGAATAAAAACGCCCTTTATAGCGCTGTCTTTTTTGAGCGCATCCGCCACATCATCCGGTTTGACGGAATACCCCCAATTAACTTTTAACTCTATGGGATTAAGTCCATAAGCCTTAGCGATTTTTAGCCATCTCTCTCCAAACTTGCCGCCGTTTATTACCAGAACTTTGTCGTCTTTGTTAAAGAAATTGGTGACAGAGGCAACCATCCCTCCGGTTCCGCTGCAACTAAGGATTAAAACATCGTTCTTTGTCTGATAGAGCCACTTTAGCCCCTCGCGTGCCGAGTCAAGGATTGGGATGAAATCCGGAGCTCTGTGATGAATCATGGGCATTGCCATGGCAAGAAGCGCCTCCGGCGGCACTGGTGTGGGCCCTGGTGCTAACAAATACCTTTTTAACATTTTTAACTATCCTCCTCAATAATTTCTTTTATCGCTTTCCGACACCTGTGCAAATCAGTAAAAATATCCTGATTGTGTAAATTTTATTTTCAATACGTATTTACAACAAGGCAACCACACTATTATAATAAAAAGTGTGAAAAAAAAATAGGTTTTCACAAAAATACTTACTATCTTATTACATTGAGTGTAGTAGGGAATTAAATTAAGGGGGTGTAAAGAAGTGGCAGTTTTTTTCAGGCTTTTTATTTTCGTAATTTTTGTAGTTGGCGGGTACAATCTCATGAAGCCCTACGGGTTTACCTATGAGGGCGTGTTTGTAGGGCTGATACTGGGAATTATGGTTCTGGGCAGCGAATATTTTCTTAAGAAACTAAAGATTGGAAAAATTGTAGGCGGAATAACCGGTCTTGTTTTGGGAATAACGCTTGGCAGACTAATAATTTTTCCTATCAGAAATCTCGTAGGTGCCTATCCTGTAATATCGTACATGATAGAGGCATTTACGGGTTACACGGGTCTCCTAATCGGTCTTATGAGGGGCGAAAACCTTTCAGCCTCCAGTATTATAAGACTTTTCAGAGGCCAAGGGCTGGAGGAGAATCTTAAAATTCTTGATACCAGCTCCATAATTGACGGACGTATTGCCGATGTTTGCGACACAGGGTTTCTGGATGGGATTTTCATTGTGCCCCAGTTTATTCTTCAGGAGCTGCAGCACATAGCGGATTCCTCAGACTCAATGAAAAGAAGCCGCGGCAGACGCGGTCTTGACGTTTTGCACAGGATACAGAAACTCTCTACCATAACCGTACGGCTTATTGAGGAGGATTTTCCAAAAATCAAAGAGGTTGACTCCAAACTTGTGGCGCTTGCTAAGATGATGAACGCTAAGATTATTACTACAGATTTCAATTTAAACAAGGTAGCTCAATTACACGATGTTTCGGTTTTAAACATCAATGAGCTTGCAAATGCCCTTAAACCTGTGGTGCTGCCCGGGGAGACTATGAAAGTGTTTATAATTAAAGAGGGTAAGGAATCCAACCAGGGAGTTGCCTACACAGAGGACGGCACAATGGTAGTAGTTGAAAACGCAAGGAAAATGATCGGCAAAAACATTGAAGTCGCCGTAACCAGCGTTCTTCAGACAACGGCTGGCAGGATGATATTTTCCAAACCGGCTAATGAGTATTAGTCTGGTAAGAGATTTTTTGAAAGAAAAGGCATAATCCGCAGATGACGCAGATGAACGCAGATAAGAATAAAATACAAATCTGCGGAAATCTGTGCAATCTGCGGAAAAATCTTTATTCTGTTGTATCTTTTGAGGACTTTTTTTAATGTCAACAATTGCGATAATTCCGGGAGCCGGCCAGGGGAGCAGGTTTAACTCCGAAAAAAATAAAATATTTCATACTATTTGCGGAAAACCGGTAGTTGCGTACGTTTTTGAGGTGTTACAAAAACTTGACATCATTGACGAAATCATCCCTGTGCTGAGGGATTGTGATATTAGAGACGGAGAGTTGATAATTGAGAAATATGTTATAAGTAAGGTTAAAAAGATAGCACCGGGCGGCCTGATTCGCCAACAATCTGTACTTAATGCTATTAAGTTAATTGATGATAAAAATGCGTGTGTTGTAATCCATGACGGAGCACGACCGTTTGTAAGCCCTGAGTTAGTTACAGGGTGTATAAATGCCCTTAATGAGTGTGACGGGGTGGTGGCAGCCGTAAACATTAAGGATACGGTAAAGAAAGTTAAAGACAATTTGTTTGTTGAAAAAACATTGAAACGACAGGAACTGATGGCAGTTCAAACGCCGCAGGTTTTTCGTTTTGGGACAATTTATAACGCCTATGAGAGGGCACTTAACGATAACCTTGAATTTACCGATGACACATCAGCGGTGGAACACTACGGAGGTAGAATAAAAATTGTACCATCTTTCTATGGAAACATAAAGATTACTACGAAAGAGGATATGGACTACGCTGAGTTTATCGTATCAAGGGGAGGTTTTTCTCGGTGATTAGGGTTGGAATCGGGTATGACAGCCACAAATTTGTAAAGGGCAGGAAACTAATCATAGGCGGCGTTGAAATCCCGTTTGAATATGGCCTTGCGGGGCACTCGGATGCAGACGTTTTAACCCACAGCATAATTGATGCGATAATAGGGGCAGCAGGGCTTGGCGATATAGGCAAGTTGTTTCCCGACACTGACCCAAAATGGAAAGATGCCGACAGCGTTGCCATGCTGACGACTGTTATAGAGAAAATTACTGCAATGGGATTTGTGGTTGGCTGGATAGACAGTGTAGTAATAACTGAGGAGCCAAAACTCTCCCCTCACATAGAGAGCATGAAAACAGCCATATCAAAATCCGGTATATCTTGTGGATGTATCAACATAAAAGCAAAAACCAACGAAAAAATGGGTTTTATCGGAAGAGGTGAGGGCATAGCCGCTATGGCCACTTGCGTTATTGCGATGCAAAAAAATGATTCCTGATACATATTGTAAATAGGATACGGAATAATGATTTTTTCCGCAGATTGCGCAGGTTTTCGCACATAAGTGTTATTCAATAAGCTGACAAATACAATAATTACTAACCAAAAATCCCTTTTCTGTTAACGTTATTAGATTGCAGTTGATTTCAATGAGTCCGGCGTTTAAGAGTTCTGCCGCAGCTTTGGGAATATTGTCAAAATGCACTCCGCAGCTGGTTCGCAGCCCTAAAAAAATTCTTTCTTTTTCCGCTTCATTTTCTGTCACTATAAGCGGCTCTACAATTGGCAGTGTCCCGTTATTGATAGCCGCAGCGTATGTGTTTATGTTTGCCGCATTAGAGTATCTTTTAGTTAAGCCGTCTGCTGAAACGTGTGAATGTGCCGCAGTTCCAAATCCTGTATAAAACCCTTGCCTCCAATAGTTTAAATTATGCTGACACTGCCTGTCTCTATGTGCATAGTTGGATATTTCATAGTGGTCGTATCGTGCTTGTTTAAGCGTACTGGTTAAGAAATCATACATCTCTATTGTTGTGTCTTCATCCACAAGATGTGTGTTGCCAATTTTGATGTCAGTCCATAGCGGCGTATGTTCCTCTGGAGTCAGCTCATAAGCCGATATATGGGCAGGATTGTAGCTTAGCGCTTCATTTACCGTATCCTGCCACGTTTCTATGCTCTGTCCAGGTATTGCATACATTAAATCCAACGAAAAATTTGGATAAATCTCGCTGACCCTGCAGATTGCCTCACGTGCATCATCACTGCTATGGAGCCTTCCCAATGATTTCAGTAAATCATCGCTAAATGATTGGACTCCCAGACTTATTCTGTTTACTCCGAGTTGCTTCAGATATTTGAGATTATCATAATCGCTTTGAATAGTTGCCGGATTTGCTTCAACTGTAATCTCAACATCCGGTCGGAATTTAAAGTTATCATAAAGCACCTTCATAATGGCTGAAAATGATTCATTAGATATAACAGTAGGCGTGCCCCCGCCAAAATAAAGTGTCCGGATTTGTGATATTTCAGCACGGCGCAACAGTATTTCCTTTATCAGCGCTTTGATATATATCTGTTCTAACTTTAAACTATAAGGAATTGAATAGAAATCGCAATACCGGCATTTTTTCAGACAAAAAGGAATATGTATGTATATGTAGGTATCGTTACTTTCCACGAAATAGTATAGCAGTTAAGACTCAATATTTTTTCCACTTACGTGCGCTTGCAAAAAGACATCTGCCCCCTTATTAAAGAGGGCAGTGTCCTACAGGTTACTTAACAAATATCTCTAAAACCCAAGCATAATCTTATTGCCGCCCGGGCCCTCTGTGCTGTCGTCTTCACATACATACCCTATCAGGTTACGACGTGGGCTGGTCGTTCCCTGAAAACACGCCATAACAAGACTCTTACATGTTGCAGTTATGCCGGTAGTTGTTGCCGTTGTGGAAAACTTCAACGTACCTGCATAAGCGTCAGAACTACCCGCATCCGACGATATACTTATTGTATCTGAACCGCCTGTCACACTTTGTCCGCTAAAAGCATACTGACGTGTTGTTTTAGAAGCAAGTGCCGTAGTAAAAGTATTTGGTGTCCCTGTTGAAGTACCGTTAGGGTTTGAGCCTACCGTAAACGACACGGTTAAACTCTCTGATGACATATTAGACGCTACACAATATGTCACACCACTGGCGTTTGTGTGGAAGTACGGCAGATAATATGTAACTTGTGATTTGCTGTTGGAAATTATGGTAGTTGCGTTTACTGTTGTAGTGGTTGTTGAGGCTGTAGTTGAAGTGCCGCCTGATAACGCCGTTGTGGTTGTGGTAGTTGAGTTGCCGCTTGACGATGATCCTTTCACCGCATAGAGGGTTGTATCGGATGAGCTGAAAAACAGGGTGCCGTCGGCCCCTATTGCCGGGCAGTTTTCCGCAATACTTTTTGAAGTTGAATATGACCACAGAAGTGTGCCGTCTGATTTCAGGGCATACATTTTTCCATCTATTGCTCCCACATAAACAGTAGCGTCAGCACCGATGACCGGAGCTGTTAGAACTCCATACTTGGTGGCTGATGAGGAGTCAGGATTCGTTCCTGTCTGGTATGACCACAAAGTAGCGCCAGTGCTGGAATTGAGAGCATATACTTTGCCGGTACTCGCTGTGCCCACATAAATAATACCCGATGAGGAAAGGGCAGGCGTTAAATTTCCTGCAGTACCATCAGCCGATTGCCATATCTGTGTCCCATCCGATTTAAGTGCAGTGACCCTGCCATTTCCGCTGATATATATGGTGCCGTCAGATCCAACAACAGCGCCGCTGGCTCTTGTATTATCTACTTTTTTACTCCATTTAAGAGTGCCGTCAGAGGAGTTTAGCGCATAAAGAGTGCCGTCAGTTGTACTGTTGGCGTCCCCTGCTCCCACATACACACTAAGTCCATCGGGGCTTAAAGTAGGGGATGCAAGGGGAGCTATCGAACCTGCGGTTTTATATTTCCATTTAAGGGTACCGTCTGATTTCAGGGCATAGACGTATGTATCCCAAGAACCTATGTATATATAGTGCCGTCAGATCCTATGCACGGCTCACCATAAATATTTTTTGTTGCTTCAGAAAAAGTCCACTTTGTACTCCCTGTAGATGTAAGGGTATAAAGACTAGTTCCAGCAACGGCGTATATCGTGCCATCAGTGGCAACAGCCGTTGCCCCGCCGCCATTTACAGTAGCAGTCCACTGTACTTGCCCTGTGTCGACACTGATGGCAAGTACTTGACTTGAGGCAAAATTAGAATATATTGTTAGTCCATCGTTACTTATGCTGGGGGTGTTGGGCGGTACATTTGTACTAGTGCTGCTCTGATAACTCCACTTTAAGGTACTTGTTTGCGGCCCGTTATAGGCGCTCTGCCCTGTATGCTGTGCATCGTGATGAAACATGGACCATGGGCTTGAACTGGCACTATATGTTTTGTCAGCATAAAAGACAAATAGGCAGCATAAAACAGCCGCTGCTAAAATAAAAACGCAGCCTTTCACGTGCCTATTCAACTTTTCACTATAACGTTCTAAGCAGTTAGATTTCATTTAATTTAGCGCCTCCATTTTTACATATTTTGTCAAAATCCTTACTTTGATAGTGCTATAAATTATAGAACATGGCTTGTTCTTTCCACAAGCAGTTTGAAATAATATCTTGTATTCATTCTCAATTGGTCAAAAAGTAACCTCTTTAATTGCTAAAAAACATGTCCTCATGCTACAGTATATTACAAAAGCGTGACTTAGGAGCATAACAACATGGATTTTAAATATATTGACTACTCGGATTTTTTTTATCAAACCACTCATAAGACTGCTACCCCTTATGAGCGTACCGGTAAATTTGTCCAGTTGACAAACGAAACCACCGAGTTTGTTGTATTTTCTCCTAAAGACAACACTACATATCATGCCGATATCTTAGCGATTTTCTGTAAACAGCAGGGAATTGCGCATACCTATAATGCGGCTGATAAGTATCTGGAGATATTGGATACGGGCTGGAAAATTATAGGCGGCGGAATGTGGAAAATTGATGAGAAAGAAAAGCTTTTAGCGCTTTGGGGCTACTCTCAGGCTTATGGCAAATTTGACACTGATGGCATCATAGACAAACTTACCTCAGTCGGCTTTCTAAACGGTTTTACCATACAGATAGAGGGTAAGTAGAGAGATTATGAAAAAGAAACTCATTATCTCAACTCTCATAAGTGGACTGCTCTTTTTTGCCTACTTTTTTGTTGAGCTGCGTATGCCTGTCAAGTTTCCAAAGGATGAGGTAGAGCTATACATTGCAAAAGGGACGACCTTTAGAGGCGCTGTTAATAAACTTGTCAAAGAGGGGGTTTTAAGAAGGTTTTCGTTAATCTACTTTGCCGGTAAATTTAAGGGATTTGACCGGAGGATAAAGGTTGGTTTCTATAGGTTTAAAAGCGGACAGTCGCCGCTATCTGTAATTGATACGTTAGGCTTGGGAGATACTGTCAAAATAAAGGTCAGTATAGTGCCGGGAGAAACCCTAATGGATGTCTCCCGCAAGTTTGGCGATGTCAACAAGACTGAGGAGATAACGGATAGCACAGAGCTGAGTGCGGATTTCTTAAAACATGCCCAAGATGCCGATACCCTAAAGAGTTTAAATGTAAAGTCTCCGTCGCTTGAGGGCTATCTATATCCTGACACGTATCTGATAGAAAAGGGTATCTCCTCAAAGGATGCGTTAAACGCAATGGTAAGCAATCTTAGGAAACACTATCCGCCGGATTTTAAAGAGAAGGCATCGGTACTCGGTATGACGGAAAATCAGGTGCTGACTCTGGCTTCTATTATTGAGAAAGAGGCAAAACTTGACAGCGAACGTTTTCAGATTTCCGCTGTGTATCATAACAGGTTAAGACTGCAGATGCAGCTTCAGGCTGACCCAACTGCCATATACGGAGTAAAGAGCTACAAGGAGGGGGTAACTAAGAGCGATCTAAAAAATGTTACACCTTATAATACATATAGGATTTATGGACTACCGCCTGGGCCAATAGCCATGCCCCAGCAACGATCAATACAGGCGGCTCTTGAACCTGCCGATGTATCATACCTATACTTTGTAGCCAAAGGAGACGGCTCTCACAGGTTTTCAGAGACCTATGATGAACACACAAGAAATGTTGGAATGTACAGAAACACTGTTAATAAAGCGGTTGCTGCTGATAAAATACAAAAACCAGTTAAAGTCACAAGAAAAACTGCTAAGGTACATAGTAAGAAAAAAAGATCATCTGCTCGTAAACGAAAAAGACGATAATGTTAAAAAGAGCAAAAACCAGACAGATTCGCCTCTCTAAGGTTGCTATAGGCGGAGATTCGCCCGTAACCGTGCAATCAATGACAAAGACCAGAACCACTGATGTTGAAAGCACAGCGTATCAGATTAATTCCCTTGAAATAGCTGGTTGTGAGCTTATACGTCTTGCCGTACCAAATATGGATGCTGCGCTTTGTTTAGGAAAAATAAAGGAGCGAATACACATTCCCATGATAGCAGATATACATTTTGACTGGAAACTGGCACTTGAGGCAGTGGCTCAAGGGGTGGACGGGTTGCGGATAAATCCTGGCAATATAGGCCCCTTGTGGAAAGTACAAGAGGTTGTGACAGCGTGTAAAGACAATGGCATTCCGATTCGCATTGGTGTAAACGGCGGGTCGCTTCAGAAAGACATATTGACTAAATATGGGCATCCGACGCCAGAGGCGATAGTGGAAAGCGCCGAGCGTCATATTGAAATACTTGACAACATGAACTTTAAAGAAATAAAAGTGTCCCTTAAGGCGTCAAATGTGCCAATTACTATAGAAGCCTACCGCCTGTTCAGCGCTCGGCACGACATTCCTCTTCACATTGGTATTTCTGAGGCCGGGATACCTGAAACCGGAATAATAAAAAGCGCCGTTGGGCTTGGAACGCTGCTATATGATGGAATTGGGGATACGATGAGGGTGTCTCTAACAAGTGAGCCTGAGGAGGAGGTGCGCGTTGCGTATGAGATATTAAAATCTTTGGGGATTCGTCAGCGGGGTATAAATTTCATATCATGCCCGACCTGCGGCCGCACGCGTGTTAATCTGGTAAAACTTGCGCATGAGGCATCGGAGCGGCTAAAGAGTGTAAAGAGCACAGTGACTGTGGCAATAATGGGCTGTGAGGTCAATGGCCCTGGTGAGGCCAAAGAGGCCGACTATGGGATAGCCAGCGGCAGCGGCGAAGGGCTGCTATTTAAGAAGGGCGAGGTCGTCAGAAAGGTAAAAGAGTCCGATTTGATTACAGCCCTCATTGATTTAATAAATGAAGAGGTAAATTAAGTATTTACAGTAATTTTAGCGGCCTCTTGATGTACTCCCACAATAAGCGTTTACTAAATCTATACAACATCTTGCATGGGTCTTATTCTGGGAGTGGGGAGTTTGCGCTTCTCAGCCTCAAAATGACTAATTACATCATCAACAACCTCACATAGCTCAGAGTACAATTTTACAGGATCATCCCCATGAATACCGGTAATCAAATCAGGACACCTTCCGATATATGCTTGATCCTTGTCACTCCATTCAACCCACTTATGGTACATATCTGTTTTTTTCATTGTTTCACCGTTTCTATAGCCTGTTTAATTTGCTTTTCCTGATAAGGTTTAGCGTCATCGCCTGACCTCCCACTTATAGTCACTGCTCCAGCATACCTGATATGTGCATATTTACGATGTGATCCTTTACCGCCACCCAAAATTTCATAGAACCCTGCCTCTAAAAGCTCATTAATAAGCTCCCTGACCTTCTTTGCCATTAATCACAATTATAGCACGATTCAATATTTCGCGAATATTTTTTTTCTTACAGTTCTGGCAGGGCAAACGCATTAGAAAAAATATTGTTGTTAACGCTTGGTTTCTTGGGCGAGATTGCCCTCCCCTGAAGGGGATTCCCCTTGTCGCTATCGCTTCTCGCAATGACAAATAAAAAAAACGCTCTACGCAGCCTTCGTAAACCATAAACGACTCTAAGATAAACAAACAAGCCCTTGTTGTCATTGCGAACCCACGCAGTGGGTGTGGCAATCCCGTCCCATGCACACACTTGCGAATCCTTTCAGTTCCTTATTTTAAGAATGCGCACCCTTTTGGGACATTGAGAGCTCTAATGCGTTCGCCCTGACAGTTCTGGTGCTTGACAATTATAAGTAAATAATATACCATAATATTGTATTTATTGAAAAACCCCCAAAACAATTGGACAGAGGTTTTGATTTATCATATACTTCATTAGAATTTAACAAATTTAAGCAGAACAAAAAAAGGATTAACTTCACATATTCACCGGAATAGATTATCACGTCGCAGACTCTTAGTAAATTCCCATATTGACGCAGCAAGCCTTAACTGTTATTATATATCCGCATGTTTACTCCTGAAGAACAGCTGTCTGAACTCACACGGGGAGTTTCAGAGATAATCACTGAGTCGGAGTTTGTTGAAAAACTCAGAAAATCGTATGAAACCCAAATCCCTCTAAAAATCAAGGCCGGGTTTGACCCCACAGCGCCGGATATTCACCTTGGACACACAGTTCTCATTGAAAAGATGAGACAGTTTCAGGAATTAGGTCATGAGGTCATATTTCTGATAGGCGACTTTACCGGAATGATTGGCGACCCAAGCGGAAAAAACGAACTGCGAAAACCCCTTTCTAAAGAAGAAGTCCTTGCAAACGCTCAGACCTATAGAGAGCAGATTTTTAAAATCCTCGCTCCCGAAAAAACAAAAATCGTGTTTAACAGCGAATGGTTCACTCAGATGGATGCTATCGGGATTGCCCGTCTTGGCGCTATGCAGACTGTAGCAAGAATGCTTGAAAGAGATGATTTTAAAAAACGCTTTGCCAGCCAAAATTCCATCACTCTTTTGGAGTTTTATTACCCATTGTTTCAGGGTTACGATTCGGTGCACTTAAAAGCTGATGTTGAGCTTGGCGGCACTGACCAGAGGTTTAATCTTTTGATGGGGCGAGATCTGCAAAGAACCCATGCGCAAAAGGAGCAGGTTGTAATCATGCTGCCCCTGCTTGAGGGGCTTGACGGAGTTAATAAAATGTCTAAAAGCCTCGGTAACTATATCGGTATAAATGAGCCGCCTAATGAGATTTTTGGCAAAATCATGTCGATTTCCGATGAGCTTATGCTTAAATATTTTGATATGTTAAGCCATAAGAGCGCTCAGGAATTGACAACTCTTAAGGATGCTCTGAAAGCCGGCACATATCACCCTAAAAAAGCCAAAGAAAACCTCGCCATAGAAATAGTAGAGCGCTATCACGGACATGATGAGTCGCTAAAGGCAAAAGAACATTTTGACAAGGTGTTTACGGCTCATGAGATACCAACAGACATGAAAGAGGTCGTAATCATGTCGGCAGAGGCGGTTTGGATATGTAAAATCATGAAAGATAACGCTCTTGCTGTAAGCACAAGTGAGGCAATGAGAGCCATCAAGCAGGGCGGTGTAAAAATAGACGGCAGAGTGGTTACCGACGCTAACGAAAAACTATCTAAAGGTCAGTTCGTTATAAGCGTGGGTAAAAGAAAATTCCTTAAAGTCAATATAAACTAACGAATTTGTTTCTCTCTCCATTACAAGTAGAATATCTGCCATTTGAAAATGGAATCTACAAAACCGAAAAGCACGGTAAAACGATGTTTCCATCTCTGTTTTTCTATCCAAACATGGCGCGCACGGTTTATCAGGCAAGTTGGGAGGCTAAGACCGGAATTTATGACAGAAAGAACTCCTTTAAAAGCGGCATTACGATTGTTCATGAGCTTGAAAAGGTTGGGGTTACTTTTAACGTCACTGGAATAGACAACATCAAAAACACAGAGGGAGCGTGTTTGTTTATTTCAAATCACATGAGTGTGATGGAGACGTTTATACTGTCTATGTTTATCTGCCCCTATAAGGAGTTGACGTATGTGGTAAAGGAGAGTCTGTTTCGTTATCCTATATTTAAGCACATAATGTTTGGTATAAGGGCGATCGCTGTAAGCAGAAAACACCCCAAAGAGGACCTAATGTCAGTGCTTAACGGCGGCTGTGCCGCTCTTTCTGAGGGACGCTCAGTTGTAGTGTTTCCCCAAAGCACACGAAGTGTGGAGTTTAACGCAGCAGCATTTAACACTATAGGGGTTAAACTTGCCAGACGGGCTAATGTCCCAGTAATTCCAATGGCGCTTAAAACCGATGCCTGGGGAAATGGCAAGTATCTGAAAGATTATGGCAAAATAGACCCGGAAAAGAAAGTTCATTTTGCCTTCGGAGCGCCGCTTGTCATAAAAGGAACCGGTGCAGAAGAGCATAAGGCCATCACGGATTTTATAGAGGGTAAGCTAAAGATGTGGTCAGAGACAACATGATGAGATTACTTTATGATTAATTTAGAACAATTAAAACGTGGGTTTTTCCTCTATTTTTTAACCGCAGCCATTACGCTGCTTTTTGTTACGCTTGCCATATATGATCCGGTTTTTATAACGGAACGTCTTGAAGTAAAACTTCTTGATGTGAGAATTTATGTAAAGAATCTGATAAAGACCGATGATGCCCCTAAAAACATAGTAATGGTTTATGTCGATGAGAAGAGCATAAAAGAGATAGGACGCTGGCCATGGAACAGGGATATTGAGGCTGATTTGGTGCGTAATATTTCAAAGGATACTCCTAAAGTGATAGCTATTGATGTGATGTTTAGCGAGGCTGAAAATGCGGCAAGTGACGATAAACTGGCTGCGGCACTAAAGGATGCCGGAAACGTGGTTTTGGCAATGGCCTTTATATTCAAAAGCAGTAATACAGCTTTAACCGGCGTTGCCGATGCACCAGATTTCCTATGGGATTCGGCATTCATGGAGGTAAAGACGATACCCGGTATAAATTGGAAAGGCTGGGCTGCTAAACCAGACAAAGTGCTTCCACCTATTGAAAAATTTGCCACCGTTGCCTCACTTGGGCATGTTTACACTCACCCTGACACTGACGGCGCTCTAAGGTGGGCAATCCTTTATGTTAATTTTGGCACAGACTGTTACCCGCATCTTGCCCTCCAGACGGCTCGCATTGCAATGGGATTAAAGCAAAAGGATATGATACTATATGGCGGCTCCAGCATTAAACTTGGAAGCAAATATATACCTGTTGACCTAAGCGGACGGGTTATCGTTAATTACAGAGGAGTTAAAACTCACTACATTTCAGTTTCGGCATCAGATGTTATAAAAGGTAAAATTGAAAAAGGGTTTTTCAATAACAAGATTGTTTTTATAGGGACCTCGGCGCTTGCAACGTTTGACCAGAAAGTTACTGCAGTGTCAGCCGATACCCCAGGTGTAAACGTTAACGCTAATATTGTGGAAAATATTCTTTCCACAGGTTTTATAAGAAAAAGCCCTAGAATCATTGAAATAATTGTGATATGTCTTACCGGCATTTTGTTTGGACTGATTATAAGATCCAGAGCTTTGTTAAGTTCCATTTTAGCGCTCATCTGTATATCTGTTTACATGTTCATTTCATTTTACTTATTTATTAAGGCAAATCTATGGCTAAATATAACCTATCCGGCTGCCAGCATGGTTACTACATTTAGTTTACAGACCATTATCAAATTTCTCGCAGAGGAAAGAAGAGGACGGCAGGTACGAGGCATATTTTCAAGATATGTATCCCCGCAAATTGTAAATGTTCTCATAAACAGCCCAGAAGGAACACATCTTGGCGGTAAGCAGCAGACGCTGACTATTCTATTTACAGACATTGTGGGTTTCACCACGATTTCTGAAAAGCTTACTCCAGAAGAAGTAGTGCATATGCTAAATGAGTATTTTAGCGATATGGTAGAGATAATTTTTAGGTGGACCGGAACACTGAATAAGTTCATAGGCGATGCCATTATGTGTTTTTGGGGAGCTCCGGTTGTTAATCCACTTCACGCTGTGTATGCTGTTAAATGCGCCTTGCATATGATTGCTAAAAAAGAGCAAATTCAGGCTAAACGTCTTTCTGAGGGGAAAGCTCCTATAGAAATAGGCATAGGCATAAACTCCGGCGAGGTTCTCATTGGTAACATTGGCGCTGTAGGAAAACAGATGGATTACACTATTATAGGCGATCATGTTAATTTATGTTCAAGAATTGAGGGTCTGACAAGAAAATTCAATTCGCATATTCTTATCTCAGAAAATACTTTTAAAGAGATTCGTCCCCACATAGACTCAGACTTGCTCTACAGTGTATCGGTAAAATGTGTCGGCAAAGTCGCTGTAAAGGGTAAAGCGCAGCCTGTCAGCGTTTACGATGTTAAGGCTTTGCCGTCAGGTTCGGTCTCTGAGGTTGTTGACGAGATATTCGATGAGGTAATTTACATGAAAGACAAATAGGGGTGAGGCACCCCACTTGTAGTACGGGCAGTGCCCTCCCTTAAATTATCTTAAGTTATTGAGACGAATAGCTTAGTACGTTAGCAATTATATCGGCAAAAGAAGTCAGCACCTCCTCATCCGCTACATCTCTCTTATGACCCTCACGCACATAGGCACAAATCACGCCCAGCAGCTTATTAGCGGCAAGTATCGGCACACAGTAGTGGCCATGCGGCAGGGCATCCTGGTTAAGCTCATGGCGTTTGTCAATTTTCTCGGCAAACACTATCTCCTTAGTTGACATAGCCATACCGCACAGACATTTGCCTGGGGTTATTTTTTCACAATCAGGCGTTCCTAAGGATGCTTTAAGTACAAGCACAGCCGGATCATCTTCAACTAAAAAGATGGCACCCTTTGTTTGAAGGAAAAGCCTCGGAATTGACGTTATCAGACCAAGTGACTGCTCTAATTTTTCCTTCAATGTAATTGGTTTTAAAAATACCTTCAAAATCGTATTTATGACCTTATTTCTGGCCTCCATTCTGTGCTTATAAAGGGCCATGCTGATTGTTACCAATAAGTCTCTGATCGCAAAAGGTTTAATTATATAACCGTAAGGCTCCGTTGTGCGTGCACGGCTTAGGGTATCCAGATCAGTATGAGCGGTCAGATACACAATTGGGATGTTATAGAGCGCATCAATCTGTCCTGCAGCTTCAATGCCGTCCATGTCGCCCTCAAGCGTTATATCCATAAGCATAAGATCAGGTAATAAATCCCCTGCTTTTTGGATTGCCTCCTCTCCAGATGCGGCAATATCTAAAACATTATACCCCAGTTTCTTTAACTTCATCTCGATGTCCCTGGCTACGATTATCTCGTCCTCCACCACTACCACTCTTATCCCCGTGGGGATATTGCTGCCTGCATTTGTCTGATCCATGTCTTTCACCTCGTTAAATTATTATCTTAAACTCTGTTCCACCATCTGTGCTGATATCTATTGTTCCCTTTAGTTTCCTTACAATAAGATCATGTATCAACTGTAAACCCAATGATTTTGCTTTTTTTAGATCTGTGTCTTTTGACATACCAACGCCATTGTCACTGAGTGTAAGATGAAGTTTGCCGTCCTCAGCTCTATGGAAAGTGACCATTATCTGTCCTTTGGAATTGCCGGGAAAGGCATATTTCAAAGAATTTGTAACAAACTCATTAATAACCAACCCGCATGGAATTGCAACGTCTATATCCAACGTGTGAACGCTGATGTCTGTCTTAAGCTCTACGTTACCATGCTTGAGGTTATATGAGTTTAACAGCTCGGAGGCCAGAGAACTAAGGTATTCACCAAAATCCAGAGTTGACATGTCCGTTGATTCATAGAGTTTTTCATGAATTAAAGCCATTGCCCTGATGCGGCTTTCGCTGTCCTTAAATATGTCATGCAGTTTGGGGTCTGAGATGGTTGCAGATTGAAGGCTCAAGAGGCTTACGATAATCTGTAGATTGTTTTTGACCCTGTGATGCACCTCTTTAAGCAGCATGTTTAAATCCTTCACGTTTCCGCGGATTTGGTGCTCCATCTCGGTGCGTTTTACTATCTCATCACGAAGCTGCTTATTGGTCTCTGAAAGAGTATTTGTGCGCTCCTTTACCAAACTCTCAAGGTGTTCATTGTACTGACAGATTTGTAACTGCATATTTTTGCTCTCAGTTATATCCTCACATGTTATTACAATCGCTATCGGTCTCAAATCGTCGTCCAGCACTATTTCTGATTCAAGCTTAACGTACATATCTTTGCCTGAAGCCATATTACAAAGACGCTCTGCGCTGTAGTTTTTGAAGCCATCCATACTCTTTATGTGCGACATGCAAGGCAGCACGTCTGTGACGTTCTTCTCTATCAGGGCAGATATATCAGAGCCGTGCATCCGAGCCAATGCCGAGTTTGCAGTGACTATGGCGCCCTCCATGTCGGTAACACAGACGCCAATTTTCACAAATTCAAGGGATTTTTTAAGTGTTAGTAAGTTCTGTTTGAGTTTATAGTCGGTAGCATCCCTGAAATAAAGAATTGTAAAGAGCTGTTCTTTAATTTTCATTACGGAGAGCGATATCTTGCAATATATTTTTGCATGGTCCTTGGCTATCGCCTCTACGTAAATGGTTTTAGCCTCAGAGATATAAGCACCGGGCTCAGGTCTGTCTATATTTTTTAAAACTGTTTGATGATACTTTTCAGATATGATACTTTTCAGAAAATTTTTACCGAGGATATCTTCATGTTTATACTTGAAGTATTTTTCTGAGTGGTCGTTCCAAAAAACTATATTGTTACCAATATCCAATACAGCCAGCGCATCATTTACGGCAGCGCTCATAAGATTAAATATATCCTCAGGCGACTGAACGAAATCAAGTGTCTTATTTTGCAGTGTAATTGACAACTTTGCCCCGTTAACCCTGAAGGACTCTCACCATGTCACGAATCCATGTTGTTATATGAATGCTTATTTTGAACACCGCTACAATTAAAACAAATCCATACAAATTAGTCAATAGTAATAGTCAGAAAAAATTGGCAACAAGATTGTAACCCCCCAGACATAGCTGTCTGGGGGGTATAGTCATGTGTTAGTTTGGTTTTGTAGTTTTTTCTACAGCCTTTTTGGCTTTCTTGGCTTTTTTAACTTTTTTATGCTCTGGTTTCATTACTTTAGCAGGGGTGTAGGAGTCCTTTTCAATCTGTGAAGAGATACGAATCTCCACACGTCTGTTTTTTGCCCTGCCGGCTGCTGTGGCATTTGTATCCACCGGCTGTGAAAAACCGAAACCGTTTGCTTTAATGCGAGAGCTGCTGATACCCTGTTTTTCAAGATAGTCAGCAACAGCGGTAGCACGCCTCATTGAAAGAGCGTCGTTGTAGCTTTTTGATGCCTTGTTGTCAGTGTGTCCATCAACTTCAATTTTGGCATCTGGGTAGTGTTTTGCAAAGTCTATAGCTTGATTGAGTTCAACATAGTACTTGGCCTCAATGTTACTCTTGTCGGTAGCAAAGTTAACAAGAACAATTTTAGCTACTTCTTTCCACTCACGTGCCTTTGCAGGCTCTGGCGCTGGCTGTGGCTTAGGTGGACAAAGGGCATTTGCCATCTGGATTGCTTTTTTAGCCAACTCAATACCCTCGGCAGTGTGGCAGGCAAGGTACGTATCATAAGCATCGTCTCTCATCTTTGCAGCCTTAGCAAACAGATCCGGACACTCTTTGTCTTTTCCTGCTGCCTGAGCCTTTGCTATAGCCTGATCAGCCTCAGGGAGTTCCTTGTGGTAATACCACACGGAATGCTTTGGTGCGTACACAAGCTCAGTGCAACCCGACAACAAAAATGCCGCTGCTACTACTAACAGTACTAACTTTAAAATCCCACTTTGTTTCATAAATACTACCTCCTCACTTTTTTTTTACAGCAATAATTGTGAGTCTATGTATTAAGGAGCTCACATCCATTTATAAGTCATAAGTCAATCTCCTCACCCTCAACAGCTGCAGTTATCTTTAAACCTGCGTGCTGTAGTTCATTATACTTGTCAATGGTGTACTGCAGGAGTTCATCCATTTTATCGTCAGAGCGTGAGGGCTCATGGTGAAATATTACAAGGTGTTTAACATCAGCCTTAATAGCAAGGTCAAGTGCGTGGAGAGTTGAACTGTGACCCCAGCCGACCCTTGTTAAGTACTCGGTATCTGAGTACTGTGCATCACAAATCAATACGTCAACTCCTTTTGCAAATTCCACAGTCCGTGCATTTTGTTCTTTGACTATCAGTTCAATTTCCTGCCGTTCACTGTCATCAACCACGGAATTTGCCATAAAATTATAGTATGGTTCGTTATCTCCAGTATAAACAATACTTTTATCACCCTCAGTCACGCGGTAACCAAAACAAGTTACGGGGTGATTCATGAGTTTTGATTTTATAGTGAATTCGCCCGCCTGAAGTGTTTCCTCCTTTAAGTCTCTGTAGTTAATGGTGGCTGAGAGCTCGTCGGAGTTTACGGGGAAATATGAATAAACCATCTGTTGAGCCATAATCTCCCGCAGACTCTTATCAAAATGTGGGGGGCCATAGATGTTAATTACATTTTTAGGTATATAGGCTGGAAGAAAAAATGGAAAGCCGTGAATGTGGTCCCAATGTGTATGGGATAAGAGCAGATGGATAGTCAGCGGTGAGCGTGGGGCAAACCTCTCTCCAATGGTTCTTATACCGGTTCCGGAATCAAAAATCAAAATAGTGCCTTCTTTGCCTGTAAGCTCAATACATGACGTGTTGCCGCCATATCTGACCGTTTCTTTCCCAGGCGTTGGAATTGAACCCCTGACACCGCAGAACCTTATCTTCATCCTCTGTCTCCACACTCATTTTCTGACAATATACCGAATATACTAACATTAACAATCACAAAAAGGGAATAATTTTTTACGGAAATACTGTATAATTTATGTCAAATACAGCATAGAAAAGGAAAATAATTTCAGATGATAGAAAAATTTATTCTCGAGGCAGTTGAAGGTATGGGCGTCAAACTGGACTTTGCAGGTGTGGAAATTCCAAAGCGTGAGGGACAAGGGGATATTTCAACGCCAGTGGCTATGAGTCTGTCTGGAAAGTTGAAGACTGCGCCCAGAAAAATAGCGGAGGCTCTCATTCTGGCTCTTAACAGCAGGCCTGAGATAAATGCCATGTTTGAAAAAATAGAAATCCTTGGGCCCGGGTTTATTAATTTTCATCTTAAAGCCGACTTTATATACGATCGTTTAATGAGTCTTTATAACGACAGCAAGGAGTTCTTACGGGTAGAGCTTGGGTTTGGAAAAAGAGTGCAGGTAGAATTTGTGAGCGCTAACCCCACAGGCCCATTGCACCTTGGGCATGGAAGAGGGGCAGCCTTAGGAGCTGCCCTTGCTAATCTTCTTACCGGAGCAGGCTATGAGGTTGAGAAGGAGTTTTATATAAATGACGCCGGACGACAGGTGTCGCTCCTTGGTCAATCGGTTTTTGGAGCTTACCACAAACTGTGTAACTCCGATAAATATCCCATTCCTGAGGATGGTTACAGGGGCGATTACATTGAAGTTATTGCTAAAGACATAGCGGAAACTCATGGGAACTCCCTCATAAACCGCAATTTTAGCGAGGTTTCAACAATTTTTATAGATTATTCCTATAAAAAGATGCTCAAATGGATAGACGACGATTTAAGCACTTTCAATGTAACTTTTGACAGATGGCAAAGCGAACGGGAACTCTTTGACAGCGGCATAGTCGGTGCCTCCATTGATTTACTGAGACAGCAGGGTTACATCTACGATGAGGACGGAGCGGTGTGGTTTAGAGCAACAGCGTTTGGAGACGAAAAGGACAGAGTCATAATAAAAAGCGATGGCACTTATACATATTTTGCCTCTGATATTTCATACCACATACGGAAATTTCAACGTGGATTTGACGAATGTATCAATATATGGGGAGCCGACCATCACGGCTATATCCCACGCGTAAAGGCGGCAATTAAGGCGGCAGGTGTTGATGACTCAAGGCTTACGGTGCTCCTTGTGCAGATGGTATCTCTTTTGAGAGCAGGGGTGCCGGTTCAAATGTCTAAGCGTGCCGGTGAGTTTATCACTCTTAAGGATTTAATTGACGAAATAGGGGCCGACACTGCCAGATTCATATTTCTAACAAGAAGACCGGACAGCCAACTGGAGTTTGACCTTGATGCTGCAAAGGCGCAATCGGCGGAAAATCCTGTCTTTTACGTTCAATATGCCTTTGCAAGAATAAACAGCATATTTTCTAAAGCTCATGAAAGGGGCATTCAAACAACGAGTGCTGAGATAAACCTCTCACTTCTGGATAAACCGGAGGAGCTTCAAATCATAAAAAAGCTCATCCTCTACCCGTTGATATATGAAAACGCAGCCCGTGCACGAGAGCCGCACAGGATAACATTTTATCTTCAGGAGCTATCCGGAATGTTTCACCCATACTACAATAAGTACAGAATCCTTAGTGTGGAGGGATCTGAGGAAAGCACTGAGTCGCTCACGTTGACACATGCGCGGCTAATCCTGTGCGAGTCAATTAAGACCATAATTGAGGCCGGACTGAAAACGCTTGGCATTACTGCTCCTGAGAGAATGTAATCCTAATTCTAATTCAATCGTCTAACTTTGTTGGCTTCGTTACAAGCTCCTCAACGTACAAAACAGTACGTCTGCGTCGCTTGCTCCTTGCCGCCTCGTTATACTTCTGAATTAAAATTAGGATAATATCGGTTCTCACGTTTGACACAAGGGCTGTTAAAAATAGATAATTAAAAGTATGAAGGCCGGTTTTAACTCCTTTGGTTCTCATATGAAGTTACTCTATGGTGAATCCGTGTATAAGGTAAATGTTGACGCCGGTTTTACGTGTCCAAACAGGGACGGTACTGCCGGTTACGGCGGGTGCATATACTGTAATAACGACAGCTTCAGGCCTGGTCCCTGTGAACCCGCTCTTGGAGTTGATAAGCAGGTTGAAAACGGCATCAGCTATCTCTCTAAACGCTACAAGGCCAGAAAGTTTATAGCATACTTTCAACCCTACACTAATACCTACGCACATGTTGATGAGCTAAGAAGGTTGTACTACCAGGCGCTGTCTAACCCAAGCGTAATCGGTATAGCCATAGGCACACGTCCGGATTCGGTTGACGAGGAAAAGCTGCAACTTCTAAAGGATATTTCCAGAGACTATTTTGTATTAATTGAGTACGGACTTCAGTCCATCTACGACAAAAGCCTGACCTTTATAAACAGAGGGCACAACTATGACTGCTTCTTAAAAACCATTGAGCTGTCAGCCAAAATGGGGCTAAAGAATTTAGGCGCTCATATTATTGTTGGGTTTCCCACCGAGTCGCTCTCTGAGATGATGGATATGGCAGGGGTTATATCCACTTTGCCTATAAATTTTCTCAAAATCCATCAGCTTCAGGTTATAAAGTCTACAGCTTTGGCTGTTGCATACGAAAAGAGTCCTTTTTACGTCTTTTCTTATGAAGAATATCTTGAATTTATCAGGGAATTTATCCAAAAACTATCGCCTCATCTTGTCATTCAGAGGCTTTTTGCCACCGCCCCTGATGACATCCTGATTGCCCCTCTGTGGAATAAAACCAGACAGCAAATTATCCGCGACATAGAGCTTATGTTTACAGGAAGGGACATTTATCAGGGTAAACTTTTTAGATTTTTAGATTAAAGACTATCATCTTTATCCAAAAACCCATCTGCGAAAATCTGCGAAATCTGCGGAAAAAATCCTTTTTTCTAGGTTTTCAACTTCTGCTTAAACACCATATTGACTTGTTTTCTCAGAGCTTTCAAGCACCATATTTGGTGCTGTGAAAAAGGTTTTTGTTCTGCGCCGGCATTGTCGGCATAAATAACTGCGACGGGCTTGTCAGCAACAATTATTGGTAATACGATAAAGGCATCTGCATTTAATACACTAGTGTACCACTGCGGTATCCGCTCTTTTACATTGGGGGCTTTGGAGTCAGCAACGACCATATCGGAACCTTGTTTTAGAGCAAAATTAAACACATCGTCAGAGTCAACGATTGGAAAATTGAATTTGCTTACAATAACATCTATATCGGCTCCAAAACCAAACCATCCGACCATTCTGTCTTGTTTGGAATTTTTCCGACAAATCAGCACATGTGAAAATCCCATTGTATTATAGATAATCTCTAAAATCATACGCAGCGTGTCGTTTAAAGAATAATCCTCTAAAAGAGCAGTTGTAATATCGTAAATGGCTCTTTGAAATACAACACTTTCCTGTTTTTCGGGTGCTGCGGGCAATGTTCCGCCAAGAAACTCCGTATCACCGAGCTTGTTTTCCTCAGCAACTGGGGCAGCGGCTTTAACCTCGGCAGGGGTTACAACTCCTATTGTAGCGTGAAAGTCGCTTATTTTTTTGAAGAGCTCTATTTGATCAGCTTTAATGTCGTAAATGCTGAAATAGTGACCCATCTCCTTCAACATAGAATCTAAAGTAACAGCTACTTGGTCTTGTGATAATGTAAAGCATTCGCCGTAGCGTTTCATTATTTTTCTGAGAGACGCTTGCTTTTCGGCCATGTCCATAGAATCATTTAACATCAGAGAGCATATTTCATTAGAAAAGGACACAACACCTCTGAGCTTATCGTCATAGGTCTCTGATTTGATAATTCGTTCGTTGTCAAGCTTGTGCATACAGTAGATGGCTTGTTTGGGTAGTTTCCAATCTGTAGAAACGCTTATGCCAATTTCCTCATAAGAGAGACCAAGCACAGAGCGTGATGCCATTTCTTCACTAAACTGTTGTGTTTTTGCTGTAACAAGGTCATACTCTTGTGGAAAAAAGTAAGCAATCAAAATTTTACCAAGATCATGGAGTATTGAACAGATAAAAGCCTCCTCTGCATTTATCTGTGTTGCACCGCTTAGCGCTATGTTTTTTGAAATCAAAGAGCTCATTAGTCCGTTTATGATTAAAACTTTAAGCTCGTTGGCAACATTTTTGTCGGCAATGTCTTCAAATAGCAGCAGAGACAGTGCTGTGCTTCTTATCTGTACAAATCCCAGAAGCATTATTGCCCGTGACATCGTGCTGATTTTACCGTCATACTGAGCATAGTAAGCGGTATTAACAAGGGATAGCAGTTTGTTGGTTAGTGAAAAATCATCTAAAATGACGTTTGTCAGCTGAGTTACAGATACCCCGTCAACTTTAAGATCCTCCGGCAGTTTCATTAACAAGTCTATTGTGTGAGACATTACGGGAAATCCGTCTTTATTGGTTTTTTCCTTAATTGCTTCTACTGTAGTGAGTTTCTTTGAAAATGCACCTAACGGTTTTCCATATAAAATCATATCGGGACGTTTTTCTTGTTCTTGTGGTTTCAACTGTTGGGGCGGCTTCTCTTCCTTTTTAACGGTATCTGCAATATTAATTACTTTGTATATCTTTAAAGCACCCTTACTTGTGTGTTCGAGGGTTTTTTCGCCTTTGCAAGATTCTTTATCCTTTTCCGGGAGAGCGTTGTAAGCCTCTTCGGTTAAATAGATACAGTCTGAGTCGGTTTTTGATATAAGTAAAGATGCCGTACTTGTTACCGGTTTTAAGTCTTCATTTTCCATAAGGCCGGTGTGAATGGCTATTTTAAAAAGTACAGGCATATTGCTAAGAGTAAGAAGATTATACTTATCAACTATTCCCTTTATATTGAAAGCGGTATGCAGGGCATTACTGCAGTCGTCAAAAGAATAATATGTCTTAGTGCCGATACCTTTTATCTTAACACCCAGGTTTTTAGTAAGAAGTATATCGTTTAGCTTATCTATGATAACCGATATCGAGGGTCTTTCCATATGTCTGCCGGGTATGTAAGTGCTGGTAAATTCAGTTATCATTACCGTGACACTTTTTGCCGGAGTTGACGGTGCTTTTTCCCTGCTGTCTCCAGGCGTCCCTGTATTGCTTGACAAGCTAACTCCTCCTGTCTGTCACAATCTAATATAAACAGAAGATTGTAACATATTGTTTACTGGTAATTCTATGTCCTCTGCCAAAAGAATGTGAGGAGATTGCTCTATCAATCAAACTTAGGAAAATTATATACTACTTTATGCAGTTAGATACTGACTCTCTGATTCTTGCCATAGACACATCTTGTGACGACACCTCGGCAGCTGTAATAAGAAACGGCAGGAGTGTGTTGTCAAGCATTGTGTATGGTCAGGGAGAGATTCACAGCCTCTACGGCGGAGTGGTACCGGAGGCGGCCTCAAGACGGCACACGGAGATGATTTGGCCAACTGTACAATTAGCCATGGAAAAATCCAACACTGAGTTTAGTCAATTATCGGCAATTGCGGTTTGTAGCGGCCCGGGACTTATTGGCTGCCTTATAGTTGGAACATCGTTTGCGAAAGCTCTTGCTTACGCATCCAATCTGCCCCTTATCGGGGTAAATCACCTTGAGGGACACGTCTGTTCTGTCTTTTTGACCCATGAGTCTGTTTTCCCGCACATATCGCTTGTCATATCAGGTGGACACACCAGCCTTTACTTAGTGCAGTCTATGGGCGCTTATGAGGAGATTGGCCGCACACGGGATGATGCCGCAGGGGAGGCTTATGACAAGGTGGCAAAAATGCTTGGACTAGGCTATCCCGGAGGCCCTATTATTGATAATTTAGCAAAAACCGGAGACCCAAAAGCAGTTAATTTCCCAAGAGCGCTGATTAAAGGTACGCTTGATTTCAGTTTTAGCGGCCTTAAAACCTCAGTAAGAAACTATCTGCTGCACAATCAGAACATATCAACTGAGGACGTCTGTGCATCGTTTCAAGCTGCCGTGACAGATACGATTATTACAAAGTTACTGTGGGCAGCTGAAACACATGGAATTAACACGCTTTCCGTCTCAGGCGGTGTAGCTGCAAACGAGGGGCTGCGTCAGCGGCTGCAGACACTTAAAAACATGCGGGTACTTTTGCCTCCCAAAGAACACTGCACAGACAACGCTGCTATGATTGGTCTTGTAGGAGATTACTATTTCAAACAGGGAGCAGTCTCAGACTTAACCCTAAATCCTAAAGCGTGTTTATCAATAACCGCAAACTGCGGTTAGTCCTGTCCTCAACAACCGTGAAAAGTCAGCACGTGGTCAAACAAGTCGTTTGAGTTTTCAAATCTGTCCCCGCAGAATGGGCAGTTAGGAAGTTGAGTTAGGCGATTTACAGTTGCGTTTAACTCCTCTGTGCTATGTTCTGTCGGATTTGATAAGCGTTTTTTTATCATATCGGTGCGTATAATATAATATCAAAAAAAATCTTTAATTTGCGAGCCGTGACTGAACGCTAAATATTTTATTGCCTATGCAGTTAGCTCCGTTAACAAAAAAGCTGGATTCCTGCCTTCGCAGGAATGACAAGAAAAAAAGGAATGACAAGAAAAAGAAATGGCCCCCCTTTGTCATTCCCGCCTACGAGCGGGAATCCAGTTCTTTTAACTGTATCATTTGCTGAATGAAAAAATTTACAGGAGTTAACTCAATAAGCATTATATTTTTCAATCGTTTACTTGACTACAAACAACACAATCTGTTAACATAATTAGTAAATACCAATGTAGGATGGAGATACTGTTAGTGGAAACTCTTAATAGCCGTGGTGGCAGGAAACTGAGCAAAGATGAGCAAAGAAAGAGGTCTAAAAGGCTTGAGGAAATCCTTAAGATAAGGGCAAAGCTCGTAAATATGAGGTCACAGTTGATGAGTGAGGCAGAGGCAGCTATGAATAACGTGCCTGATACATTAACTTTTCCAGACCTTGGGGATCAGGCAAGTGCTGAGATAGACAGGAATTTTTCACTCAGGCTCAGGGAGCGGGAGCGGAAGCTCTTAAAAAAAATAGACAAGTCCCTTGAGGATATAGAAGGCGGTAAGTACGGATTCTGCGAAACCTGCGGTCAGGAAATCGGTATAAGGAGGCTTGAGGCAAGACCGGTTACAAGTCTTTGCATTGATTGTAAGGTTGAGCAAGAGGAAGAGGAGAAGATGAGGGAGGATTAGTCTTTATCACTCCATCTATAGTGTATGCCGTCTCTTGGTGTTTATCTAAAGTGTTACTTGAACTTTAGCCTTGAATCTTATTGTTTTGTCTGTTTGGCGTTTTTGTAATGAAACACCAAGACCTCAGTAACTCACTGCGTCTTATAAGGGTTAAATACGGCCTCAGGTTTGTGGTTAGTAAAGTCACGCCCGGGCATGTTGTACTTATCGTTCTTAACAGGAAAATTTTTGACTCTCTTCTTGCCGATTTTTTATCTGAGGGTATTGAAGAGTGTGTTTACGACATAGATGAGAGGTTGCTCTCTTTTTACTTAGGCGGTGTAAAGTTCACTTTGCTTAGTAAGGAGGGTTGTGGTTGATGTTAGAAAATGGTGAATGCGGTCAGCATTCATAAATAGCAATTGTTAAAGGAGCATGGTTTTATGCGGTTTAAGAAAATCCCTGTATGTTTCTTTGTTTTACTACTAAGTTGCGGTCTGCTTGTAAGTGTATCACAGGCTGAGAAGCGAAAGAAAACATACAGCCAAAAAGACATCGAAGATATAGAAAAGCAGACAGAAAAGCAGCTTGATAACAAAACCAATAAAATTAATCCACAAGCTAAACCAACAGCAACACCTCCTGTTACTACAACGACCGCTCTGCCTGTCGTTGCTCCTGCCATCCCACAGGCAGCCACAACAGCTAAAACTCCAGTACAACCTGTACAGACGGTATCAGTAGAAGATGTTGGAGACAATTTGGATACTGAGAAAACTGATGTAAGGTCGCCGCATTCAAACATTTTAGCATTTGCCTCTCGCCCGGATGAGCCTGCGTATCCAGAGCTAAAACGAGGTAAAATTGCATACGGAATTTTAAGTGTTCTATCTCCCTTTAAAAACGATAATACAACGCCGCTTTCAGATTTAACTGCTCCGCTTCCTTACAGCATGAATAAAAATGAGAGAATGACAGTTCATGAACTCCTAAACAGAGCTTCAACCGAGATAGTGCAGGCCGGTCTAACCTCAAAAAGCGGCATTGTAAAGCCTTATATTCTTACCGGAGGTAATGATTTCCATATGTGTCCGGCTAATGGAGGCAAACTTTATGGCATCTTTATTGGAGTTCAAACGTACAAAATGGATACCTCTATGGTAAACTCATATTCAAAAAATGATGTGCTGGATTTTCAAAACGCTATATCAAATCTCTGTGCAAATACCAGCATCCACGTTTTTATTGACGACAATGCCACAATCGGTGCAATTTATGAAAGCCTTGCCGACATCAAGCAGATGGCTGCTCAGAAGGATTCGTTTCTATTTTATTATTCAGGGTTTAGCTCAATAAGAGAAGGTATTGGATATATGTTTTTACCTGGCACGATAAATGATAAAGTTTTAATAAAAAACACTTCTTTGGATTTTAACTCGCTTTTTGATTTCAGCCAGACTTTGAGAGCGTCAAACATAATGTTTTTTATTGACACAGCAGCCCTCGTGCGTGAACTACTGGTGGTGCAATAGCTACCATGATTGGTTCTTTAAGAGGAAAGTTAATATCTAAAAAACCGGTTGGTATTGTTATTGAGGCAAACGGAGTGGGCTATGAACTCTCCGTGCCAATAAGTGTGCTGTCATCCATTCCGGAGGTTGGCAGCGAGGTTTTTATGTACATTTATACCCACGTGCGTGAGGATGCTCTACAGCTCTACGGTTTTATAAGCGAAGAGGAAAAGGGGTTTTTTGTTAAAATCATAGGTATCTCTGGTATTGGGCCCAAAATAGCGCTTGCCATACTTTCAACAATAACTGTGGAACGATTCAGGAAAGCGATTGAGTCTGAGGACACAAAGACACTGTCTATGGTGCCGGGGGTGGGAAAGAAAATGGCAGGACGTCTTATACTTGAACTTAAAGATAAACTGCCCTCACAAACCGGAGCACAACCGGATGACGACTACACAGACACTATTTCTGCGCTTGTTAATCTGGGCTATAAGCGCTCTGACTGCATAAATGCAATTGAACACATCAGTAAGCGGGGAGTTAAGGATATTGAATCGGTGTTGAGAGAATCCCTTAAATATTTGTCAAAGAGTAGCTGAGACAGTGCCTGAGCGAACTATAGAGCCTGTAGCGCTTGATGATGATACGCTATTTGACCGTGCGCTAAGGCCAAAAAGATTTTCAGAATTTGTTGGACAAGAGCGAATCAAGGAAAACTTAGCCGTATTCATAGAGGCAACGAAGCTGCGCTCGGAGGCTCTTGATCATGTGCTGTTTTGCGGCCCACCGGGGCTGGGCAAGACCACATTTGCAAACATCATAGCGAATGAACTAAAGGTCGGGTTAAAGTCAACATCGGGGCCTGTGCTTGAAAGAGCCGGAGACCTTGCTGCAATACTGACAAACCTTTCAGATTTTGACATCCTGTTTATTGATGAGATACATAGACTGCCAAGAGCAGTTGAGGAGATACTGTATCCAGCAATGGAGGATTTTAAGCTGGATATACTGATAGGTCAGGGGCCAAATGCCAGAACTCTGAAGTTAAACCTGCCGCGTTTTACCCTAATAGGGGCAACCACAAGGACAGGACTTTTGACCTCTCCGCTTAGGGACAGATTTGGAGTGATAGACAGACTGGAGTTCTATAATCATGAGGAGCTTGTCATGATAGTGAAACGCTCGGCCTCAATTCTTCAGGTAGTTCTAAAAGATGATGCCGCATTTGAAATAGGGCGTCGCTCAAGGGGGACTCCAAGAGTGGCAAATCGTCTGCTTCGGCGGGTGCGGGACTTTGCTCAGGTTAAAAACAATGGAGTGATTGATCTAAATATTACCAAGTTTGCCCTTGAAGCGTTAAACATAGACGGGCGTGGACTTGACGACATGGATAGAAAGCTCTTAAGCACGATAATTGAAAAGTTTGGAGGAGGTCCAGTAGGAATTGAGACTCTTTCTGCCGCTGTAAATGAGGATAAGGACACGATTGAGGACGTCTATGAACCGTATCTTTTACAGGAGGGTTTTATAGAGAGAACGCCGCGGGGCAGACTAGCAGCACAAAGCGCATACGAGCATCTGAATAAGACCCCTAGGAGCAGACTGTTTTGACACTCAACAACAATACATCATGAATACTCTGATTCACATATGCTGTGCCAACTGTGCCACGTATCCGCTAAGCTCATTTGCAGAGCGTGGAGTGGATTTCACGGGTTTTTGGTACAATCCCAATATTCATCCGCTTACAGAGTATGGGTTGCGGCGTGATGCGCTCAATGTCCTTCAGAGTGAGTGGAATTTTAAAGTCATCTATGAAAACCGTTATGACTTAAAGGCTTTTCTAAAGACAGTTTTAAACACTGAGGGCAGCCGCTGTAAAAAGTGCTACACGATGAGGCTTGAAGAGACCGCAAAGAGGGCAAAATCTCTTAATTATCAGTCATTTACAACAACCCTGCTTTATAGTATCTATCAGAAGTTTGATTATATAATAGACACAGGCAGGGAGCTCTCGGAAAAGTACGATATAGAGTTCTACGAGGAGGATTTCAGAACAGGTTGGGGTAGGGGGATTGAATTATCCAAATCACTGTCTCTTTACAGACAAAAATACTGCGGATGTATATTTTCAGAGATGGAACGTTACGCTAAAAAAATAAAAATAGAAAAGGATGCATAAATGGACACAGACACTAAAGAGCCAATAGATGACCTTGACGACTTATTTGTTGATGAAACAGAGGGTGAGTTAAAGACAGCAAAAGATAAGTGGAAAGTGATTATAGTTGACGATGAGCCGGGCGTGCATGACGCAACTATTCTTAGCTTAATGGATGTCGTGTTTGATGACAAGGAAATCATTTTTTTGCAGGCCTACTCTGGAACTGAAGCAAAAACCCTTATTGAAAACAATCCCGACAGTGCTGTTATGCTCCTTGATGTTGTCATGGAAACTGATGACGCCGGTCTTCAGGTAGTAAAACATATTCGTAATGAACTGAATAATAATCTTGTCCGTATAATTCTAAGAACCGGTCAACCGGGACAGGCGCCCGAGGACAAGGTCATCATGCAGTATGAAATCAACGACTATAAGTCAAAAAATGAACTTACCAAGCAGAAACTATTTACCACAATGGTCTCAGCCCTGCGTGACTATAGAAATCTGGTCACCATTGACGGCACAAAAAGAGGACTTGAACAGATTATAAACGCATTTCCCACTCTTTTTGAACTTCAGTCAATGGATGATATTATCTCAGGTATTTTGACTCAGCTGTCCTCGCTGTTGAGGCTTGACGAGGGTTCGGTGTATCATCTGGACTCATCCTTTGTTGCAAACAAGAGCTCAAAGACTATAACTATAGTCAAAGGTACCGGAGCTTATGGGCAGCTTATTGGCAAACCAGCAAAAGATGTGTTAGAGCCTGCTAAGTATGAACTTCTTCTTTGTGCCGAAACAGAGCAAAGGAACATTTTTACCGGTAACTCTTGTGTGGTTTATTTTAGAAATAAAACAAACCTCTATAACATGGTCTATATACGCAGTCACAGGCAGCTTAATGAGATAGACAAAAACATGGTAGAAATATTCTGTAACAACATCTCTATGGCTTTTGAAAACATAGAAAAACACAAAATCCAGGAATCCATGAAACTGGCAAAAGATATTCAGATGGGTATGCTGCCTGTAAATTTCCCAGACATCATGGAGCATGGAATTGACCTGTATGCTTTCATGCAGCCTGCACGGGAGGTTGGAGGAGACCTGTATGATTTCTTTTTTATCAACGACGCCCTCATGTGCTTTGTAATTGGGGATGTGACCGACAAGGGAGTTCCAGCAGCGTTCTTTATGGCTGTCACAAAGACGCTAATTCGTGCTGTTGCCAAAAGTTACACCGATACCGGTGAGATTCTCCGGTTAGTCAACAACGATTTGTGCAGAGATAACGAAAAGTCCATGTTCGTAACGCTTTTTATTGGAATTATAGACACAAAAACCGGCGTGTGCTCCTACAGTAACGGCGGACATAACCCTCCCTTCATAGTCAGGCACTCTGGAGAAATTAAACCGCTTGAGCTTAGCGAGGGAATTCCCGCAGGCATTATGGAGGACTCCGAGTACAAATCCGATGAGTTAACTTTTGCCGCAGGAGACGCCATTTTCCTATACACAGACGGCGTCACTGAGGCTATGGACACAGAGAACAGGATTTTTGACGATGACAGGCTTATCGCAGTGCTTAGTAAAAATAGGGGGAAATCGTCAAAAACTATCGTAGAAGAAGTTGTCAGCGCACTTTCAGAGTTTACAACCGGTGCGGAGCAATCCGATGACATCACTATGTTGTGTTTTAATTATAAGCCTGACCCCAAATCCAACTTATAAAAGAAGTCAAGACCGCAGTAAGTTTGAAAAATTACTTGACTTATTCGTGTTAGTTTGGCTAAATTGTTACCGATACTGTGCGTTGTATTGTATAAAAATAATGGGTTTTGACGAGCTCATAATTTATTGGGGGAGGTAACTATGCAAAAGGATATGCACTTTTACGGAGTTTACGCCTTAGCGCGTGCTGCAGGTTTAGGTTTGGGGGAGGCTTTTACAGTCGCCCATTCCTCGCAATTTGTCGATGATGCTGTTGACAGAGATATGCTTAACAACGACTTGGGGAAAGCAGTTATTTCTTTAATGACAAGCCATAGGGCGATTGATTCCGAAAATTCTAACGATTATGATCAATGGCATGTTTGGGTGCCGTTTCATTTTTTACCTGGTAATGTCGGTAACTCTTTTAATGAAAAAGTTATTTGCAGAAAAAACAGTATCCCTGCACATAAGATACTACAAAACGCTCTTTCTAAGCACGACTCACCATTTTGGCCTCACTTGATAGGGGTCACGGCACACGTATATGCCGATACATTTTCCCACTTCGGCTTTCTTGGAATAAGCTCCGATTGGAACAAAGCTGATGAGGCAACAATCAACATAAATGTGCAGTCACCCAATATTTTGCAGTATATTAATGAGAAATTTGAAACATTCAAAGCTAAATTCGCCGGAGTATTTGCTTCATTAGTTCCGGTTGGGCATGGTTCCGTTGAAACATTACCCGACAGGCCGTATTTAAAGTGGAGTTTTAAATACTTAACCGGTAAACACATGAGCGAGGATGAAAACAGAAATAATCAGGATAGTTTTTTAGAAGGCTGTAAGTGTTTATATGAGTTTTTTTGTGACTACGTTAATATCAGCGGCAGAGGCGACAGAAATAAGAGAAAACCATGGGGTGATATAAAAAGTGATATTAAAACAATAATAGACACTGAGGGAATGTTGTCTGAAAGAATCGATTTATGGAAAGACAAAATAAGAGCTAATGTTTTTTGTGCTTCTGAACCAGCAGATCTATCTTTAAATTACGATGAGAATATATGGAAAATCGGTAATCTTTCTCCTACCTATCAATATAAAGATGACATATTGCATTTTATAAATGCGGCCAGAACTCACAAAAACTATGTTCTTTATGAGCTGTTACCTCAATTGGATTTAGTTATTACATGAGATGCGGTTAACCGTATATTAAACTAAATAAGCAGTGCTTAGTAAAAACCACGGCAAGCCTTCAAAAACCATCGTAGAAGATGTTGTAAGCTCGCTTTCTGAGTTTACGACTGATGCGGCGCAGTCGGATGACATCACTATGTTGTATTTTAATTATATGCCTGATTAAAGGTACTATACTTAGGAAATAAACATTTTTATTCAAAAACTAAATCGATGCAATCTAAAAAGTAGTTCCAGCTACTCACTTTATTTCTATATTCATTGTTGCAGCATAAATCAGTGTAGTCTAAATTATAAGCGATTTTGTACGAGTCGTCCTCATGCTTTCCATATTTTTTGCCGCATAAATGATAGATTTTATCAATAATATTTGTAGGATGTCCGTATGATTCAGGATTATCGTTGATTAAATCATATCCCAATTCGTTCTTGATAAAACTAGGGATCAAAGCACCATCAATTTTACAAAACATTTTGTAATCCATCAGAAACCACGCTTCTGTTTCCATTATTGCAAGAACATATTTTATTTTGTCATAAGAATCTTTGTTCTTGAATAGCTTTTTAAAAGCTTCTATAATTTTTTTCTTTTCTTCTTTTTTTATTTTTTCCCCATCTATTTTTACTCTGTATAGATCATGAAGGCCAACGATATAGTCATATCCATTATCTTTAATCAAGGACTCTGCTTTTTCTTTAATTTTTGATGTGACATTGCTGTCTCCGCCTACATCATAAATTCGAACCTCATATTTAGCATTTGGATTCTCTCTCATAATAACTTTTTCACTCATGTACTGACTTATATACTTGTGCCGTTCTAATTTTAAATTATGATAACCCATATAAGCTAACAGAAATTGCTCAACAAAAATCGCTTCAGTTTGTCCCTCAACAAAAAAGTATATTTTTTTCAATCATTGCCCCATTCTTTGTACATTTTTCCGGAAAGAATATCAAAGTTATTTAAACCGGTAAGCACAAATTCATCAAATGCTTCTCTGTTATTTTTATAATTAAAAGACTCAACTGTATGTCCGGTTCTCTCCAGCACATTTAAAGAAGTAATATACACGGCATTTATTAAAAATCTGTCATTGGATGCCGCAATTAGCTGTATTTTCGAGTCCTTCAGCTTTTCCATAATAAGTTTCGTCAGCTTTGAAGACCTTTCAAAGTCTAACCCCTCACCAATATCGTCTATTACAAGGGTTAAGGGCGTATTCTTTATCAAAAATGCTTCAACTATAATAATTGTTGAGAGTGCACGGAGCATACCCGGTGACATATCATGCTGATTGGTAGAAAGTTTTAAACTCTCCTCCTCAACGTATATATAAGGGTCTCCATATGGACTGTTAAAGATGTCAATGTCTTTTATGTTATAACCAATACTTACAAAGTCTGATAACAGTGCACTCTTCTTATCGGTCTTTATAATTATTTCTAAACATGATATTACCAACTCCTGATTAAATCTCTCAGGGGTGTTTTTATACATAAAAAAATGTGGGCTAAACTGTGTAAAGTTTAAGAAAAGAAAATCATCTGCCCATGACCACAGTTTTTCCAGAAATGGAAATTCTTTTTTATCACGGCGCACGTTTACCGTTAACTCTTTTTCAGGAGGTGAGAAATCTATCATTTCCTCGCCTTCAGAAGGAGATATTTTCCCGGTATCTTTACTTCTGTTTATTAATAATTTCTCACCGATTTCTAACTTCTCCAGTTCTATTTGTTCTTCTGATAGCTTTAATGTATATTCATATTTAACTTGTGGGTTAATTTCAGTATCTAAAAATTCAATATACCACGACCGTTGGGCTTTGCTCATAAAACTACTATAATTGATTGATTTCATGATACATGACTTCAAATCCAAAATAACTTGCAAAAGTCTGGTCTTACCAGTTGCATTCAGACCGATAATTAGATTATGCACACCCAAATCAGTGTTTTTTAATTCCCATTGTCTGCCAAAAACTGTTTCACTATATTCAAGTTTTGTTATAATCATTTCCTCTCCTGTATTCAACAAACAGTTACTTCAATTATTAGATGACTATAACATATTTTTATAGGGCATGTAATGGATGTTGTCCATGGCTATTCACCTGTTTTAACACGGGCATTTTAAAAAAAACTTACTCCCATTGAAAAAACCATAATAAGTATGTTACAGTAGCTGGGTTAAAAACGCACGCCGGATGGGTTATAGCGAGAGAAAGTTTTTCGGTGGTTTCCCTCTCTTTCAGAGTGGGCACGAAAAACTCCGGCGGAGGAAAAAAACCGTTGTTAAGGGAGGTAAGTAGCGTATGGTAGTATCAATGAAGGAGCTTCTTGAGGCCGGAGTGCATTTTGGTCATCAGGTAAAGAGATGGAACCCTAAGATGAAAAAGTTCATTTTTGGGGAAAGGAACGGCATCTACATAATAGACCTGCAAAAGACAGTGAAGGGAATGGAGGAGGCGTATAATTTTATTAAGGATGTTTCAGCATCGGGGAAAGATGTTCTTTTTGTGGGCACTAAAAAGCAGGCGCAGGACGCCATAGCGGAGGAGGCGGCTAAGTGTGGCGCTTACTACATAAACCAGAGATGGCTTGGCGGAATGCTCACCAACTTTATAACAATCAAAAAGAGTATAGAAAAACTCAAAAAAATAGAGACAATGAAAGAAGACGGTACCTTTGATGTTCTGCCTAAAAAAGAGGTAGCCGCACTGGAAAAAACGCGTATGAAACTCCAAAAAAATCTGGGCGGTATCAAGGACATGAAAAAGATTCCCGGCGCCGTGTTTGTTGTTGACCCAAGACGGGAAAACATAGCCGTAATGGAGGCAAGAAAGCTCTCCTTACCGGTTGTATCAATAGTGGATACAAACTGTGACCCTGACCTTATAGATTACGTAGTACCCGGCAATGATGACGCTATACGTGCAGTTAAGCTTGTCACGTCAAAGATAGCGGATGCAATCTTAGAGGGTAAAGCTATGTTGAACAAGGAGCTCTCGGAACAGGCAGAGGATGTCAAGATAGAGGAAAAAATCATGCAGGATGAAGCAGCAGAAGAAGGGAGGGAGTAAGAGAGTCATGGAAATTTCAGCCAGCCTTGTTAAAGACTTAAGAGAGAAAACCGGAGCCGGTATGATGGACTGCAAAAAAGCGCTGACGGAGGCCGCAGGGGATTTTGAAAAAGCGCTCGATGTGCTCAGAAAAAGGGGATTAGCCTCGGCGGCAAAGAAATCCGGCAGGAAAGCCTCAGAGGGCGTTATCTACTCCTATATTCACATGGATAAAATCGGGGTTATGATAGAGCTTAACTGCGAAACTGATTTTGTTGCCAAAACTGATGACTATAAAGAACTTGCCAAAGATATAGCAATGCACATAGCGGCGGCAAGTCCTGATTATATAGACACAACAGAGATATCGGCAGAGGTAATAGAAAGAGAGCGTGAAATATACAAAGCACAGGTTGTAAACAAGCCTGCCAATGTTGTTGATAAAATAGTAGAAGGAAAGTTGGAAAAATTTTATTCCGAACGGTGCCTTCTTAAACAGATATTTGTAAAAGACCCGGACCAGAAAAAGACTATAAATGATCTCCTCGTAGAAAAAATCGCAAAGCTTGGTGAAAACATAGTGGTAAGACGCTTTGTGCGGTTTCAGCTTGGTGAGACAATTGCCTCAGGAGAGCAGACAGAAGAATAATGGAACAGACTGCTAAATACAACAGGGTGCTGGTAAAGCTTAGCGGAGAAGCGCTTTTGGGAGAGGGCAGCTTCGGCATTTCCTCTCAAACTGTGCTCTACGTGGCGCAAGAGATTAAGTCAATATGTGATTTAAAGATAGATGTGGCAATTGTAATTGGAGGCGGAAATATCTTTAGAGGCGTACAAGCCTCTGTGGAGGGTATAGACCGCGCAACTGCCGATTACATGGGTATGCTTGCAACGGTAATAAATGCTCTGGCGCTTCAAAATGCACTGGAGAAAACAGACATTCCCACCAGGGTGCAGTCGGCGATAGAGATGCGGGAGCTTGCAGAGCCATACATAAGAAGAAAGGCAATACGCCATCTGGAAAAGGGCAGGGTGGTGATCTTTGCAGCCGGAACCGGTAATCCATACTTTACCACAGATACGGCGGCAGCCCTTCGGGCTATGGAAATAAACTCCGATATAATAATAAAGGCAACAAAAGTGGATGGTATTTACACGGCAGACCCAGTAAAGGACCCAAACGCAAAAAAATATGATACAATAACGTATGCGGATGTTATCGCTCAAGGACTGAAGGTTATGGATTTAACTGCCATAACTCTATGCAAGGATAATGAGCTGCCCATAATTGTGCTCGATTTAAAAAATCAGGGGGCTTTAAAAAAAGCCGTACTGGGAGACAAAGTTGGTACTCTTGTAGGAGGATCAGTATAATGTTAAAAGCGTTAGAAAAGAAGGCTGATGAGAAAATGGCAGGCGTTATAGTCCATTTAAAGAAGGATTATGCAGGGGTGAGAACTGGGCGGGCATCGCTTGGGCTTGTAGATGGAATTATAGTTGACTACTATGGAACACCTACGGCACTGCACAAGGTAGCAACACTTGGTGTGCCTGACCCTCAGACAATTTCCATTCAACCGTGGGAGCAAAAGGTAATCCCTATGATTGAAAAGGCGATACTGAAGTCTGATCTTGACCTGACACCCAGCAATGATGGTAAGGTGGTTAGAATAAAGATTCCGCCACTTACCGAGGAAAGAAGAAAGCATCTGGTAAAGGTCATAAAGAAAAAGGCTGAGGAGGCAAAGGTTTCAATAAGAAATATACGTCGTGATATTAATGACGAGTTAAAGAAACTGGAAAAAGATGAGCACATCAGCGAGGATGAGACCAAACGCTCACAGACGGAGAACCAGAAGCTGACGGATTCCTTTATAAAACAGATTGATGAGATAACATCCCATAAGGAAAAAGAGATAATGGAGGTGTAGCGTTGCAAAGTAATTTTATGTTAAAAGTTGAGGATGCAAAACTTCCTGACATCCAAAAAGCCCTTAAAGGCGCATCTATTCAGGTAAAGAGCATAGTAGAGGTGTTTAAAGAAGGCGGGACTGATAAGGGAAACGAGGAGCCGCCAAAAGAATGACTCAAAACACCAAAGAGGGGGGCAGCATGGAGGACGACAGCACAGTAAGACTGAAAAGCGTAAAAAAAATTCTCCTTGAGGAAAGACAGTCTCTCTTAATGGAGGCTAAAACTGAAATTTCCAATTTTGTAAAGGGTGACGAAAGACAGTTGATAGACGCAGCCCTTGACGATGGTGACTGGTCTGTTGTTGATGTGACAGAGGATATTATTTTACAGAAACTTCATCATCACAAGTTGAAGTTAAATAAGATAGATGAGGCTTTACGTAAAATCCATAACGGCACATACGGGATATGCGAGGACTGCGGACAGGAAATAAGTGCAGGGAGATTGCGGGTGCTGCCCTATGCTGTACATTGTGTGGAATGTAAAGAGCGAGTTGAAAAAATTGAGCAGATGGAAAGGGAACAGCCTTTTCAGTAAAAATTTGTCTTGAGACACGTGAAATAATTCGGCTATGATACGTTTTGGATGTAGTCTTTGAGCTTGTGAGTTTCAAATGTTATCAGTATTAAATGCCACGTGACTTGGACGCTTGATTGTTAAAACTTGTTTTATTATGTTTTACTATGTGATGTCTTATTTCGTTAAAATATCTATTTTTATGACAGTATAAAAATGACTGCAACTATAAAAAAAGAATATGACATTTCGGTGGTAATTCCAGTTTATAACGAACAGGGGTGTATTAGACAAGTTGTTAGTTCATGGGCAGACACACTTTCAGAACTTGGAATCAAATATCTTATAACTGTCTTAAATGACGGCTCACATGATAAAACCTCTGAGATTCTGTCAGCTTTTGTTAAAGATAAAAATATTCGGATAATTAATAAAGAAAACGAAGGACATGGTCCCACCATTTTACTTGGGTATAAAGAGGCCGTGAGTGTCTCTGACTGGGTGTTTCAATGTGATGGCGACGACGAGTTGAAGCCTGCTGATTTTCCCCTTCTTTGGAAAAACCGTCTTTCTTATGACGCACTATTTGGCAAAAGAACCAACAGAAACCAGAACTTAATTCGTAAATTTATTTCTAAGATTTCAGTGTTAGTGGTGCACATATTTTTTGGTAACTCTATTTCTGATGTCAATGTTCCGTACAGGCTAATTCGCTCCGATATTGTTGAGAAAATTGTAAATCGTATTCCCACCAAAACATTTGCGCCTAATGTAATTATATCCGGCGTCTTGTCAAAAGCTAAACTAAGGATATATGAACATCCGGTATCTTTTGAACCTCGTAAAACAGGTAAGACTTCAATTGTTAAATTAAAACTCTGGAAATCTGCTTTCAAGTCTTTTTTCCAAACAGTGGTATTTTCTTTAAAAAATGAGAGTTTAATCAGGGAAATAAAACTGTTATAGCAAACATAACGTTGAGTTACAAAACTTTATAGTTAAGAGTAAATTCGGTGAAATTTCCTTAAATCTATTTTTTGATATCCTCCATTTGTACTGAATTAACAGCATGTACAACTTTGACCAAGTCTAAGGTTGAAAAGTATATTAAGTTGAAATGCTTATATACTTAACTCAGGTACATAGTTTTATGTCAGCTAAGGATACCTTAAAAAGGACTGGATTCCCGCTCGGGGGCGGGAATGACAGAGGAGTGGATTTTCTTTTTCTGTCATTCCTTTTCTTTTTCTGTCATTCCTGCGAAGGCAGGAATCCAGTTTTTTCTTTGTAGAGCTAATGGCATAAGCAATTAAGT
This sequence comes from Nitrospirales bacterium LBB_01, assembly GCA_004376055.2. GTDB lineage: Bacteria > Nitrospirota > Thermodesulfovibrionia > Thermodesulfovibrionales > Magnetobacteriaceae > Magnetomonas > Magnetomonas plexicatena. Next base: position 1,483,297 of record CP049016.1, read on the forward strand.
TGATTTTATTATTTGTATATGCTACAATTTACATAACCCGTTGAAACCGCAAGATTGGCAACGTGCGTATGTGTTTGCCAAAAGGAGGTGTGGATAAGATAGATGGGATTTTTTGATTTCTTAAAAAAGGATGCTGAAGCCTATAACCACGCCGGAAATGTACACTACACGGATGGCGACTACGATAAGGCCATCGCAAGCTACACCAAAGCCATAGAGATGAATCCATTGTTTACCGTTGCTTATGTTAATCGAGCGGACGCTTATGCTGCAAGGGGAAACCGAAAAAGAGCTGTTGCTGATTATACCAAAGCTATAGAGTTAGAGCCTGATTACGCATTGGCCTACTTTAACCGAGGCTTAGTATATCTCAAACAGGAACGCAAGGACAAGGCTATGGCTGACTACAAGACTGCTGTTGAACTAAATTCAGATTATGGCGATACCTACTTAAGACACATGTACACTCATCATGACTTAAAAGACAGCACAGCTGGGGACGGCACAACTGTTATAAATGTGCTATCAGTAACTAAAGATATCAAAAAAACAGACATTAAAAAAAACATTCCCATGCTCGCAGCCACATTATCAGCAGTGGCTTTATTTGTGGCGTTGATTGTGATAGGTGCAAATAAACCCCCTGATGAGCCAAAAGTAAAAACACCGGCTCAGTATGTAAGCAGCGGCTGTTCCTTTTTTGACAGAGAGGGAGATGATAAAGCTGAAACCACCACTGAAGATAAGGATGCGGCAATAGCCGACTATACCAAAACAATTGAGGCAAACCCAAAGGATGCCGCTGCATATTTTTATCGAGCTTCTTTACTTGAAAGCAAAGGGGATATTGATAAAGCTATTGCTGATTTTACAAAAGCTATAGAGGTAAATCCAAGGTATGCTGAGGCTTACTTCTACAGAGCTACTTTTTATATGGAAAAAAGAAATTATGATAAGGCTATTGCTGATTTTACAAAGACCATTGAGTTAATGCCGGACACTGCCGAGGCGTACTACTATCGTGCCGAGTGCTATGCAAAAAGGGCTGACACCGAAAAGACTGTCACAGATATGAAGGAGGCAGCCCGCCGCGGCTCTGAACCTGCCCAAAAATATCTGAGCACAAGAAGAATCACATGGTTAGATAACATTACAGTGCAACATGAAAAATGACAGATATCTGTTTGAATAAAATATTTCCGGGCGGCATGTCTTGAAAATCCTTCATTTACTTTACGAAAGCAAGGGGGATAGTTTTGGAATTGGAGGGGTTGGCGTAAGAGCCTATGAATTATACAAATTTATAGGTAAGCGCCATGACGTCACACTGCTTTGTAAAAAATACAAGGGCGCCAAAGACGGCGTTATTGAGGGAATAAAACATGTTTTTTGCGGGATTGAAAGCAATAGCCTCACTGTGGCACTTCTTTCTTATGCGCTCTTTGCATCTATTTACGTGCGGCTAAACGGTCATAAGTATGATGTAATTATAGAGGAATTTTCACCTGCAATTCCAACGTTTTTGTGTTTTTATAAGAAACGCCCTTTAGCTGTTCAGATTCAAGGTTTTACAGGATGGCAGTATTTCGGAAAATATAATCCGTTTTACGCTCTAACCCTTTTTGTTTTTGAACGCATATTTCCAAAACTCTATAAAAACATCATACTTGTCAATGGCGTAACAGCAAAAAGACTCAATTTGCCAAAAAATAAAAATATTGCAATTATCCCTAATGGTATTGATGAGACGCTTTTAAAAACTCAGGTAGGCGAGGGCAGCTATATTTTATATCTGGGGCGGATAGACATTCACACAAAGAGGCTTGATTTGCTCATAAAAGCGTATGAGGATGTGTATAAGTCTTATCCAGAGGTTAAGTTAGTGATAGCCGGGGATGGCAGAGACATGGAAAAACTAAACACAATACTTTCAGGATTGGATGAGAATGTAAGAAATAATATTTCTCTTCCGGGATGGGTGGAAAAAGAGCAAAAAGTTGAGTATTTAAGTAATGCCCTCATGGTTGTCCTGCCCTCACAGTATGAAGTGCAGCCAATAGCAGTCACGGAGGCATTAGCAGCAGGGAGGGCTGTAATTGTAAGCGACATTGAGGAATTAGAGGCTATGGTAAAAAGTGGTCTATGTGTTTCGTTTAAAAGCGGGGATTATCAAGCTTTGGCAGTACAAATTATGAATTTATTAAAAGATACTAAATTAAGACAAACTCTGGGACGAACAGGCAGAAAGTGGGCTTACGATTACCATTGGGAAAAGCTGTCGTCTGATTTTGAAAAATTCCTTCTCACACTTTAAACACGCCTGCAGATTTAAGGGAAGAAAACCTCGAGAATTTGAATCCCATCTTCGATAGAAAAATCAGTGGCAGCGTGGCACATATAACGGCGGTCTATAGAAACCTCAGTAAGATGCCATCTGTGGCCATAAAGTTTGGCTGCACCCTTCGTATCTATTTTTACATCCGACAGCGGAATTGATAACCCTCTGCCCTCAGCCTTAATCAAACTTTCTTTCATCGTCCAGTATTTGTAAAAACTTGTGCAGCTACTATCCCCGGCTATCTCCTGCCACTGTAAGGCATCCATATATTTTTGAAAACCCTCCGTGTCAATTGCTCTTATTAACTCTATGTCTATCCCCACTCTGCCCTCATTGGTTATGATACAGACGACACAGCCATCTGTGTGAGAAATATTAAAATCAATTTCGGAATCCTTAAAAAAAGGCCGTCCCCATTCATTTAAATATATATTGTGAAGTGTCAAATTTGAATCCTTAAAATATTTATTAATACCTGAAGCAAGCAGCAGCCTGCCATAAAGAGCCGCCTCTCTATCTTGCCACCTTAGAAATCTGCGAATGTTCTGTCTATCCTTTTCTGGTAGCAAGTTCATATATGATTCAAAAACTTTTTCAGGAAGCTGCTTCTTAAAACGGATATATTGTATAACAACCATATTATTATAAAGTAAGCGAATCGGTAATTATTCTCCCTATTTCCAGTATGTGCTCATAGATGAAAAAATGGGAGCCGGGGAATTGTAACAGTTTTATCTTGTGAACTGTCTCATCCTGCCACATCAGGACGTCTCTGTAGCTTATCTCCTCTTTGAGCCCTCTCATTACCGTTATGGGTGTATTTAGTAGAGTTGCAGGTGGTTCATATTCATAAGTCTCTACGGCTTTAAAATCAGCCCTTATTATTGGCTCAAAGAGCTCCATAAGCTCATCGTTTTGCAGTACCTCAGCTGGACAGCCGTCATATTTTTTAAGAAGCTCCATAAATTCGTTCTTTTGGAGCTTATGGCGGTCACGTCTTCTGTTTTCAACTGATGGCGCTTCACATCCTGTTATAAATAGGTGTTCCGGCAACTGTTTGTGTTCTTGTGTCAGTTTCTTTACCAGCAGGTATGCTAACCATCCCCCCATGCTGTGTCCCCAGAAGGCATACCTGCCGTTTATTTTCTCTTGCATTTGATTGTATAACCCATCTGCCATGTCGTGAATGTTTGTCTGAAGCGGAGTGCCGTATTTTCGCCCGCGTCCTTGAAGCTCAAGCGGGGCTATTTCTATAAAATCCCCGAGATGCGCCTGAAAATCTCTGTAAGAATATGAACTGCCGCCGGCAAATGGAATGCAAAACAGGGTAATCATCTTTACAGAGGCTCTAATCAGTAGCAATCACGCTTTTTTCTTTTATCTGAGGCAAAAAACAGGATTATTCCTATGAATGGCGATAAAAGAAGACAGGCAAAGAAATAACCCCAAAACCCAAACTTTCTGTTAGCTCCAAACATAGCAATAATCAGACTTGCAAATACGTATAATATTATATACTCAATCATTTCTCCACCTCCTTGTGTATGTCATTTAACTTTTCATCAAAAAACTTTTTCACATCTTCATATGTCTCTTGTTTCCCAGTTTTTTTCAAAATAAATTTCCCATTATGCATGGTCTCAAAACATAAGTATTCATCACCGATATCACCATTTTCTCTCATGTCATAGTAACCTGCAACACTTTCCCATCCGTCAATATATCTGATGTTTGACGCTATCACAGAAGGTTTTGTAGTGCCGCCTTTTGTGAAACCATAAATTAAAAGCTCTACAGCGTCATATCCAAGGGCTGCCATTTCATTCGGCTGCTTTCCATATATTTTCTCAAAGCGTCTGACAAACTCCCTTGTTGGCGTATAGTTGTCTTCACGATTAAAATCACTTGTCGTTACGACACCCTCTGAGGCACTTCCTGCTATTTCCCAAAGTAAAGATGAGTGTATACCGTTTCCTCCTATAAAAGGCGCCTTTATTCCCATCTCTCTTGCTTGCTTTAAAAAGTGAGCAGCAGCAGGAACTGTTCCTGCAAGTAACACTGCATCGAACTTGCTTGCACTTAACATCATAGTACTGATTACCCCCCTGTAATCAGCGTGAATCGTATTATATGAAGCCCCTTTTTTTACATTAAGCTCGAGGTCTGAAGCATACATCTGAAAATATGCTGCCAACCCTGTGCCGTAGGGCGAACCGTCGTCAACCACTAAGATGGTTTTATAGCCCATGTCGTACATATATTTAGCCAGCCACAAAGCACTATGTTGATCCGAGGCTCTATTTCTGAACACATATTCAAAGCCATGCTTTGTAAGAGCTACATTTGTTGCTCTTGGTGTTATAAAAACAACACCATTATATTCGTACACTACCGAGACGGGAATCGCAACGTCAGTACTTAAATGACCTATAACCGCTATGACATTTTCATTATCTGCAAATTCACGCGCTATTTTGATAGCCAGTTTCGGTTTTATCATGTCATCTCTTTCTATGTACCTCATTTTTCTTCCCTTAAAGCCGCCCTTTGCGTTGAATTCCTCTATCGCTAACCTAATGCCATCTATCATATCTTCGGTTTGTGTAGAAGATTTCACGACCCCGATAACTATATCCCCTCCAATGTTCTCTGCTTTTTTACCTCTTTCCTCTGATTTTTCATAATAATTCTTGCATGAATTAAGTATTAGTATAAAAAGCAGAAACAAAATTAAAGCAAATGTTCTCTTCAAATCCGCTATTTCCCTGTGTCCAAAAGAACAGGCAATCCGGACTTACCGGCCCCTATGACTATAACCTTTGAGTTAGGAGATTTTGACAGCTCTTTGGTAGCATTTATACCCTCATATCGTAGTATGTTTTCGCTTAAAGAAGCGTTTATTGTATCGTTATAAAGTTTTATTCCATCGGCCTCCACCTTTTTTCTTATGGCCTCTTGTTTTTCTCTTTCTATCTTGAACAAGTATGCGAGCGCTAGTTGTTCCTGTTCAACTTTATTTAAAATGGCTTTCTGTATTTCTTCTGGCAGTGTTACCTTTGTTATCATAACGCTGTCTATTTGAACAAATCTGCGCGATACCTGTTTGAGAGTCTCGTTTAAGAATGTCTGGATCGCTGCATTTTTGTTTGAATAAATTTCCTCAGCGTCATAATTACCTACTACGGCACGCAGGGCGGCCTCCACCTCCGGTTTTACTATTGCGTTATAATAATCAGTCCCGACTGCCTGGTGCAGCACTCCTAACACCTGGTAATCCGGACGATATCTGACAGCAACATCCAGATGTACCATTAACCCTAGTTTGGTTAGTGCATCTACTCCTTGATGGGATGTCTGAAATCTGACATTGTAAACAGTCATCTTATCCCATGGGAATATCAGTTGTATTCCCTCTCCGTAAAATATATCTACCACCGTGCCGCCAAAAAACCTCTTATAAAGTACGCCCATCTCTCCGGAGCCTATAGTGATAACCATCCTGTTCCAGAGAAATGCAAGTGTTAGCGCTATCAATATCAGAGTTACCAGCATCTGCGGGATGTGCTCACTAAGGTTATTTCTGAAACAGGTTATGCGTTTTCTTAGTTTAGTTGTGATTCCCATGATGTCCATCCTCAGTTATTTTTCCGTAATCCATCTTAAACACCCGGTCTGCGACATAAAAGTACTTGTCATCATGAGTGGCTGCGATTATCGTTTTACCCTCGTTCTGCATTTTCCTCAATATTGTGTCATAAAAATATTTTCTAAAATGCGGGTCCTGATCTGCCGCCACCTCATCCAGCACATAAACCGCTTTGTCCTCCATTAGGGATTCAATAAGAGCAAGCCGTTTTCTCTGTCCTGTGGAGAGTTTTATATCAGTAAACTTACCATCAACGTATGAGGCTTTCTCCGCAAGTTCCATCAAGTTAATCAGCTCGTTTAACTTTATCTCGTCAACATTGTCTATTCCATAGAGCCTGTCAAAAACATGGGATTCAGTGAAAATAACTGAAATCAGGTCCCTGTAATAGGTGTAATTTGTCATATTTACCGCTATATCATCCACCATAATTGTTCCAGACTGAGGGTAATAGAGTCCTGTCAGCATTTTAAGCAGGGTGGTTTTGCCGGAACCGTTTCCACCGACTAAGAATACTATTTCACCACGTTTGATGCTCAGGTCTATAGGCCCAACGGTAAAGGATTGTTTTGCCTCACTTTCAGGGTAAGTAAATGTTAGTCTTTTGAGAGTTATTGCATCAAATGTTTCCTTACTTTTTAGAATTGCATCAGGAGCCGTGTGTTTCATGTCGTCAGCATTTTCCAGAAGTTTTTCAAGATTATCAAAGCGCTCAAGCGACATGTTTGCCTTAAGTATAAGCGGTATGGCCTCTACCACGTTACCAAGCGGGCCTATTATAAACAGTATGACCGCAGTTATTTGTCCTATGGTCTTTACCGTTACTGAAGAGGTCTGTGGCAGCACAAAGACGATAGAGCCAAGCAGTAAATAGAAAAATATCTGAATAAATATGTAGTTGGCTATCACTTTATTCTCTGTGCCTATCTGCATTTCTTTGGTGGAACGAGATATTTTTTCAAGATAATTCCGTAACAGGTCTTCGCTCTTTTTCACATTCATCTTGATTTCTTTAAAACCCTCAAGGATGTGATTCATAGTGTCAAAGTACTCACCCTCTTTCTTAGCTGCAGAGCGAAGTCCCTCGCTTATTGCTTTTTGATTTATAATATAGATTATAATTGCACTGCCTATCATGGCTGCCGCAAACCAAAAAGCAGTCGTTGAAAGCACAGCTATATAGATGAAGCAGAAAAACAGCATTACTAATGATGACAATCCGTTGACCATTTTTCTTGACGCCTCATAGACAATCTCTGTGTTATCAGCCATAGTGGTATATATGTGTGTTTTGCCGATTGTCTCCAAAGACATCAGGGAGGTGCGCCTGATTTTATCAGAAATCCGCATATTGGAACGATACATGGCTGTGCGAACTGTTGTGGCAGTTTCATAGAGAGAATATTTTTTTGTAACTACATACAGTAAAATGCACAAAGAAAACATTAAAAGCGACCTAAAATTAAGTTGTGAAAAATCCTGAGCGACGTTGTTTATAATTACCACCACCATTGCATTGGCGGAACCTGCCAGAGCGGACATCACTATAACTCTCGTGCTTCTGAGGTCAGTCTCAGCAGTTAGGAAATCTAAGAGTCTCATTTGTCAGTATTTACCCCGTTATGAAAGTATGATATACACTAAGGTCTGATTGGCAGTCGAGCTTTTTAACACATTTGATTATACAAGCTGTTATAACAAAAATGCAATACGTACGCTTCTAATCAATACCATACTTCTTAAGCCTGTGTCTGAATTGCCGAAAGGATATATTTAGCATTTTTGCGGCCTCAGTCTTATTGCCGGAGGTTACCTCAAGAGCTTTTTTGAGATATTGTTTTTCTGTCTCCATCAAAATGTCATCAAGAAACTCCCCCTCAGGCGGGAACTCTAACGTTACAATTAGTTGTCTTATTATTTCCATAAACGTGCGCTTGCCAAGTTGCTCCCTGAGTTCTCCGGGGAGCTCCTCCTCTATTATTGTCTCTTTTTCGGAAAATGTCAGCACCCTGTCAATTATATTTTCAAGTTCCCTTACGTTGCCGGGCCACGAGTACTTCATCAGGGCGTCAATGGCGCCGCTGGTAAATTTCCTGTCAGTTATGTTGTTTTTCTCCAAAAAGTAATCTATGAGTATAGGTATATCATCTCTTCTGTTTCTTAACGGCGGAATGTGAACAGGGATGACGTTTAATCTGTAATAGAGGTCAGTTCTGAATCGTCCGGCCATGGATTCCTCTTTAAGGATTTTGTTTGTTGCCGAGATTACCCTGACATCCGTCTTAAGGTCTTTGGTGCCGCCGATTCTTCTGAATGTGCCGTCTTCAAGCACCCTGAGAAGTTTTGCCTGTAACGCAAGCGGCATATCGCCTATCTCATCCAAAAACATCGTACCGTCGTTTGCCACTTCAAAAAGACCCTCTTTGTTTGAGGATGCACCTGTAAAGGATCCCCTCATATGCCCAAACAGCTCACTCTCTAAAAGCCCCTCAGGCATGGCCGCACAGTTGATTGCAACAAAATCTTTGCCGGCTCGCTTACTCAATTTATGTATGGCGTGGGCAAACAGTTCCTTACCGCAGCCTGTTTCGCCTGTCAGTAATACGTTTGAATTGCTCTCTGCCACCTTTGGCACTGCCATAAGGAGATCCCTCATACACTTACTTTTGCCTATTATATTTTCAAAGCGGTAAGAGCCGTCCAGTTGATCTTTAAGGTTTTTAACTTCTCTGCTAAGATGTCTTTTTTCGAGCGCTTTTTTTATTATTAATCGTATTTCGTCTATTTTAAATGGCTTATTTACATAGTCGTAAGCTCCGGCCTTCATTGCCTCAATAGCATCCTCTGTGGTACCAAAGGCTGTTATCATTATAACTATTGTCTCCGGGCTGTGCTCTTTGACCTCCCTTAAAACTTCAAATCCGGTTTGCACTGGCATTTTAATATCTGTCAGCACGATGTCAAATATGTCTTTTTTTACAGCCTCAAGCCCCTCACGACCGTCATACGCTGATACGACCTCATACCCTTCTCCCTCTAAAAGCATCCTTAGAATTTCATTCATGCTTTTCTCATCTTCCACTATCAGGATTTTCCCATATTCCATTTCTATCCACCTCCAGGTAAAAAGACGTCAAACGTAGTACCTTTTTGGGGAAAACTAACCACCTTTACTTTCCCCGAATGCTCCTCTATTATCCTATAGACTATGGCAAGTCCTAAACCTGACCCCCCTTTTTTGGTAGTATAAAAGGGGTAAAATATCTTTTTTAAAACATCTTTTTCAATACCAGTACCGGTATCGCTAAATGTTATTTTAACAAAACCGCCCAAGTGTTTAACCGAAATACTGAGACTCCCGCCGTCTGTCAACGATTGCAGGGCATTTATCCCCAGATTCAGAAACACCTGTTTGATTTTATCCTCATCACAGTTAATTGTTAGTAAACGTTCCGGTTCTTCAAAGTTAATGCTTATCTGTTTGCCGCCCTCTGCATAGGTTATCACAGAGGTGCGCAGCATGTCCACACTCTCTCGCAGCACTTTATTTAAATCCACAGAGGTAAGACTGGGAGGTTTTGGGCTTGAGTATATTAGAAAGTCAGTTATAATCTTATTGAGTCTGTCCATTTCCTTAATCGCAATGTCCATGATGCGGGTTGTACGTTCGGGTTTGAGTGTGCCTGAGAGGCTGTCCTCCCTAAGCATTTCTACTGAGGTTCTGAGGGCGGCCAGAGGATTTCTTATCTCATGGGCAATGTTTGCGGAAAGCTCTCCTATGGCTGCCAGTTTCTCCTTTTCTTTCATATCCCTTTGAAGCTCCGTGATTCTTGTCTGATCCTCAAAGGCTATGACAAACCCCAGCAAATGCCCTGAATTGTTTATATGGGCTGATATTTTCATCTCTATAATCTTTTCGCTATCATCCGTGTAGTCTGTAATCGTACCCTTAAAAATTCCAATATCAATTTGAACCGGTACAAATTCAAAGATGTCATAGAGGGTTTTTTCGGCTGCCTTCTCTCTTAAGATGCCTGTTATCTTTTCAGCCGGTCGGTTAAAAAGCATTATCTTGCCGGCCTTATCTGTGTAAATCAAGCCGGCAGGTATATTTTCTATCACCTCTCTATGAAATGAATAGAGGTCTTGAAAATCACTTTCGGTCTGTTTAAGCGTGCTTGAGGTTCTTTCAAGCCTGATAAGAAGATTGCGGCTTAAGTAAGCGGTTAGAAAAAGAGCCGTCATATTTGCAAATATGTTGTAAAAGAAATCTTGACCAATCAGTGTAGGAGAATATGGAACTTTTAATATTTGATAAAATTGCAGCACTATAATCACACCGTAGCCGATTGAATTTAATGACGCCGCTATCATAATGGGCGCCCTGCCAAGAGTAACACCGGCAGAGATAACATTTACAAGCAGCAAAAATGAAAACCAGCTGTCTATCCCTCCAGTTATGATAATCAGAAAAAGAATAATAAAGGAATCAAAAACAATCTGAAAGTAGGTAAATACATGAAACCTGCCGCTGGTTTTAATATCAGGTGATTTTTGGAGTTTTTTAAGGACAAGCAGGTAAAGAATCGTAAGAATGAATATAAACACAGCCAAGTTGGAAAGCAAATCAGGGAATGGGAAAACGGCAAACTTTCCGCCGTAAAGAAAAAACGATGCAAGCAAAAGATATGTAACTCCGACCCTGAGAAGAATCAGCGCTCGGATTTTTCTTATTTCAACAAACAAGTTTACTTAATAAGAGTGACCATCTTAAAGATGGGCAAGTACATTGCAACAACAGTGAACCCAACGGTTCCGCCCAGAAAGACAATCATAAGAGGTTCCATGAGGGCTGTCAGATTTGAAACTGTGTTGTCAACCTCTTCGTCGTAAAAATCGGCTATTTTAGAGAGCATTGCATCCAGCGCTCCGGTTGACTCTCCTATTGCAATCATACTGGTAACCATGGGCGGGAAAACCCCTGCCTTGCTAAGCGGGTCTGACAACGCCAAGCCCTCTGTAACTGCGGCCCTTACCGTGTATATGGTTCTTTCCACTACTTTATTTCCAGAGGTTCTTGCGGTGTTTTCAAGCCCCTCAAGGATAGGCACACCGCTTGAGATAAGTGTACCAAGGGTTCTCGTAAATTTAGCAACTGCCACCTTTCTTATAAGAATACCGAATATGGGCATTCTGAGCATTATTTTATCCGTTATGTACTTGCCGTTGTCGGTACTCCGAATTTGCTTATAGACAAAAACAGTTGCCACTACTACTACTACAATCATAGCGCCGCCCCAGCCAGCTATAAAATTGCTGAGGGCTATGATTACCCTTGTTGGAGCTGGTAGTGTGCCGCCCAGTGAGGCAAACATCTTAGCAAACGTAGGTACAACAAAAACCATTATGACGCCTATACAGATGACCGCTATAGAAATGATAACTATCGGATAAGTCATGGCGCCTTTTACTTTCTTTTTAAGCCTCATAGACTTTTCAATATAGTCGGCAAGCCTCTGAAGCACCGTATCCAAAATACCGCCTGCCTCGCCTGCCTGAACCATGTTGGCATATAGTTCATCAAAAACCTTAGGATACCTTTTCAGTGCATCAGAAAATGTTGAACCACCCTCTACTTCTAATTTCATTTCATATATGATGTTTTTAAATGTGGGATTTTCCGATTGCTCAGACAATATGTCAAGCGACTGAACAAGCGGAAGCCCGGCATCAATCATTGTTGAAAACTGGCGTGTAAATACCACCAGATCTTTATCAGATACTGAACCGCCGAATGAAAAACTCTTTTTCTTTAGCTGCCCTGTCGTTTTTTGCACCGCCATACATTTCCCTCCTTAAGCACATTCAGGCAATTAGCTATTTTATACTAAAGCTACAGATTTTTTCTTGTATGTATTTACAATTACATTGCCAGCTGTTTAAGGTTTCTTAATAGACTTCAAGTAAACAATACAGTCCTCACAATTTACACCATTTTCTTTAATACACCTCTTTTTGCTTAGCTCCCAGCAGGACATGGATTTGTTGACAAAGGCTGAACACATGCTTTTCTTTTGCTCCGGACAGTTTGTTATCTCCCAGCATGGAGCATAGTCAAGGAGGAGTTTCAGTCCTTCAATGCTTATCTTTCTGTGATGAATCAAGTCTCTTATACACTGGAGCCATTTAATGTCATTTTCCGAGTAGTATCTGTTTTTATTTCTTCTTGCTGGCTTGATAAGTCCGTGTTTTTCATATAATCTTAGTGTCTGGTCAGTTATGCCTACTAACTCGGCTGCCACCCCGATAGCATAAAGAGGCATGTCATTTCTATGTACAACCGAACTCTTTTTCACATCTGGCATCATAATGTCTCTTTCCTTCATGCGCCGGTAATAACGTATTTAGTAATTGCCGCTATCAACATCTGTACTAATAGTATCTTAATTAAAATTAAAAAATCAAGATTTTTTTTTATTGTCGCAGCAAGGTCACAATGTCAGGATATTAGCAAAATGAAAAAGTGCAAAAAGGTGATTGGCCTTAAGCAGTACCCACTAAACTCATCAACGTTGTAAGCATTACATCTGTCACATTTACTAATTTAGCTGCCGCCTGATAAGCCTTTTGATACTGTATAAGGTTCATCGCCTCCTCATCAAGCGACACACCCGAAACACTGTCCCTTTGTAGTTGTAACTGTTGTTGTACATTTTGTGTGAACGTGAGATTGTCCTTTGCTGATTTAGCAAATCCGCCCTGAGTTGTCACTATATTGGTATAGTAGGTGTTGAATGTAACGTTTATAAGAGCTGTTTGATTTGTTTGGCTCAACGCTACCATGGCAAGTGCGTTGCTATTGTCGCCATAATTACCCGCCGAGTTACTGGCTGCAGCAACATCGTTTGTGTCAGTTATGGCAACCCCTCCGGCAGTTACAGCAAGGTCTGTAGGAGATACCTTTAAAATATCATGGTTTGCAGGGGTTCCTGTAATTTTTACCTGCATACCGTCTATTAAAATCGTATCGCCACCTAATACGCTGCCTGAACCTGTTATTTTCCCCTTTTGTATATCATACAGCTGATAATTAGTTGAATCAGTAAACCTGACCTCATAGTTGTTATAAGTCAGGGCTGTCCTGTCATAGATATTGATAGAGGAAATGCCCATTGTTGATGACTGCTTAACGGAGGCTGTTGGAGTCAAATCATTAAAAAAATTCTTATTCCTTGCTGATACATAGTATGTATCTCCTGAGGCGGGCGCAGATGCAAATTGAACGCTCACACCGTTAAAATCCAAAGTGTTTGCCCCAGTGTAGGTATTATCTGTACTTACGGCTGAACCGTTCCGGTATAAATCATAGGTGGTTGGTGATGTAAACTTAATCTGATAGTCACCAGGCGCAAGGTTAGCAAAATCTGACATCGAAACTGAGTTTATACTGCCTGCCGTGGTGTGGTCAGGGGTGAGGTTCATAACAGTGATGTCAGTTGCCGTAGGTTGTAAGCCAAAACCGCTGGAGTGAATTATGTTGACTTGATTGGTTATAGCTCCCACGATTTTTCTTAGCTCCGAAAGGGTATATGGTATGCCGGTCTGATCGTTGTTTCTCAACTGTAGAACCGATGCTAATCGTCCATTAGTGATTCTATCTGTTATATCTATGTTGTCTATGAGCAGTTTGTCCTTTTGATCCGATGTCCTATTTTGGGTAAGTTCATGAACACCATTTGGGCCTACAAGATTTCTATCCCCCATAATAACAGTCAATCGTCCGGAATTGTCCTCTATCGTGTCAAATTTAGTGAGTTGAGAAAGTTCTGTTAAAAGTGATCCTCTTTGGTCTCTTAAATCATTTATCTTAAACTTAGTACCAGCTTCTCCATTAGCAATCTGTTCATTGAGAACGGATATGCTTTTAGCAATATCATTTATTCTGTTAATATCTGCAGTCAATTCAACGCCAAGAGAGTATGATAATTTCTGAAATGTGGTTTGAATTTGTTTAGCGTTAGATATAAGCTCGTTCCCTGCAGTTAGGAGAATATTACGTTGTTCAAGAGTATCAGGGTTGGCTGCTACCTCGTTCCAGCTGTTAAAGTAGTTAGTTATATTATCCATCAACCCATTGCCGTTTTGCTCGTTATAAGCATTCTCTATTGAAGAGTATGTATCATCCTGAACCGTATATTTGCCAACAGAGTTATTTCCCAAAAGCAGCTGTCTTTCAACAAAGTTATCAACTCGCCTTGTTACGCTCTCAAAATCAACGCCTTGTCCGATGTAACCATTAGTGCTGTAACGAGGTTCTCTGGAATTAAGTGCAGCGTCCTGCTTGCTGTAGCCTGGGGTGTTTACATTGGCTATATTGTTACCGGTTATGTCAAGTGCTGCCGTTGAGGCATACAGCCCTGAACGAGCTATGTCAAAAAGTGCGCCAACAGACACATTATACCTCCTTTGTCTGAAACACCAGCTACCGTAATCTCTCAACGGATGCTATGATTATTTATGCGTATATTCCGTTCTTCGAGTGAACTGCAATATTTGTGCCAATATCATAACATATTGAAACTAAACTATTATTTTATTTTTTAAACTATATTAATAGGTATTTTAAGTGAAAATTTTTTTATCAAGCCGGAAAATTTTTCCGGTCTTCTGGCTTATTTGACTAAATCCACGCAACTAAGTTAGTATAAACGCTGAGGATGAAAAGTAATGAGTTCAATGGTTAGAGAAAAGCAAAGTGATATAATACCCTTAAGCCGTCTTGATGTAGGTCTTATATGCAATAAAGCTTTGAGTGTCCGTTTCATGACACAATTGAAGAGTGATTTGGATGCCGGTAAGGATGTATTTCCCTCCATATTTGGTCTTGACCATGTGAAGAGAAGATTGGTTGAGATTCTGATGACAGGACACGGAGTGCTTCTTAAGGGCGATTTTGGAGTCGGGAAAACTCATCTAAGTAACGCCATCTTTACAATCCTTAGAGATTATTACCAACACAACCGGGTATTTACCAATAAAGGATGTCCCGTAAGAGAAAACACCATTCATCTATATAATTATTTAAACAATAATGATGTAATTGCCTATGATAACATCTGTCCAGTGTGCAGACATAAGTACATAGAGGAGTTTACCGATATGGACAGTATTATGACAGAGCGAGTGTATTTAAGCGAGGGCAGCGGCTTTGCCCGAGTGCAGGGGAATGAAGACATTGAGCCTGAGAGAATCCTTGGCATGTATCACTTGCACAGGTACGCTGAAATTGGCGATCCCTTTGACCCCAGAGTGCTTGAACCGGGAAAGATTGCTCAAAGCTCAGGCGGCGTCCTGTTTGTTGATGAGCTTGGTCTATTAAATAAAGAGGCGCAGTATGCGCTGATTCAGGGACTTCAGGAAAAACAATTCACTCCTGCAAACAGCCGCATGACTTTCCCCGTGGATTTCTTATTTGTAGCAACGACAAACAACATCAACGAGTATCAGATTCATACTGCTATAAACAATCGTCTTGTCGGATTGAGGGTAGATCGTGTCGGTCTTGACGATGAGGTGCGGATAGTGAAAAAGGAGCTTGAAGGAAAGGGGTTTAATGTGGATTTCCCTGAGTTATTTCTTGAATTTCTCGTTGATACGATTCAACTTTTAAGTGACTCAACCGTATATCTTGGGCCGCGCTCCTCTATACGAGCCTCTCAGATAGCCGCCGCAAGTGCTGTCTTGGAAGGACGCTCTGTTGTCAGCTACTGTGACGTTAAAGAGGGACTTCACACAGAAATTACCGGTCAGGCGGATGAGGAGACATTTTCAACCTGCACTGAAATGCTTGCCAAAGATTTCCCATCTATCAGAGATTTTTTGCTGAACAGACTTCCTAGTATAGAAAACGTTGCTGCGTATTTTGATTTATTTGATGATTTTGATTCAGCTTTAGAAAACGTTGACTCTGAGGTTATTTCCCCACTGGAGGAGATGCTGCCTGAGGGTGAGAGAAAACGCAGCATTGTTATTTCCTACTTGGATGCTTACGTAAGAACCTGTCCTTAATATTTTTTGTCGTATGAACCATCAGTGAGGTAGAGGTGTTAACTAAGATAAAGCACTGGTGTGAAACTCCTCTCAATTACGAAAAAACGTTTATACTGCCGCCCTCTGTGATTGCTCTTTTGCTTGATGAGGATAACAATACGGAGGATAAATTTCTATATGCTGCATTAGAAAAAATCCATCCAAGGGTTGTCAACCTTGAAGTACCCTTTAACCCACCTGTTTTCCCGTTTGACAACAATGATTTTCAGGATCCCTTCTATCTTGTTCACACAGAGACTCAGGAGGCAATAGACTTGGGGGGCATTAAGAGCATGGATGAGACTGAGGCAAAGGAGTATCTTAAGGAGATTTACGGCAGGTTTACGTTTTTATCAAACGGTAGGGTCAGAGTGAGAAAACGAGACCTTGTAAGTTATGCAGGGAAAAGTTACTATTTTGATACGCTTAAAAAAAGCGGACTAAAAGCGCTGAAAGACGACAGTGCACACAGGCGTAAGAAGGATTTTCTGACCCGCAAGACATCCTCACTTTCAGAGGTCAACATGCCTGCAACTCTGGTAAAAGGGGTTATAAGACGGGTGGTAACGGGAGCAATGACTCTTTTAGAACAGGACGACCTCATGGGTTACCGGAGGCACTCCGCCGACAGAGCAAACATACTTGTTGCCATAGACAGCAGCACCTCAATGGAGCAGTACGGCAAACTTGAATATGCACGGATGGCTGCTTTGTCATTTCATTACTATAAGTCAACCCATAACAGGGAAAACAGGGTGGAATTTGTGGCTTTTAACGAAACTATTCAAAGGACTGATCCTGTGGATATTCTCAGTATTAAAGCCTGCGGGATGACCCATACTGCGGAGCTTCTTGAGTTTGTATTCAAATATTTTTCAAGAAAACATGTGTGTGAAAACCCTGAGCTTTACATCATAACGGACGGTTATCCGCAAAAGGGTGGAATCAGCGATTCCACATACCAACGGCAGACACTAAAAGCGGCGGAGCGGCTAAAAACCCTTAAAATCAGAACAAAGATACTGCTGGTTTACACTGAGGACTGCCCCCTTAGCGACTCCACAGTTTCATATAACAAACTGATAAGTGACGCACTTTCAGGGGAACTGATTGAAGTTGGCCCAGAGGACATTTCACTGACGCTTATTAATGCCAGTTCACCATCTAAAAGAAACTCCTCGTAACAAATTAATGGGTTTATTCATTTGCACTTCAGATGTAGTACAATAACGTCATATGGATGACGAAAGACCATCGCCAGATGCGCTTTTAGCACAGGTTAAAATGGAGGAGGCACGCAAGAGTCAGGGTAGTCTGAAGATTTTTTTTGGAGCAGCTCCCGGTGTTGGGAAAACCTATGCAATGCTTGAAGCGGCACGGCAGAAACAGTCAGAAGGGGTTGAAGTTGTTGTTGCAGTGGTGGAAACCCACAAGCGGAAAGAAACCGAAAAGCTGCTTGAAGGACTTGAAGTATTACAGAGAACAAGGGTAGAGTACCGGGGGGCTGTTTTATATGAATTAGATATAGACCAGGCACTGAAGCGTCACCCCTCGCTTATTTTAGTTGATGAGCTGGCACATACAAACGCACCGGAGAGCCGCCATAAAAAACGGTGGCAAGATGTCTTTGAACTGCTTGAGACCGGTATTGACGTTTATACGACACTTAACGTTCAACACCTTGAAAGCCTCAGCGATGTTGTCGCTCAAATTACAGGAGTAACAATACGGGAAACCGTACCTGATTTTGTTATAGAACGAGCTGATGAGGTTGCTCTTGTGGATCTTCCCCCTGATGAGCTTTTACAAAGACTCAAAGAGGGAAAAGTGTATATGCCTGAGCTTTTAGAGCAAGCAAGAGGTAATTTTTTCAGAAAAGGCAATCTGCTTGCTTTACGAGAATTAGCATTACGTAGAACAGCCGAGCGCGTGGATGAACAAATTCAGGATTATCGGGTGGTCAAAGGCGTAAAAGAAGTGTGGCCGGTATCTGAGCGGATTTTAGTAAGTATCAGCGCTAATCCACGCTCTATACGTCTGATACGGGCTGCAAAGCGTATGGCTGCAGGACTTAGGGCTGAATGGATAGCAGTGAACGTTGAAGCACCTTCAAAAGTAAAACCGACAAAGACCGACCTTGCAAAACTTGCAGCTCACATTCGTCTTGCCGAGGAACTAGGAGCTGAAACTGTAACGCTTTCAGGTCAGCGTGCAAGCGAAGAAATCCTTCGGTATGCAGCAAGCCGAAATGTTACTAAAATTATAATTGGAAAACCAACACACCCGAGATGGAAAGACACCCTATTTGGTTCTATGCTGGATGAGATTGTGCGAGGAAGCGGCAATATTGATGTGTATGTAATCAGCGGTGACAGAGGAGAGCCAATCTCTGAGCCTGTTACAAAATTAAAAAAACAGAACACGTTAATAACAAAAGATATACCCCTGACTATTGCCACAGTTGCTGTGTGCACTCTTGTTGCACAACTGATGGATCCTTATGTAGCCTTAGCCGACCTTGCAATGGTGTATTTAATCGGTGTTGTGTTTATTGCAACACACTCAGGGAAATTGCCGTCACTCCTTATGGCTTTATTTGGTGTTTTAGCGTTTGATTTTTTCTTTGTGCCGCCACGTTATAGCTTTGAAGTCAGCTCTACCGGATATCTTATCACCTTTATCGTAATGCTTGCTCTATCGTATATAATCAGCAAGCTAACATTGAGTGTAAAGGCACAGGCTGATTCCGCCCGTGAGCGTCAACAAACAACGGAGTCGCTTTACAATCTGAGCCGTAAACTTGTTAACAAACAGAGCATAGAGCAAGTCTGCATGCTTGTCATCAGCCACATAGCCGAGATTTTATCATGTCTTGCAGTGGTGCTTTTGCCTGACGAGGATGGAATGTTGAAATCAAGGATAACCACAGCTGAGACCTTTGAGCTTGATCAAAAGGAATACAGTGTGGCAAAGTGGTGTTTTGACCACAGACAGAAGGCTGGTTTTGCTACCGATACACTCTCCGGAGCCAAAGCCATGTACCTTCCGCTTGTTGCCTCAGCTAAGACCATAGGTGTAATCGGAGTTCTAATGTCTCAGTCACACGAGTTTTTTGAACAAAGACAAATGCATATTCTTGAGAGTTTTGCAAACCAAAGCGCTATGGCTATTGAACAGGTAATGTTAGCAAATGAAACTCAGCAGGCGCTCTTAAAAGCTGAGACGGAAACTTTGCGTAATACCCTGCTTAGCTCAATTTCCCATGATCTGCGCACGCCCCTTGCTGCCATTACCGGTGCGGCATCCACCATCCTGCAAAAAGATATTACGCTTGATTACAATGAGAACCATGAGCTCCTCCTGACCATATACGAAGAGGCGGAACATCTCAACCAAATCATTAGAAACGTTCTTAATATGACACGCATAGAGGCTGGGGCAATAACTGTGAAAAAACAGTGGCAGCCAATAGAGGAAATCATAGGTGCAGCACTTAACCGTATGTCGGAGAAACTGGGAGGCAAACCTGTAGAGATAAATCTGCCGGGGGATTTACCGATGGTTTTTTTCGATTCGCTTTTGATCGAACAGGTGCTTATGAATCTGCTGGATAATGCTATTAAGTACACGCCGCCGGAGACTCCTATAGAGCTTACTGCAACGGTAAAAGACAGTAATGTTGTTGTGAGTGTTAGGGACAGGGGGCCTGGGATAATTGACGGTGAAGAGCAGCGGATATTCGATAAGTTTGTGCGAAGCACCTCCAAAGGTGGAGGAATCGGGCTTGGGTTAACTATTTGCCGTGCCATATTAACTGCACATGGAGGGGAAATCAGCGCGCAAAACAGGTCTGACGGTGGTTCTGAGTTTAGTTTTACGCTGCCTGTTGTAAACCAACCCGATATGATGCAGACCACGGAGTAACCTAAGATGGAAAACGGTCTGATACTTTTGATAGAGGACGAAACACAAATGCTCCGATTTTTGAGAATTACGCTTAAAGGACATGGTTACAAGCTTGTTGAGGCTGTTACCGGTAGAGAGGGGTTGATGCAGGCGGCAATGCGTAATCCAGACGTCATACTGCTTGACCTTGGCCTTCCCGATTTAGACGGTCTTGAGGTAATAAAACAGCTTCGTGACTGGAGTGACGTTTCTATCATAGTTATTTCAGCAAGAGAACAGGAGGAGGATAAAATCAGGGCTTTGGATACAGGAGCAGACGACTATCTCACAAAACCGTTCAGTGCCGGCGAACTGCTTGCCCGCATACGAGTTGCTCTTCGGCACAAGATGTATGCTTCACAGGGACAGAAAGAGCACACATTTACCGTTTATAACTTGAAGGTTGATCTTTCTACCAGGCAAGTATTTATAAATGATGTTGAAATTCATCTAACCCCAATTGAGTATAACCTTTTAGCGATTTTGATTAAAAATGCAGGGAAAGTGGTAACTCATTCCCAACTTCTTAAAGAAGTCTGGGGGGTAAATTATAAAGACCAAACCCAATACCTAAGAGTTTACATGGCTCAACTTCGTCGAAAACTTGAATCAGATCCTGCACGCCCAAAATTTCTAATCAATGAACCGGCAATAGGCTATAGACTCAAGTTAAGCGAATAATTAGCTTAATTTATAAAATCTTTATATATCTGCCATATTTATTAACATCTATTTTACTCATCAAACAGTTAAGCTGAAAATGAGTAGAGAAACTATATATTTAGCAAAATAATAAGGCAGAGAAGGAGGATTTATAATGGGTTTAAATAAGTTTTTACCAAAAAAAATAATAGTTACTTTATGTACAATACTTTTTTCTGTGTTACCAGCAACTATTGCTATGCCGACATCTTACCCTCCTTCTACAGATAACATTAGAATTGACATACCAGTCAAACAGGTAGATTCCAAGGTAGTTGTTAATATAGGCAACGACATTATGTCAGGAGATTTACCACTTGGCATCAAATATATGACAAGAATAGTGAAAAGATTCATAGATAAAAATGTTAACTGGAAACTCTCAGGAGTTTTTTACGAAAAAGCCGGTTATATGCTTCTTAAAGATGATATTTATAATACAAAACGGCAGGTGTCAACAGGAAACCCGTATAAGGCTCTAATTTTAAATTTAATAAAAGAGGGTGTGTCAATCGAAATATGTGCGTTAACAATGAAAGCAGCCGGTTACACAAACAATAACCTTATTGAGGGCGTAAAAGTAATTGATTCTGCTGAGCTCCGGATTATTCAACTTGTACAAGAGCATTATATTCAGATTGTTCCATAAAATCATCATCAGAAAGTTGGCTCCTTACTTAAAAGCAGCATCAATTGATTTTTCAATGCGGATGAGCATAGCTGAGAGGTTTTCTTGAGATATTGCAAGAGGAGGCATAATCACCAAGACATTACCAAGCGGTCTGATAAATACCGACCGTTTGCGAGCCTCATGGGCGACTTGCCATCCTGCTTTTTCTTCAAACTGGAAAGGCTCCATAGTTGCCTTGTCCTTTATCAGTTCAATGCCTGCCATCAAGCCATAAACTCTCACATCGGAAACATGAGGGTGATTAAATATTGAGTTTAACCAGTCTCTGAGAATTTTTATTTTTGGCTTGAGGTTATTGAGCACATTGTCTTTTTCAAAAATCTCCAGCGAGGCCAGCGCTGCGGCGCAGCCAAGTTGGTTTCCGGTGTAAGAGTGGCCGTTAAAGAAAGTTTTCATTTCGGCAAATTCACCTAAGAAAGCATTATAGACTTTCTCAGTAGCAATTGTTACGGCAAGTGGCAGGTAGCCACCCGTTATACCCTTAGACAAGCACAAAATATCCGGCACAACGCCCTCATGCTCACAGGCAAACATTGTACCGGTTCTGCCAAATCCGGTAGCCACCTCATCGGCTATCAAAAGCGTGTCAAACTTAGTGCAGAGATTGCGCACAGCTTTTAAATACCCCACGGGAGCTGTTATCATGCCGCCTGCGGCCTGAATCAGCGGTTCTATCAAAACTGCCGCCACATTAGGCGT
Organism: Nitrospirales bacterium LBB_01; assembly: GCA_004376055.2. Lineage (GTDB taxonomy): Bacteria > Nitrospirota > Thermodesulfovibrionia > Thermodesulfovibrionales > Magnetobacteriaceae > Magnetomonas > Magnetomonas plexicatena. Next base: position 1,505,407 of record CP049016.1, read on the forward strand.
TAAATGCTCTAAAATATTCCTTAATTTTGTAAGACAAGGGAACTCCCCGTCTGCTGTGCATCTGTATTTAGACGGTGCATCGGTTTCGTCCGAGAGTATGCCGTCAGGGCAGCTAAAACAGTACGGTGAGGGCGCTTTAATGGTCTTAAAAAGCAGTGGAGCATAAGTCTTATGAAACAAATCAATTCCGCCTGCGCTAACTGCGCCTATAGTGTCTCCGTGATAGCCGTTTCCAAGGGTCACAAAGACAGCATCTGCGCATTTCTTTGTGTGCTGCATGTACTGAAATGCCATCTTTAACGCCGCCTCAACTGCTGTTGAGCCGTTATCGGAATAAAACACCTTGTTAAGTTTGTCGGTTTTAAGGTGCTCACTTATGAGGCTTACGAGTTTTCCGGCAAATTCAACAGATGGCTCATTGGCAAGCCCTAACAGTGTGGAATGAGAAATGTGCGAAAGCTGATTTATAAGAGCGGCATTAATTTCTTTTCTTGCGTGCCCGTGAATATTTACCCACATAGAGGACACCCCGTCAATGTACCATCTGCCGTACGTATCCTTAATAAAACAATCACGCCCCTCAGTTATCACAATGGGAGTGTCGTTTATCCAGTCTCTCATCTGGGTAAATGGATGCCAGATATAGGCTCTGTCGAGGTCTTCGAGCCTCTTATTATTTTTTACAATGTCAAGGTCTGAGATGACAAAATACCTCTTTATTTAAATATTTCTTTGAATATCACTACTAATTCGTTGTCTATATTGGCTGGTAACTTTGTGTGTGGAATTTTTAAGTTTTTTAATACCGTATCAAATCTTTCAAAGCCGCCATTACTTCTTAGTTCAACCCACTGGACGCTTAAACTGTTCAGCTGCTTTTTATTAGTGTCAGACAGTTTGTCAGCAACAAAAACCTTACTGTCTCTCGCTATGACGGCATCCGCACTTTCTGGATTTGCACGTCCCATTAATTTCACTTCGCATTTATACTGATTTTTTCCATAAACTAAGTAAAAATATATTTCTCTATTAAAATCATCATCTTCAATCTCTTTTCCTTTTATCCTTAAGGCATAGTTTTGTTCAGGCACACCGTATAACTTGCAGAGTGTCTGCATCAACGGTTTTTCAACTCTTTTTCCGGCAGCACTCCAAAGGCCGCCCCTCAACTCAGCTCTTTTTACCGCTAAAGTGTTTACAACTATCAAACTTTCACTGACATTAAGGTCAACGCTAACACCTTTAAATTTAATTGTTAGTGTTAGTTCAAGGTCGTGTTCATTATCAACTACGTTTCTTATGGATTCATATAACAAGTCATAGTGTTCATTTGAAGCATTAATAACAATTTCTTTGGTAGAGGAATTAAACATATTGTGAATAGTCTTTTTATTTAAACCAGAATTGATAGCTATTTCTTTTGCAGGCAAGTCTGGATTTAGAAATGCTCTTTTATACCAATCAACGGTAATATCCATATTATTTAATTTTGCATCAACTATATTCTTGAAAAAATCAATCGCAAACTGCAAAAACTCAGCATTGATAAGAGTTACAATTTCAATTCTATAATCATCACCTTTTAGTAATTTTTTAATTATATTTTTAGCAACCTCTTCAGTTAGTGTCATATTTTTCCTTTAATGAGCGCTATAAAATTTTTGATATCAAGAAATTTTGGCTGCGAGTCTTTTGAGTTAAATAGATTTCCCTTGTTAATCAAGTCTTCTTTCATACGGCTTATATATTTTGGCTCTTTTTCTGTTAAAAAGAAATGTTGGTCTAAATTAGCAGCAGCTCGGCCAAGTGTTCCACTCCCAGCAAAAGGATCAAAAATTAAATCACCAACAAATGAATAATATTTTATAACTCTATTACATAATTCTAAAGGAAAAACTGCACTATGGATCCTATCAAAAGTTGGATCTACAAACCAAACATTTGAAGTTTCAAACTTGTCTGAAACCTTACTATTTCTAACCTTGTCCAAGTCATATTGGTGTATATTCCAATCAATTAGTTTATCTGTTTTTTTCCTATAAACCATAAGCATTTCAGAGATAGCGTTTGGTTTATACCCTAAGGGCTTTCTGTGCTGCGCAAAACCAGCATTTCTATTTTTTACACTTGCCTCAGGTTTTACCCATACAATATCATCAATAAATTCCCAGCCCATTTTTACTAATAACGGATGAATATCATAAGGAATAGGGTATCTTTTGCTTGAGTGAGCCCTGCTCACTCTTGGAATAATAATCGGAGATGTATTAAGCACAAAAAATCTGCCCTCCTTAGTAATGCGATGAACCCCTTTAAAAACTTCTTCTAAAAATTTCAAATACTCATCATAACTCTGATAAATTGAATAATCTCTGGCATTATAATATGGTGGTGAAGTAAAAGTAAGATGAATGGATTCATCAGGGACGTATTTCAATATTTCTACAACATCGCCATGCACAATCGCATTTTTAAGAGAGATCGGAAACTCATCATGCTTTCCATTGGTTTTGCAATCATAGCTTACTCCATTTATTTCTTTACCAATAACTTCTTTAATTAACTCGTTAGGATGATCAAGTAGTTTTGATAATTCATCTTTTACTTGAGTATTATTTGCAAAAACAAGCAAACCCCTAATGGCTTGCAGCACAACTTTTGGGTCTCTGTCAGATAGCAATTTAATCAAGATTGGTATCGTTTTTTCGTTTCTTAATCGTCCAATAGCAGAGACTGACTCGCGTCTAACCTCTGTGCTTTCATCTTGTTTTGCAAAGTCAATGAAAGTGTCAAGCAAGGATATGTCACCTATTTTTGCAAGATTTTTTATAGCAAGAGAGCGAATTGTTTCATTATTGCGGCTTAATAAATTTAACAAAGGTTGTTTGCTGAAACCATTTTCTAACCTGCCTAACTTCTGCAGCATATAAACTATAGTGCTGTCGTTTTGATCTTGCAAAAAAGATAGAAGAGCAGCTGTATTATTTTTCAAGCTGCCTATCCTATCACTATCTATTTGCTTATTTAATACTGAACGATTCATATTTTTTTATTTCAATAAAGCGCCAATGGTAATTCAATGCCATTATTCTTCTTATAACAGTTAAATATAGGATTTCCCCCCGTTTTATATGTAATTATCAATATAACAATTGTAGGCTCTCTCCGTCAACTTTATGAATTACGATAGTTAATTGGCACTGACCTACAAGCAATTTGGCGTTCCTTAAAATTATTTACGCACTTCTGGTTTTCTAACAAACTTGAGACAATCAGTCCCAGAGGCAGCCTTAACATCTCTTGATGGCAGCCCTTTGCTCTTAAAACCAAGCCCACGGCAGCCGTACGGGAACTTGCTGTCCCATGTTATATAGAAATTCCTGCACTTAAAACAGTCTATTCTGTTTGCGTTCATTAAAGTGAAATTCTCCAGAGCTTCACAGTGTTTCAGATTATATCATGATTGCCTGTATTTCGTTAAATAAGTTAAAATTTAAAACTGTTTTTTAATAGCAGTGAAAACTATATTATCAGGGGGTACTTATGAATACTACAAAAATCGTATTAGATGAAAAGGATATGCCGCGCAAGTGGTACAACATAATGGCTGATATGCCTAATCTTCCCGCTGCACCCCTTCATCCTGCAACCAGAAAACCCGTTGGGCCTGATGACTTATCGGTTATTTTTCCGATGTCACTCATTGAGCAGGAGGTAACTCAAGAGAGGTGGATAGATATTCCAGAGGAGGTACTTAACATTTATACACTGTGGAGACCAAGCCCGCTCTACCGTGCCTACAGGCTTGAAAAGCACCTCGGAACTCCGGCTAAGATTTATTATAAGTACGAGGGAGTGAGTCCTGCTGGAAGCCATAAGACAAACACGTCTGTTCCTCAAGCATACTACAATAAACAAGCCGGTATAAAGCGAATTGCAACAGAGACCGGAGCAGGTCAGTGGGGCTCTGCGATGTCTATGGCATGTAAATTCTTTGGCCTTGATGTAACCGTCTATATGGTAAGGGTTAGCTATAATCAAAAACCCTACAGGCGCATTATGATGGAAACATGGGGCGGTAAAGTATTTGCAAGCCCAAGCACTCAGACTGAATCTGGCAAAGCGATTCTCTCAGCCGACCCTGAAAATCCCGGAAGCCTTGGCATTGCAATATCTGAGGCTGTTGAAGATGCCGCTACACATAAGGATACAAACTATGCGCTTGGATCGGTTCTTAACCATGTAGTGCTTCATCAAACAGTAATTGGTCTTGAATTAAAGAAACAGTTTGAATTAATCAATGAATACCCGGATGTTGTGATAGGGTGCTGCGGAGGCGGTAGTAACCTGGGCGGCGTGAGTTTTCCGTTTATCCATGATAAGATAAACGGTAAGCAAGTGCGCGTTATTGCGGTAGAACCGGAGTCCTGCCCAACATTAACCAAAGGTGAATTCAGATATGATTTTGGAGACTCGGCAGGACTTACCCCGCTTCTTATGATGTACACACTGGGGCACAATTTTATGCCACCTGGGATTCATGCTGGAGGTCTCAGATACCATGCCGATTCACCGTTGGTCTCTCAACTTGTCCATGACAAACTGATTGAGGCTGTAGCATATGGGCAGACAAAAGTGTTCGGGGCAGCCGTTACCTTTGCTCAAACAGAGGGGATAATACCGGCTCCTGAGAGTTCTCATGCCATCTGTGCCGCCATTGATGAGGCGGTAAGGGCTAAGGAGGAGGGTAAGGAAAAGACGATAGTCTTTAACCTCAGCGGCCACGGTTATCTTGATATGACAGCCTATGCCGATTTCATAGACGGCAAGATTATTGATTCCCCATATCCGGTTGAAAAAATAAAAGAAGCCCTGAATAAACTTCCGGTTATAAAGTAACAATGTGATACGCTGTATTGAGCACAGCTCTCCGTGCCTAAGTTCATTTTGCCTATTGTTATTGAAACGCCACAGATTCTTGACATTGTTTACAATTGTGGTTACAATAGGGTATGATATTTGAATGGTCTGAGGAGAAACGGCTTAAGGTTTTAAAGGAACGAAAACTGGATTTTATAGATGCCCAGCTTTTGTTCGACGGACGAAGCTTAAACACTGTTCCATCGCCAAGAGACACAGAAGAGAGATGGCTCAGCGTAGGGGAAATAAACGGTCGGCTTATTGCCGTTGTGTGGACAAAACGGGATGACGCTATCCGTATTATCACCATGAGGAGGGCAAGAGATGAAGAAAGAAGAGCATATTGTATGCTACACAACTGAAGAGCTTATCGCTATGCGTGAGCGCGGCGAGAACCGCACCGATTGGGCAAAGGTTGACGCCATGACAGAGGAGGAGCTGGAGGCAAGCATTGCCGCCGATCCCGACGATGTGCATGAGGAATTAGACTGGACGCAAGCATTTGTAGGATTGCCCCCGGGAAAGAAGCATATCAATATCCGTGTGGATGCCGATGTGCTTGACTGGTTCCGCAGCAAGGGCAGGGGATACCAAACCTACATGAACAGCGTGTTACGCGCCTTTGTAGCATCAAAAGCGAAAAGCGGACAAGATAACGTAAACCATGCTAAAAAGGGTTGAAAGGGACAGTTTAACCTCACTGTGGAGCAATCTTGCAGATTGCTCCACAGTGTTTGGAATTTAGAAAATTTTGGTGTTGCAGTCAAATGTTAAGGAGTATGAGTGCTCCAAAACGTAGAAAGAAGGTAAAGCTTAATGCCAACTATAATATTCCTCATGAACTTTTCAACCGTTGTGCATTGACTATTACAGGCTGAGTTAGGACATTAGGAATGACTATAGGGGTGTATCTGGCGAGATTTGGAGTGGGTGTCAACCTCACTCCTTTAACCAATTCTGCCACACCAATAATCCTCCACCCATAATTTATAAACTCCCCAAGATAAGTCGCTGCATCAGGGAAAGGTTTACCATGTTTAGTCGTACCATTTGTGCGAAGTGTCACAATTACGATGCTAACGTTATGCTTATTTACCTCGGTAAAAAAATCTTTTGCGTACATTTCCGATTCCTGAAGAGCTGGTATTTACACATAAGTATTCTGGCTACCATTTATGTAATGAATAGACCGTAGACCAGTACGTGATGCGCCAGTAAGCTCTTTGATGGTAGAACTTTTCCCTGTATTAGTATTACCAATTATAGCCATAATATCAATAGGCATGACAGATCCTCCTGCTGGATTCATTTTTTGAAAACTATTTATACCACCTGCGGGGCATTTGCCCTCTACACTTAATCTAAGTGTTTTTTACTTTCTAAATATATTGTATCCGGGCAAAAATCCAAACCATTCACCCATTGGACAGTTCCTAAAAAAACCTTAGCGGAATTAAACATGCTGCGGTCTCTTAGCTGCTTAAAAATGCCTTTATCCAAATAAGGTGTGACGTCAAATATTCCCACCTCGCCATTGTCAAATATGATTCTTAATGTATAATCATTATTTGAGTAAACTTCTTTGACTCTTGGGTTCATATTTATTACAAATTATCTTAAAGGCTCTATTTTAAATATCTCTTGGCCTGTAGAGGCAAGCTCCCAGTCTGCCAATAAATCATCTCTATGTATTTCTATCCAAGCCTGGACCAGACGTGTTTTACTTAGCGGTAATTGTCCCTCCATCAATGCTCCGTCCGATATTGAAAACACTGCTTCACTCCCCTGATAGCGAACATGAATGTGTGGTAATTTATGCTGTCTGTTATCGAAAAAATACAGCGATATAATTATGCCATAAAACATTGATATAACAGCCATACTTTGTAACCTCCGTTGGTATTCATTTTACCACATAAACGGTCACATAATGCAACATGTCTCCTTGCCCCCTTTGTCAACGGATTGGCGTTTAGAAGCAAAACTGTGATGATTGCGTTATCTCGTTAGATAAGTTAAAATTTAACACAATGAGATACGCAGTTCTTGGCACAGCAGGGCACATAGACCACGGTAAGAGTTCCCTTGTTAAGGCTATGACGGGAGTTGACCCTGACAGGCTCAAAGAGGAAAAACAGCGCGGCATAACTATTGACCTTGGGTTTGCCGAGTTAAAGTACGCAGAGGCAACGGTGGGGATTGTTGATGTGCCGGGACACGAAAAACTCATTAAAAACATGCTTGCAGGCGCTCAGGGCATAGATATGGTGCTTTTTGTAATTGCAGCAGATGAAAGCATTATGCCCCAAAGCAGAGAACATCTTGCTATTTGTAACCTGCTTGGCATTAAGACCGGTATTGTGGCAATTACCAAGTGCGATTTAGTTGACCCAGAGTTTCTATCGCTTGTCATTGAAGATGTTCGGCAGTTTGTAAGCGGTACATTTTTAGAAAGCGCCGACATCATACCGGTATCCGCTAAGGATGGCACTAATATTGACAATCTAAAAAAAATGATAGGCGATCTTGCAATGAAAACTATGCCAAAATCCAACGGAGGCATATTTCGTCTTCCTGTTGACAGAGTGTTTACGCTAAAGGGCTTTGGCACTGTTGTAACCGGAACGGCAATATCGGGTGTGATACGGGTTGACGACCAGATAGAGGTGCATCCCCCTGGGATTAAAACCAAAGTGCGGGGGCTGCATAGCCATAACGAGCCTATAACCATAGGAGTAGCCGGTCAGCGCATAGCAGTAAATCTTCAGGGAGTTGACAGGGATGACTTAAGCCGCGGTAATCTTTTGACAGAACAGGGTAGGGGGATTAGAACTAAGCGCCTTGATGTTAAAATCTCACTGCTTAAGAACGCTGTGGCTTTGGATGGTAAGGCAATTGTCCATTTTCATATAGGAACGTCAGAGTTAACGGCACGACTGATAGTCTATGGAGGAGGGAAAATTCAACCCGGTGAGAGCGCCTGCTGCCAGATTCGCTTGAAAGAACCCATTACGGCAATGGTTAATGACAGATTTATCATAAGGAGATTTTCTCCGGTTGAGACCATAGGCGGAGGTGTCGTGCTTGACATTTTACCGCCCATCAGAGGAAAAGACATAACGAGCCTTGAGATTTATGAAAAAGGCACGCTGGAACAAAAAATTTCAGAAAAGGTCAGACGGACAGCTCTGACAGGCTTTTTACGCCGACAGCTCCACAGTTGGATTAACGAAGACGTCAAAAACATAGATGCTGTTATAGAAAAGTTAAAGCAAAACTTTATAATTATAGAAGTTTCTGATATTTTGTACCATACTGAAACGATAAAAGCACTGGAGTCAAAAGTGGCCGCATTGCTAAAAGATTTCCATAAGTCTAATCCCCTTAAAGCAGGGATTTCCAAAGACGAACTCTGTGGAAAGTTTAAAGCAATTGATTCAAAAACGTTTTTTAAAATTCTGCCGACTTTTACCCACCTTGTATTAGACAAAGACATAGTGCGGTTAAAATCTTTTAATCCCACACTTACCGCTGATGATGAAAATGTTCGTTCGGTGATAGTCAAGATGCTTAAGGCTGCCGGATTTCAACCGCCGCTTAAAGAGGAAATCGCTGCAAAGCTCACATTAAAAGTAACTGCTGTCTCAGATATTTTAAAACTCATGGTCTCAGACGGAACGATTAGCAGAATAAACGATTCTATATATCTTTTAAAAGAAGACTACGATAAAATGCTTACCGCTTTAAAGGATTTTGCAAAGAATAAAACCGAAATAAGTGTCTCAGAATTCAGAGACCTCCTGCAAACCTCAAGAAAGTACGCACTCCCTTTCCTTGAACATCTTGACGGTAAAAAAATAACTATGAGAATTGGCGAGACCAGAAAGATTATTGGAGGAGGTTAAAAATTTTAAATGCTTATTGAGTTAACTCCTGTAAATTTTTTCATTCAACAAATGATACAGTTAAAAGAACTGGATTCCCGCTCGTAGGCGGGAATGACAAAGGGGGGCAATTTCTTTTTATTGTCATTCCTGCGAAGGCAGGAATCCATTTTTTCGTTTGCGGAGCTAACTGCATAGGCAATTAAATTTTATTATCTTGCTCAAATTAAAACAATAATTACTTTTTTTTGTTATAATAGGCAGGTGATAAGTGCAGGGGTGCAATGGAGGGTAGTCATCCTAAAAGGGGAACGGGGATGGACGTAGCCAAAGATTTAAAAGACGGCGCCACTAAGGAGACAAGTGGAGTGCATCAGTTTACAGGGAACCTCGAAGCTGTTTTGACATGTGGTAATAATGGTGACTGTCATTTGCTTGATATAGTCTTAAACATTGTGGGTGCTCTTGTTATGGTTTCAGATATAAACGGCTCAATTGTGCGCTTTAACAAGACATGTGAGACTACAACGGATTACTCATTTGAGGAGCTAAAGGGAAAATGTATATGGGAGTGTTTACTGAGAAATGAGGATGTCGAGCAGTTTAAGGTGGATTTTGCAAAAATTATAGAGGGTCATTACCCTCTTAGCTTTGAAAACATCCTGCTCGGTAAAAAAGGTCAACAAAGATTGATAGCATGGTCAAACACAGCTCTTTTAAACGAACAAAGTGGTCAGATTGAATACGTGGTAATGACAGGAATAGATATAACTGAAAGAAAAATAGCGGAGCAGCGCCTTCAATACCTTGCCCATTTTGACTCACTTACAGATTTGCCAAATAGAACGCTTTTTTACGATAGATTAAGCCACACGCTTGGACACTCACGCAGGTACAACCAGATGTTTGCCCTGTTGTTTTTAGACCTTGACGGCTTTAAGCACATTAATGACACACTTGGGCATGATATGGGGGATTTACTTCTGAAAAAAATAGCAAAAAAACTTCCCGACTGTGTCAGGGACACCGATACAGTAGCCCATGTTGGAGGCGATGAGTTTGTAGTAATTCTACCGTTTATAAAAAAAGTGCAGGATGCCGCCATGGTAGCAGAAAAAATTATAGAGACAATCTCTGAGCCTTTTTCCCTTGACGGACATGAGTGTTTTGCAGGAGCAAGCATTGGCATAAGTATATATCCTAGTGACGGAGACGACATAGATACACTTTTGAAAAACTCCGACATTGCCATGTATCAGGCAAAAGACAAGGGCAGGAACAACTACCAGTTTTTTAACTCAGATATGAACGTAAAAGCATTAAGACGTCTTAAACTTGAAAATAATCTGAGAAAAGCATTGGAAAGAAATGAATTTGTTCTTTACTACCAACCTAAAATAAATCTTGCAACCGGTAAGATTTGTGCTGCAGAGGCGCTAATTAGATGGATAAACCCACAGCACGGTGTCATATCTCCTGTAGAGTTTATCCCCCTTGCAGAAGAAACCGGATTGATTATACCAATAGGAGAGTGGGTACTAAGGACTGCCTGCATGGAAAGTATTGCGTGGCAGAAAGCCGGCTATCCTCCTATTGTAATTGCGGTAAATCTTTCAGCCAAGCAATTTAACTCTGAAAATCTTATGAAAACCATAGAGGATATTCTTGATGAAACGCAATTAACTCCGGAGCTTCTTGAACTGGAATTAACCGAGAGTATAGTGATGGGGGATGCCGAAAAGGCCATAAAGGTGCTGCGCAATGTCAGAGACAAGGGCATACACGTTGCTATTGATGATTTTGGCATGGGGTATTCGTCTTTGAGTTATTTAAAGCGGTTTCCTATATGCAGACTTAAGATAGATAGATCATTTGTAAGAGATATAACGACCGACCCAGATGACGAGGCAATATCCAGGGCCATAATAGCGATGTCTCACAGCCTCAAGCTTGACGTCACTGCAGAAGGTGTGGAAACTCTTGAGCAGTTGGAGTTTTTGCGGGCGCTTAAATGTGATGAGGCACAGGGCTTTCTATTCTCCAAACCCCTGCCATCAAAAGAATTCCTTGAATTTCTTGACAATTTCACTATCTTTTAGAAGTTTTGGATATTAACACTCCCTTTTGCTAGTTGTACAACATGAATGTTGACACTTGATTTCATTAAAGATATAAAAATATATCAAAGAAAGAGCGGGTACAGGTTTTCCGTAGATGCGCTGTTGCTTAGTGATTTTGTAAGGGCTGGCATTAATACAAAGTTAGTAGCCGATTTTGGCGCAGGCTCAGGGATTATTGGAATTCTGCTTGCCAAGAAATTTACAAAACCCCGAGTTCACCTTGTAGATATTCAGGAGGATTTATCGGCGCTTGCTAAAAAAAATGTTGAAATGAACTCCCTTAATGACAACATCACTGTTCACACACTTGATGTTAGAAAAGTAAACGGATATTTTAGTCAAAACAGTTTTGACATCGTCGTTTCAAACCCCCCATTTCGCAGGCCGGTTACCGGTATGACTTGCCCAGACACTGAAAAAGCAATCGCAAGACATGAGATTAAAGTCACATTTAACGATCTTGTTGACTCAGCTTTTTACATGCTTAAAGGCAAGGGGAAATTTGTCTTTATATACCACCCTGCCAGATTTGTTGAAACCATAGAGACCCTTAGGAATAATAAATTTGAGCCTAAACGGATACGATTTATACATTCAAACACGGAAACTGAGGCAAAAATGTTTTTAATGGAGGCTGTTAAAGAGGGAAAGCCCGAGATTATAATTGAACCCCCTCTTTTTCTCTATGAAAAACAAGGAGTTTATACCTCAGAGGCTCTTTCAATTATTGGAAAGACGATTCTTTAAGCTATTCTTACTGAATCTTTGTTTTTTTTATAAATTTTTTAAACCACTAAACCTTTTGTTCAATAGATGTGTCTAAGCATAGAGAGGTTTAATTTTATGGCTTTACTAACACCTTATTAAATAATCTCAAAGGATGTTTGTATTGTAAATAAGTAAGCTGTAGGTTTTGTAAAAGAAGTTGTCAGTATAATTTTTTTTTAGATGAAGTGTATGTTGACTTATCTGTGATTAATGTTACATGCTGTTGAATAGGAAAATTTAAAAGGGAGGGAATATGTTTGACTTAACATTTAAGCGTAGGAGAGGAGTAATCAGTGGCGTGTATATTTTTTTGCTGTTTTTTGCTGTGTGCATTCTCATAGCACATAGTGCTTATGCGGCAGACAACGGGAAAAAACTATACGAGGATCGTTGTATGATTTGTCACGGAACAAAAGGCGACGGGAAAGGGCATGTAATCACTTTGCCTCGTTATGAGAGATTCGGTAAAATATGGACAGTTAAACCGAGGGACTTTACAACTGGCACATTCAAGTTTCGCACCACTCCATCAGGTTGTCTGCCAACCGAGCAGAACCTTGTCAATATTGTTGAAAACGGTATCCCTAAGGCTTATATGCCTTCAAATGCCGACCTTACATCCAGTGAGACCAAAGCGATTATCGATTATATAAAGACGTTTTCTACTGTGTGGAAAGACAGTCCCAACGACAGCTCCTGCGCTCCGATTGGTGTAAGTAGACCATCCTACGTCAGCACTGAGGAGTCCGCAGCCAAAGGGAAACAGTTATGGGAAAAGATGAAGTGCTGGGAGTGCCACGGTCAAGAGGGTAGAGGTGACGGCCCAAAATCCAAAGAAATAAAGGACGACTGGGGTGATCCAGTTCTGCCGTTTGACTTTACATCGTGCGCTTCAAAGTTCACATTTAGTCCTGAGAAGGCATACATCGCATACACAACCGGCCTCAATGGCTCCGGTATGCCGTCCTATCAGGATACTCTGAACGAAGAGCAGAGGTGGAATCTTGTCTCATATACCCTAAAGCTCATGGGGAAACTATAGTGAAGAATCTATATAATCTACGGAGGGAAACCATGTTTAAATATAATAAAATATGTTTGTCCTTATTAGCGGTTGCGTTGTTTATTGTAACGCTACTATTGCCGCTGGATAAATCCTATGCGCTGCCGAGTTTTGCGCGTCAAACTGGACTGAATTGCTACAACTGTCACACAATATGGCCGGAATTAACGCCTATGGGGCGCGCCTTTAAGTTAACCGGCTATGTGCAAAGCACAAGCGATAGGCCATACGAACCATTCCCTCCTTTGTCCGTAGGAGGCGTAATATCCTATACCGGAGGTGATCAAGCCGGAGGTCTAACAAATGGGATATCTCCTTTTGACAATGCCGACCATAAATATACTGACAAGACGAATGCCCTGCAGGAATTTAATGCGTTTTACGGCGGTAGAATTTATGGTGATTTTGGCGCTTTTTTACAGGGCACATTTGATGGCGTTGCAAAAAAAGTTATTTTGGATATGGCAGATATTCGTTACGCTAAAAGCGATGCCACGCTGTTTGGTAAACCACTCGTGTTTGGAGTTACAGTCAATAACCGGCCTTCAATACAGGATGTGTGGAACAGTACACCGGTATGGGGCTTTCCTTACGCAAGCTCATCCGTGGCATCAACCCCTTCAGCCGCCACAGTCATAGACGGTGGACTGGATACGCAAGTGGGCGGTGCTGGCGTCTATGCTTTATGGGATAATTTAATATACGTGGAGGGCACTCTATATCGTACAACCGAAAATAGTATTACAAAACCTCTTGGTGCCGGTAACCCTACGGACACCATAGTGAGAGGCGTTGCCCCGTACTGGCGCGTTGCTTTAGAAAAACAATGCGGTCAGGAGCACTCTTTTATGGTTGGCACGTATGGAATTGTCTCTAATCTTTATCCCGGAGGTTTTGCCGAGGGACCTACCGACAGATACACAGATATCGCTTTTGATGCCCAGTATCAGTACATTGCACCTCGGCATGTACTGACCACAGCAGCCACATGGATTCATGAAAAGCAGAATTTAGACGCCACGTATGCGCTTGGGGGTTCAGTAAATAATGTTAACTATCTGAACACATTCAAGGCACGCATAAGCTATGCCTATAGAAGCAAAATTGGTACAGTAGGAGGGACTGTAGGCTATTTCAACACATCCGGCAGTTCTGACTATGCACTCGTAGATGACGGTACCGGCACTGGCACATTAGTAGCTACAGGGCTTTATGCTGGCAACGCTTCGGGGACTCCCAACAGCAGCGGTGTCATATTGGAGGCAAATTATCTGCCGATAAAGTATGTTAAACTTGGCGTACAATACACCATTTATGATAAATTCAATGGCTCACGTACAAACTATGACGGCAATGGCACTGATGCCTCCAGCAATAACACGATTTATCTGTACACGCGAATCATGTATTAGTAACACCTTGAGATATAAAAGCTTTCACCCCACTGCTTTGCAGTGGAGTGTTGTATTTACAGGAACTTTATGAGGGGTCATGTTATTATAAACCTATAAATATAAAAAGACTGAGGTGAGAATGGAGACTGTTAAGTTAAATTGCTGGGAGTTCAATCGGTGTCAAAGAGAGGTTGGTGGTAAGAAGGCAGAGGAGTTGGGCGTGTGTCCTGTTCCGTTAGAAAGTCGTCTGGATGGATTTAATGGAGGAGTGAATGCCGGCAGATCGTGCTGGGCAATAGCAGGTACTCTTTGCGGCGGTAAGCCAAGGGGCACACTGGCTCAAAAATTAAAGGACTGTACGCTGTGTAAGTTTCATCAATTAGTCATAGGTGAGGAGGGGGACAGTTATACAAGCGTTGCCAAATTTCTAAAGAAATCCAGAACTGATGAAAAGAAAAATATTTTCAAGGAGCCAAGTTTTTTACAGCATGTTTACTCAAAGAGCAAACTGGCGTCTGAAGACAGTGTTGATTCTTTGTATATAACACTCCTAATAGCATGGACAAGCCTTTGTCCGTCTATTAGTATGCTGGAGGGGTCAAAGAGACTTTGCAAGGATGATCTTGTTGATGAGTTGATGATTATAGACGCTGTTGCTGATATGCCAAATACAAGGGCTACCAGATTGTTTTTTAAGACAATATTTAAATCTATTGGTAAACAGATCACTAATTATTTTGCACCGTTACATACTATGACCCAATAGAGGGCATCAGAGTTTGTTGACAAAATGCGGGCACATAGACCGGCACTTTTTTTACTTACGTGCCCACATTTTCAGCAGGCTCAGGAGCCTCAAGCCCCAGCGCTTTGAGCACTTTCAGCGCATCAGTCCAGACAATTGTCTTAGCTGATGGATTTCTCAGTAAGTATGACGGATGATAGGTTGGCATTAGCTTAATTCCTTTGTAGTCTCTGAATTCGCCGCGCAGACGCGTTATCGGTTTATCGGTTGAGAGTATTGCCTTAGTTGCAACCGTTCCCAGTGCCACTATTACCTCAGGCGTTATGGACGCTATCTGGCTCTTCAGAAAACCTATACACGCTTTGACCTCATCCTGCTCAGGGTCTCTGTTACCGGGCGGTCGGCATTTCACGATGTTCGCGATGTAAACATCCTCACGCCTGAGTCCCATTTTATTTATAAGGCTGGTTAGAAGTTTGCCGGCGCGTCCTACAAATGGCCGCCCCTGCTCATCCTCGTCTGCTCCAGGTCCCTCCCCTATAAACATCAGTCTTGCATTTGAGCTGCCCTCGCCAAACACCATGTTTTTTCTCGTTTTATGGAGCTTACACCGTTTGCAATTGCCAAGTTCCTGTCTTATCGCCTGGAGCGTCATCACCTCAGTGCCGCTGTCTATAGGCCCTGTCACGGACTCTGGTTCAATTTTGGATGAAAACACTTCGTCTCTTCCTGGTATGGGCAAAAACTCAAATCCCATCGCATCATATACTTTCAAAATTTCCACCATTGTTGCAGCAAATTTACTGTTTGTCATACCCCGTTACCTTTCGCCCCACTTGAGTTTTTCTCTAAGAATCTGAAAATAGTCCCGTTCACAGGGAATTAAGAGCCTTGTCATGTGCTCAGAGCGTTTAACGCTTACTACGTCTTTTTCCTTTAAATGCTGACCCAGTTGTCCATCAAGAGTTAAATACACGTCATCGCTGCCCGGCCCCACCACTATCTCTATCACCATGTTGTCATTAACCACTATCGGACGGTTTGTCAACGTGTGCGAACAGATTGGCGTAATCACAAAACAGTGCAGGGTTGGATAAAGAATAGGCCCCCCTGCCGATAGAGAATATGCCGTTGAGCCGGTTGGTGAAGATACTATCATCCCATCCGCTCTGAATGTGGTTACATAAGAGCCGTCAATAAACATCTCAAGGTCAAATATCCTTGCAAGCGCACCCTTTGTTATCACTACGTCGTTTAACACCGTGTAAGTTGCAAGCGTTTTGCCATCCCTTATGACTGAGGCATTTAACATAATCCTGTCCTCAGCCGGACACTTACCAGTTATCACTTTCTCTATGACGTCAAATAACTCACCAATGCTTACCTCTGTGATAAAGCCAAGTCCCCCAAGATTTATGCCAAAAATCGGAATATTCCTCTGTGCTACAAGACGTGAGGCTGCAAGCATGGTGCCATCTCCTCCAAGCACCATTACCATATCACAGTGCTCAGCAATGTCCTCCTGCGCTACCCCCGGCTCCTCTATCTCACGTGCCGAGTATGAGTCAATGCAAACCTCTATTGCCCGCTCCCTAAGCCACGGGACAAGTTGTCTCAGAAGCTCAACAGCCTCCTTCTTGCCGCGTTTACAGATTATTCCAACTATCATCATCCAATCCCTCTATGGTTATCTCGCGTTCATTTTCACTAACGTACTTTATATCAATTGTAACAGTTGCTGTCTCTGTCCCTTGAAGCCTCTCTGCCCACTCAATGACCGCAACCCCGTCTCCTCCAATATACTCATAAAGTCCAATGTCATCTATCGCGCTTAAGCACTCCAGCCGGTAAAGGTCTATGTGATAGAGCGGTACAGTGCCCTCATGCTCGGCAATAATCGTAAAACTTGCACTTGTTATATCACGTGCGCTAATTCCAAACGCTTCGGCTATACCCTTAACCAATGTGGTCTTACCGCATCCAAGCTCACCTGTGAGAAATACAGTGTCTCCCGGAGTAAGTAATTTCCCAAGTTTAAACCCAATACGCTGAGTGTCACCGTCTGAGCTGCTCCTAATCCGCATCGTCGGATGATGAGAGGGTGATAAAAGCACCCTGTCTGCCCGTAGTAGCTGTGTTTTGCTTTTGTGCCCGCCTGTACGAATGGTATCTGCCTGTGCAATAGGTACAATCTGGCGATATCCAAATATTTTCAGAATTTATCCCCAATCGCAGTGCCTGAAGTTTATTGGCAGCACTTAAATCTATATGCTTACCGCCGGTTAACTGTGTATAAATATAATCTCCCTCTCCGGAGGCGTTTAAAACCGCTCTTATTACCTCATCGCCAACCTCATAGCAGCAACCCTTGATTGACGGCCCAATAGCTATTAAAATGTCTGACGCATCCGATTCAAATTCACTGAAAAACCGGCTGAGAACACCGCTTAAAATCCCCTTAGAAGTCCCTTTCCAACCGGCATGAATTGCGCCTGTTACTTTGCGCTTTTTGTCATATACCAAAATCGGTACACAGTCAGCGCTCTGCACCCCTGTTATGATGTCGCCTCTGTCAGTTATAACAGCATCGGCAACAGTGTCAGGGGTTGGCAGAGATGAGCCTTTCCTTAAAACCACTATAGTATCAGTGTGTTTTTGAACGGGCATAAATATAGGTTTTGCAGGGTTTAAGACGTCTTGAATTTTAAGCCCGCGGCTGCCATCCGTAAAAACCCCATCTGCTTTAGTATGACTAAATATTGAAGGGTATATTAAGTCATCTCCGTTATTAACAGGATCTTTAGCAAAATCATTTTGAGTTTTTAACAAGCAAAAATCCCTTAACAAATCCAACCGGGTCGCCGTCTTTTACATCAACTATTTTAACCGGTAAACCCTCTATAATATCGTCAATCATTCTGGTAACGCTTGCAAAACTGTAGCTTAAAACAGTGTCAACTGTTTTTGCCACACTCTGAGGCACAGCACCGTGACGAAACAGATGGTCATATACAAGTATCTCACCGCCCGGTTTTACCACTCGCACTATCTCTGCCATTGCCTTACGAGGGTCAAACACCACTGTAAGAAACAGGCTCAGGATGGCCTTGTCAAAAGTGTTGTCGTCAAATTTAAGGTCCTCGGCGTCCATCTTGTGTAATTTTGTGTTGTGTGGATAATGAAAGGCCTTTGTTTTAATTTTCCCAATTCCGAGCATCACGTCGCTAATGTCAATGCCATCAACATCGACGTTGTCAGGAATAAAGGGAAGATCATGACCCGTTCCCACTCCGGGCACTATCACTCTGTCGCCCTCTTTAAAGTTTAGCATGTTGATAGCTTTCTTTCTCCATGGCCTAAGTGGCAGCATCAAGGCTGGGTAAAAAAAAGGGATAAATGTGTTAAAAGAAAGTGTTTTCAGTACATTTTTCACAGATTACCTCCTAAATTATGGTTTTTATCTTCTTTGCAGGTTAAATCAGTGTCTCAGCAAAGCGGGTCATATTGTTTTCCATTGTACGTAAATGAATCTATTTGTTCCGGAGTCAGCTCTCTTTTTGCATATTCAACAAACAATCCGCTGGTTAGAAAGAAGTCCACAATTTCAGCATCAAGGTGATTGTCTTTAACCATAAAGCCAACGATTTTAACACACTCGGAGAGTTTCTTCCCAGGCCTGTACGGTCTGTCCTTTGCAGTTAATGCCTCAAAAATATCCGCTATTGCCAATATTCTTGACTTCAAACCAAGTTGTTCCGCCTTCTTTTTGTCCGGATACCCAGAGCCATCCAGTTTCTCGTGGTGCTCTGCTGCATATCTGGGAACGTTCTTAAACTTCTTTGGCCATGGCAGCTCGCTTAACATTTTCCCGGTCATCACAGCATGGTTATTGATTATATTTCTCTCATCATCCGTAAGCGTACCCCTTCGTATTGAAAGATTCATAAGCTCATCCTCAGTTAAAAGCGGCGCCTTTTTACCGTTTATCTCTATTTCCATCGCTGATACCTCTTTGAGTTTAGCAATCTTTTCATCAGCCATAAACTCACCGCCTAAGTTGGATACTCGTATCAGCTCTAAAGCAACACTAAAACCCTCTAATTTGTCGTTTAGTTCCTGTTCTAATTTGCCGAGTTCCTCATCAGTGTTGTCAGTCCTTGAACTAAGGATTTCACATTTCTTTTTAAGGAACTCATTTTCAGCCTGATGTCTCAAGATTTCAAACCGAGCCTCAACTGTGTGTATTCTGTCATATATTTTTTCAAGTTTGGTTGCCTTATCAACAACGTGCTCCGGTGTTGTTATTTTACCTATATCATGCATCCATGCGGCTATGCGAAGTTCATTTTCTTCATCAGGCGTAAGGGCAACATACTGCCACCTCTCGTCATTTGAATTACACAGTCCTTTGGCTATTGAAAGCGTAAGCTCAGCAACACGCCTGATGTGACCTCCCGTGTAGGCGGATTTAGCATCAATAGCGTCAGCAATTACCTGTATGAAAGATTCCAGCAGAACCCTAAGCCCTCTTATCAAAGAAGAATTGGTTATGGCAATTGCCGCCTGTGACGCCAGCGATTCCACCAGTTTCTGAAAACGTGGTGAAAATAATGTGATTTTGCCATTGATATTGGTTGCGTTTAGAAGCTGCAATACTCCAATGATTTCGTTTTCATGGTTTCTCATGGCGGTTACGAGCATGGATTTTGACCGGTATCCTGTTTTTTCGTCAAATGCTCTGGTGCCCTGAAAATCAAACCCATCCACCTCATAGACATCTTCTATATTTACCGTTTTGCCAGTCAGTGCTACATAAGCTGACACGTTGTTTTCGTTCTTTGAACCGTCCTCTTTATAAAGCTGCACCGGCGGAAACTTTATTTCGCTGCCATGTGTCCCACCCATTACAAAACCCAGTGATTTGGTACGGATTATTTTAAAAGCCAGAGTCTTCTCATCATCACTCATTATGTACAGAGTGCCGCCGTCAGCCCCTGTAAACAGCATTGCTTTTTCTACTATCATTTCAAGCAGAGCCTCCTGATTTCGCTCCGCAGACAGGGCAATCCCTATTGTCATAAGTTCATTTTTGTAGTGCTCACTGTTCTCTACAAGAGACTTCACTTCTCTTAAAACAATATCAACAAGCTCAGCGCCGGACTTTCCACCCCCTGAGAGAGAGGCTTTCAGCTTTTCAGCAAACCCTGTTACAATTTCATTTACAACATCTTCTTTAGTAAACATTTTGTCCGCCTGCTATAGTATTTCAGTTATTTAAGCACAGTCATTTTATTTTTTATAAATAACCTTGTTTCTTACATTGTATGCTGCTGAGGGTTTCACTTCTTCAAAGCTAATTTCCACGTAAAACGGACCAGCCGGAGTCTTAAACGGCACAAGAACCGTTGTACCCTTTGACCTATGTGTTACCGTGTGATCTCTACCCACTATAGTCGTTGGAATTGCCATATTAAACTTGTAACCCTCTTCTGAGAGAATTTTACGGCCGCCGCCTGAGACCATGTTAGTGATTTCGCCAACCATGTCGGCTACCTCAGCGTTTACCTCTGTAAACTTCTCACCAAGCATGTTTGACGCTATATGTAAAACTGCCTCCTCTGTAAAAGTAATCGCTATAGAGCCAGAGGTTCTCTCACCTGCTAAACCTATCATACCGGTTATATAACCCATTGCAACGCTGTCAGCCTTTAGACACGGACTTTCATATGTCACATCAACATTTGCCATAGTCTTAAGAACGTTTATGAGTGCATCCAAAAAAGGATTGACAAACTCCACGTTCACGGCTGTTTCTCTGCAATCACGCTATAAAGCCCACTTACATTTATCTACGCAACCTATAAAAATGCTCAGTCCTCCTCTTAAGTGTACGCCACAAACACCTAAGGACATTATAGCAAAAAAACGCAGATTAAAAAAACTTTTTATGTCAAGTAAATTTTTTTTAAAATACAAATTGCCTATGCACTTAACTCCGCTAATCAAAAACTGGATTCGTATTTTCATGGGAATTACAAAAAAATAAGGATTAATCCGCAGATGACGCAGATGGACACAGATGAAAAAATCTGCGAGAATCTGCGCAATCTGCGGATAAAATCTTTTCTCTGTATCCTTGATTATGATTTTTTGATGTTATAGAAAAAATTTTAAAATACTATATTTGAACGTCAATCGGTATTACATGGTAAAAACTCATCTGCCGGACTTAACTCAATAAGCATTGAAAACAATTCGTTACTACATAAAAAAAAGGGATTACCTTTAGGTAATCCCTTTTTAAAATACAATGATTGCAGCTATTTAGAAACTTACTCCCACTTAATTGCTTCAACAGGACAGGTGTCCATAGCCTCTTGGCAATCACAAGCGTCGCATTTACCAGGGTTAGCGGCAAAAGCCTTATCTCCCTGCATTTCAAACACATCAGGGCATAAAGATACACACGTCTCACAACCTGTACAAAGGTCTTGGTCAACAACAGGGTTTTTCATTTAACACTCCTCCTTAGTTTAGTTTTGTGTTTATTCTATATCTGTAACGTTCCATACATCTTATGGAAATCCGACAATTAACGCATAGATTTAGGCTATAATATGCAAAGAGCAAAATTCACATGACAATGATACACAAATTTTTAAAAAATTAGCAAGGAAAAAAATTATGTCAAAGAAAAAAACGATGATCATACCGATAAGCGGCATGAGCTGTGCCGCCTGTGCTGCTAATGCAGAAAAAGCTATACGCTCCCTTAGTGGTGTGCTTGAAGCTGGAGTTAACATTGCAACACACAAGGCCACTGTTACTTACAATCCTGCTCTTACATCGCCTGAAGAAATAGCAGGGGCAGTGAAGCGTGCCGGATATACGGCAGTTATTACGGAAAGCGATACACATGAAACTAACGATGAGCGTGCTGATTTGAAATTTCACCTGATAATAAGCGCAACACTCTCGGCTGTGATAATGGCTGGCTCTATGCTTACAATCCCTGTGCTTTCCAATCCGGGGCTATTGCTTATTCTATCCACAGTGGTGCAGTTTTGGCCTGGGGCAATGTTTTACAAAGCGGCACTTTCGGCACTGAAACATTTTTCGTCAAACATGAACACACTTGTAGCCGTAGGGACATCGGCAGCGTATTTTTACAGCGCTTTTGAAGTGTTGTTTCCAAACACACTCTCTCATCATGGAGCGCATCCCCACTTGTACTTTGAAACCAGTGCGGTAATCATTACTTTTGTCCTTATGGGGCGTTTTCTTGAGTTAACTGCACGTGGGCGCACATCAGAGGCTATCAAGAAGCTTATTAATTTGCAGGCACTCACAGCCTCAGTGATCAGAGACGGTGTGGAACAGCAAATTGCTATTGATAAGGTAACTGTTGGGGACATTTTGTTGGTGAGGCCTGGGGAGAGGATACCCGTAGATGGCGAAATAATGGATGGCAGCTCTGCTGTAGATGAATCTATGCTGACCGGTGAAAGTCTGCCTGTGGATAAAGCTGTTGGAGATAAAACTTATAGCGGCACGGTTAACACCTTTGGAGCCTTTATAATGCGTGCTCTTAAAACGGGGCAACAATCAACATTAGCCCGTATAATTAAACTGATAGAGGAGGCACAAGGCTCTAAAGCGCCAATTCAGAGACTTGCCGACAAAGCTGCCGCTGTGTTTGTTCCCTCAGTCATAGGGATAGCGGCGCTGACCTTTGTGCTATGGTTTGCGTTTAGCAATGACGGAACTAAAGCTATGATGAGTGCAATTGCGGTATTAATAATAGCCTGTCCGTGCGCTTTGGGACTTGCCACACCGACAGCTATAATGGTTGCTGCAGGCGTTGGGGCACAAAGGGGGATATTAATACGAAACGCCGAAGCGCTTGAAAATCTGCACAGAGTAAATGCTATAGCGTTTGATAAAACTGGAACCATTACGGAGGGTAAACCTGCCGTTACCGGCATTTTTGTTGACAGTGACATTAGTGAAGATGAGGCTCTTAAAATAGCGGCCTCTGGCGAGCATTACTCAGAGCACCCGATAGCAAGGGCAATAGTGAGTGAAGCTCTTAAGCGCGGGATTGAGCTTTTCCCATTTGATACGTTTAGTTCGATAACAGGCGGAGGAATAACCGGCTGCATAAATGATGGCAAAGATACGGTTTTAATCGGAGGAGAGAAACTTATCAGTAGCTCAAAAGTGGACTTATCCGGTTTTAGAGAAACTCTTAACTCTGTCTATGATGAGGCTAAAACCGCTGTAATATTGGCAATTAACAATAAAGCAGTGGCATTATTTTCCATTGCCGACACGGTTAAAGACACTTCAAAGGCTGCCATCACTGAGTTGAAGCACTACGGGATAGTGCCTGTCATGCTTACCGGAGACAATGAAACTGTGGCACAGTTGATTGCCAAAGAGACCGGTATAGAGCGGGTTTATTCCGGGCTCTATCCAGAGGATAAATTAAGAGTAATTAAAGAGCTGAAGGACTCAGGGATGTTTACTGCAATGGTGGGAGACGGGATAAACGACGCCCCGGCACTGACAGAAGCTCACGTTGGTATTGCAATGGGGACAGGAACAGGGATTGCTGTAGAATCAGCCGATATAACCCTTATTAAGGGCGACTTACTGAGTGTGTATGAGGCGATTAAACTATCACATCTAACTATTAAAACAATAAAACAAAACCTGTTCTGGGCTTTTCTATATAACATCATAGGGATACCTGTAGCTGCCGGTGTCTTGACACTTTTTGGCGGCCCAACCTTAAACCCAATGCTTGCCTCGCTTGCAATGTCTCTAAGCTCCGTATCGGTTGTCACAAATTCTCTGAGGCTTAGGAATAGTACTTAAGTAAATAACTCATGAAAAGGAATATTTTCTCTTTTGTAATTTATTAATTTCATTGCATTCTTAATTTCATTGTCATTCCTGCGAAAGCAGGAATCCAGTTTTTATCAAAGCTATCCGCATTAAACACAACACTACAATGGTGTCTAATCAATTGTTCACAATTGATATAGTGGAAAAATATTATTGAACTTATTTATTGGTATGTGTTTAAATACGTTTATTGGCTTTGAGATTATTATAAATGAATGGAGGATTTAACTTATGGGAAATATTCCTTATGATTGCACGAAATTCAAATGTGAGGATCTAATTGAAATATATAAGCAGTTTAGAACAGAAAAGCATAAATCAATTGATTTGCATTTACAACATTTCCGTAATTATCTTACTTTGCTTAGTGCTATATTCGCTGGTATCTTATATATTTTTGTATCACCTAAAACATCACTATTTGCATTACCATTAATTTTTGGTCTATCATTTTCAGGCGCAGGACTTGCGTGGAGAGCGAGAAAAACCTGTGACCGTTTTTATTTAGGGGTAGTTGAAGCTATAACAATGTCTGCAAAGATTGAAGATCTTTTAGGATTAACGAGTAACACATTATTAGGCACCAGACCAGAAAGCGAAAGACCTTTTCCCAATGATTTGTCTATTTTACCTCAACGATGGATTTGTGATTGGTTTAAATCCACTAAAACTAAAGCATATAAATGTAATAAGTTTAAAATAACTATACCTACTGAAAAGGAGCAAAATCAATTTCAGGAAGCAATGATGAAAGAAGGAAGCAATAAATATGTTACAAGAACATTCTATGTATTTATTGGAGTATATGTGTTAATAGCTATAGTAAGCGCATTTTATTATATTGGGAATGGGAATTTGAATGCACTATTAACGGAACTTGAAACGTTCAGGTTATTAAAAAACCTTAAAGATGCCTGGGGTCAGCTTATTTCAATCAAAAATCTTATTTTCTCACCCTAAAATAGTCTCTATAACTAAATCCTTGCGACCTGCTTTCACTCAATCAAAGCAATCTTTTTGTATAAGCTTTTCCATTTAGAAGTGATACATCATCTCTAAATTCCCAGTAATTTGTTTTTAAATTGTTTGCGCACTTTGTGTAAGAGTTCAAGAGTCTCTGTTTTTGTAAAATCCGTATATGTGAAAAGGTGAGGTTTAAAGCTGTCTCCAATATAGATTAAAGTGGTCTCAGCGTATATGCCGTTTTTTAAATATATCCTGTGTGAGCGGTTTTTGGTTGTTGGCAGCACTACTTTGGCAAGGGTTAGGTAGCCCGGGTCTATGTTTATCTTTCTAATGCCGTCAACAGATAGCGTTTTTTCAATTGCGATTGTCTTTAATTTTGTTTCTGCAATTAATCCGGTACTTATTAGGTTGTCAAAAAAAACAAAACGTCTTTTTATGGGGACACCAAGTTCTTGCTCATAATAGACTGAATGATCCCACAGTATTTCATCAGATTCAACAAGGATTGAACCAAAATCGGCAGTTAATAATTCTCTTGCCTGTTCCAGATATTCACTTTGAGCATAGAGAAGCCCTGCAAACAAAACCCCCTGTTCAGACTCCCCGGACGGAGGCACAGTCAATTATCCCCGGCTTAGGAGTTCACTAAGCAACTGTTTTCCTGATGAGTTCTGCCAATCAAGAGGCCCCAGAATACGTCTTACTAAAACACCGTTTTTATCAATAAGATAGGTTTCAGGCACACCGGTAAGCCCAAAGGAGCGGGCAACGCCGCTTGAATCCGTATAAACAGGAAAGCTATAGTTGTGCTTTTTCATAAAACTCTGTGCTGATGACATATCATCCCTAAATAAGACAGTCACTATGTTTACACTCTGACCGGATTTTTGCTCATCGTAAAAAGTCTGTAGTGACGGTATCTCATCTTTGCACGCAGGACACCACGTTGCCCAGAAATTAAGAATTAAGGGTTTTCCTTTAAACGCATCAGAGCTGACCTCTTTACCGCCTGAGTCTGTAAGTGTAAATGCCGGTATCGTTGTTCCCTCTACCGTGTTTACGTTTGCTACCTGTCCACTTTTCCTGCCAAGCTGTAAGACAACAACCGCTGCCACTATCAACACTCCTAGTATTAAAGCCTTTGATGTTTTCATCTGCTTACATTCACCCCTGTCTGTCTTCTTTTCATTCTAATTAACACTGCCTAAATCTATGGACGCATACTCTAAATCCTCTGCCTCTATAAAAGTTGGCGCATTGTCCCGTAACACTATCCGCAGCCGGTTGATGTTTTTAAAGCTGCCCCTTAAAATTTCCTCAGAAAGCTGGTCGTCAATCTCTTTCTGTATCGCTCTTCTCATAGGTCTTGCTCCGTATGCAGGCTGATAATATTTCTCTATTAACCAGTCCTTTACTGTGTGGTCAAGTTCTATGAACAGTTCCTGTTCGATAAGCTGCTTGTTTGTATCATTTATAAGTAAATCAATTATAGCATACAGGTCAGTCTTTTCCAGAGGGTGAAACACCACTGTCTCATCTATCCGGTTTAAAAACTCAGGGTTAAAGGTCTTTTTCAACTCATCCAAAACAGTGTCTTTTAGCTTGGCGTAAACACTGGATTTTGCATTTTTCTGAAATCCAAGGGGAGTAGCTTTTTCAATTAACCTGGCGCCCAAATTTGAAGTCATTATTATGATGGTGTTTTTGAAATCCACCTTTCTGCCATAACTGTCGGTAAGAACTCCCTCATCCAAAATCTGGAGCAGCACGTTAAACACGTCGTAGTGGGCTTTTTCAAGCTCGTCAAACAGAACGACTGAGTAGGGCTTTTTTCTGACTTTTTCGGTTAACTGCCCTCCGTCATCATATCCGATATAGCCAGGAGGAGCGCCGGTTAGACGCGACACATTAAACCGCTCCATATACTCAGACATGTCCAGCTTAATCAGAGCCTTCTCATCGTTAAACAGAAACTCGGCAAGTGCCCGTGCCAACTCAGTTTTTCCAACCCCTGTGGGCCCAAGAAAGAAAAATGACCCCACCGGTTTCTTTCTGCTTTTTATTCCGGCTCTTGAACGCCGAATCGCTCTACACACAGCACTTATGGCGTCGTCCTGAGAGATGATTCTTTTGTGGATTTCCTCCTCCATGTGCAAAAGCCGCTCTGTCTCCTCCTCTTCAAGTCTGGAAAGAGGAATCCCTGTCATCTTGGATACCGTGTAAGCTATATCATCCTCTGCCAGTACGGAAATCTCTCTGCTGAGGTTTTCCTGCCATTTTCTCTGAGCAAGGTAGTGGAGTTTCTTATGTTTCTCCTCCTCGCCTCTTACAGCGGCTGCCCTTTCTATATCGTTTAATTTTATGTACAGGGCTTTTTCCTTGTACAGTCTTTCAAGGTCCTTCTCAATGTCTCTAATTTCCACAGGAGGCGTGAAACGTTTTAGCTTAATCCGTGAACCGGTCTCATCTATTACGTCAATGGCTTTATCGGGAAGGTTTCTGTCTGTAATGTAGAGGTCAGAAAGTTTTGCGGCAGCCGCAATAGCAGCTCCGGTTATTTTTACGCCGTGATGGGACTCGTACCGGCTCTTTAAACCGCTCAGTATTCTTATTGTGTCCTCTACTGTGGGCGGCTGTATGTAAATTGGTTGAAAACGCCTTTCAAGTGCGCCGTCTTTCTC
This sequence comes from Nitrospirales bacterium LBB_01, assembly GCA_004376055.2. Taxonomy (GTDB): domain Bacteria; phylum Nitrospirota; class Thermodesulfovibrionia; order Thermodesulfovibrionales; family Magnetobacteriaceae; genus Magnetomonas; species Magnetomonas plexicatena. The sequence goes on from CP049016.1 coordinate 1,532,858, forward strand.
AATGTACTTTCTAAACTCATTAGATGTGGTCGCTCCTATACACTGTATCTCTCCTCTTGAAAGGGCTGGTTTTAGCATACTTGAGGCATCCACTGAGCCCTCAGCAGCCCCAGCTCCTATCAGCGTATGGAACTCATCAATAAACAGGATTATATTGTCAGATTGCCTTATTTCTTTCATTATCACTTTGAGTCTTTCTTCAAACTGCCCCCTGTATTTGGTGCCGGCTATCAGAGAACCCAAATCAAGTGAGATTATCCGCTTTCCTATCAGATTTTCCGGTATGTCACCGGTGTTGATTTTCTGAGCCAGACCCTCCACAACTGCGGTTTTTCCAACCCCTGGTTCGCCAACTATAGCGGGATTGTTTTTTATCCTTCTGCCTAAAACCTGAAGAACCCTCTCTATCTCATCCTCACGCCCTATTACTGGGTCAAGAAGACCATCGGCTGCCATCTGGGTCAGGTCCCTGCCAAACTCATTCAGAGCCGGTGTGTTGCTTTTCCTTATCTTTGCAAATGTCTGGCCCCTCATGGAAAGGTTTATGGTCAACTGTCTTGCTCCAAGGAGGTTAGCTCCGAGGCTTCTTAATATTTTACCGCCTATGCCGTCATCCTCCCTAATTAATCCCAAAAGAAGATGCTCGCTCCCTATGTAGTTATGCCCTAAAAGGCGCGCTTCTTCAACAGCCAGCTCAAGTACCTTTTTTGCGCGCGGCGTAAAGGGTATCTCACCAAAAGTCAGTAGATTACTCCCGGCTGGGAGGTTCCTTTCCACCTCCATGCGTAAGTCCTCGGTAGCTACTCCCATCTTTCGTAGTATCGTTACCGGAAGACCGTCTTTGTCCCTAAGTACCGCCAAAAGCAGATGTTCTGTACCAAGGTAATCGTTCTGCCTGCTCTCGGCCTCCTCCTTAGCGTATATAATTACTTTTCTGCCTCTTTCCGTAAATTTCTCAAACATCATTCGCACCTCTGTCTATACGTAACTTTCGCCTGGTTAAAATGCTTAGTAACTTTAGTTGTCCCACATATATAAAATAAATTTTCCGTAGCTTAGTTGTCAATATCAAAATGTTCGCTTCAGTAAATGTGTTTAATTATTTTTTGCAAACGGAATACTTATTGACAACTCTATGTACTTATTTTCATTCATGACCTCAAGCTCTATCTTGCTTGTATCCAACTGTTGATACTTAGCAAAAAGCGATTCCACATCTCCTCTGATACTTTCTATAAAATTAACAGGCAGGCCCTTTCTTTCATAAGAGAGCACCATTTTTAATCTCTCTTTCGCTTTATCAGAAGATGTAGCTTTCTTAAAATAACTGAATATTGACATGCCTTAGCCCCTCCATAACCAACTAAAAAGTCCTTTATGATTACTTAACTCATCAAACGGGACATCCACTCCCTCCATCCGATGAGCTACATTCATAAGCGCTGCTGCCACTATAGAGTTTTTTGAAAGCACAATAGGCTCCCCTTTATTGGTGTAGTCAACCATTTTTTCGTCATCAGGGATAATTCCAATTTTTTTGATATGCAGAATATCCTCTATATCCTCAACTGAGAGCATTTCTCCTTTTTTAACCTGATGAATCTTTATTCGGTTTACAAGCAGTTTTATATTGCTTTTTTCCATAGACTCAAGGAGTCCTATAATCCTGTCAGCGTCTCTTACTGAGGACACCTCCGGGTTTACCACCACTATGGCCTCCTCAGCCGGTGTTGCAGCAGTTCTAAAGCCGCCCTCAATTCCTGCCGGTGAATCAATGAATATGTAGTCAAAGTTATCTCTGACACTTTCTATGATTTCTACGAGTTGTTCGGGTGTAACGGCTTCTTTGTTTTTTGTTTGCGATGCCGGAAGGAGACAAAGCGGGTATCCTCTTTTGTCTTTAACAAATGCCTTTTCGGCTTTAACGGTGCCGTTTACAATATCAACAATATCGTAAACAATCCTTTTTTCCAGTCCCAGAATCATATCAAGGTTTCTGAGGCCAATATCGGCATCCAACGTTAACACTCTCTTTCCAAGCATTGCCAGCGCTGTTCCCAGGTTAGCAGTTATTGTGGTTTTCCCCACACCGCCTTTCCCGGATGTTACTACTATTATTCTTGACATTATAATACTCCTATACTTTTTCTATGTTTATAGCATTATCAGTTATGTATGCTTTTTCAGGGATATTGGGCAGCTCATCAATGTTGTCAGGGGATTTAGCGATATGATTAGCAATTCTTAACTGCTGTGGTTTTAAGTTAAGAGCCACTACCATTGATGTCTCATCGCCTGAGGCTCCGGCGTGAGCCACTCCCTTTAATGTACCCATCACGATTATATTTCCTGTGGCAACGATGTATGCGTTAGCGTTAACCGTGCCAAAAATCAGGACGTCGCCGTCATATTCAATTTTTTGCCCGCCGCGTACGGTTTGATTTAAAGTTAGCAGCGATTTTCTGTTACTTGTCTGGACATTTGCTTTGTTGGAGCTTTCTTTTGGATGAAAATCACTTTTAATTTCTAACAATACAGCGTCATGCTGTTCAAATATCTTATAAATTTTGTTTAAATGATTGGTTTCCAGGACAAGCCCATTGGTATTAATTACAATTTTAGAGTGATTAAAAAACGGAGTGCTAAATTTTGTTTCAATCTCGTCAATGTTTCTATCTGCTGAGAGCGCAGCGTCTAAATTTAACAATAGTGCCGGAACCGTTATTCCCTTAATATCTATTCCCATCAGTTTATTAATCCCCCTGCTGTTTGCACTTAGTGTCCCCCTCCAACCAAAGTTGATTGTATCATTGATGCTATAAAAAAAACAAGGACGTGGTATTATAGCAGCGTGGGAAAGGTTAAAATAATAGCTGGAGCGCTTAAAGGCAAGACTCTTAAAGCCACAGTAACTAAGTCACTCAGACCGACCTCTGCAAAGGTGCGTGAATCGCTTTTTAATATTATAAGAGAGATTACACATGGGTGCAGATTTCTTGACCTTTATGCCGGCACAGGAGCAGTCGGTCTTGAGGCTCTAAGCAGAGGCGCCAAGCGGGTTGTCTTTGTTGATAGGAGCGCAAAGGCAATTGAAGCAATTGTCAGTATTCCAGCTTTTAAAATAAGCGGCTCATGTGCGGCGTTTGTGGGTGTTGCCAAAAGTGTCCTAAAAAAACTGGAAAACATAAACGAAACCTTTAACTGTATCTACATAGACCCTCCATATTACTCAGATGAGATTGAAAACATTATGCCTGTCATTGCCTCAACCAAGGTGTTGACTGCGGGTTGTCATGTAATACTTGAACATCCGGCAAAAAAACAACTGCCTCATGCAATAGGAAACCTTATCACAAAAAAACAATATAAATACGGTGATATTTCGTTAACCGTGTATGAATTTTTACAGGACTAAAACACCGGCATTTGTGTATAATCTCAGAGTATGGAAAGACTGGCAATTTATCCTGGTACGTTTGACCCCTTTACAAACGGACACCTTGATATCGTAATAAGAAGCACGAGACTTTTTGACCGGCTGATTATAGCAATAGCAACGAACCCAAAAAAGACTCCGCTTTTTTCGGTAGAGGAAAGAAAATCTTTAATTCTCAGTTCCACCAGCCACATAGATAACATTATCGTGGATAGTTTTGAAGGGCTTATAGTTGAGTATGCCCAAGCTAAACAAAGCTCCGTAATCATAAGAGGTCTCAGAGCGGTTTCTGATTTTGAGTATGAACTCCAAATGGCACTAATCAACAGGAGGTTAAATCAAAATGTTGATACAATTTTTAAGATGCCATCTGAGGAGTATTCTTTCATCACATCTACAGCTGTAAAGGAGATTGCTTCTTTGGGTGGATGTGTGGACGCCCTTGTGCCGCCTCCGGTAAAGGCTGCACTACTTAAGAAGTTTGGTGCAGTTAGTAAGATTTAATGATTCAATCTTATAAAGTATCACTTTGATTTAACAGCTATAATGGTCTATTATTTATATATAATACTTGCGATGATAATATGGAGCTCACTTGGCGTATTTATAAAAAGTGCTGAATTACCTGTTGCAACGATAATGTTTTATCCGTCTGCTATATCGGTCTTTCTTCAGCTTCCAATGTTTCTGAATAAAAAGATGCGTCAGAATTTTCCATCCATTAAAAAGATTCCATTACTGGGTTTAATAAGTTTGATAGTGCTAACGAACACATATTCGTTTTTTCTTTCTTACTCGTGGACAACCATATCTAACGCTGTCTTTACGCACTACATAGCGCCGGTATTAGTTGCTGTGCTTTCACCGATTTTTCTTAAAGATAAACTTCATGTGTCTATCTTTATATCACTGACTGTTGCCACTATTGGATTATGGCTGATTTTTAGAGATGTTTCGATTGTTACAATTGTTACAAGCGGAGGGTTTGACAGGAATTTTTTTGGTATAATCTCAGGTCTTATTTCAGGCGTCATGTATGCGGTGTTGGTTATAATGTTAAAGCTCTACATGGGCGGGTATAACCGGTACATAATGGTATTTTTGCAAAACACGTTTGTTTCACTGTATCTCCTGCCATTTGTCACACTGCCGTCACGGCGATATATTTGGATGTTTATAGTTATTGGCGTTTTTCATTCAACTATAGCCAACTACCTCTACTACAAGGGATTGGAAAAGGTACAGGCTTGCAGGGCTGCCATTTTAGGCTATATTGAACCTGTAGGGGCAATACTATTTGGCATAATATTTCTTTCCGAGCACGTTAATTTACTTTCACTTATTGGAGGGGTCTTGATTATTCTATCTGGCTACATCGTTATGAGGCAAAAAAATGAGGAATGTACGCAGCCGTTATGACGCTATACGGAGATATTTACAAGCGAACCTTTTCCTTTGTCACCCGCAGCGTTTGCTAAACCAACAGAGGCGCTCTGATACGAATTTAAGGCTACGCTGCCTCTGTTAAACATAAGAGGCGGTGTTGACTGTGTTGTTGAGGAGAGGTCTGCACTTTTGCTGCCTGTAAGAGTATTGTCCGAATTGCTCAGGGACGTATTTAAAAGACTTTTATTGTTATCATGATTAGTGTTAACTGTCTTATCTTCTTTGCTCTTTTGCGCTTCTGCCTGTTTCTGTTGAGCCTCAAGCATGGATTTGCTGAGTTGATCTAACTCATTAAGATTTGGGGGAGTATAGATAGAAGCAGGTGCGATGTTTGCGTTTACCGTTGAGGCAATTGCCTGTCCAATAGGCAAAGAGGACGAAGCATTCTGTCCGCCTGTGTTTCTCTTTCCGCCGCCTAAGGCGCTGACAGTGTTTTTAAAGTTGTCAATATTATATAAGCTTATATCCATAATATCAGACCCCCCCTTTGGCCACCACTTCTCAGTTTTAGTATAGCACGTTGTAGCTCAAAAGTCAAGCAGAAAATCAGGGGAAACGCATTAGAGAAAAAAGCAGCAAAAGACTTCTCTGTTGCAAGGCAGAATTTTTAGAGAAAAGGACTGGATTCCCGCTCGGAGGCGGGAATGACAAGGAAGGATATGTCTTTTTTTTGTCATTCCTGCGCAGGCAGGAATCCAGTTTTTTAGCGAAGCTACACTGCATTGGCAATATATTATAATGGTTATTAAGTTAACTCCGACTGAGAGTTTTCTGTCAGCAGATGATATATTTTAAAGGACTGGATTCCCGCTCGTAGGCGGGAATGACAAAGGGGAGCAATTCTTTTTTTTGTCATTCCTGCGAAAGCAGGAATCCAGTTCTTTGTTTGCGGAGCTAACTGCATATGCAATTATATTATTATTTCCTGTGAAATGCGTTTGCCCTGAGCAGAAAATTTATTTGTGGACATTTTTTATAAATTATAGTAGAATCTGTTGGATGCTCAGGATTTATTACCTGGTTTTGTTTCTGTTACTGCCATCTGTCTGCTATGCCTGGGGGCCTTTGACCCATACGTATCTGGCAAATGAGGTGATGTTTTTTTCTTTTTTACTGCCCCCTGTTGTTAGTTCCATTATTAACCGGTTTAAGGAGGATTTTCTCTACGGTAACATAATGGCTGATATAGTGTTGGGGAAGAAGTATCTTCCGCAGGAAAAGAGTTCACATTCGTGGGATTTTGGTTTCAGACTTATTGATGCAGCAAAAACCTCTCAACAGAAGGCATTTGCTTACGGCTACCTTTCGCACCTTGCTGCTGACACTGTTGCTCACGATATTTTGACTAGAGAGAGCAAAAATATTGAACATACTCTCTATGAACTCAAAGCCGACAGTTTTATTAATAGAAAATACTGGCTGCAGGCAGTTGCTATAAAAAAGAGTGTGCAGAAACGCAATGACTTGTTTTTAGAGAATTCTATTTGCAAACTTTTTTTATCTTTTAAAATTAATAAGAGAATTTATAAGAGTCTGCTCTTTATGTCTTTGCTTACCACAGGCGCCGTTATGAACATTGTCGAAGGACATATGCCTTATTCATATACCCCTCCAAGACACATTATTGAGGACCTTACTGAGGAATCCCTAAGCCGTATAATCGATATTTTAAGACACGGCAAAGCCTCTAAGATTTCTCACATAAAACCCAGCGGTGAAATAGTCCACGGACGACTGTACAAGAGTCTTTTTTTGTAAGGGTGACTGCTGTAAGAGAATTAGAGTTGTAAATATGCCTGATATGCTTGGTAGAGTAGGGCTGATTTCAGTTGCAGCCGCCAAAGAGTTAATCAACTCTGTTCATTACGCGGTTACCGGTGTTGACACTGTCAGATTAGAAAATTCAGTTGGGCGAGTGCTTGCCTCTGACATTAAATCCAACGAAGACCTTCCGGCTTTTTCCCGTTCAACTATGGATGGGTATGCTTTAAGAAGCTCAGATACTTTTGGAGCTACCGAGTCGGTGCCTGCGTATCTTAATGTAAAACATGAAGTATTTATGGGTAAGATGCCTGATTTTAAAGTAAACACAGGTGAGTCGGCTAAAATTCCCACCGGTGGAATGCTCCCCGATGGGGCCGACTCTGTCTTAATGCTTGAGCATACTCAAAAACTGAATGATGACATGATAGAAGTGGTAAGAGCGGTTGCACCAAAGGATAACACAGTATCAAGGGGAGAGGACGTCAAAACAGGGGAACTTATCTTTAAGAAAGGACATCAATTAAGACCACAGGATGCAGGAGTTTTGGCTGCACTGGGGATTTCTAAAGTTACGGTATTCAAACTGCCAAAGGTAGCGATTATATCAACAGGGGATGAGATTGTGCCGCCTGAGGGCAATATTAACCCGGGTCAGGTACGAGACATAAATGCTTATACGCTTGCGGCGCTTGTAAAAGTTAACGGCGGGGAGTCGTTAATTATGGGAATTTACAGGGACGATTTTGATACGATGTCTGAGGCGTTAAGTAAGTCGCTAAACAGCTCTGATATGGTTTTGCTAACGGGAGGAAGCTCGGTAGGCACGATGGATTTAACGCCAAAGATAATTAACTCATTAGGGCTGCCCGGCGTCATATTTCACGGAGTGGCTATAAAGCCAGGAAAACCCACCATTTTTGGCGTAGTAAACGAAAAACCTGTGTTTGGACTACCCGGACATCCATCGGCTGTGATGGTAGCTTTTGATGTATTTGTAAAGGGTGCATTACGAAAACTTTCCGGTTTAACAGAGGATAGTGTATCTGAGTATGCCGGCAGGATAAGAGCACATATTGCAAAAAACATATCTTCTATGCCAGGACGAGAAGACCATATCTGGGTTAAAGTGGAAACACGGGATGGTAAGCTGTGGGCAATACCTATCTTAGGCAAATCCGGCCTCATAAATACAATGGTCAAAGCAGACGGATTTATAGTTATCGGCGCAGATAAGAGGGGAATTTCTGAGGGCGATTTTGTTGACGTCAGATTGTTTCAGAGGTAGATTATAATGTAGAAGTCTATGCTTGGCTATATTCTTACCTACTCGTTGTCTTACCTTTACACAAGGCTTCATGTTACAATACATCAACAAATATAATACGGAGGGTTTTATATATGTCAATGACTATAACTGAAAAGATACTTGCCGCTCATGCGGATAAAAAAGCTGTGTCTCCCGGTGAGCTTATAAATGCCGAACTTGACCTTATCCTTGCTAACGATATAACGGCTCCGATTGCTATAAAAGAGTTTATGAAAATCGGAGCTAAATCCGTTTTTGATAAAAACAAAGTTGCACTGATTCCCGATCATTTCGTTCCACAGAAAGACATCAAAGCCGCTGAGCAGTGCAAACTTCTGCGGGAGTTTTCCACAGAGCAGGAGCTTAGCCTCTATTTTGAAGTAGGACGGATGGGTGTGGAACATGCGCTTTTACCGGAACAAGGACTGGTGTTGCCCGGGGACGTTATAATTGGAGCCGACAGCCACACCTGCACGTATGGTGCGCTCGGAGCGTTTTCAACCGGCGTTGGTTCTACCGATGTGGCATCCGCAATGGCTACCGGGTACTTATGGTTTAAAGTGCCGGAGAGTATGAAGTTTATCTATCACGGCAAACTCAATAAGTGGGTTGGCGGTAAGGATTTGATTCTCCACACGATTGGTGACATCGGCGTTGACGGCTCACTTTATTGTGCAATGGAGTTTGAGGGCGAGGTTATCAGAGCGCTCCCTGTGCATGGCAGGCTTACGATGTGCAACATGGCAATTGAGGCCGGAGGTAAGAGCGGTATAATTGTGCCCGATGACGCCACAAAAGAGTATGTCACAAAACGCGCAAAGCGAGAGTTTCGTTTTTACACATCCGATAAGGACGCTAAATATGTAGCTGTAAGAGAGTATGACTGCTCAAAGATTGAGCCAACGGTAGCATGTCCGCATCTTCCCTCAAACACAAAACCGGCTAAAGAGCTTACAAGTATCAGCATTGATCAGGTTGTGGTAGGCTCATGCACAAACGGCAGACTTGAGGATTTGCGCGAGGCAGCCTCTGTCATAAAGGGACGAAAGGTCAATCCAAACGTCAGAATGATTGTGATTCCGGCTACCCAAGAGATTTATAAAAACGCAATGAAAGAGGGACTGCTTGAAATATTTATAGACGCCGAAGCGGTCGTGTCAACTCCAACCTGCGGCCCGTGTTTGGGCGGATATATGGGAATTCTTGCTAAAGGAGAGCGGGCAATAGCCACCACAAACAGAAATTTCGTTGGACGTATGGGGCATACCGAATCTGAGGTCTATCTTTCAAACCCAGCCGTTGCTGCGGCTTCTGCCGTGTTGGGACGTATTGGGCTGCCTGAGGAACTTGGATTATGATACCAAGGTGCATTCATTTGCCTAACTTTGTTGGCATCGTCAAAAGCTCCTCAACGTACTAAAAGTACGCCTGCGTCGCTTTCTCCTTGCCGCCTCGTTATGCTTTTGACTACACCTTGGTAAAGGGTATGTTCTGTAGAAGACAATAGGAGCGGGACGGGTTACATTGGACACTAAAGAAACGCTAAAAAAACTGTTACTTGGGAGTTTTTTTAAACGCAGCATAAAGACTGACTCAGTAGGTGTTAGGTCGTGGGGTGGTTCGTCCTCAGCTAAGGCTGAAGAAAGCAAAATCCTTAAAGAAGCCCTCGATAAGTCGTCCTCTTACAACAGAAACCTTCTGATGATTTTTATAGCGTTCCTTGCGTATGTTCTTGTAATAGTTGTTGGAACGACAGACAGGATGTTTGTTATGCCCGATAGCACCATAAAACTGCCAATTCTTGGCGCTGACGTTCCGGTTAAGACTTTTTATTCCATCACTCCGCTGATCATTTGGATGTTGCATCTGAATTTGTTTTTAAATCTATTTTTTCACGCCAAAAAAGTTTATGAGTGGGCACAAAATCCTGAAAGTAAAAATGAACATTCACATCCTTTTATCTTCAATTTTAAAATCAAAACAGGCGGCAATTTTTTTGTAAACGTTCTCTTAGCAGTTATTCTTTACTTTTTGTATTACATTGCGCCTCTTGTCGTTTTGGGTTGGGTTAATCTACGGTTTCTGCCCTATCACAGTTATTTCATAACCGGCATTCATCATTGGGCTATAATACTTGATTCTGTCATGTCTTTTTTCTTTCTTACAATTCTTATAATTGCTGACAATGAGTTTAGTAAATATGACCGGTTTAGCTTAAAATCTGTTTTGAATTTCTTAAAAAAATCACTTGTTTATTTTCTGATTATTGTTGCGCCAGTTGTTTCATTGACAATCCTTAAAATTCCTGAAAAAAACAATGAGAAGTTTCCATTAGCACCAAAGTGGCAATTTAAAAAATTCGGAATAGAACGATTTGGTGTCGACACTCTTGATAACATTACCATAAGCAAAGTAATTCATCGCAATCTTGAAGTGCCTGAAGAAAAATTTCTTCTTAAAGAAGTAAGCGATACAATTATTGTGCGTTATCTTTCTGATAACAAAACAAGAGAAGACGCCGAACGTGATTATTCTGTAGGCATTGACTTAAAAGACAGGGATTTGAGATTTGGCAATTTTGAAAAGACCGTGTTTTTAAATGCTGATTTCAGAGGGGCTAAAATGGAAAGAGCAGATTTTTCCTTTGCCAACCTTCAGGGTGCAAAATTAGAGAAGACTAACTTACATGGGACCAGATTATGGGGTGCTGAGTTAAAGGGAGTTAATCTAAATTTTGGTAACTTACAGGGGGCTTATTTAGGGTATGCTAAGCTACAAGCGGCTTCTTTGGCTAGTGCAAACTTACAGGGGGCTGACTTCTTTAATGCAAACTTACAGGGGGCTTCTTTATTTGATGCAAACTTACAGGGGGCTGAGTTACTCTCTGCTCGCTTACAGGGGGCTTACTTTGGTAATGCTAAGTTATATGGGGCTAATTTCAATGGAGCTTCGCTTAAATGTGCAGATTTGACAGCCGCTCATCTTAATGGTATATATTATGAGGACATTAGATTTTTAGACATAATAACCGATTTAGATTATGATAATCTGACAAAAATAGAAAGAAGTTCAAGTCTTGAAGTTGTTAAAGACAATATAAAGTTAGCCAAGGAAAGATGCGCTAGGTTTGACAATAATACCAAAGACAAACTGATTTCATTATTAAAAAAGAGCGACAATTTAACCGAGTTCATAAATGTTAGAAGAAGAATGGCGTGTGAAAGCCAGCAAATGGCAAAATCGGTTTTGTATCGTATGAAGCGGGTTAAAACCAACGACAACGTAACTGTTGCAGATGAAATCAAAAAATATATGAAAATGAAATGCAACGAAGTTTTACAGAAAACTGGTTATAAATAACGGAAATTCTGAACTATGATTAAAATGATTAAATGAATACTATGATTAAAGAGACGAGAAGTCCCACGTTAGAGCATTCTTGTAGATATAGGGCATGTCAGCGGCTCTGAGGCACATTTGAAAAATTGACTTATTATATGATAGTATAAGGGATGTCACAGGAGGATTTCAATATGGCTAATAAGGCTATAGACAGACAGATATTGGATAATGACGGCGGGCTGCTTAACAGTAAACTACTCAACGTAGATGACGACACGTATTGGATAGAAAAAGCGGTTGAGGCGGAAAAGGGCGGTTACGCCGGGCATGAAAAAACTATAGAATTCCTTCTTGAAAAGCTTGTATAATCTGGATTTTACAAATGATGTATTAACTTTTTTAGACAAACTTGACGCAAAACAGTTTCGTCAGATAATCAAAAAGGTATTTGGGCTTATGAAAAATCCGTTTCCTACAGATTCAGAAAACCTCAGAGGAAATCAATACAAAAGAGTCGATGCTGGCGAGTATAGGATTGTTTATTTAGTAGATGATAATATCCTGAAAATAGTTACCATAGGAAAGCGAAATGATAGTGAAGTTTATAGACGATTGAAAAGAAGTAAGAAATAAGTGCACATAATATGGATTTAAACGTTTATAAATACTATCTGAGGTACGGTCTTGACGATAACTACCATACCGTGTGCTCTAGCTGCCAGAGCGATAACGTCATATCCCTTGACACTGATAAGCATAAGTGCAGTCACTGCGGACAACCGCTTAATATACGGCGATACCCAACATCAATAATTCCCATCAGAGGGAATCAGATAACCTCAGCAGTCATTAGAGATAGTGGCGGATTACGCGTTGTATGCGGCTGCTGCGGACTGATTATCTACGTTAAGTGCGAAGGAGAGGAGTTTATAAACTGTGTTGACTGCGGAATACGCATAGATTATGGCAGCTATCCTTAGTAATTTAAAGACGCTTCTATAGCTTTCTCTTGTCTATTTCTTATACACAATGCTTAATGTTACAATATATCAACAAACTATGAGTGTTGAAGCACGGATTACATCTTTGGGGTTAACTCTTCCTCAGGCGCCAAAGCCGGTGGGTTCATACGTTACTTGTGTAGCAGCCGGAAATTTGCTATTTCTTAGCGGAGTGCTCCCATTTAGAGATGGGAAACTCACAAGGGTTGGCAGAGTTGGACATGAAGTTAGCATTGAGGAGGGAAAAGAGGACGCTGCCACGGTTGCTCTTAATGCCCTTTCCATAGTGAAAGATGCAATCGGGAGTTTGGATAAAATCAGGAGGTGTGTAAAGTTGACAGGTTTTGTATCATGCGGTGAGGATTTCTACCGGCACCCGGAGGTAATAAACGGGGCGTCGGATTTATTGTTTCAGATTTTGGGAGAAAATGGCAGACACGCCCGGGCTGCCGTGGGCGCAGTTTCACTGCCACTTAATTCACCGGTAGAAATAGATTTCATATTTGAAGTGGCCTCATAATGCCTAAACCAATTGTAGTATTAGCAGGCAGGCAAAACGTGGGGAAATCCACAATCTTTAACCGGATGACCAAAAGCCGCACAGCTATCGTGAAAGACGAGCCAGGTGTGACCCGTGACCGTATATACGGAGAGGCCGAGTGGGAGGGCAGAAAGTTTGCGGTTATTGACACCGGCGGGTTTATCACAGGAGATGAGGACGAGCTTTTAACGATGGTCAGAGAACACGCTCTGATTGGTCTTGAGGAGGCTGATGTAATTGTTCAGGTTCTTGACGGCAAAGACGGGCTAACGCCCGGAGATTTGGAGCTTGCCGCAGTTATCAGAAAATACAACAAGGAAATTATCTGGGTTGTCAATAAAATAGACAGCCCTAAAAATGCCGGTCGAATTCCTGATTTCTATCCGCTTGGGGCATCAGTTATACCAGTTTCCGGCGAGCACGCTTTTAACTTTGATGAGTACATGGATGAGGTCATAAGCCGTTTTAAGCCGGAGTCTTACTATGAGGAACCTCCATCGGACTGTCCAAGGGTGGCAATAGTTGGGCGGCCTAATGTGGGGAAGTCAACCCTTGTAAATGCTCTGCTTGGAAAAGACAAGATGATAGTGAGTGCCGTTAGCGGCACAACAAGGGATTCTGTTGACAGCCTGTGCACCCACTATGGGCGCAAGTTTATGCTGGTGGATACGGCAGGGCTTAGAAAGAAAAACCGAATTACTTATGACGTAGAGCGGTTTTCCTCAATACGCGCTATAAGAAGCATAGAGAGAGCGGACGTGGTGATTCTAATTCTTGATGCCACAGCTGGAGTTGTAGAGCAGGACAAAAAAATTGCGAGCCTTATTGACAGAGCCGGAAAGGGAATGATCATTCTGATAAATAAGTGGGATTTATTAGAGGAGCCGGAAAAGGCATTCCTTGAGTTTCAGGAACTAATAGAACGAGAGTTGAATTTTGCCAAATATGCGCCGATTTTAACAACATCCGGCATAAGTAAACAGAGAATCACAAAGGTGTTCCCCATTATTGATGAGGTCATGGAGCAGCGGACACTTAGAGTTACAACCGGGTTATTGAATAACCTTTCTGTGATGATAAACCGTGCGCTTCCGCTTCATAAGGGCAGGCAGACCAGAGTGTTTTACATGACTCAGGTCGATATAAACCCCCCACAGTTTACACTGTTTGTAAATTACAAGGATGCAGTCAGAGACCATCACATACGGTATGTGGAGGGTATGATACGAAAAGAGTATCCGTTTAAAGGGACTCCGATACGGATTTATGTAAGAAGCAAAACTCGGAGAGCGTTTGTAACCTGATAAGAGGAGAGAGAGAATATGAGTAAACTAAGAGTGTTGTTTCACGTAAATGAGCCAGAGCGGTGGGATGTGGCGCTGGGTAACGTAACTAATCTGATTAAAGACGTTGGAGCTGATGCCGTGGATGCCGTAATGCTTGCTAATGGCCCCTCAGTATTGGCTTATGGGGATGAGGAAAAGTTAAAGACAATGGAGGCGCTATCGGGGCAGGGCGTGAAATTTTTGGCGTGCCGGAATTCGCTAAAAAAGATGTGTGCCGGCGGCGGCAATGTCTGCATATCGGAGGAGCTAATAAGCCCTTTTATTACTGTAATCCCAGCAGGAATTACCGAGCTAATAAGACGGCAGGCGGATGGTTATGCTTATGTGAAGCCGTAGATTTATGATATAGGAGATGACGAGCGTTTATAGATGGAAATCCGGATAGAACATCACACACTAAAAAGGGCTATGGAGCGGGGAACAAATGAAGCTGAAATAAGAGAAGTCATAAAAACAGGTTTCCCTGTTTCGGCGAAATACGGAAAGGAAGGTAAAGGGAAAATATTTTCATATAAACAAATTCGTTTAAATAAATATTATGAGCACAAAAGGGTTGAGGTGTTTTATATTGTAGAGGAAAATATTATAATAACAGTAACGGTTTATGTTTTTTATGGAAAGTGGGAGGTGTGAATGTATGTCTCATACGATGATAGGGGAGATGTGCTTTATCTCAGGTTAGACGACGTGACACAAGATGTGGTAAACACACGGGTATCAGAAGATATAGTTTTTGATATTGGATACGGTGATAAAATAGTTGGCATTGAAATTATGAATGCCTCAAAAAACATAAAGTTGGACAACTTGCTGCCTGTCAAATACGAATTATCGGCAAGATGATCAAACAGGCGGGTAACTATGAAAAATGACTATAATTACAGCCAAAAAACGACTCTCTGCCAAATAATCTCAGGCTAAAATGCTAAAGAAATTTATAACTATAGTATTGATAGCATCCATCTTGCCTATTACCATAAGCGGGTTTGTTATTTATCATCACTGCAAGGAAAGCTTGATGAAAGTTCTGGAGAATCAATTGCGTGCAACTGCGGCTATTCAGGAATCCAGAATCAATATACTATTTGACAGATTTTCTGACGATGTCAAGATGATTGCAAATAGGCCGAATCTTAAAAAACAATTAGCATCATACGAAAAAAACAGGGACGCTGAATCAAAGGACAATCTTGCAAAAGTATTGCACGAACTTATGAGCACCATCACGATATTTCACGAAATATCGCTTGTCGGCATAAACGGTGAGGTCATCTATTCAACCAATAACTCAATAATCGGAAAACAAATCAATTATGAACCTTTTTTGGCAAAAAACCATAAAGAGCCCGTGATTATAGATACCATTAAGGGACATGATAACGCTCCCGACATTTTGTTTTCATTTCCATTGCTTATGGAGGATAATCTAATAGGCTTTGTGAGCGGCATATTGGACGCTAAATACCTTACCGACATTACGGGAGATTACACGGGGTTAGGAAAAACTGGCGAAACAGTGCTGGCAAAAAGAGACGAAAAAGGCGACGCATTATTTATAGTCCCCCTGCGTAAAGACAAAAACGCCGCCTTTGCCCTTAAAATACCTAAAGACAATACGACCACGCTTATCACTCAGGCATTGCTTAAAAGACAACACGTGTATAGCGCTTTTATAGATTACAAGGGGGCTGATGTAATAGGCGTTACGCGTTATATAGCCCGAGCGGACTGGGGAGTTGTCGTTAAGATTGACACAGCCGAGTTTATGGAGCCGTTAGTCCGATTAAGAAATTTTTTAATCATAAGTTATCTCATGCTGATTGGATTCATATTACTTACTTTATGGCATCTCGTTAGACGTATAACCTGGCCGCTTACGCATCTGACAAAAATAGCTACTAAAATTTCTGAAGGGGATATCTCTCAAAGGATTGAAATAACTTCTGACGGCGAGATAGGGATTCTATCTATGACGTTTAACCAGATGCTCGATAGAATCAAGGAGATGCATACGGCAGCAGAAGATAAATTCACAGAGCTTAACGTAATTGTTAATACACTGCCCGGTATTTTTTACCTTACCGATCAAGAAGGGAAAATCCTCATGCACAACAATAACTTTATGGAGGTAACCGGCTACTCTTCTGAGGAGATACATAATATGTCCGTATTTGATTTCTTCATAGCGGACGATAAAGAATGCGTAGATAAAATATTTCATAAGGTAAATGAAGACGGCAGGGCAGACTACGAGCTATTGTTATCCACAAAGGACAATAACAAGATTTCATATTATTTCATTTTCTCGTTAATCCGGCAAGATAAAAAAGTTGACATCGTATCAATTGGTGTAGATATTTCAGAGCGCGTCCAGATGGAAAACGAGCTTGGAGAATACCGTGAGCACCTGCAAGAACTTGTCGAGCATAAAACGTTAGAAATACTGACAATAAACAAACAATTGGGTCATGAGATAGAAAAAAGTATCGCAAACGCAAAAGAATTAAAAGAAAAAGAAGAGCTGCTGCGCCTGATTACAGACTCACTGCCTGCGCTGATTGCTTATTTAGACAGCGAAACCCGCTACCGCTTCGCCAACAAACTCTACGAGGACTGGTTTGGGTACTCACATTCTGAGATATTAGGAAAACGCCTCAAGGAAATATTAGGACAAGACTATCACGAGGTCGTTAAAGATAATCTAATAATGGCGTTATCGGGACAGAAGGTGCAGTTTGACGGATACATAAAGCTAAAAGACGGAACACAAAAGATTATCGCCGTAAGGTATATCCCCCACCTCAACGCAGAAGATGGAAATGTCAAAGGTATCTCTGTAATAGCTCATGATATTACTGAACTGAAAAACACCGAACTGGCGCTTAGGGAAAGCGAAGAGCGTTTTCGTAGGATATTTGAGGATAGCCCGATAGGAATAGCCGTAACGGACAGTAACGACTATTTTATTAAAGTCAACAATACCATGTGCCAGATGCTGGGATATACCGAAGAGGAATTCAAAACCCTCACATATCATGAATTAACCCACAAAGAAGATTTTAATGAGCACAAGAAACTTGTAAGTAAGCTAAGAAATGCCCTAATACCCGCTTATAAGATGGAAAAACGCTACGTCAGGAAAAATGGAGAGGTAATATGGGTAAACGTTATCGCTGATTTAATAAGAGATGAAAACGGTGCTGTTGTGTATGGGATAGGAATGATTGAAAATATTACACACCGCAAGGAAATGGAAATGTCAATTGCCATGTACACAGACCAACTGGAATCAGTGGTACAGGAACGCACAAAGGAATTGCTGGACAGCCTTGATAAACTTCGCTCCCACACTAACGCTATAATACAGGCCATGTGCGCTGCCGTAGAGGCCAGAGATCCATACACCGCAGGACATCAACTAAGGGTAAGCAAATTGTCCTCTGCTATTGCCGATGAGTTGGGACTTAGCGAACAACAGAAGGAAGGTGTGCTGCTATCGTCTGCAATACACGATCTCGGCAAGATATACGTGCCCTCTGAGATACTCAGCAGGCCGGGCAAGCTGAAAGCCTCCGAGTTTAACCTTATTAAAGAGCATTCGCAGGTCGGGTTTGAAATTTTAAAAGGTATAGATTTTTCCTACCCAGTTGCTCAGATAGTATTGCAGCATCATGAACGAATGGACGGCTCAGGGTATCCACTTGGGCTTAAGGGCGACGATATTTTGCTTGAAGCAAGGATAATCTGTGTTTCCGATGTGGTTGAAGCGATGGCTAACCACAGGCCGTATCGTCCAGCTCTGGGAATAGAGAAGGCATTAGAGGAGATAACGAAAAATAGCGGTGTTTTATATGACAGCGACGTCGTCTCGGCATGTGTTTCGGTTTTTAAAAAGTGGTTTAGTTTTACGTAAACGAAGCTATAACGTCAACAATTTCCTAATCATCTGATGAAACAAATAAGAAAATTTTACTATCCGAAAATATAATATCCACATTTTTCTATCCATCGTCCACACCTTGAGTATGACCAGTATCTTTGATATATACTACGGATATGGGAGTGTTTATATGAATAAAATGCCGGATAAGTTAAAAACTGTTGCCGCGGCCCCTGGGGTCTATATGTTTAAAAATCAAAAGGAGGTCATCCTTTATGTCGGTAAGGCACGTGTTCTCAGGAATCGTCTGCGCAGCTATTTTAATTCAAGTATCAAAACTGATCTAAGAAAAACGGCTCTTGTCAGAGAAGCTCATGATTTTACATTTATCGTGACCGAATCCGAGGTGGAGGCACTTGCTCTTGAGGCTAATCTAATAAAACAGCACCGTCCGAAATATAACATAATCCTCAAAGACGATAAAAACTACCCATACCTGAAAGTCACAGTGACCGATAAGTGGCCTAAAATTGACGTTGTACGAAGGGTTCACAACGATGGGAATGTTTACACAGGGCCGTATGTATCATCAAGGAGTATGAGAGAAATTTTGGATTTTGTCAAAAAACATTTTCCCCTGCGCACGTGCAACTATCGCCTTGAAAGCATTACACGCCCGTGTATTGACTACCAGATGGGATTTTGCAGCGCTCCATGTGTGGGACTCATAAGTAAGGACGAGTACATGGAGTATGTTAAAGAAGTAATTGAATTTCTTAACGGTAAGCGCCAGACTTTGTTGGATAAACTTACCGAAAAAATGGTTTTTTTGTCGGATTCACTGCAATATGAGGCAGCCGCCAAATACAGAGATAAAATAAAGGCCATTGCAACCGCATGGGAGATGCAAAAGGTGGTTGACGTTAACTTTGCCGATATGGACGTTTTGGGGCTTTATCACACAGGAACGGAGGGGCTTATAAATGTGTTTTTTGTAAGAAACGGCTGTCTAACCGGCGTAAAGGATTTCTACATAAAAGATATCGGTGGAGTTTCTGTAAAAGAGCTGATTTCCACGTTTATACAACAATTTTATAATAAGGACATCTATCCGCCGTCTGAGATTGTCGTAAATGAAAGACCCGAGCACAGAGAGACACTGATGAAGTGGCTTAAGAAAAAACGCGGCACAGTTGTCAAAATAACAGTGCCTAAAGACGACAAAAAATTGAACTTGCTTAAGATGGCAAATGAAAACGCTGCGACATCTTTTAAACTGCGTCAGGGCAGCTCGGATGCGTATATACTGGATGAGCTTAGTTACCGGCTTAAACTAAGTAAAACTCCGGTCTCAATTGGAGCCTTTGATATTTCCACCATATCGGGCAGTGAATCAGTTGGAGCTTTCATATTTTGGCAAAACGGGGGTTTTAGAAAGGAATTTTACAGGCATTTGAAAATACAAACCGTTACAGGCATAGATGACTACTCTATGATGCGTGAAACCTTTGAGCGTACCGCAAAAAACCTCAACCAAAACTTCCCGGAGCTTGTAATAATTGACGGAGGACGCGGTCAGCTTGAGGCTGCCATTAAAGCACTACATGATTTAAGCACCTATAACATACTTAATTTAAATGAAACAATTGTTATCTCAATAGCGAAAAAACCAGACCGTGCTTTTTTTCATGATAAAACCAGAAAACCTCTAAACATAGAGGACGGACTTCCGTCATCGTTATTTCTAAAGCGAATCCGTGATGAGGTGCATCGGTTTGCCATAACGTATCACAAGAAACTCAGGGCAAAGCGGGTTATAGAATCACCGCTTGAGAAAATTACCGGAATTTCAAAAAAGCGTAGAATTGCACTTCTTAAACATTTTGATGGCATTACCTCAATAAGAAACGCCACAGTTGAGGAAATCTCACAGATAGACGGGTTTAATAAAAAACTTGCAGAAATAGTTTTGAAGGGCTTACAAAAAGTCACGGATTTAGTCTAAAATACTAAATTGTAAATAATTAAGGGGGAAATATAGATGAAATTAGTAATATCAGGCTCAGTAGCGTTTGACAGGATTATGGATTTTCCGGGTAAGTTTTCAGATCACATCCTTTCGGATAAGTTAAACAATATAAACGTCTGTTTTATGATAAACACTGTAAAGGAAAACTTTGGCGGCACTGCCGGTAACATTGCCTACACGCTGTCTCTTCTGGGTGAAACTCCGATTTTAATTTCTCAGGCAGGCAGGGACTTTGAGGCGTATCACTATTGGCTTAAGTCTAACAACATCCCCACAGAATACATAAAGATATACAGAGCAGAGTTGACGGCAGGTGCTTACATTACAACTGACAGCTCCGATAACCAGATAACGACTTTTAATCCAGGAGCTATGAAATTCCCGTCCACATATGATTTTGACTCTCTTGATCCTGCCGATACACTGGCAATTATAGCTCCGGGAAATCTTGATGACATGCTTAACTTTAGCCGTGTTTATAAACAAAAGGGGATCAAATATATATTTGACCCCGGACAATCACTCCCTGCGTGGAATGGTGAGAGCCTGATAGAAATGATAACAGGCGCATACATTTTCATAAGCAATGACTATGAATTAAACCTTACCATGGAAAAAACATCAAAAACACTTGCCGATTTACTAACACTCTGTAAAACCGTGATTACCACAAAGGGTGAGCATGGCTCGTCAATTCACACACTTAAGGACGGCAGCGTAAACACAGAGGAGATTCCAATAGTGAAAGCCGACAAGCTAAGCGACCCAACAGGTGCCGGCGATGCCTATAGGGGAGGACTTCTTAAAGGACTTGCCGCAGACATTAACTATCTAAAAGTGGCTTGTGATATGGGGGCAGCAGCAGCCTCGTTTTGTGTGGAGGCCTCTGGGCCTCAGAACTTTAAATTTACACAAGAAGAATTTAACAAGCGATTTCAGAAGTAGAAAAGCCAATGGAGATTGTCACTCATTGGAGGTAATGCCCGGCAGGAGGGATTTTCTATATATTGCGCAAAGTGGTAAAATCCCGCCGCTTTATACAGAGATTCCTTACAAAAGTCCGGCCAGTTATTATGCGGCAGTTGCCGGCAAAAACTCATTCCTTTTGGAAAGCGTAAAGGGAAACTTTAACATTGCCCGGTACTCTTACGTTGGATTTGCCCCGTACTTAACTTTAATATACAAAGATTCCTCTCTTTATGTTAAATCCGATGAGGGAGATGCAATATCTTACAGAAACCCGTTAAATCGTCTGAGAGAACTTCTTGAGGCTTACCCGCAGCATCATAACCCTGAGTTACCGCCGTTTCAGGGGGGAGCTTGCGGGATGCTTAGTTATGACTTTGTGCGATTTCTGGAAAAAATCCCAAAGACCGCCGCTGATGACTTAGAAATTCCCGATGCTCACTTTTTTATGATTGACAGACTTTTCTCGTTTGACCATAAACAAAAGAGGGGATGGTTTATCCTCTGTCCGGGGGTAAGGGAGTACAAATTCGGCTTCAATGTGCTTGACGTTGACCTCGGCGCTCTTTATGACGAGGCATCTGCTGAAATGAAACACTTTTTACAAACGGCTCTAAGAGACATCCCTGATGAGCCTGAAATCTTGCCTTACAGCGGGGTTAAACCTGAAATCATAAACAGCGATGGGGATAAGTCCCGATACATGGAGATGGTAAGCCGCACTCTTGAGTATATTAGAGCCGGGGATATTTTTCAAGCGAATCTTTCTCAGCGAATTTCAGCCAAAATTAACGATGCCGACCCGTGGCAGATATATCTGAAACTCTCAGCTATAAATCCATCCCCGTTTGCCTGTTACTTTGATTTTGATGACTATAAGATAGTCAGCTCATCACCTGAGAGGCTGATACGCGTAAACCTCTCTGATGGAACAAGTCCGGTTACGACAGACACAAGGCCGATAGCGGGCACACGGCCAAGGGGCAGCGATTTCTCGGAGGATGAAAAACTTACTGCCGAACTTCTGCTTAATGAAAAAGAGCGTGCCGAGCATATTATGCTGATAGATTTGGAAAGGAACGACATTGGGCGGGTTTGCGACTATGGAAGCGTGCTGGTGGATGAGATGATGATAACTGAGGCATATTCCCACGTAATCCACATCGTGTCAAATGTAACCGGAGAGCTTAAACCGGATAAGGATTGTTTTGACGTCATACGAGCGGTGTTTCCGGGAGGCACAATAACCGGAGTGCCAAAGGTGCGCTGCATGGAGATAATTGACGAACTTGAGCCTGTCCTAAGAGGCCCCTATACCGGCTCATGCGGTTATATTGGTTACGGTAAAAACATGGACTTAAACATAATCATCAGGACATTTGTAATAAAAGACGGCTTTGCCCATCTTCAGGTAGGAGCCGGCATCGTCGCCGATTCCGTGCCGGAAAAGGAATATTTTGAAACTCTGAAAAAAGCGGAGGCTCTCATTCTGACCCTCAATACTAGTTAGTTACTAAGGAAAACAGGCATGATTAACCAATCTTTTTAGGATAAATCAGCGATAAAACTACGGCGCCGCCAAGAAACGAAAACAGGACAGCAAGACTCATAGCAGGCGATACATGGTAACTGCTTTTGGGAAGGGTTACAATTCCTTCCCTATTCTATTTTTTAATTTATGAGGAAAATTATATTAAAGTACTCACCTTGCAAAAAAGAAAATGATTGATTTATAATTGTTCTTAGCATACAACTGATGCCGCTATACAATCAGAGCCAAACGGTTTTTAGCGCACTCAGGCAATATCTTGTTTATTGCAAGAGGAGGTTTAATTTTGCTTTTTGGATATTCTGTACTAACAGTTGTAACATTTATTATTTTAATAATTGTCTCATTAGTAATTGATCTATATTCAAGCAATAGTAACAAGCCATTGTCGTTTAAAAATGCAGCAGTCAGGTCTTCTCTATGGATTTTCCTATCTCTGGGTTTTGCATTGTTCATAGCAAAGACTAACAGCATAGAAAAATCTCTTCTTTTTATTTCAGGGTACCTTATAGAACTTTCACTATCAGTTGATAATTTATTTGTTTTCATGGCAATATTTTCAAGTTTTTCAATAAAAAATGAATATCAACACAGAATTCTTTATTATGGAATACTTGGTGCCATAGTTTTTAGAATAGTCTTTATTGCAATCGGCACTTCTCTCATATTGCTTGGCAAATGGGTTTTGGCATTTTTTGGCATATTTGTCATATGGACAGCATGGCAGATGTATAGACATATGGATACTAAAAAGGATGTGATTGTTGATTATAGCGGTCACTGGTCAGTGAAATTAGCCAGACGTTTTTTTCGCATACATCATCATATTAAAGAAAATGAGTTTTTTACAAAAATTGGAGGTTTTTGGCATTTAACGCCCATGTTTTTATGTCTGATAGTAATTGAAATTGCTGACCTGATGTTTGCAATAGATTCCGTACCTGCAGTCATTGCTATAACGCAGGACCCCTTTTTGGTTTATACATCAAATATTTTTGCTATTTTGGGGCTTCGCTCTATGTATTTTATGTTAGTGTCAGCCAAGGGTCATTTAGTCCATTTAGAAAAAAGCGTGATTGCTATTCTTTTCTTTGTAGGTGTTAAAATGCTTCTTGACGTTTTTAATGTCATTCACATAATACCCAACATTAGCCTTATGATTGTGTTTATTTTATTAATGTCCGGTATAATATTTTCTCTCACTCATCCTAATAAGCATAACACACCGAAGAATTGAGCAAATTACTCTGTAAAAAAATCCCAGTTCTACAAGTCTTAATCTAAAGCGGATGCCTTTCTCATGTTATCCGAATATATCCCTGACATTAACTGCAAGCCCTTCTATGACTTTAGACGTAACCACGCCTTCAAGTGCCGCAGAGGAATACAGTCTGTACTTATTATCTTCAATGGTTAATATCTGAATCGTTTGCAGCTCCGGCATCACTATCCAGTACTCCGGCACCCTGTATCTTTCATAGATAGCCTTCTTAATCTCGGTATCCTTTTCGTAACTGCCCGGAGATATTATCTCACAAACCATATCCGGTACGCCTCTTATCCAATCCTGGATGATACTCATGTTCTCTTTCCTGATAAACAGTAAATCAGGCTGGAGCCTGTTAATTCCCTCTTCAAAGATTACGTCAAGTGGTGATATGTATAATTTCCCTAAATTATGTTTTTCTAAGTGAAACAGTATTTTCTTTGCTATCTCTGTAACAACATCCTGATGACGTCTAAATGGACTGGGCCCCATGATTTCCTCTCCGTTAATGATTTCCGTTAAATCTAAATCTCTCTCTATGGTATCCATAATGAAAGTATATCAACAGAGTTATGGTTTTGTCTATAACGAAAAGACTCTGTCACCCGGCAAACACCCTACCACTTAAGCTCTCTGTTGATTAACTTCTTATAGAACTTTTTTGTAACAAATAGGCGCTCGTGGATTTCATCGTCATAGTATTTAGTTTCTATTTCAAAGGGATGCCTCATCACACGCGGGTCAAGACCGCTTGTGCCAACTGCAAAAGCCCACCAGTTGCCGGGATACGTGGCTATGCACTGTGTGTATAAGTCCACAACTGGAAAAACTTTTTTAAGATTTTCCTGCATCTCTATCACAATGTCTTTGTGAAAGTGAAGCGATTCTGTGTGCGTTACAAACATTCCGTTTGAGTTCATTGAGTTTTTTACGTTGTCAAAAAACTCTTTAGTAAAAAGTGTTCGGGCAAAACCAATAACGTCTGTAGAGTCAACTATCGTTATGTCTATGTTTTTAACGCTTCTAACAAACTCGGCGCCATCCATGACTTTTATCTCAACTTTCGGGTCATCTACCTTTTCTGAAACTGACGGAAAAAACTCCTTAGAGACCCTGATAACGGCCTCGTCTATCTCAACAAAATATACCTTTTCTACACTTTTGTGCTTTAGCACCTCTTTTACCACGCCGCCATCGCCGCCACCTATTACGACCACCCGCTTAGGCTCCGGATGAGCGTGCATCACAATTTGGGTAATAATCTCATGATAAAACAGCTCATCCCTATCCGTTATCTGGACGATTCCGTCTAACAAAAGCATCCGCCCGAAGAAAGGATTTTGTATTACGGTTAACTCCTGAAATTTGCTTTTTTCCTTGTGAAGGATTTTCTCCACCTCATACGTGTGAGCAATCGGTGAGTATGGCTCCTGTTCAATAAATTTTATCATTTTAGACGCTGCCTCCTTTTATCATTTTAAACGTTTTATACGATTACAGTGTGCGGTATGGCACAGCCGTTAAACTCCGATGCGTAGGAAATTGTATATGCTCCGCCGGAAAGAATAAGAACTATATCGCCGGGTTCGGGCTCATTTAGATACACGTTTTTATCTATGACGTCAAAGCTGTCACAGCTTGGCCCGGCAAGCACCCAGTGCTGTTTTGCTGCTGTATGCGGTGTGGTTTCAACGATATAGCTGTACTTAATTCCGCCAATGCTCTCCATCAGTCCGTTAAACACTCCGACATCAATATAGAGCCATTTCTCGTTTAACCTGTCCGCCTTACCGGTTACTCTGGATACCATAATGCCGGCATCACCTACCATAGAGCGCCCGGGCTCAAGATGAATCTCCATAGTGCGGCCAAATCTCTGTGCGATTAGTTTATTGATGTTTTGCTCAATTATCTGCACACCGGGTACATCTCTCGTATATTTTATCGGATACCCACCACCAACATTAAGCACACTCAGAGAGACCCCGGCTGATGCCGCCATATCAAAGACAAGCCCTGCCTTATCCACCGCTATGTTCCAGTTATATACGTTGTTACACTGCGAGCCAACATGAAAAGTGACCCCGACTGGATTTAGACCATAATCTTTAGACATGAGGATTAATGAAAGCGCATCGTCAATTTCCACCCCAAACTTTTTGCTTAATGGCCACTCGCTGCCTTCATTGGGGACGGAAAGCCGCACATAGACACTGCTGCCCGGAGCATGCACCGATATTTTTTTGACCTCAGTCGTTGAATCCAATGAAAACATTCGTATGCCGTAGCTATAAGCGGCTGCGATGAAATCCGGAATTTTAACCGGATTACTTGATATAATTCTATCAGGCGCAATGTTAAGGGCAGCCAACACGTTTAACTCACCTGTCGATGATATCTCAAACCCGAGGCTTTGCCGGTTTAGGAAATCCAAAACCTCAGTGGCAGGATTAGCCTTTACAGCATAGAACACCTTACTATTTTGTATCCCTCTGCCTATAGTTGCGGCATTTCTGGCAAGTTTATCGCCATCAATAACCAGACACGGAGTTTTCACAAGACCAGAGTCAATGTAGTTGAGAGTTTTTAAAAAAGTTGTCTTATCAACAAGTTTTGCCAATGACTCATCTATGATAAATGTCCTAACCATTATACACACACCCTCTCTCTCTGATGATATAGACCAATTGGATGGTAATTATAACAAAAAAAGCCCATTAAAAACACGGATGCGGATAAAATTGATTTTTGCGGACTCTGAAGGGCACATGGATATACTTGTTTTTTTTTGGGTTAAGAATTACAATACATAATGGCCGGAAAGGCATTTGAAGATAATTTATTAAGATACGGCGCGGTAGTTATCATTGCTTTGGCAGTGTTTATGTTAGCAAGCGAAGCAGGAGCTCAGTTTACTACAACAATAGCCACAGTCAAAAATAAAGATATTGCTGCAAAGCTCACAGAGGCACAAACTGCTTTGGATGAGAAAAAGACAGCTAAAACTATTACGCAAAAAGATTTGATTACTTATCAACACAAGATAAACGTTATCAGGACTAAGGCGGTTCGTAAAGAACAACGCGGTATGAGACCACAAGAGGCAGAGGAAATTTCCAAATCCCTTGATATTTTAATTATTGAAATCAAAGCTCCAGATAAATCTCAATAATTATCCTCCAAAGTGTGATCTCATCTACACATTGTTGTAAATCTCTATGTATTCCATCACCAACCATGTTAAGAATTCCAGAATAACGCCGATAAACAAAGTAGATGCATTATTTTGGTACCAGATTGATATTCAAGAAACTGGAGGTGGAATTATGGGTTATACGATAGCAAAGTCTTTAGGCATGAAAACCAGAGAATTAGAGGAACTTATACCTGCCGATAAGTTAGAGATGTTAGCGCCGATAATGAAACACTGGGCAGGCAAATTATATGAAAGCTTTGATGGAGATATAGATAAGGAAAAGATTGAAGAGCATATCCGGTGGATATATACCTCAAATAAATATCAGTATCCGCACATAGTTTATACATATAACCCTGAAGTGTACAAATCCTTAGTTGCAGAAATACTCATCAATGGGAGAGACGTTCCTGTAGAGATTAATATGAGAAGTTATTTAACCAAAATGGTTAGACCTCCTATTTGGCTTTCAGTCAATACCGAGAGTGAAATAACCTATATCGAGCGTTTTCAATCCTCAATTAAAAATATAATTTCAGGGTTACCGTATAGGAATAGTGCTGAGTTTAGGCCTTTTGTTTCACATGCCAATGATTCTACTCAGTCAAGATCATTGTCCGATAGTAGTGAAAGTCTCAACGGTGCTTTTTTGTTAAATTGGTTCCGTAACGCCCAGTTAAATAAATCTCGTAATGCGCAGTTAAAGCAAATGTTTAATGGCTCTGGGCTCTGGGCTGATAGTGCATGGTTTTTTCTGTTTGATTATATATCGGCAATAGGCGTTCGTAAAAGTGAGTTTATAGATGAGTACAAAGACTTTCTACACTCTGGCGTCTTTGCATCTATGTTTTTTGAAAAACACGCCGTTATTCTTATTCAGCCACAGTTTGTAAAAATGACGGCAAACAGTCAATTCCATTGTGATGGCGGTGCAGCTATAGAGTGGAGGGATGGGCATAAGACATATTTGCTTCACAATGTGCTGACACCTGAGTATTTAGCAGTAACCCCTTATGTGCCTGTCACATAAAATATGGACCGATAAAACACTGCTTTGAAGCCTCCACTAAAGCGCCAAGGTGTTTTAGTGCCTCATCATTCATCTCAACACCTTTTGCTTGCAAGGCTTCTATATAGTTTTCCCAGTCGGAATGGGTCCATTTACCGTTCGTAGCTTTCAGAAATTTTGCTGTGGCATCAGAAACACCACCCAATATGTTAGTCATTCCGTTTGTTTCAAGCATAATCATATAATATTTTCTCATGGCCTCTACTATGCCTCCAGCGTTTACCACAGTGTCATCACATATAGACATTCCCCTTTTCTGTATCTCTGAATTAAAATTAAGCCATGCCTTGCTGTCACAAACTCCTTTGTTATTTTCTACAAACTTACTCGCTATAAACATGAATTCTAACATATTCTTTACAACCATTTTACTCCTCCTCATTTGTGATAGTAGTGATGTTTCCCCTGCAAAGTGGACACCAATTTAAGGATACACCAAATCTTGTTTCATAATCAACAGGGCATAGATATTCTATAATGGAAAAGTAACCGCTTACTCAACACAAAAACGGGGCACAGATTCCTCACCTGTGCCCCGCAATTTACCGCGATTTAGCTGATTTTCTTAGAAACTTAACACGTTTTTACCACCTGCCACTCCAGTAGTGCTGTCGTCTTCACAAGTGTAGCCGCCAATTGGACGTTTGGGATTGGTCGTGCCCTGAAAACATGACATGGCAATCTTCTTACAGTCTATGCTTGAGCCGGAGGCAAATGAAAGTGTGCCGCCGTAGTAAACCTTATCACTGTTGTCGCTGCCGCTGTTTGAGAAAATACTAAAGCTGTTATCTTTGCTGCCGCCTTTGCCGCCGCCTGTCGTATTGTCACTGCCGCCTGTCGTATTGTCACTTGAGGATGTTAATCCAAGACTTGTTGATAAATCTGCTACCTTAGTGCTCCCCACGTATATGTATTTGCCGGTAAATGAGAGCATATTAGAGCTGCCAGCACTAAAAGACACCGTTGATGGGAATGTTAACGCTGTCTGTGTAGGGTTTGAGTTTGACGATGCTTTCACAGTAAAGCTTGCCGATGTTACGTTATTTGAAGAAAGATTGGCTACTATACAATATACCACTCCGCTTGGATTAGTGTGTAAATAGGGCAGATTATAATATACATTTCCGCCTGTTGTGGTAGTATTGTCACTACCTGCTGCCGACACCATCCCTGTCCCTGCCATCGCAACTAATGCCATTGCAAATAACATTACTGCTAAATATATTCCTGCTTTTTTCATTGTCACGCCTCCTGTTTGAATGTTTTTACTGTGTAACATTTTTGAAACCCCCTTTGCAAATCTTTAATTTTGTTTAATCCATGTTGTTTTAAACTATTACATCCATTGTACACAACATTTTAGTTTAATTTTGTCATCTGAGTGACATTTTTTTAAATATTTTTAAATCAGTCAGACTAACTACCACAGAAGTGTCTGCAATGTGTTGCTCTATATCTGATTCTGACCAAAATGTGATACAATGATACTGTGAAAAAGCTTATTATTGCTGTCGTAGCTTTGGCGTTACTGACAATTGCGATTTATTTTTTCTTTATGGGTAAAAAAAACGATACGCTCAGATACCGCACCGAACAGATTGAAAAGGGCGAAATAGTGTCCGTGATTACGGCAACTGGCGTTGTTAATCCTGTAACTACAATTTCTGTAGGCACTCAGGTCTCAGGCACTATCAAAGAAATATTCGTTGACTATAACTCTCCCGTAAAAAAAGGACAGCTGATTGCACGTATTGATCCCGACACATTTCAGGCGCAAGTCAATCAGGCTCAGGCAAATTTAAAACTGGCACGGGCTAATCTTAAAAAATCAAAAGCCTCCCTTAACGATGCCCAAAGAGGTATGAAACGAAATAAAGAGCTGTTTGAAAAAAAGTTTATATCACAAAGCGATATGGATACATCTGAGACAAATTACCTTACTGCCTCAGCCACTGTTGATGCCTCTGTTGCACAGGTTGAGCAGGCTCAGGCAGCGCTTATCCTGTCGGAGAGCAACCTAAAGTACACAAATATTTACGCTCCAGTTGATGGAATTGTCGTCTCACGCTCAGTAGAAGTCGGACAGACGGTAGCCTCAAGTTTTCAAACTCCTACGCTTTTTAGTATTGCCGGAGATTTAACTAAAATGCAGATTGATACAAACGTCGTTGAGGCAGACATCGGCAAAGCCGCAAAGGGACAGCTGGTAGAGTTTACCGTGGACGCCTACCCTGAAATTATATTTAAAGGCGTTGTAACTCAAGTTAGAAACGCGCCCATTACGGTCTCTAATGTTGTCACATACGACGTCGTAGTGCGAGTTGACAATGCCGAGTTAAAATTAAAGCCGGGAATGACAGCAAATGCCACAATCATAGTGGATAAAAAGTCCGATATACTGAAAGTCCCAAACAGTGCTCTCAGATTTCAACCATCCATGTTGTCCAAAAAAAGTGAGTCAAAAAGCACTTCAATTTGGATTTTAAAGGCTGGGAAACCGCAACGTATCGCTGTTACAAAGGGACAGAGCGATGGTAACTACACGGAGGTAATCTCAGAACAGTTAGCCCCCGGCATGGAGGTAATAGTTGAATCTAAAACCTCTTCAAACACCTCAAAACCGCCTGTGAGCAAACATCAGCCCCACGGAGCCATACTCTTTTAACTGATGATTGAAACCACAGACATTACAAAGGTTTACAGGATGGGGGATGTTGACGTTGCTGCTTTGAGCGGGATTTCATTAACTATTAAAAGCGGGGAATTTACTTTTCTTATGGGACCCTCAGGCTCTGGAAAAACCACTGCCATGAATCTTATAGGCTGTCTTGATAAACCCACATCCGGCAAGTATTCTCTGGATGGCGAGGACGTAGGAACTTTAAGCAGGGACAGCCTTTCAAAGCTAAGAAATGAAAAGATAGGTTTTGTGTTTCAGGGGTTTAACCTACTACCGCGCACATCGGCTCTTGAAAATGTGGAGCTGCCGTTGCTCTACATGGGAGTGTCTCAAAAGGAAAGACGCAACAGGGCGATGGCTGCTCTTGAGCGCGTAGGGCTAAGTGACAGAGCGCATCATCAGCCCAATCAGCTCTCAGGAGGGCAGCAGCAGCGGGTAGCCATAGCAAGAGCTTTGGTTAATAACGCCCGTCTAATCCTTGCCGATGAGCCAACCGGTAATCTTGACACTAAAACCAGCGCCGAGGTCATGAAACTATTTACTGCACTCAATGAGGATTCAGGCATTACTATTGTCGTAGTCACCCATGAGCCGGATATTGCCGCTTATGGAAAACGCATCATCAGATTTCTTGACGGTAAGATTTTAAGCGACGAGATTAGGAACTAACTCAAAAAATGATGAATTTATCTTCAACACTTACAACAGCACTGAGAGCGCTCAGAGTCAACAAAATGCGCTCTCTACTAACTATGCTTGGGATAGTAATCGGCGTCTGTGCCGTAATTGTGATGATAGCTGTAGGGACGGGCGCCCGCATTCAGCTTGAGGAACAGAACCGCGCCATGGGGAGCAATCAACTGTTGGTGCTACCAGGTTCAAGTACATCTGGAGGAGTAAGAATGGGCGGCTCTACCATGAACACCCTGACACTTAACGATGCTGAGGCAATAAGAAAAGAATGCCCAGCTGTTGAACTTGTGGCTCCCGACTATGGAGGTGTGGCTCAGGCTGTATTTAATAACTACAACTGGGCAACCTCCATAAAAGGCACTACGCCTGAGATATTTGAAATCAGAGAGTGGAGCCTTACCTCAGGAAAATACTTTACAGCACAGGATGTAAACGCCGCCTCAAAGGTATGTCTTGTTGGGCAGACTGTGGTGGAAAACCTTTTTGGCGGTACAGACCCAGTTGGTCAGGCAATAAGAATAAAGAACCTTCCGTTTAAGGTAATTGGAATACTTAACAAAAAAGGGTCATCGCCAATGGGGCAGGACCAGGACGATACAATATTTGTGCCCATTACTACTGCCCAGAAAAAACTCTTTGGCACTCAACTGCCAGGACTTGTTAAGGCTATAATCGTTAAAGCGAGAAGTCTTGAGGAAATGCAAACTGCAGAGTTACAAATCGGAGACCTTCTAAGACAAAGGCATCATTTAAGAGGTGCTCAGGAGGACGATTTTACTGTAAGAAACATTACCCAAATAATGCAGGCTGCCGAGGAGTCCTCTAAGATGATGTCTGTTCTGCTTGGTTCTATAGCCTCAGTGTCCTTAATGGTCGGAGGGATTGGAATTATGAATATAATGCTTGTTTCAGTTACCGAGCGAACCCGTGAAATAGGCATTCGTATGGCAGTAGGCGCTCAGGTGTGGGATATCAGGCTTCAGTTTATCACAGAGGCAATAGTGCTATCATTAGCAGGCGGAATAACAGGAATTGCCGCAGGAATTGCCGGAGCTCACATCCTATCTGGTTTTGCAGGCTGGAAAACAATTATAAATCTCTATTCGCTGGTAATATCACTGGGATTTTCCGGTCTTATCGGTGTGTTTTTCGGATTCTATCCAGCCTACAGAGCATCTGAGTTAAACCCGATAGACGCTCTGCGATATGAGTAATAGTAGTAAAAAATAATTTATTGTCTATGCAGTTAGCTCCGTTAGTAAAAAACTGGATTCCTGCTTTCGCAGGAATGACACTCCCCTAAAGGGGATTCCCCTGTAAAGGAATGACAAGAAAAAAAGGAATGGCCCCCCTTTGTCATTCCCGCCTCTTCCCTTTGTCATTCCCGCCTACGAGCGGGAATCCAGTCCTTTTAAATGTATCATTTGCTGACTGAAAAAAATTTACAGGAGTTAACTCAATAAGCATTAATAATTTTTGTTACACTCTACTTAATGTATTCTTTTGTTATTGACATTTCAGAATTAATTTGTTTAACGTATAGCCAGTCAAAATAGTTCTCTGCCTGTGGACAGGTATGAGGAGCGGCTTTTATAAACGTTTTTAAAGTAAGGAGGCTTGTCACTCATGAAAAGAATAGTGGTCATTGGTGGTGGAAGCGGTGGTGTTATGTTTTCAAACCGCATGAGAAGGGAATACAGTCCTGACGACTTGGAAATTGTGGTAATTGAGCGGAGTGAAAAGCATTTTTATCAGCCGGCATTTACTCTTGTCGTTTTTGGTCTGGATGAACCCAAAAATTTAACAAGACCCGTGAAAGATTTGTTTTTTGAAGGTATTACTCTGATGCACGATGAGGCTGTAAAGATTGACGCCGCAAACAACAAGGTAATAACCGGTAAAAGCGGTGAGCTTTACTACGACTATCTTGTAATAGCTACCGGAGCAAAACTGATTTTTGATGAGACCGAGGGGTTAAAGGAAAGTCTTGACGCAGATAAAAATGTGTTTACCTTCTATAACCTAAACGGCGCAATAAAACTCAGGGACAAACTTAAGGATATGGACGGCGGCACGATAGTATCGTCAGTGTGTGAGATGCCGATTAAGTGCCCAGCAGCCCCTATGAAGTTCATAATGATGGCTGAGGATACAATGAGGCTTAAAGGGCTGAGAAACAAGTTTAAATTTATATTTACAACCCCAATGCCGGCTGTTTTTAGCAGAGAGCCTTATGCTTCAAAGCTCAATGCTATATTTGCATCAAGAGGTATTGAGACAGTCGCAAACTTCACGCCGTCAGAAGTTGATCACGAAAAGGGAGTGTTAAAGGATTTTGGCGGAAAAGAGGTTAAATTTGATCTCCTATCCATAACCCCTCCTCATGGCGGTGAGTTTGTTATTGAGAACTCGGAAAACGTTGGAGACGCAGCAGGGTGGGTCAGTTGTGATAAACACCTAATGGTAAGCAAAAAGTTCGCTAATATTTACGGCATTGGAGATGCTACTGATTTCCCGACGTCTAAGACCGCCTCTGGCATCAGAAAGCAGGCGAAGGTGCTTGTTGAAAGGCTTAAGGCAGACATGAAGGGTGAGGTTTCCGACGCCAAGTATGACGGTGAGATTATATGTCCGATGCTCACTAAATACAAGAGAGTTATGTTTGCCCACTTCAACTATGAGGAGTCTATGTCTCCGGCATTAGAGAGCTACTCCAACTGGGTACTCAAGGCACACATGCTCAGGCCTCTTTACTGGAACCTCATGCTTAACGGCTTAGTGTAAGGGGTGGGCGCTATGGCTAAGAAAAACACAGAAGTAACCTCAAGCGGCACAGAGAGAATGGCCGCACAAGTTAATGATATTTATAACAGGCTCAGCATTGTAGAGGGATTTGTATCCGATTTGATGCCTGCTATGGAAAAAATTACAAAAGAAATAGGCGAAACTTTAAATGGTCTCAGAGAACGCTACGAAAGGGATGAAACCCTTGAGCTGATTAAGAAACTAGGCGATAATATCCCAACTTTCATTCAGATGCTTGATGCTATGAAGGCATTTAAAGGGTTTTTTGAGGATATGATGCCTGCTGTTGACACTATGATGAAAGAGTTAACACCAACCATTAATTCGCTGCGGCTACTGTATGAAAAGGATGAGACTCTTGACTTACTCGTTAAAACAGGCGAAAACATACCATCATTCATTAAGCTTCTGGATTTCTTACATAACTTTGACAAAGACGGCGGTTTGGATTTTGCACTTGAGGCTGCCTATGCAAAAGAAACGGAGTTTATGATAAAGGGTATGGAAAAGTGTGCGGTTCGTACCATGCAGCAGCTTATGGAAAAACCCCTTAAGCCCGGTGTGTTTAGTCTATTTTCAGCTATAAAGGACCCAGAAGTACAAAAAGGGTTTATACTTATGACCACCTTCGCAAGAAACATGCCCCAGTGTATGCTTGAAACCATTGAGGCAAGCGGAGAGATATTTAAACCTAAAACGCGATAGATTCACTCAGTCTGCTAAGTTACAAAACAAAGGGAAAGGCATCGAGCCTTTCCCTTTGTTTTTTCTAAATGCTTATGAAGTTTATTCAGGTAGAGTGAATTCTGCCAACTAAGAATGTATTGAAAATGACTGGATTCCCGCTCGTAGGCGGGAATGACAAGGAGGAGATGCTTTTCTCTTTCTGTCATTCCTGCGAAAGCAGGAATCCAGATTTTGATCC
Source organism: Nitrospirales bacterium LBB_01 (assembly GCA_004376055.2). Lineage (GTDB taxonomy): Bacteria > Nitrospirota > Thermodesulfovibrionia > Thermodesulfovibrionales > Magnetobacteriaceae > Magnetomonas > Magnetomonas plexicatena. The sequence goes on from CP049016.1 coordinate 1,568,099, forward strand.
TGTTTTCTATCCAATAAACTTAAACTGGGACTCTGTAAGAGTATCAGCTTTAAGGATTTTAACGTTATGGTCTGGATTAGATGCTGCATGGAGGAGGAGTTTAAACAGGGTTTCAACATCCTCCGGTGAGCCAATAGATGAGGCAACCTCATCGGCAGTGTAAGATTTCCCAGTGTTAGCCCTTAGGTGAGAAAAGGCTGTGCGCTGAAGTTTTGCTACAACTCCGGCGGCTTTTTTACCGGCCTCAACACCGGGTTGATGATAGGCGTTTATATTAACAAGCGAGGCGTAATATCCTGTCGCCCTTTCATAAAGCGCAATAAGGACTCCCATTGAAAACGCATCCAGCTTTTCTATTGTAATAGTGACAGACTCCCGTGCATTACCGGAAAGAGCGGTGCGTGTGCCTTGATAGAAAGCATTCAAATAATCTCCGGTTGTGAAGTCATCCTCTACTTTCATGGATGTTCCCGCTCTGTCTTTTAACACCTCAATGAATGTGACAAAGAAATTACTAACGCCGTCTCTAAGCTGTTGAATGTAGGCGTGCTGGTCTGTTGACCCCTTATTGCCATATACGGCAATCCCCTGATTTACAACTTTACCGTCTAAATCTTTCTCCTTACCCAAAGATTCCATAATCAACTGCTGAAGGTACTTGGCAAACAGGTGGAGGCGGTCTTTATAAGGCAGTATGACCATATCCTTAAGTCCTGTACCGGATGAGCCATAGTGCCACATCAGAGATAGCAGCATAGCGGGGTTTTTAAGCGGCTCTTTAGTTCTGGTTACCTCATCACAGGCGGCAGCGCCTTTAAGCAGTGTGTCTATGTCTAATCCTTGCAAAGCCGCAGGGAGCATTCCAACTGCTGAGGTTTCAGATGTGCGCCCACCAACCCAGTCCCACATAGGGAATCGCTCAATCCACTTATCAGCTATTGCTACTTTTTCAAGATCGCTGTCTTTACCGGTAACGGCAACGGCATGATGTGCAAAGTTAAGACCCTTTGCCTCATAAGCGGCTTTTGCCTCAAGCATTCCGTTACGTGTCTCTTTAGTGCCTCCACTTTTTGAAATTACAACCGAGAGTGTCTCAGAGAGACTGTCGCCAATTTGCCCAAGCACGTAGTCCATGCCGTCAGGGTCTGTGTTGTCAAAAAAGTAAGAGGTCATTGGGTTAGAAGCGCCGCCAAGCGCAAACGATACCAGTTGCGGCCCAAGAGCCGAGCCGCCTATGCCTATTATCAGAATGTTTTTGAATTTCTTACCGCTTTTGGGTGAAACAATCTCCCCATTGTGAACTTTTTTAGCAAATTCTTTAACCGCTGAAAGTGTTGAGTTAATCTCGTTTGTCAGCTCCTTATTTGGGGCAAGGGCTGCGTTTCTAAGCCAATAGTGACCAACCATCCGGTTTTCGTCAGGATTAGCTATAACTCCGGATTCAAGAGCGTCCATGTTTTTAAAGGCTCTATCTATCAAAGGTGTCATTTTAGTTATGAAATCATTCGGAAAATTCATCTTGCTTACGTCTATGGTAAGCCCCAGCTTTTCATTATGGTATAAGTATTTTTTATAACGCTTCCACGAGTTTTTACCGCTCATATTATATGCCTCCCTTGTTTATTTATTTAATTAGTTTCATTTAAAATGCTTATGTATATTATACAGAAAACCAGATAAAACTTAAATGGTTGAAATCAAGTTAAATGTAACATGACCGGTCGTTCCGCAGGGCAAACGCATTTCACAGAAAATAATAATATATTGCCAATGCAGTGTAGCTTCGCTAAAAAACTGGATTCCTGCCTGCGCAGGAATGACAAAAAAAAGACATATCCTTCCTTGTCATTCCCGCCTCCGAGCGGGAATCCAGTCCTTTTCTCTAAAAATTCTGCCTTGCAACAGAGAAGTCTTTTGCTGCTTTTTTCTCTAATGCGTTTGCCCTGGGTCGTTCCGTAATTGACACAGCGGTGACTTTGTTGCTATATTAGCATATGCAAACAATAGAAGTAGATTTAGACTTAACGGAAATTATCAACGGAGAAGAGATTATGGGACCTAGTCCATTTGGAATACATCAGAGGGTTAGCAGTAATCTAAATTATATTATACATCATTATGTTAAAACAAATGACTTAGGACAGGTTTATTATTCGCCATTAGATATAATCTTTGAAGAGGGTATTAACAGGCTTCAACCAGATATATTGTTTATCAGGAAAGAGAACATGAGTATCTTTCAGGACTGGATACGGGGTGTGCCGGATATGGTTTGTGAGATAATTTCACCCGGCACTTACGAAAGGGATACCGCCGTTAAGAGGACTATCTACGAAAGATATAAAGTCCCAGAGTACTGGTTAGTCCTGCCTGAGTTTAAAACTGTTGAGATATTAACCATTGAAGGTGACAAGTACAAGCTGCATTCAGTTGCAGCATTTGAAGGTGTTGTTACATCAAAAGTCATAGAAGGGCTTCAAGTCAACATCAGTGAAATATTTGAATAATATAACAGCATGAAAAAAACGCTTTTAAGCCTTATCTTTTTAATATTAACCGGCTGTGCAACTCATAATTCTGCAAACAATACAATTTATCAGGTTTCAACTCTTGATGCACTTATAAAAGGTCAGTACGAGGCATTTGTAGAGTTTAGTGAATTAAAAGAGCATGGTGATTTCGGTCTTGGCACGTTTGACAGTCTTGACGGGGAGATGATTGCAATTGACGGTAAATTTTATCAGATAAAAAGTGACGGCGTTGTGTATCCTGTCTCACTGAACACTAAAACTCCTTTCGCAGATATGATATTTTTCAATGCCGACACGTTATTTGATATAAACAAAGAGACATCTTGTGAGGATGTTATCGCTGAGATTAGCAAACGGCTTTCCTCATGGAGTATATTCTATGCCATAAGGGTGGACGGTATATTTGAAAAAGTAAAGATCAGGAGTGTACCGGCTCAGAAAAAACCGTATCCCGGTCTTTTAGAAGCCGTTAAGGGTCAAACTGTGTTTGATTATGAAAATGTAAACGGCACTATACTGGGTTTTTGGTTCCCTGAATTTATGAAAGGAGCTGGCATCACCGGTTTTCACTTTCATTTTATATCAGATGACAGGGCTAAAGGCGGACATCTGCTCACGTGTAAATTAAAAAAAGCTGTTGTTAAGATAGATTATTCTACAAGACTTTTTCTAAAACTGCCGGAAAATGGCCAATATCCAAACCAAACTAAAGATAATTTGACACCCTCAGCTGTTTCTTATCACTAAAACTCTGATATAATAGTTCCATAGGTGGAAAGGGAAAAGAAGAAAATACCATGTCCTGCACGCATGGCAATAGAGGGGCTTGAGAAGGCGTTTTCTCATTGGGGAATAGAGCACGCTCAAAAGCAGTCGTGTTGGCAGTACAAAAGCTGCCCGCCTAATGTTTATTGTAAGTGTCCTGCCTACATTGGACACGCAGGGAGACGGTGCTGGCTTGTAGCGGGTTCTTTTAGCAGCAAAAATCCTTATTGTGACCACACTAAAAAATTGAAAGACTGCTCAGAGTGTTCTTTTTACAAAGAAGTTAAAAGCAATACGTAGAGTGCTGTTTTAGTTAAACAAGTGTAATGTGAGTCTTTGTAGTATAATATGATTGTGGATGAGGAAAGCAAGGTTCCGTGCCCGGCACGTATGGCAATAGAGTGGCTGGAGAGCGCTTTTACTAACTGGAGTAAAGAAAAGGCGGAACAAAAGTCATGTTGGCAGGTAATAGGTTGTCCCTTTAACATTCGTTGCAAGTGTCCTGCTTTCGTTAATCGCGCAGGGAGACGATGTTGGCTTGTGGCTGGCACTATGGGTGAAAACCCATTCTGTACTCATCTTACAAAGTTGAAAGATTGCACCGAGTGTTCTTTTTACATAGAGATTAAGTGTATAAAGGAACAAGACAAATAGTTACACTTTAGGAGGTGAGACTTAAATTGGATAAATACACAGTGGCAATAATAGGTGGAGGGGTGGCGGGGCTTTCGTGTGCGCTTACTTTGGCCTCTGCAAAAGACAAGGGTGACTGGGCTTATGGTAGGAGATATATTGTAATTGACAGCGGAGCCTCCGATTTACTTAAGGCAAAGTTATTTAATGTGCCTGGGGTTGCTCTGGGCGAAAGCGGCAAGGATGTATTAGAGCAAATCAGAGGGCAGATAAACCATTACGGCTGTGTTGATTTTGTAGGTGGTGAGGTAAAAGGTGTCGCTGGTACACGGGGTGATTTTAGCATAAGACTAAGGGACGACGGTGATATTAAAGCTGAAATCGTTGTAATAGCAACTGGTTACAAGAGCTTTGAGATAGATATTAACGGGCTTAAGGTTGTTCCCCATAAGCATACAAGTAAACCTGATCGGGTTATGATAGAAACCGATGAGTACAGCATGGCAGCTGATGGGATATACATAGCGGGGACTTTGTCAGGAGTCAGCAGCATGTTTGCAACGGCAGCAGGTTCGGGAGTTCAATCGGCATGCAGCATTTTATCAACATTTAGCGGTAAACCTACTATTGTACACGATAAGGTTTGAGACGGGTAGAAGACTAATTATAAGATCAGGGCAAACGCATTTCACAGGAAATAATAATATATTGCCAATGCAGTGTAGCTTCGGTAAAAAACTGGATTCCTGCCTGCGCAGGAATGACAAAAAAAAGACATATCCTTCCTTGTCATTCCCGCCTCCGAGCGGGAATCCAGTCCTTTTCTCTAAAAATTCTGCCTTGCAACAGAGAAGTCTTTTGCTGCTTTTTTCTCTAATGCGTTTGCCCTGTTATAAGATATTGTGCTATTGACAAATAATAAACAGATTTGTGTTATAATTAATTACTGGGTTTGGAGTTATCATAGTGAACAAGAGAGAAACTTAAAATGGAGGATAAGGTGAAGATAGAACAGAATCCGCAGCAGGCGCACAAGGGGCGGCAAATCAGAAGAAAAGACTAAAGGTCTTAAAAGCAGCAGCGAAAATCAGCAGGATGTTAGCTCTAAAACGGATGCTTACACACTGGATATAAAGAGCCAGACAACAACTGCCGAATCAAGCATTACATCAGAGTCACAGGCTACCAGTTCCGCATACGGCTTAAAAGAAGCGATGCTTAAAATCCGACACTTTCCTATAATTCTTTGGCTTTTGATAACACGAGGGTTTCCGCTTTGCTTGGCGCTATAGCGTCAGACCAGGCGGCATAGGCTTTTTCTGTCAGAAATACTTCATGGCCTTTAATGCACAAGGCGGCGGAACCGTCTATAGCAGCTAAACCACGCCAGTTGTTGTGTTTAAAAAGTCAACAGAAAAGACATTTAATCGAGTTTTGTTACATTTGTGGCTTTTGGCCTCTGTCCTCGTCAACAAGATCAAATGAGACACTTTGTCCCTCTCTCAGGGTTTAAACCCACTCCCTTGAATTGATGAAAAGTGAACAATACGTCGCCTCCATCTTCTTTCTGGATAAACCATACCCCTTAGCCTCATTAAACCATTTTACCTTACCAGTTTGTGACATCTCTGAAAATACCTCCCTTGTTTTTCTATTGCCCAAAAGCCGTCATTATGTTATACCCATTTCTTGTTTCCTAAGTCAAGGAAATTTTTGTACTCTTTATAGATTAATGTCTATTACTTTAACGGCTTATTGTCATCCGATAGCACAATTTGGTTCGTAGTTTTCGGAATTTCATCCTCAAAGCAGGCGCTAAAATAATTATCTTGTCCCCAACAACGCCTCTTCGTGCAGTCCGTTTAAACATATCTCCCTGAGCCACGCTTTCCCGGATTAAATACGTCTCAAACCGCTGGCCATTATTTACGTTACTTATAAGCACCCTCTCATATTGGTACATTCCGGCTAAACGATCCTCATCAACCGTAAGACTTCCCGAATAAAGAATATTGGCCCGTAACCCTTGCCATGTAGCTTTGCCCTTAACATACACCTGTATTTTAACGCTCACTTCTTGTCATTAAGTTTATTTCTACGACCGCAGCAACTCTGTAACCTATAATAACAAATTGCAGATTTAATGCAAAATTAATACGTTAAATTATTACAATCATTTATAATTATCGGGAATGAGTTAAGATTTTGATATGGAGATATGGCTTTTTCCTGCAGTTGAAGGGCGATTTGAAGCTGAAAACGGACGATTGCTCTGATTTCACGAATATCGGCGTGTTGAAGGCCAGGGCAATTTGAGGCGGCTATAGTCAGAGCAAAGCCTATTGCCACGTGCATGGATTGAGGCCGGATAAGAGCGGTATACTTAACAATGCCACAAAGAGTAAACACATCGCTGTTACAAGGAACATCCAGAGAATATTAACGGAGATTGTTTTTGATGTTACGCTACTTCTTCAGACAGAGTTCGTCATTATTACATAAAAAGGATGCCTATATGCGCTATAGGAGATTTCGCTTTTGAACATAAACCTTACGACTAACTGAGATGTCAGAAATCGGGAGTTACAGCCATGCCCAGCGGTTTTAACACCCGAGTTTCGTCACATGTCATCTTAAGATGAAAAACTTTTTAAACCCTTTGCCATCACAGAACTATCGTTGTTCTCTGCCGATACCAGAGTTCCGCTTGTGGCTTTTGATAGAAAACAGTGATAAAATTCTCAAAACAGGAGACAGAAAGAGAAAAGATCTTTCGAACCATGGATTTTCTCAACAATTCTTGGCAGAATTCACCTGCCACCCTCATAAGTAGGATGCCCTCCCTTGCTTTGTAACTCAGCAGATCTATCTTAGGTTTAACATTTTCCGGCTGCTTCAGCAGATCAAAGATTTCTTAGCGGTGTTCAGGATAAACCCTTTTGTATTTCCGAATGCGAATACTATTAGCCGAACCGCACACTTTCATACCATTATATAAACCTGTTTCTTACATACTTTGACAAAGACGGCGTTGGATTTTGCACTTAGGCTGCTTATGCAAAAGAAACGGAGTTTATGATAAAGGGTATGGAAAAGTGTGCGGTTCGTAACCATGCAGCAGCTTATGAAAACCCTTAAGCCCGGTGTGTTTAGTCTATTTTCAGCTATAAAGGACCCAGAAACAAAAAGGGTATCTTATACCACCTTTCGCAAAAACACCCCAGTTGTATAAACCATTAGGGCGGCAGATATTTAAACCTAAGAACATTTTCAATCAAAGTAAGTTTTAAACAAAGGGAAAGGCATCGGAGCCTTTCCCTTTGTTTTTTTAATGTTATGAAGTTTATATAGAGGAACTCCAATAAGAATTATTGAAAAACTGATCTGGCGGAATTAACAAGAAGATTTTCTTTTATCATTAGAAACATCGATTTTGATCCTGTTTTCTATCCAATAAACTTAAACTGGGACTCTGTAAGAGTATCAGTTTAAGGATTTTAACGTATTCATTAGATGCTGCATGGAGGAGGAGTTTAAACGGTAATATCAAGCCAAAGATGGGAAATGGCAAATCCCAGTGTTAGCCGGTGAAAGCTGTGCGCTGAAGTTTTCTACAACTCCGGCCTTTTTTACCGGCCTCAACACTATGATATTTATATTAACAAGCGAGGCGTAATCTGTCGCCCTTTAAAGCGCAATAAGGACTCCCATTGAAAAGTCCAGCTTTTCATTGCATAGTCAGACTCCCGGCATTACCAAAAGCGGTTGGCCTTAAAAAGCATAAATAATCTCGGAAGTCATCCTTCACTTTCATGGATGTTCTCTGTTTTAATCAATATGTGACATACTCTTTTGTAGGGTCATCGGTAAAAAATGTACCATCCCGCTCAATTGCCTTTTGAATATCGGCTGTGACGGTTTCTGAACTTCAATCCATCCAATAGTATGTAAATCAAAACAACATCGAAACTTTTTCAGGGTCAGTCCGTTTCAGCTTCAAAATTCATACTCAACTTTGGGAAGACTGGCCTTAAAGCGAGGTGAATCCATATCATTAATCTTCTCAAACTTACATAGGCTTTAACAGTAAATAATTTAATATTATTTTTGCATTTAATGGTATTATAGGTTACGGAGAGGGTTGCGGCGCGGCAGGTAAGCGTTAAATGTATGTTAAGCAAAGCTTCACATATTCGGAGGATTCTATTCATACGGTTGTTTCATGGTTGCCGGAATACCAATATGAAATAAGTAACGTAAATAATGGCGGTTTGAGACGTATTTATCCCGGAAAGCGTGGCTCGGAGATATGTTTAAACGGACTGCCGGCGTGTTGGGGACAAGATAATTATTTTTAGCTGCCCTGCTGAGGATTCGAAAACTACGAACCAAAATTATTGTGCTATCGGATGACAATAAGCCGTTAAAGTAATAGACATAATCTATAAAGTACAAAAATTTCCTTGACTAGGAAACAAGAAATGGTATAACAATGACGGCTTGGGCAAAACAGGGAGGTATTTTCAGAGATGTCACAAACTGGTAGGTAAATGGTTTAATGCTAAGGGGTATGGTTTTATCCAGAAAGAAGATGGAGGCGACGTATTTGTTCACTTTTCATCAATTCAAGGAAAACCGAGAGAGCAAAGTATTTGATCTTGTTGACGAGGACAGACCAAAAAGCCACAAATGTAACAAAACTCTAAATGTTTCTGTTTTTTTTAAACACAACAACTGGCGTGGTTTGCTTATAGACGGTTCCGCCGCCTTGTATTAAGGCCATGAATTTCTGACAGAAAAGCCTATGCCGCCTGGTCTCGTTCGCCAAGCAAAGCGAAACCGTGTTATCAAAAGCCAAATGGAAAGTGTCGGATTTTGCATCGCTTCTTGTATGCGGAACTGGTAGCCTGTGACTCTGATGTAATATTCGGCGTTGTCTGGCTCTTTATATCCAGTGTGTAACATCCGTTTAGAGCTAACATCCTGCTGATTTTCGCTGCTGCTAAGACAGTCTTTCTGACCGCCCCTGTGCGCCTGCTGCCGTTCTGTTCTATCTTCACCTTATCCTCCATTTTAATTTCCTTTCAAACTCAATAATTAATTATAACACAAATCTGTTTATTATTTGTAATGCATATCTTATAACGGGCAAACGCATGGAAAAAAAAAACTCTCTGTTGCAGGCAGAATTTGAGAAAGGACTGGATTCCCGCTGGGCGGGTGAAAGAGATGTCTTTTTCGGGCAGAATCGGACTACTATTGAATCTGTGATGGTTTGCTGATCTTATAGTCTTCTACCCGTCTCAAACTTATCGTACAGTTTACCCTAAATGTTCTGATGCCCTCCGAACTGCTGCCGTTGCAAACATGCTGTGACTCTGACGCCGCTATCCCATCAGCTGCTGCTGTACTCATCGGTTCTCACCCGATCAGGCTTGTATGCAGGGGAACAACCTTAACGTATCAAACTCTTGTAACCAGTTGCTTTACAACGATTTCAGCTTTATCACCGTCGCCCTTATGCTAAATCAACCCCGTACAGCGACACCTTTTACCTCACCACCTACAAAATCAACACAGCCGTAATGGTGCCCTCATTTGCTCTATCATCCTTGCGCAGAGACCCCAGCACATAAATAACTTTTAAGAAATCGGAGGCTCCGCTGTCAATAATAATCTCCTACCATAAGCCCAGTCTGTCTTTGCAGAAAAGGCGCACAAAAGCCCGCCACTATCCACTGTGTATTTATCAATTTAAGTCTCACCTCTAAAGTGTAACTATTGTCTTGTTCCTACACTTAATCTGCTCGGTGCAATCTTCAACTTTAAGATGGTGGGTTTTCACCATGTGCCAGCCACAAGCAACATCGTCCCTGCGCGATTAACGAAAGCAGGACACTTGCACGAATGTTAAGGGACAACTTACTGCCAACATGCTTTTGTTCCGCCTTTCTTTACTCCAGTGGCGCTCTCCAGCCCTCTATTGCCATACGTGCCGGGCACGGAACCTTGCTTTCCTCATCCACAATCATAATACTACAAAGACTCACATTACACTTGTTTAACTAAAACAGCACTCTACGTATTGCTTTTAACTTCTTTGTAAAAAGAACACTCTGAGCAGTCTTTCAATTTTTTAGTGTGGCACAATGATTTTTCTGAACCCGCTACAAGCCAGCACCGTCTCCCGCGTGTCCAATGTACAGGACACTTACAATAAACATTAGGCGGGCAGCTTTTGTACTGCCAAAGATGCTTAGCGTGCTCATTCCCCAATGAGAAAACGCCTTCTCAACCTCTATTGCCATGCGTGCGACATGGTATTTTCTTCTTTTCTTTCCACCTATGGAACTATTATATCAGAGTTTTATGATAAGAAACAGCTGAGGGTGTCAAATTATCTTTAGTTTGGTTTGGATATTGGCCATTTTCCGGCAGTTTTAGAAAAAGTCTTGTAGAATAATCTATCTTAACAACAGTTTTTTAATTTACACGTGAGCAGATGTCCGCCTTTAGCCCTGTCATCTGATATAAATGAAAGTGAAAACCGGTGATGCCAGCTCCTTTCATAAATTCGGGAAAAAAACCCAGTATATGCCGTTTACATTTTCATAATCAAACACAGTTTGCCCTTAACGGCTTCTAAAAGACCGGGTACTTTTTTCTGAGCGTACACTTGATTTACTTTTTCAAATATACCGTCCATTTGGCATAGAATATACTCCATGAGGAAAGGTTTGCTAATCTCAGCGATAACATTCACAAGATGTTTTGTTTATATCAAATACGTGTCGGATTGAAAATATCATACTGCGAAAGGATAGTGTTCAGTGGACAGGATACAACGCCGTACTTTTTATCTGATAAAATTTACCGTCAATTGCAATCATTCCCGTCAAGACTGTCAAAGTGCCAAGACCGAAATCACCATGCTCTTTTAATTCACTAAACTCTACAAATGCCTCGTATGACTTATAAGTCATCAAGAGTTGTGATAAATTGTATTGTTTGCAGAATTAAGTGATTGCAAGCCGGTTAATATTAAGATAAAAAGTGACGGCGTTGTGTATCCTGTCTCACTGAACACTAAAACTCCTTTCGCAGATATGATATTTTTCAATGCCGACACGTTATTTGATATAAACAAAGAGACATCTTGTGAGGATGTTATCGCTGAGATTAGCAAACGGCTTTCCTCATGGAGTATATTCTATGCCATAAGGGTGACGGTATATTTGAAAAGTAAAGATCAGGAGTGTACCGGCTCAGAAAACCGTATCCCGGTCTTTTAGAAGCCGTTAAGGGTCAAACTGTGTTTGATTATGAAAATGTAAACGGCACTATACTGGGTTTTTGGTTCCCTGAATTTATGAAAGGAGCTGGCATCACCGGTTTTCACTTTCATTTTATATCAGATGACAGGGCTAAAGGCGGACATCTGCTCACGTGTAAATTAAAAAAGCTGTTGTTAAGATAGATTATTCTACAAGACTTTTCTAAAACTGCCGGAAAATGGCCAATATCCAAACCAAACTAAAGATAATTTGACACCCTCAGCTGTTTCTTATCACTAAAACTCTGATATAATAGTTCCATAGGTGGAAAGGGAAAAGAAGAAAATACCATGTCCTGCACGCATGGCAATAGAGGGGCTTGAGAAGGCGTTTTCTCATTGGGGAATAGAGCACGCTCAAAAGCAGTCGTGTTGGCAGTACAAAGCTGCCCGCCTAATGTTTATTGTAAGTGTCCTGCCTACATTGGACACGCAGGAGACGGTGCTGGCTTGTAGCGGGTTCTTTTAGCAGCAAAATCCTTATTGTGACCACACTAAAAATTGAAAGACTGCTCAGAGTGTTCTTTTTACAAAGAAGTTAAAAGCAATACGTAGAGTGCTGTTTTAGTTAAACAAGTGTAATGTGAGTCTTTGTAGTATAATATGATTGTGGATGAGGAGCAAGGTTCCGTGCCCGGCACGTATGGCAATAGAGTGGCTGGAGAGCGCTTTACTAACTGGAGTAAAGAAAAGGCGGAACAAAAGTCATGTTGGCAGGTAATAGGTTGTCCCTTTAACATTCGTTGCAAGTGTCCTGCTTTCGTTAATCGCGCAGGAGACGATGTTGGCTTGTGGCTGGCACTATGGGTGAAAACCCATTCTGTACTCATCTTACAAAGTTGAAAGATTGCACCGAGTGTTCTTTTACATAGAGATTAAGTGTATAAAGGAACAAGACAAATAGTTACACTTTAGGAGGTGAGACTTAAATTGGATAAATACACAGTGGCAATAATAGGTGGAGGGGTGGCGGGGCTTTCGTGTGCGCTTACTTTGGCCTCTGCAAAAGACAAGGGTGACTGGGCTTATGGTAGGAGATATATTGTAATTGACAGCGGAGCCTCCGATTTACTTAAGGCAAAGTTATTTAATGTGCCTGGGGTTGCTCTGGGCGAAAGCGGCAAGGATGTATTAGAGCAAATCAGAGGGCAGATAAACCATTACGGCTGTGTTGATTTTGTAGGTGGTGAGGTAAAAGGTGTCGCTGGTACACGGGGTGATTTTAGCATAAGACTAAGGGACGACGGTGATATTAAAGCTGAAATCGTTGTAATAGCAACTGGTTACAAGAGCTTTGAGATAGATATTAACGGGCTTAAGGTTGTTCCCCATAAGCATACAAGTAAACCTGATCGGGTTATGATAGAAACCGATGAGTACAGCATGGCAGCTGATGGGATATACATAGCGGGGACTTTGTCAGGAGTCAGCAGCATGTTTGCAACGGCAGCAGGTTCGGGAGTTCAATCGGCATGCAGCATTTTATCAACATTTAGCGGTAAACCTACTATTGTACACGATAAGGTTTGAGACGGGTAGAAGACTAATTATAAGATCAGGGCAAACGCATTTCACAGGAAATAATAATATATTGCCAATGCAGTGTAGCTTCGGTAAAAAACTGGATTCCTGCCTGCGCAGGAATGACAAAAAAAAGACATATCCTTCCTTGTCATTCCCGCCTCCGAGCGGGAATCCAGTCCTTTTCTCTAAAAATTCTGCCTTGCAACAGAGAAGTCTTTTGCTGCTTTTTTCTCTAATGCGTTTGCCCTGTTATAAGATATTGTGCTATTGACAAATAATAAACAGATTTGTGTTATAATTAATTACTGGGTTTGGAGTTATCATAGTGAACAAGAGAGGGGAAACTTAAAATGGAGGATAAGGTGAAGATAGAACAGAATCCGGCAGCAGGCGCACAAGGGGCGGCAAATCAGAAGAGAAAGACTGCTAAAGGTCTTAAAAGCAGCAGCGAAAATCAGCAGGATGTTAGCTCTAAAACGGATGCTTACACACTGGATATAAAGAGCCAGACAACAACTGCCGAATCAAGCATTACATCAGAGTCACAGGCTACCAGTTCCGCATACGGCTTAAAAGAAGCGATGCTTAAAAATCCGACACTTTCCTATAATTCTTTGGCTTTTGATAACACGAGGGTTTCCGCTTTGCTTGGCGCTATAGCGTCAGACCAGGCGGCATAGGCTTTTTCTGTCAGAAATACTTCATGGCCTTTAATGCACAAGGCGGCGGAACCGTCTATAGCAGCTAAAACCACGCCAGTTGTTGTGTTTAAAAAGTCAACAGAAAAGACATTTAATCGAGTTTTGTTACATTTGTGGCTTTTTGGCCTCTGTCCTCGTCAACAAGATCAAATGAGACACTTTGTCCCTCTCTCAGGGTTTTAAACCCACTCCCTTGAATTGATGAAAAGTGAACAAATACGTCGCCTCCATCTTCTTTCTGGATAAAACCATACCCCTTAGCCTCATTAAACCATTTTACCTTACCAGTTTGTGACATCTCTGAAAATACCTCCCTTGTTTTTCTATTGCCCAAAAAAAGCCGTCATTATGTTATACCCATTTCTTGTTTCCTAAGTCAAGGAAATTTTTTGTACTCTTTTATAGATTAATGTCTATTACTTTAACGGCTTATTGTCATCCGATAGCACAATAATTTTTGGTTCGTAGTTTTTCGGAATTTCATCCTCAGCAAAGTAGGCAAAGCTAAAAATAATTATCTTGTCCCCAACAACGCCTCTTCGTGCGGCAGCTCCGTTTAAACATATCTCCCCTGAGCCACGCTTTCCCGGGATTAAATACGTCTCAAACCGCTGGCCATTATTTACGTTACTTATAAGCACCCTCTCATATTGGTACATTCCGGCTAAATCCATGAGATCCTCATCAACCGTAAGACTTCCCGAATAAAGAATATTGGCCTCCGTAACCCTTGCCATGTGAAGCTTTGCCCTTAACATACATCTGTACATTTTAACGCTTACCTCTTGTCATTAAGTTTACTTTCTACGACCGCAGCCGCTTAACCCTCTCTCTGTAACCTATAATACCAAATATTGCAGATGTAATGCAAAATTAATACGTTTAAATTATTTTTACAAAAATGTTATAATGCCTATCGGGTAAGTTTGAGAGCATGATTAAAAAAATTTTGATAGTGGATGATTCAACGTCCTCTCGCTTTTTTCTTAAGGCCAGTCTTCCCAAAGAAGTTGAGTATGAGATTTTTGAAGCTGAAAACGGACTGATTGCCCTTGAAAAATTTAAAGAGTTTCGGCCTGATGTTGTTTTTATGGATTTAACAATGCCGGTAATGGATGGGTTACAAAGCCTTGAGGAAATTTTAAAAGTTGACAGAAACGCTACAGTTGTCATAGTCACAGCCGATATTCAAAAAAAGACAGTCCAGCGGGCTATGGATTTGGGAGCATTTACTCTTATCGCTAAACCTATAAAGAAGGATAAGATTGAAAACGTTGTTTCTATAATTAATAAAATTAAAAATCCCGAAAATGCCGTATGAGGGAAAAACAGGATAAAATATTCACACCGCTTGAGATAGATACACTTCAGGAGATAATGAATATTGCCTTTGGACAGGCTGCCGCCGAGCTTTCCGAGATTATTAACATTATGGTAGTTTTAAGCGTGCCAACTTTAAAAGTTTTTGATGCTTACGACTTACATAGGTACATCACAAACGAAATAAAGGACTTTGACTCATGCAATATCGTACAGCAGGACTATATCGGTAATTCAAAGGGTATTGCCTTTTTGATATTTTCGCATAGCTCCAAAGAGGAGCTGATTTCTCTTTTTCAACCAGACAATCACCTCACCTACACATCTGACTTAATAACTGAAACAGAAAAGGAAATTTTCACAGAAATAGGGAATATTCTTATTGGGGCATGTATAGGGAAAATGTCGGAACTTTTGAACGACAACGTTCAGTTTCTTCCACCAAGATGCTCTATCGGCAAGGCTTTCAGCTCGGTTTATAAAAGTGGTGCTTTTTTTAACGACCAGAGCTTTGCCATTTCACTAAAAACTGTCTTTACGTTTGAAGGACATCCTACTACCGGTTATTTATTTTTAGTGAACAGTCAGGAATCTGTCTCCAGCCTTAAAAAAGCTCTGGAGGATTTCTGGAAAGAATATGAATGAATACTGATAACATTCTTAATCTTATAAACATGGGCATCGTCATTCTGGACAGAGACTACAATGTTACCTTTTGGAACCGATGGATTTCTCTCAATACCGGTGTTAAGGAGGAGCATATTCTTGGCAAGTCCATAATAGATGTGTATCCTAATTTAGATAATAACAGTTTTTTAAGGAACTTAAAATCGGTGCTGACCTTTGGCAATGTCGTGTTTCTCTCCCAAAAACTGCATAACTACCTGTTTCCGATAAAACTTTCCGGCAGTTACGCAGCTCAGCTTGAATTTATGCAGCAAAGCTGTGTAATCATGCCACTTAGAGACAAAGACTCAAAAATAACCAACATTGTTATTACAGTGTCTGACGTTACTGAAAATGTCTGTTACGAAAAGCAGCTTTATGAGATGAATATCAAAGACTCCCTAACCGGCATATACAACCGAGGTTTTTTTGATATTCGCTATGAGGAGGAATTTAGGCGGCATATAAGATACGCCAGACATTTGTCGTTGATTGTTTTTGACGTGGATTACTTTAAGAAAATTAATGATGGCTTTGGTCATCAATGCGGAGATTTAGTTTTAAAGAACATTGCATTGACCAGCCTTAAAGTTATTCGGGATATGGATATTCTGGCAAGGGTAGGGGGCGAGGAGTTCTGCTGCATACTTCCTGAAACTACTACAGAAGGCGCTATCACTATAGCTGAAAGACTGCGCTGTGAGGTATCTGAAATGACAAGCACATACAACAATACCCCCGTAAAAGTTACGATAAGCCTTGGCGTCGCTGAGCTAAACAGCTCTATGGAGAGCAAAGAGCTGTTGTTTGAACTTGCCGACTCAGCTCTTTATGATGCTAAACGCTCCGGCAGAAACAGGGTTATATATAAAAGCCAACATTAAGTTGTGATGATTATTATTTTAATTACCAATGCAGTTAACTCCGCTAATCAAAAACTGGATTCGCATTTTCATGGAAATTACAGAAAAAGTAAGTATTAATCCGCAGATGACACAGATGGACACAGATGAAGAAATCTGCGAGAATCTGCGCAATCTGCGGATAGAATCCTTTCTCTGTATCCTTTATTATGATTTTTTGATGTTATAGAAAAACTTTTAAATACTATATATTTGAACTCCAATCAGTATTATATGGTAAAAACTCATCTGCCGGAGTTAACTCAATAAGCATTTTATTTTATGGTATATGTGTGGTCTGAAATAGCCTACTTGTGAGGCATTGGCGACTGGGTTGGTGTTGGTTTAGGAGGATGCACAGGTGTTGGTTGTGCCGATGGCGGTGGAGACGGCGGTGGCATTAGCTTAGGAGGCTGTACCGGTGTTGGTTGGGGTGACGGAGTTGGAGGGGGAGGGGGTGTAGGTGCCGGTTTAGGATTTGTCGTTGCCACAGGTGTTGGTAAAAGAATCCGAGCCGGTGGAGGCGCTGGCACAAGGGCAGGCTTAGGCGTTGGTATTAGTACTGGTGACGGTGTTTGTATTGAAGGATGTTGTAATACCTGCGCTGGTGATAAAATCCCAAAAAAGGAAGCCATAATCTGATCGATTGCGTCTATCTTTAATACAGTGCCGCCTGTAGTATCAGCAGTCAATAGGATACCAGCCAGATACTGATTATCTCTATCAGAAAAGTAAAAAGCGCTGCCGATTAAATTTGGCGTTATAGAAACATACTCAGCGCTGTCTGCTATAATGTGTATTGTATCAGCTGTTGCATTTCTTGTCACTCTGACGGGTATTGTCGCTAAATCACCATTTTCTCCGGCAACTTTCAACACTCCGAGCTTCATAGTGTCTGCTAAGCTGCCTAAATCTGAGGGCACACTGTAGGCATAACAGCCGCCACTAACATTTTCCAGCACAATAACGGCAATATCACCGAGGTCTGATGACACTGGAAACCCAACTATCTTTCTGTTATCTGCAAAATAAACAGTCACCGGTCTATTGCTATTGCCAACTATATCTTTTGGCGTTATCACATAGCAATTATTTCCAACAGGCTTGGTAATTCCTCTCCCTGTATTTCCTGCCCTTATAAACACCTCATCGGCAAAAACATAAGAGGCGGTAAAAAAAATAAGACAAAAAATTATTAAAAATTTATTCCTTATAAGGCTTGCTTTCACAAACGTATTATACCATTTATAAAATATGAGCGCTTTGATTATATTTTTTTTCGTGAGGCAAGGAAATTTTATGTGATGTTTTGTTAAAATCACACTATGTACAGGTTAACTGCTTTTGTTTTCAAACAGAGTTGTGGGACTCATAAAATGCCTTTATGCGGCGGCATATAGCAATGCTGCTTATTGTGTCGCATTCAATAGTTTTGCACAGGGTGCTTGAGCATTACCTGAAGAAACACTTTCCGCATATTACGTACGATAAGGTCTTTAACGATATAGACGCTGTTAAGATTCTTGAGGGGAGCACCACGTATGAGCTTATTTTAAGCGATTGGGACGAGGAGTTTGTTGACGGATTTAAACTGCTGACCATGGTCAGGGAAAACCCTGTAACAAAGCACATACCTTTTGTAATTATCACTGAAAAGCAAGACAGTGGAAGCATAATAAAGTGTGTTAATGTCTCTGTGTCGGGATTTGTCAGAAAACCTGTTGATTTTGATGTTATTGAGCAGAAGATTAAACCTTTTTTTGAAAAAGTTAATGTAACGGGTTCAGAGGTTGTAAAAAAACAGGTTGTCATAAATAGTTTAAACATACCGCCATGTCCTGCCATAATTAATGTGCTTAGGGCTGAGTTAAAAAAACAAACACCGGCTCTGGATAAAATAGTTGAATACATAAAAAAAGACGTGGCTCTTACGGCATCCATAATAAAGCTGGCAAGTTCTCCGATTTATGGCGCCGGTAAAGTTGACACCGTTTTAAGGGCGCTCAATATTTTAGGGTTGGATAATTTTGCCAATATGGTTTTAGCAGCCGTCTTGCAAAATGCAATTAAAGAAATAGGTGTTGTTACTGAGACATTTTGGCGGCACTCTTTGACCTCTGCTGTACTATGCTCCTTTATAGCGAACAAGAAACACCCAAAACACGCAGAGATTGCGTATCTTGCAGGGCTTTTCCACGATTGTTCAATACCGCTGTTTTTAAAAAGATTTCCAGACTACGAAAAATATGCTGATTTGGCTTTATCTAACTCTACTGGAGGGATTGAGCTGGAGGATAAGCACTACAGCACCAATCACTCCGATGTGAGCGCTCTAATAGTGAAAACATGGAAAGTGGAAGATGTCATTGTTGAGGCAGTAAGATACCACCACAGTGCCGATATTGGCACGCCTCGTAATATGGGGATTTATCAGGATGTCAGAGAGCTGTGGGCTATACTTGTTTTAGCTGAGCATATAAGCCAATACTACGGCTACTCAGGTGCAATGCCGATTAACTCTGACGAGGATTTTTTTAATGTTTATGAAAAAGCTATGGTTGAGTTGCAATTTGACGTCATTGACATAAGAGACCTAAAAGAAGATGCCAGCATGATTTTAGAAACTATTAGTGACACTTTTTAAAAAAATGAATAGTATTAACTGCTATGATAGAAAGGAGTGACAATCGACTATGATGCTTGTAATATCACATTCTCTGCCTTTACACAGGACACTAGAGCTTTATCTGAAAAAGTATTTTTCACAGATTACCTATGAGATAGTTTTTAATGATACAGACGCCTTTAAAAAGCTGCAAACCCTCACAGACCTGGAGCTTATCTTAAGCGATTGGGATGATGACTACGTTGACGGATATAAACTGCTCCTGTTTACAAGACAAAATCCGGCGACAAAGGATGTCCCTTTTGTGATGATTACTGAAAAACATGACAGCGGGAGTATTTTAAAGTGCGTTAGCGCAAACGTATCGGGATACGTCAAGAAACCGATAGATGACGAAATTATTGAACAGAAAATTAAATCATTCCTTGGAAAAGTAAATATAAAAACCAATGAGTCCATACAAAAGCAGGTAAACATAAAGAGTTTGAACATTCCGCCGTGTCCTGCCATAATAAATGATCTTCGTATTGAGTTAAAAAAACCAACTCCGGCAATTGATAAAATTACAGAGCTTATAAAGAAAGATGTGGCGGTTACGGCAGTTCTGTTGAAATTTGCAAATTCACCAATATATGGCTCCGGTAAGGTGGATAACATTGTTAGGGCTTTGCAAGTGTTGGGGTTAAAAAACTTTGCCGATATGGTTTTAGCGGCAATGCTGCATGTAACCCTAAAAGAAATTGGTAATGTTACGGAGACATTTTGGAAACATTCTTTAGCCTCTGCTACTTTGTGTTCATTCATAGCCGGTAAGACTAATCCCAAACATACAGATTCTGCGTATCTTATGGGATTATTTCATGATTGCGCTATGCCGCTGCTCCTTAAGAAATTTTCTGGATACGAACAATATATGGATTTGGCAATGTCTAATTCTCCTGGAATAATTGAGAAGGAAGACGAGGAGTTTAGCACAAACCACACAGAGGTAAGCGCTATGGTGGTGAAAAGCTGGAAAGTGGATACTGCAATTGTTGAAGCTATAAAGTATCATCACAGTACTGAGCTTGGAACCTCACGCAGCATTGAATATTATCCACAAGCAAAAGAACTATGGAGTATTATTATTTTAGCCGAACATCTGTGTCAATACTATGGCTTTTCTGGCGCATCACTGATTAAATCTGACGAGGATTTTTTTAGTATCTATGAAAAAGCGATGATAGAACTGCGTATGGAAATACAGGATATAAAGGACTTAAAAGATGATGCATTCTCTGTTATAGAAAATATTTCCGTTACGTTTTAGCTGTATCATTCAAGCGGTTCAATCTCTATAATTGTAACCTCAGGTGGTGCAAGCAGGCGTATTGGAGGGCCCCATGTACCGGCTCCACGGTTTAAGTATATGGATGAACCTTTTGATAGCATATTGTAACCTGAGTTGATTCTAAACAATAAGTGTGGAAACACACTGTATGGGAAAATCTGCCCGCCATGTGTGTGGCCGGAAAGTTGAAGGTCAAACTGTCCGATAGAGTCCGGATTGATAATCGGCCTGTGTTTTAGTAAAATTGTAAAATTTTTTCTCGGTAAGCCCGAAAGTAGGTCTGGTTCGGTTTTCGTTTCAACAATATTAAATCTGCTGATATCTTTGTCATCCACTCCGGCTATATTCAAAAATCCAACCGTAATTGCCTCATTTCTAAGTATCGTAAAACCTGATTTTTTGGTAAATTCAAGAGAGTCCTTGAGTCCTGCGTAGAGTTCATGGTTTCCAATGACTGCATATTTACCGGATAGAGGCTTCAGCTCCAAAAAAAGGTTTGACAGTCCATTTAGATGATCAAGTTGTCCATCCACAAAATCTCCGGTTGACAGAATCATATCAGGGTTTTCGCGCTTAAGTATGGAAATAATTGGTCTGATTCTGCTTTCTCTGACAAGAACTCCTACGTGGACATCAGATATTTGGGCTATTTTAATCTTATCGGCACCTTTAGGAATCTTTGAAGTTTTTATTGTAAGACGCTCTGTCCGTATCGTTCTGGCTTCTATAAAAGCATAAATGTAGGCTGAGAGTGTTATTAAAATAGTCAACAAAAAAACAGTCCGGCTGGGAATTTTTAGCTGTAATATTTTTGAAAGTAACTCAGATTTTGATATTAACTGAATAATTTCAAGTGAAATAGAGACAGGAATAAAAATAAGTACAAGCCCCATCCATGTATAGCCCACATTAGCATCAAGAGCGGCAACATGTTCATAACCGTACATTTCAGCGAATCTTACAAGTATAGGGGTGAAGATCATGAGCGCCATAAAAACCGCCATTGCAGCTTTTAGATAAACCGGCACTGAGAGAGCATTGGTTATCCGGCCATAGATGTAGTAGTGGATAGAGCTGTAGAGCGCTACATAAATTAATACGAATAATTTCATTGCCGTACTAATCTGCAGTTGCTGATTTCTGTCATATTATTTAAAATAATAATGTCTTATTGTAGAATAACAGCACATAATAAATCAGCAAGGAGGCAAACAGGGTTGGCTTTTAAAATAAAAAGAATAAAACTGGAAAAAAAAACCGTTGGGAAGATGATTGCCCTCTACTGCAGGAAAAACCACAAAACCGCAGATAAAACACTATGCCCCGACTGCCAGTCACTTCACGATTACTCCCAGTTACGCCTTGACAGATGTATATTTCAGGACAACAAACCAAACTGCAGCCACTGCACAATACATTGTTATAAACCCGATATGAGAGTGAAAATCAAAGAGGTTATGCGCTTTTCAGGTCCACGGATGATTTTAAGAAACCCTATCCTTGCTCTTTTGCACTCACTTGATGGAATAATCAGAAGAAAAAGCGATTAATGGCGGCTGCCCCCTTGGCAGGGGCAGCCAGCCCGCTATAATGCGTTACTTAGCAGCGGCTAATGCCTTACTGTAATCCGGCGGATTAGTGACCTCAGGTACAATCTCGATGTATTTAATAACATCATTCTTATCAACAACAAAAATAGCGCGTGTAAGCAGCCTCAGTTCTTTAATTAATACCCCGTAGTTTAAGCCAAATGATGCGTCCTTGTAATCAGAAAGGGTCTTAGCGGCACTGATGCCGGCAGCGGCACAAAACCTTGCATTAGCAAAGGGTAAGTCCATGCTTACGTTTAACACAACAACATCGGAGCCTGATTTTGCGGCCTCTTCGTTAAATTTCCTCAACTGAGCGTCGCACACGGGGGTATCAAGAGACGGGGTAACGCTGATTATTTTCGTTTTCCCCGCAAAATCTTTAAGGGTAACTGCCCCGAGGGCATTGTCCATAAGTGTGAAGTCAGGCGCCTTACCGCCAACCTTCACCTCGTTTCCAGTAAGCGTTAAAGCACCTCCCTGAAATGTTATAACTCCTGTCCTATCCATACAAACCTCCTTCAATTTTTTTTATTGGAACCTTTCGGAAATCTTATAATAAGTAACAAGTGTTTGTAAAGGTCTCTCAGTCCCTAAAAAAACATTATATAATCTTATGTAAGATACTTGACATGAGTCATGTAAAGTATTATAATATACACAGTAAATATAAGAATTGAGGGACATTGAAGAGATGGCAACAGGAACGAAAGACTATTACGAATTGTTAGGAGTTGGGAAAAAGGCTACGGCTGAGGAGATTAAGAAATCATTCCGAAAGCTTGCGCGGAAATATCACCCTGACCTTAACCCTGGAAATAAAGACTCTGAGGCAAAGTTTAAGGAAATCAGCGAGGCTTATGACACCCTTGGCGACCCTAAGAAACGCAGCGAATACGACAACATGAGGTCAAATCCGTTTGGTTTCCAAAGCGGTTTTGACAGAGCCGCCGGTAACAATTTTACCGGAGGTTTTAGAGGTTTTACTGATAAACGTAATGGCGCTAATTTTGACTTCGGAGGTTTTGGCGATGTTTTTTCAGAGCTCTTTGGATTTCATGAAAGGGCACCCGGTTCTACCTCTATGTTTTCCCGGGGTACAGACATTGCAACTAATCTTACGCTTACCCTTGAAGAGGCATTTACCGGAGTTACTAAATCCCTGAATCTGAAACGCGATGCGCCGTGTAAGTATTGTGGCGGCTCAGGCAAAAAAAACAAAACAGTTTGCAGGGTTTGTAATGGCAGAGGGAGCACTCATGCCAATGAAAACATAAAGGTCAAGATTCCCCCCGGGGTCTCACAGGGCTCTAAGGTGCGTCTTAAAGGTAAGGGCACTCTTGGCACTGGAGGCGGTGAGGCTGGAGATATTATCATTGAGCTTGACGTACTTCAACACAGAGTGTTTACCAGAAAAGGCGATGACCTCTATGTTGATGTCCCTGTAACAGTTGTTGAGGCGGCTCTTGGTGCAAAAATTGAAGTCCCCTCACTTAACGGCGCATCTATTATGACACTGCCTGAGGGCTCTCAAAGCGGTAAGACATTCAAACTTAAGGGTAAAGGTATGCCAAGTCCTCAAAACAGCAACACAGGCGATCTGTATGCTGTAATCAAAGTTGTCGTACCAACCGATCTGTCTGAAAACGACAAGGAATTGGTGCGTCGCCTTGACGCTCTTTATAAGGAAAATCCACGTACTGGGATGGTGAAAGAGTGATGTTTACAAAAGATAAAGACCGTCCGCTTTATGTTATAAGCGTTGTGGCTGAGATGTTGGGAGTGCATCCCCAGACTCTCAGACTTTACGAAAGAGAAGGGTTTATTGCCCCTACAAGGTCAAATAAGCAGCGAATGTATTCGGATGACGACATTGATGAGTTGTCGTTTATTCTTAATTTGACCAAAAACCTGGGGGTCAATAAGGCAGGCCTTGAGATTATACTTCCTATGAAGCGGCGGCTGCAAGCGATTCAGAATGAGATGGAGCAGTTTATGGTCTGCCTTGAGGATGACTATAAGAAGGAGCTCCAGGAGAGGTTACAGAGGGTTTTGAGGGAGGTAAAATGACACTTGATAAATTGACAGTGAAAAGTCAGGAGGCATTGGCGCAATCTCAGAAAGCGGCGGAGAAAGCCGGCAATCAGGAGCTTAATCCAGAGCACCTGTTATTGGCGCTTTTGTTAGACAAAGAGGGTACCGTAAATCAGATACTTCTAAAGCTCGGTATAAACACCGGAGATTTAATAAAGGCCACACAAGAGGCAGTGGAGAGATACCCTAAAGTCAGCGGTTCTACTCCATTTGGACAAACTTATGTATCTGTAAGGTTTAAGGACTCCTTAGATGAGGCGTTCAATCAGGCCGCTCACTTTGGCGATGAGTATGTAAGTGTGGAGCACATTATGCTTGGGATAATACTCAAGGGCGGTGCCGCCTCAGAATTACTCAAAAAGCACGGCGTAGCTAAAGAAGACTTTCTGACAGCTATGCAGGCTGTACGCGGGCACAGCAGCGTTTCAGACCGAAGCCCGGAGGAAAAATACCAGGCGCTGAAAAAGTATAGCAGGGATTTAACAGAGCTTGCAAGACGCGGCAAGCTTGACCCGGTGATTGGTAGAGACGAGGAAATCCGGCGGGTTATACAGGTGTTGGCACGGCGCACTAAGAACAATCCAATTTTGATAGGTGAAGCGGGAGTCGGGAAAACCGCTGTTGCCGAGGGACTTGCCCTAAGAATCATAGACGGAGATGTGCCGGAGCCTCTTAAGGGCAAGACCGTGGCAGCCCTTGACCTTGGCGCACTGATAGCAGGCTCAAAATTCAGGGGTGAATTTGAGGATAGACTCAAGGCTGTCGTCAAGGAGGTCGAGGAATCCACGGGCGGTGTAATTCTGTTTATAGATGAGCTGCACACATTGGTAGGCGCAGGGGCAGCTGAGGGCGCTATGGATGCCTCAAATATGCTTAAACCTGCTCTATCCAGAGGTGAGCTTCGCTGTGTAGGCGCAACCACCCTCAATGAGTACAGAAAGTACATAGAAAAGGACGCCGCACTTCAACGCAGGTTCCAACCGATTTTAATTAAGGAGCCATCCGTTTCAGAGACAATCTCAATCCTAAGAGGACTTAAGGAGCGTTACGAGATTCACCATGGTGTAAAAATTAAGGACTCGGCTCTTATTGCTGCCGCTACCCTTTCTCAACGCTATATTGCGGATAGATTCCTCCCTGATAAGGCGATTGACCTTATAGATGAGGCCGCCTCAAAACTCAGGATGGAGATAGATAGTATGCCGGTAGAACTGGATGAGATGCAAAGACGGGCAAGACAGCTTGAGGTAGAGCGTCAGGCGCTCCTAAACGATCCATCCAGAGAGGGTGAAGAACAACTTGAGAAAATTAATCGTGAGTATGCGGAATTAAACGAAAAACGCAACGCTCTTAAAGCAAAGTGGATGGGTGAAAAGGATATAAACACTAATATTCGGAAACTTAAAGAGGAAATAGATGTAACACGAATTGAAGCTGAAAACGCTGAGAGAGAAGCCAATTTGGCGCGTGCTGCAGAGCTAAAGTACGGGAAACTCATAGAGCTTAATAAAGCCCTTGATGCAGAAACCCAGAAACTAAAACTCTGGCAAACGGATAATAAAATGATAACCGATGTGGTGACAGATGAGGACATTGCCAGAGTCGTTGCCAAATGGACGTCTATTCCTGTCACCCGAATGCTTGAAGCGGAAACCGACAAACTTCTTCATATGGAGGACAGGCTAAGACTCCGTGTGGTAGGGCAGAACGAGGCAGTTTGTAAAATATCTAATGCTATAAGACGAGCGCGGGCCGGGATTCAGGACCCTAATCGTCCTGTTGGTTCATTCATATTTTTGGGCCCTACAGGCGTTGGTAAGACAGAGCTTGCCAAAGCGCTTGCAGAGTTTCTCTTTGACGATGAAAACGCTATTGTGCGAGTTGATATGAGCGAGTATCAGGAAAAACACTCAATATCGCGGCTTATAGGGGCGCCTCCCGGATATGTAGGGTACGATGAGGGGGGGCAGCTTACTGAGGCAGTAAGGAGAAAGCCGTATTCGGTAGTTTTGTTTGATGAGATAGAAAAGGCGCATCAGGAGGTTTTTAATGTGCTCTTGCAGGTGCTGGATGACGGGCGGCTGACGGATGGTCAGGGAAGATCGGTTGACTTTAGAAATGTTCTCATCATAATGACCTCCAATATCGGGAGCCGTCATATAGTGGAATTTCTTGAGGACAAGTACCTGCACCCGGACTCTTACTGGATATCGAATGAGAATTCAGAGATTGTCAGCAAAGTTTTGGAGGATTTGAGGGAGCATTTTAAGCCGGAGTTTCTCAATCGTGTTGACGACATCATAGTGTTTAACCCTCTCAGTAAGGAGCTTATCAAAAAGATTGTAGATATTCAACTCTATCGGATGAGAAAGCACCTGAAAAACAAGCAAATAGATATAATTCTCACAGACTTGGCTAAGGAGGCGATTGCCGAATCCGGCTATGACCCTGTGTATGGTGCAAGACCGTTAAAGCGTGTACTTCAAACAGAGGTTTTGAATCCGCTTGCAATGAAGATTATTGAGCATACCGTCACAGAGGGAGACACAGTAGAGGTTGACTATGTCGGCGGAACAATGCGCTT
Organism: Nitrospirales bacterium LBB_01; assembly: GCA_004376055.2. Taxonomy (GTDB): domain Bacteria; phylum Nitrospirota; class Thermodesulfovibrionia; order Thermodesulfovibrionales; family Magnetobacteriaceae; genus Magnetomonas; species Magnetomonas plexicatena. The sequence continues at coordinate 1,594,697 of CP049016.1, forward strand.
TTCTAAAGTTGACGTGGCTGAGTTTGTGCAAGAGGAATAGGGTTTTACCTTTACCATTTTTTTGAAAAATTTTTAAACTATGACTATATAAAAACAGTTATATTAGTAAACTCTGATGTTGTGTATAAGAGAGATGTGTGATAAGTTATAATGTTTGTTAAGGAGGTGTGTTTTGAAGACAGCTTTGGAATCTGTATCGGTTAACATAGATACTGAATTATTGCATAAACTTGATACTCTGGCTATGAATACAAACAGCTCAAAAAGTTCATTAATACAGGAGGCTATTGAGTATTATCTTGAAGAAATATCGGATTTTAACAGCGCTTTTGAAATACTAAATAACCCAGATTCTGAGTATATAGAGTGGGAGCCTGTTAAGAATGACTTACTCAATAAAGATTGAAAAAGAAGCATATAAGGCATTATCTAAGATTCCAAAAACAGAAAGGGTAAAAATCATAGATACAATAAGCGATTTAGCTAATAATTATGAAAACGGGAAGCAGCTAAAAGGGAAATGGCACGGGCTAAAATCTATAAGAGATGGCGATTATCGGGTAATTTACAAAACACTACAAGTTGAGCTATTAGTTTTAGTTGTAAAAATCAGCCATAGAAGGGATGCCTACAGATAATTTATAATTTTTTCTTGACAGCTTTTTTTCAATATGTTCTATACTCATGCCCATAACAGCGTGAATGTATATAGTGTGATGCTTTACAGGTTAAAGAAATTCCATTGTGGCGTATCAATCATGATTTTCAGGAGGAGGGAATATGGAGGTTGTTTTGAAATCGAACAGGTTTTTGGTATTGTTAATGTTGGTGATGTTGTTTATACCGACAGTGTCTCATGCAGGGTGGACTTGGACGGAGAGGACGAGTGCTGGCAGCAGATATTGGTGGAGTATAGCGTCTTCATCAGAGATGAGTCAAAACTCGCTGCTGGTATTTTTAGTGGTTATATTTATACATCTGCTGATTCTGGCGTTACATGGACTGCACAAGCGAGTGCTGGTAGCAGATTCTGGTATGGTATAGCATCTTCATCAGATGGAATAAAGCTTGTTGCTGTAGCTAATATCAGGGAACAATCACTCCAAGGCGTAACCTGATAGGATATGTCTGTGAAGACGACAGCACAGAGGGCCCAGGCGGCAATAAAATCATGCTTGGGTTTTAAAGAAATATTTACTTGAAAAAGACAGTAAAGAAAAGCTAAACTCACTATTCACATACATGGTCGTCACAGGGCAAACGCATTAGAAAAAATATTGTTATTATCGCTTTGTTTCTTAGGCGAGATTGCCACGTCGCTATCGCTCCTCGCAATGACAGATAAGAGAAACAGCCAAGTTTGTCATTGCGAGCGTAGCGAAGCAATCTCGTCAAACCTACAAAACGTTAAAATTCAGCCTCCTTCTCATCAAAAGTACCTTATTTTAAGAATGTGTGTTAATCGCTCGCAAGCTGTTTAATCTTTTCCAATGAAATGCGTTTGCCCTGATGGTCGTCACTTTAAACTAATCCGATACATTCCCAATGTGCTATAATACTTTCCTAAGGAATCACGATGAAAATTTGTTATATAGAATGCAAGTCCGGAGTAAGCGGGGATATGTTAAGCGGTGCGCTGATAGATGCCGGTGTGCCAATAGGGTATCTAAAGAGCACATTAGAAGGGCTTTCTTTACAAGAGTTTGAAATTACGTCAAGGCCTCTTATGAGAGGCGGCATTCGGGGGGTTAAATTTGATGTTGTGACTGTTGAAACCGGAGCCGAAAGAAACTGGAGCGATATCAACGAAATCTACGTAAATTCAACACTGTCTGATAATATAAAACATCGGTCGTTGTCCATTTTTGAATCCCTTTTTAAAGCTGAGGGAAAGGTGCACGGCAAGCCGTATGATGAGGTACACCTGCACGAGCTTGGAGCGGTTGACTGTATGGTTGATATAACGAGTTTTGTTGCCGGGATTCAATATCTTGGAGTTGAGGACATCCGGTTTTCCAAAATAAACGTAGGAGGTGGCACTGTGATGACCTCGCACGGAATATTACCCGTGCCTGCCCCTGTAACGGTAGAGCTTTTAAAAGGAGTTCCAATATACTCCGATTGTGAGAACATGGAACTCTCTACACCAACCGGAGCTGCAATAGCAAAGACAATGGCAAGCGGATTTACTCCGATGCCGGATATGACTGTTAAATCGGTTGGGTATGGCTGCGGCGAAAAGGATATCCCCGGCAAACCAAATGTGTTACGTGTTTTTGTTGGGGAGACGCAAGGAGAGGCTATGGGAGAGCGTGTGCTTGCCATAGAAAGTAACATAGATGATATGCCAAGTGAAATTTATGGCTATCTTATGGAAAGACTCTTTGCTGCCGGAGCGCTTGATGTGTATTTCACTCCGATAGTAATGAAAAAGAGCCGGCCTGCTACAAAGTTGACTGTGCTATGCTCTCAGAGCATAGAGAACGCCATTAGCGATATAATATTTGCTGAGACAACAACATTTGGTCTAAGAAGTTGGGAACTTTCACGGCGAGTGCTGAAACGGGAAATGAGGATGGTCATTACTCCATACGGTTACATTAATGTAAAGACAGCCATTGGGCATGATGGCCGGGTTATTACAGTATCCCCTGAGTATGAGGATTGCAAGCGGGTTGCCGTCTCCCATAAAATCCCGCTAAAGAGAGCCATGGAGGAGGCATTAAAGAGTTTTGAAGAAATTCAAAGGCTGGATAAAAAATCATAAAAAGTTTTCACTTGCAGTCCTTGCCGTTTTCATATCAATACTAATCTGGATAATTGGGCGGGAGCCTTCATGGTATGAGATAGTGGAAACAGCTAAGGCTGAGCGTTCATCTATAGATAATGTCGTAGTGCAAACCGGAATAATAAAGCCTCAGGTGGGCGCAATTGTTAAGATTGGCGCACGGACAACGGGTGAGATTATCGCAATGTACGCTCGTGTTGGGCGTGAGGTGAAAAAGGGCGAATTAATTGCCAAAATAGACGACAGAGATATAAAGAAAGAGATAGAAGAGCTTCAGATGAACATAGCAAAGGTAGAGGCAAATCTCACCAAACTTAGGGGAAGCTACCCACAGAAAATGGATGAGGCGCTGTCCGACTTTAAGGGAAAGACGGCAAAGTCTGATCTGGCTAAATTGCAGTATGAGCGGCAAAAAGAGTTGTTAGAGAAAGGCTATATTTCAAAAAATGACTATGACAAAGCAAAATCCGAGTTTGTTCAGGCATATCTGGATGCCGCCAAATCTGACAATACTCTAAAGCGTACAAAGATAGAGAGCGTTGGAGACATAAAAATAGCTGAGGGTGATTTGGCTTTGCTCAAACATAGTTTGCAAAGGGCGGAGATACGGCTTTCCTACACCAACATCATTTCGCCGATAGATGGCGTGGTAACAGAAGTAAGCGGTCAGGAGGGTGAGACTGTTGTGACAGGCTTACAGGTGGCAAATCTTGTAACGGTGCTTTCCCCGGGAAAACTTGACATGTGGATATACGTAGATGAGACCGATATTGGGCGGATAAAAAAAGGACTTGAGGCGGAATTTACAGTAGATACGTACCCAGACAAGACGTTTAAAGGAGCAATCGACAGAATTGACCCACAACCACTTGTTAAGGACAATATCGTGTATTTTCAGGCAATTGTGATGCTCCCTAAAGAAACAGCAGCCGTGCTGAGACCAGAGATGACTACCCACGTTAAAATTGTAACCGAAACAAAGAAAAACGTTCTAACAGTGCCCAATGGCGCAGTAAAGTACGAAGACGGCAAGTATTTGGTATATTTGGTAAAAAAAGGCGGCGCAATAGAAAAGGCAGATGTAAAAATCGGAATCCGTGGGCAACAAAAGACAGAGATACTCTCAGGTCTAAAAGAGGGAGATGTAGTTGCTTCAAAACTTATAATAAAAAAGAAACCTAATAAAAAAGAGAGAAAATAAGAACAGTTTTTTGGGATTGTCATATCCTGCAATAGATAGATGAGGTCTAATGGAGAGGGCAAGCCCTCTCCATTATTATCAATATCTAAAACGTCAGCAATATGCCGTGTCTCAGTGCATAGGCATTGGCACGGGTATATTCGTATGTTACGTAAGGTGTTGTTGACGGATTTGTATAGGTAAAGGTCTCAGTCTTTACACGATTATATATAGCACCGGTAAACAGATAACCGCCCTCTATCCAGTACGTCAGGTTTTTAGCTATTTTGTATGCTACTTTAGCATCTATTTCCCAGCCAATATCCTTAGAAGGCTGGCCGTCATACATGTAAGTTTCCTCTGGTGCTCTCAGCCAAAGGGCATAGAGTTCGCCAATGAGGGTTTTTGTCAGTTCTGCGCTCACTCCGCCCTTTATATACATAGTGTTACAGAGGTTTGAACCGCTTGTAACCCCATTTAAACCGGTGCAGGCATTAGCAACATGGTAGTCATACACATACGCGTAGCCCTTTTCCTCAGTGTTTTGAGTATTTGCAAAGGATTTTATATCTGACTTATTAGGATCGTCTTTAGCCTGTCCGCTTCCATACCCATACTCCAGTGTCAATTTGGCCGGGCCTATCTTGTAATCCACACCGGCTAAAAGAGCCCAGCCTTTGAACTTGCCGCTGTCGTTTGCATTCCAGTCTATGGTGCCGGTCTGAACCTCCAAATCGCCCCTAAGTGTCAGAGCTGTCCATGTATAATCAGCTCTAAGCCCCAAATTAACCAGGTGTACCTTAGATGTAGTGTCATTAAACGATTGACCGTTTACAAGGGATAAGTCGCCACTAATATTTAAATTATCTGATGTGTATATACCCAACAGAGAATAGAGATCTACGTCATCTGCTGAGTTAACAGTGTTCTCTTGAAGTTTTGCCGTAAGTGCCGCAATCGTAACGTTTTTCATAGGCTTAGCAAACACGAAAATAACGTCGTCGCCATCTGTTGAATGGTCAAGAAATATACCATTACCAAGCACGAGAGGCTGATGTCCAACTTTTACGCCAATAAACTTACCGGTGTACTGAATCCATGCCTGACGGAGCCTCATATCACCGCGCTTTGCGTTACCAGCATTGTAAAGCCCTGTAGCTCCTGAGGAGCTGCCCCATGTATAAACATCTGTAATGTTATTTCCCATATTTGACTCAAGCTCAACCATGGCTAAAATTGCATCCGATACCTGAGCCTCAAGACCAATGCGCACACGTGTGTCATACCACGACGCATGGTCATCCCCTGAGCTTATTGAACGGCTTCCCAAAACATATGAGCCGTTTGTTGCTGTGCCTTTGAAATTTGTACCAGCGTTATTTGTCACGTTATAGGCAACAGCTGAGCCAGGATTGTACCCAACTATGTTTAACCTGGTCGTGTTTGCCGTGCCGTCACTTATCGTGTCGGTGACATTATGCTCATACATACCCCTGAAGCGAAGCTCTCCGCTGATTGTTATCTGAGTCTGCCCCTTTGTGACAACAGAAGTGTCTGAGGGTGTCTCATCTGCCGCATGGACAAAGACTGGTAAACACAGAATCAGCACCGTTAAAGCTGATAAGAGTAACTTTTTCATTTTTACTGCCTCCTTATTTATTCTTGTCCATTGTAACAAACACAGTTTTTTTAATGCAAGTTTTTTTAATGTTCAAAATCGTATCCGTTCTCTCCGTGTACGGCAAGGTCAAGCCCCATAGACTCATCCTCCTCAGAAAGCCTCAACCCTATAACCATATCAACTATTTTCAAAATTATAGCCGATACTACAAATACAAACACGTAGCTTGCCACCACTGCTATTAACTGCTTCATAAGCAGCCCGGGGTTGCCGTGTAACAGCCCGTTTTTACCAGCCGGGTTAATCACAGTGGATGCAAACACACCGGTTAAGAGTGCTCCCAGTGTTCCTCCAACTCCGTGAATACCAAGCACGTCAAGTGAGTCATCAAGGCCATGCTTTGGTCTGAAACTTACCGCTATGTAGCAAATAACTCCTGCTGCGCCGCCTATTATAATAGAAGCCACAGGCCCTACGTATCCTGCTGCCGGTGTTATTGCAACAAGACCTGCCACAGCGCCGCTGACTACACCAAGGGCTGTCGGTTTCCCTCTATGATACCATTCAACAAATGTCCATGCCATTGCGGCTGCTCCTGTTGCCGTGTTTGTGGTAACAAACGCAATAGATGCAAGACCGCCAGAGGTTAGGGCGCTCCCGGCGTTAAATCCAAACCACCCAAACCACAGAAGCGCTGCTCCCATAATGGTCATAGTCACGTTATGAGGGGGCATCGCAACTTTTCCGTAACCCTTACGTTTACCGATAAAAAGGATGGCGGCAAGTGCAGCCACAGCCGAGTTTATATGCACAACTGTACCTCCTGCAAAATCAAGAGCGCCGAGCGCCCCGCCTATCCAGCCGCCACCCCACACCCAATGACAAAGAGGCGCATAGACAAAGGTCAACCACAGCGCAGAGAACATAAGGAGTGCTGAAAATTTCATCCTCTCAGCAAACGCTCCGGTTATAAGAGCCGGTGTGATTGCAGCAAACATTCCCTGATACATCATAAAAAGCAGATGAGGTATTGTTGTGGCATAATCAGATGGCTCCTGCCCGACTCCATTTAGACCAAACCATTCCAAGCCTCCGATTAACCCTCCCTTATCAGGCCCAAAAGCAAGCGTATATCCCCACAGAACCCATATCACGCTTACCATACAGAGTATGATAAAACTCTGTATAATAGTGCCCAAAACGTTTTTTCGTCTAACCATCCCTCCGTAAAACAACCCAAGCCCAGGCGTCATCAACATTACAAGCGCAGTGGAAACCAACATCCATGCCGTATCTCCGGTATTTAACACCTTTTGTGGCGGCGGTGCATCGGCAGCATAACTCAGAGCCGCTCCAGCCAGTACAAATCCTACAGTTAACAGTATTTTTAACATCTACCCCTCCAGTTTATAATGTTTTTTTATTTCATTTGTCATATTAAAGAGCAATTACTCCTTTTTCTCCAGTACGAATCCTGATAGCCTCCTCAACAGTATAGATAAAAATCTTACCGTCCCCAATTTTTCCGGTTTTGGCTGTCCTCTCTATAGCCTCCAACACTTTTGGAACCATTGTGTCATCCACTACGACCTCAATTTTAATCTTTGGTATAAAGTCAATCACATACTCAGAGCCGCGATACACCTCCGTGTGTCCCTTTTGACGTCCAAACCCCTTAACCTCAGTCATCGTAAGCCCATGCACACCTGCTGCGTTTAGAGCATCTTTGACCTCGTCAAGTTTAAACGGTTTGATTATTGCCTCAATTTTTTTCATACCCAATCCACCTCCTTAGTTTGATTTCCATCTGATAATATATATATATCACAAACTGTGCCAATGTTATATGCTTGAATTTAAAGGATATTATTGAAATAAGTTTATGTATAATGCTACAATTTTGTAGTAAGCTACAATTTTGTAGGGTTTAGTGGGAGTCGAGCTCTGCCCGCAAAACAGATGTCCAGATTAAAGAATTTACAAAATGTTATCGCTTAAGTGTAAACCAGTATAAATAGAAATCAGCCCCATTTTTTGTTATTAATAAACTCTTTCAAGTCGTTTTCAAGAGACATAAATGCGGGTAAATTTTTTAAGAGTGCAAAATTCTCAATATTCTCAGCAACCAGGTAAGCTTTCTTATGTATATCACGCTTTAATTTTTCTAAATGCCTGCCCTTAAGTCCACTGGCTGAAATTAGAAGATCCATTAAGTATCCTTTTGGATCGCTTAGGGTTTCAATAGTGTTAAAATCTGGTAGAGTCAGCTTTATCTTTCCATTTGGGTTGCCTGCAGCTTTGCGTATCGCAGGTTCATCAAATAGAATCCATGCTTCTTGCATCCTTACAGGCACCACACATATTGAGGGAGGCTCAGGTATTCTTTTAGAGACGGTCTTAACCGCCTGAATAATTTCTTGTATTCGTTGCTCATGTGAAATACCCTCAGCATCCCTATGAATAAAAAGAATATTGCAAGGGTATAGCTCAATGCTCTTTTGTATTTTATCTTCTAAGGTCTTTGGTTTTTGTGGCAATCTGCTAAAATCTGCCCACTCGGATTGAACTGTTAATTCGGGACAGTGTTCATTAAGCAACCAATCAAGGATTGGAATGAGCCTTTTATCTGAGCTGCCATCTGACAACAATGTGTACTTAATTTCTTTCATTTTGAATTATCAGAAGGAAAAGGAAGTAATTGTTGAATGTCATCTCTGTCTATTACCCGATGTTCTTTTTCATGTGCCTCATCTTTTGCAGCTACTGGGTTTAAATACGCAAGAAGTGTACCTTTATTAACTATTTCAATCCCATCCCGCTTTTCAGCTCTCCATGTTTTATCTAAGCAGCTAAAACGAACACTTTTAAAACGTTTACCACCTCGCTTATTTTCTTTAAGTTCGGCAACAAGGAGGCTGTCATCGGGAACCTGAGCAACAACGGCTGGTGAGTGAGTGTTTATTATGACTTGACGAGGCGGATTATCAGAACCGGCAGGCAATTCTGCGTTAGTTGTTATATCTCTTAGAAGCTGAATCATTGCAGGAATTCTTGCCGGGTGAATACCATTTTCAGGCTCCTCCAAACAAATAAGCCCCTGCGCCTGAGTATCCAGCTCAAGCACCGCTGCAGCCAAAAAACGCAGTGTCCCATCGGATAGATCCCGGGCTGCAAAAGTACAACCACTACGATCGGTTAGTGCAAGCGTAAGTAACTCACGTTTTTCATCACGGTCAACACTTATTTCATAGACGTCGTCTATTAACTCAGAAAGCCGGTTTGCAACCTCTGCATAGACCTGCGTTTCAATCTCAAACTGATTTTCTTTATTAAAATTCTCTTTTGTTCGCGGTAAATGGTATAAAGTTGATGGAAGGTTAGAGCCATCAGAACCTAACTTTTTTGGAGCATTAAATTTATCGGGTTTACGTAGGGCGGTTGGCTCAAGGAGCAATAATCTCCATGACTGCATTTCCCTTTTTGCTATAATTGCCGTGCGTGTCTCAGTTGCATTTGTTAAAGTGGAGAGTACGGTTCTGCCTATATTTTTGGCAAGGATTGGACGAGGTCTGCCACCACCCTTATTCTCTCCACGGTCTTGATGAATTATAATTAGAGCCTCTGAACCCTCTTTTTCAGTAGAAATAAATGGCGCTGTTCTCCTTCCTTCAATTACAGTATCACGCCAGGGCTTTTTATGTGGAAAGAGAAGATGTTTGGAGGCATCACCAATTTTGATATGAGAAAGTTCTTCTTTGAGTATTTGGATATTGCCCTGAGAACCTGTGTTTTCAACTTCAGTAAGACCCAGCTTAATAGAATATCTTAGAAACGTAATACTTGCCACTGCATCCTGACCGAGATCGTCAACGTCTTTTTTAGGAACTATCATCTCTGCTTCTAAAGTAATAATATTATCTGTGAAATTACCCGATCTATGAAATATACTTTTAACGTCAGTTGCTCTGCCATTTTCATCCCGAACCGACATAGCGGCATCAATGAATGGCTTTTCGGCAAGAGAACTAAAAAAAAGTATTGCATCAAACAAGTTTGATTTTCCGACACCGTTAGCGCCTGCGATACACGTAAAAGGTCCAAACCTAATGTCAACATCAATAAGGTTCTTAAACCCGGATACTTTAAATCTCGTAAGCAATAGTTTTTCCTTTTTTCCCAGTATTAACTATACATGTTTTTAGCGGATTTTGACAACCGAATTGCCTCAGCAAAAAACTATATAAAAGGAAATGTTGCCTCAAGTAAAAATCTATATGAAAAGACACGATAAAGACTCTTTCAGCGCATTTATCTTTAAACTCTTATTAATTAACCTCTCTGAATATCTCAATAACCTCTTGTATCTGGCTGTCAAATATCGTTCTGACATCCAGTATCAAAGTGTCGTCCTTAATTCGCCCGATAAGTGGAGTTTTTGTGGTCGTTTTCCCATCTCTAACAAGTTTCTGTAATTGTTCAGCCGGTATTTCGGAGTGTTTAACCTGTACCGTGTAAGTTTTAAACTTAACGCCGGGCAGTGAGCCGCCTCCGGCTTCTGAGTCATCCTCTCTGACAGTCACAGTAAAATTTTGAAGCGATTTTAATCCCTTCTTAATTTTAAGAGCACGCTCTTTTATTTTGGCTGGATCACACAGAAGCATTTCAAGAACCGGAATATTTTTAGTTATATCATCACTACTTACATAATCCATAAGGACTGCCTCCATGGCAGATATTGTAAACTTATCCACTCTTAAAGCCCTTGCAAGAGGATGTTTTCTCAATATCTCTATATATCTTTGCTTGCCAGCAATTACTCCGCACTGGGGGCCGCCAAGGAGCTTATCTCCACTAAATGTTACTATATCAACTCCTGCTTTGACCACATCGCTCACTACAGGTTCTGTGTGTATTCCCCATGGCTTTAGGTCAATAAGACAGCCGCTTCCAAGATCATACATCAACGCTTTTGACGTCTTTGCCGCCAGCTTTACTAAATCTGCTGTCTCAACCTCCTCGGTAAATCCGGTTAGTTTAAAATTAGAGCGATGTACTTTTAAAATCAGCCCCGTGTTGTCAGAGATTGCATTTTCGTAGTCATAGAGATGGGTTTTGTTAGCCGTTCCGACTTCTTTCAGTATGGCGCCACCTGCAGCCATTATATCAGGAATGCGAAATGAGCCGCCTATTTCTATAAGCTCTCCGCGAGAGACGATTACCTCTTTCCTTTGAGACGTCAGTGCAGTGAGCGCTAAAAACACAGCCGCAGCATTGTTATTTACCACCATAGCGTCCTCAGCTCCGGTCAACTCCTTAAGAAGTGCGGTCAAGTGGACATGCCGCTTACCCCGGCTGCCGGTATTCAGGTCATACTCAAGGTTAGAGTACCCTGAGGCTACAGTGGTAAGATGTTTAAGGGTTTTGTCACTAAGCGGCGCTCTGCCAAGATTTGTGTGTATAACTATGCCTGTAGCGTTTATAACAGGTTTTAGGCTAAATGAGCCGGATTCTGTGAGTTTTTTTTCTATTACTTCAAACAAATTGCCAGAGACCTTGCTTTCAGAGCCGTTCTGGAGAAGCTCTGTGCGTTTTTCCTCAAGAGATTCCCTTATCGCCTTTAGAACAACTCTGCGTGGGAAGTCTTTTAGCCAATTCTGGCATTCCTCCGATTGAAGTAATTTATCAACCGAAGGAAGCCCTCTCAGCGTTTTATTCGATGTTTGTTGCATCAATAAACGGCATAGTTTGAGTGGTAACCTTCGGCATTATGCCGTTCCACTTATCTATGGCCTTCATTGTGGCCTCAATTCTTCTTAGCTTAATGAGATCGGGCGAGATGTTTTCCTTTTGCAGTCTCAAAGCCTCAGCCTCAGCCTTTGCCTGTGTGATTTTCTGCTCGGCTTCTATCTTTATTCTGTCAAGGTCACGTGAGGCCTTTAGAGCTAACTGCTCAGCCGTCTGCTTGGACTCAATAGCCTCCATAAAGAGCTTTGAAAATGCGAAGTTGACTATAGAAACCTCATCCACTATTATAAAATGCTTATGCAGCCGCTGCATGAGGCCGTCTTTCATAGCGGTACTTACAATGGGTCTTTTGGTAATTAACTCCTCTGCCGTATATGTGGCTGCCACTGCCTTTACCACCTCTTGTATGGCAGGATCTATTACTCTTTCCTTGTAGCTCATACCAATACCTTGATAGATCATGTTTGCCTTATCGGGCAGGATGTGGTAGTTAATTGCTATTACGGTAGTAACCTCCTGGAGATCTCGCGATGAGGCCTCAGCATTTGTCTGAGCCTTATGCACCTTTACGTCCATCTTTATCACTTTTTGTACCACCGGAATTACAATATGGATTCCCTCGCTAAGAACCAAAGGCTGCACAGCTCCGAAATTAAGCACGACGCCTCTTTCGCCTGCCCCTATTGTTACAAACGGATTTATCGCAAGTAGAACAAAAAATCCAATTATTAGTAAAAGAACAAAAAGGTAACTCTTCTTAAAAACCGGCTTCTGCATTTTAGGTTCAAAACCGTCAAAAATACCACCTGGCATATAACCTCCTATTTGAGCTTGTTTTTTACAAACTGCAAGGCTGATTCAAAAATCGCCCTGCCATCGGTATTTCCGAGTATTTCTTCAGAGCACCTCTCAGGATGAGGCATCATACCAACAACATTACCGGTAGAGTTGGTAATCCCTGCTATATTTAGAACTGCACCGTTAGGATTGGCTTCAAGGTTTTCCTCTCCGTCACTATTGCAGTAGGTAAAGGCAATGCCGTTATATTGTTTTATTTTATCAATGGTCACCGTATCGGCATAGTAATTGCCCTCGGCATGGGCTATGGGGATTTTAAGGACTTGCCCCGTTTTGAGAGAGGACGTAAACGGCGTGTTTGTGTTTTTAACTTTTATATAAACGTCTTTACAGATAAACTTTAGGTTTTTGTTTCTTAGCATGGCTCCTGGCAAAAGCCCTGCCTCAAGAAGTATTTGAAACCCGTTACATATGCCAATTACAGAGCCGCCATTTGCGGCAAACTCAGACACCGCCGACATTATCGGTGAAAACCCGGCTATTGCACCGGCTCTCAGATAATCACCGTGTGAAAACCCGCCGGGAAGCACAACAACTTTAACGTCCTTTCCTATTGAAGTTTCCTTATGCCACACAAATCTGACCTCAGCGCCGCAAACGTGCTTTAGCACGTGATAACAGTCATGGTCACAGTTGCTGCCCGGAAACACCACTATTGCAAACATTTAGCTAACCAGCACATCCTTTATTTTGTTAACGCTGCCAAAGAAATACATTATGTATATGATATACTGTTTTAGTTACTTTTGTCAATGTAAGCTCAGGGCAAACGCATTTCACAGGAAATAATAATATATTGCCAATGCAGTGTAGCTTCGCTAAAAAACTGGATTCCTGCCTGCGCAGGAATGACAAAAAAAAGACATATCCTTCCTTGTCATTCCCGCCTCCGAGCGGGAATCCAGTCCTTTTCTCTAAAAATTCTGCCTTGCAACAGAGAAGTCTTTTGCTGCTTTTTTCTCTAATGCGTTTCCCCTGAATGTAAGCTCCATGCAAAACGGCTGGTGTTGTTAAAGTAAGGAACTCTATTGCTGATGTATGCCGTATTTTAGCAGTATATCGGAAAGAACTTGGAAATCTATCGGTTTTGTGACATAATCGTCACATCTGTTGACACCTTTGTAGAAAGCGTCAATTAAATCTAATGGCGGATCTAAAGACGTAGTCATAATAATTGTTACTGCATTTTCTGGTGTAATTCCCATAGCCTTTTCTTTATTACGAATATGCGCTAAAGCACTGATTCCATCCACCTCAGGCATCATAATGTCAAGGCAGATGAGGCCATATGGCTCTGTAGCATCAATGGCAGTTTGGAAGGCCATAACCGCCTCAGCCCCATCTATTGTGACATCAACGTCGCCATATTTTTCTAAAAAACGCTGCAATAATGTGCGGCTTGAAAAATCATCATCAGCTATTAATATTTTATAAACTCCGTCCATGTTTTTACGCATGCCCTTTAGTTGCAAGAAATTTACTCAACAAAACATCAACATTTTTTATATGAGACGTAAGCCAACTGTCAACCGCATGTTGAATATCCAAAAGAAGGGCACGTGACGGGCCATTTTTTATGAATCTTTCCTTAAAACCTGTAACTGCTTCAAGCAGCGCCTTATGTTGAGGTATGTGTGAATTCATTTCCGGGTAGTCATATTTTTTCATAAGATTCTCTTCAGTTGAAAAATGCTTAACCACGTAATCCTCAAGAAAACGCAGAACTTTCGCTATTTCTTCTTTTCCCTTGCCCTCAGACATGACGGCTACAAGATCATTTTTCAATTTAAATAATTCCTTATGCTGGCTGTCTATTGTTTTATTTCCAACTATAAAACTATTGTCAAACTGTACTCCAAGGGCGGCAGGCTGCGACTCATGCCCAGTGTGTGCCGAGTGCTCAACTTGTCTTTGCATATCCACTCTTGCCGTTTTCTTAGAGCTGGTTTTAAACTTAGCCGAGGCAGCCATCAGTTCACCTGAGATGCCGGTCATAAGTGCCAGCTCCTCAATCACCTCATCAGCCATGTTACCCATATCAGAAACCACAGCAGAGGTCTTTACCACATTGGCTGACACTCTGTCTGAAAGCTCCACTTGTCTGTTTACAGATGTCTGTATCTGTTGAACCTGATCCCGTGTGTTTTTTACATTGTCCACAATCTTTGTAAGAGAATTGCCAACCTCGTTTATATATTCGGTAGCTTTTGCAACGCCTACAGAGGCATCAGCCATTGACTTAGCAGTCCCCTCGGAGTCCTCCTGTACGGCCTTAATTTTCTGATAAATCTCAGCGGTTTGTTTTATTGTCTTTTCAGCAAGTTTTCGCACCTCATCGGCAACAACAGCAAAGCCGCGTCCTTGCTCTCCGGCTCGTGCCGCCTCTATGGCAGCGTTAAGCGCAAGCAGATTGGTCTGGTCGGCAATATCATTGATTACTGTTACAACGTTGCTGATTTCTGCAACACTTTCGTTTAAGTTTTTAACCATTGACGACAGTTCCAAAGTGGAGGAGTGTACATGATTGATAATCTGTATAGCTCCATCGGATACTTCTTTACCCTTATTAGCGCTTTCCATAGCCTCTCTTGAGGCCTCATCCACCAGAGTTGTATTGGCAGCGATGTCGGTAATGGTGAGAGTTAAATCCTCGGCAGCCCCTGCTGATTGCGATGCTTGTGCAGAAAGGTTTTCATAACCGGTTCTTGTCTTTTCAGCTTTGGATCTCAGGATTTTTTCGGTGTTTACAGAAAGCCTGTCTGCTATGTCAAGTATTATATTTATAGTGTCGCTGAAAGAGCGAACCATCTCGTCCATTCCTTGCGAAAGTACCCCTATTTCATCTTTACTTCTGTAATCAATGCTAAGCCTCAGATCTCCCCTTACCATCGTGTCAACTTTTGATACAAGCATAGTCAGGGGTGAGGAAAAATGCTTATCACTAAATATCCATATAAAAATTAAAATAGTCAAACTAAAGATTAAGATGGCTATTTGAATGTGCATGAGGGTATCTACTTTATGCTTTGAGAACTGCTCAGCTACAGAGACAGCCTTATTGGTCAACTCAAAGAATTCCTCGCTTTGCTTCATTACAGAGTCCCTCAATGCGGCATCTGTCCTTGCTTTTATCAGTACAGTTTTTAGCTCGCCCCATGACTTTTTGACATCATTCATAGTGTCAATGTAGCTGCTGTCAGAAGCCGCAGGAAGTTGCAGCTCAGCACTGCCTGTGATTAAACCGTCTATAATTTTATCTAACTTCTGCATAAGGTCATCCATCGGCTTACCTGATGTCTCTAATTTTACAAGTCTTTGGGTGGCGCCCCTTACAATACCTGAATAATTGACGACCCTTCCGTCAAAAGTCATCCCATTAAGCAGTGTATAAACTGAAACGGCACTGGTTAATGTGAGCAAAAAGACCATTAACACCGTTCCTCTCATTTTTGTCTTAATCTTCATCTTCATATCCTCTGTATAATTTTTTTTGTATGTTAACTTACATTGTAGAACAATCCTTGAAAAATATTCAATATGTTTTGTTATAAACAACCAAATTCATAGTGATTTGATTCACCTTACACTTTACAAATATGCAAACATTATTGTAAAGTACGACAAACGTTTGTGAAGTATAACCAAAAACAGGGAGGCCCTTTGATGGAGCGTTCGGTAGAGTGTAAGGTTAAGAAAGTAAATGTAGTAAAATTCGCAAGCATAATACTGTTAGCGACTGTAATCTTTGTTTATTCTATAATGTTGTTTACAGGGAGTTTTGGCAGGGTTCAAACAAAGGCTCCACAAAGAAGCACTGATCCAAAGGTAATAGAAGCTGCCAACAATGCACTTGATGGTATTTTTGTGAAGAACACATATGGTTTTGTTAAAGACCACAGTGAGACCGGTGGTAGTCTTGTGGTGAAAGTTGACGGTACGCTCTGGAAAAAAAATGGAATTAATGAAAGAAAAAGTTTTATTAAGTCTATTGCCAGTGCCAGGGAATCACTTGGTCTTTCTCTCAGTATAAAGGTGAGAGATGAAAAGTCAGGTGTAGAGTACGCCTCACTGGAAAACGGCCGGATTACTCTCGCTGATTTTAGCCTGTAACATTTAGCAAAACTTACGTTAAAGGGGAGTGTCAGCTCTTTTTTAGGATGCCTGGCAGAGATTCTTTTATTGTATCTATAATGTGATCATAGCTACCAAGAGTCATCTTCGCTTTTGTCAGGATGTGTGTGCTATTTTCTATCAGCCTTATTGCAACACTGTCAAGGTGCTCTGTCATATTCTCCTTGAACGCTTCCGCTGTATCACCCAGTTTATCCTTCAACCCTTCTGCGGCTGCTTTAGGCGTAGTTATTATAGTTACCGCAGCTCCCATGAAACTGCCTAAAAATACCGATGCAAACACTATTGCACTGGCTAACTTCTGTTTTGGATTTATCATAACTTTAAACCTTTATCCCCTGTTGACTCTTATTGAGCACATCATTAGTTATAATATAGGACGAAAGTGTATTTTGTCAATTCCCCCCAGAAAAAAAAGAATTTACTTAAACTTGACAAGAGTTTTTATTATAATTTACTATGTTATTAGCTAATTTTGTATTTTCTCATGAAAATTGCAACGGACTGAAACAATCTGTGAAAGGGAATGCCTTATGAGCGTTGTAAGAGAGACTGATTTTAAAGATTTGAATTTGCTAAGAAGAGGTAAAGTGAGGGATATATATGAGATGGACGAGTATCTCTTATTTATCGCAACAGACAGAATATCAGCCTTCGATGTTGTGCTCCCTGACTGCATACCCTCTAAAGGGCATGTGCTTACGGCTATTTCCATATTTTGGTTTTCATTTCTAAAGGATATTGTTGGAAATCATCTTCAAGGCACTGATATATCAGAGTTTCCAGATGTCTGCCATAAGTACAACGAGAGCTTGAAGGGTAGGGCGCTGCTTGTTAAAAAGGCTGCTACATTTCCGGTTGAGTGCATAGTAAGGGGGTACATTTCAGGCTCTGCGTGGGGCGAGTACAAAAAAAACGGAAAGGTTTGTGGGATTACTCTGCCATCAGGTCTTAAGGAATCGGATAAACTCCCAGAACCAATTTTTACTCCCAGCACAAAAGCAGAGCATGGTCACGACATTAATATATCGTTTGACGAAGCGTCTGGTATAGTTGGCAAAAGCCAAATGGAAAAACTTAAAGAACTTAGTGTAAATATTTACAAAAAAGCCTCAGAGTATGCACTGTCAAAGGGAATAATAATTGCGGATACTAAATTTGAGTTTGGTTTGCTTAATGGAGAGATTATTTTGATAGATGAGGTTCTGACTCCTGATTCTTCAAGATTCTGGCCAAAGGCAAAATATATAAGCGGCGTACCTCAGGAAAGTTTTGATAAGCAAATAGTGAGAGACTATCTGCTGACTCTCAGTTGGGATAAGACCTACCCAGGCCCCTCGCTTCCACCTGAGGTGATAGAAAAAACAACTCAGAAATATAAAGAGATACTTAGCATTTTAACAGGATAATGTTAGATAATCAATTAAAAATGGTCTGCGGATGGTGCAAAAAAATCAGAGCAGACGACACCTCGTGGCAGACAATAGAGGAGTATTTTGCCGCTAAGGGGATGGGAGAGACCACTCACGGAATGTGCCCTGATTGTTCCGAGAAGATTTTTGAAAAAAGAGTGTATCTTGAAAGCTATCAAAATATTTGTAAAGTCATAAGTTCAAGTATCACTTTAGAGGAGACTCTAAACCTTATAGTAACAAGCATTGTAAAGGTCATGAATGTAAAGGCAAGTCTGCTAAGGCTTGTAAATAAAAAGTCCGGAACTCTTGACGTAGCGGCATACTATGGTTTAAGCCAGGAGTATGTCAATAAAGGGTCGGTTGAAATTGATAAAAGCATAGAGGATGCCCTCTCCGGTAAGCAAATCTCCGTTTATGATATAACCTTTGATGCAGATTCAAAGTACTATAAGGAGGCTAAAAAAGAGGGAATCAGCAGCATTTTATCAATACCTCTGAGATTTAAAGATGAGATAATAGGGGTACTTAGGATGTACACGGCTGAGCCTCGTGATTATGTCGAAGAGGACAGGAAATTTCTACTGGCCATTGCCGAACAGGCTGCTATAGTCATAATGAATGCCAAAGAATATGAGACTTTGGTCACAAGAGAAAAGGAATATCTGAGGCTATTTAGAGAGATTTCAAAAGCGGTAAGCTCCTCTCTGAAACTTGAAGAGGTTCTGCAAAGTATAGTTAAAAAGATAGCCGATGCCTTTAGGGTTAAGGCAGTTACGATAAAACTGGTTGATGAGATGACAAGGAAATTCACAGTTGCTGCCTCATGTGGTTTAGGTGAAAAGTTTTTTGCAAATGCCCCGTTAAAAGATATGAACATATCTCAGGCATTGCGATACCTTTATCTTGAAAATCCAGCAATACCATTCCCTCACGAAAAGGATATAAGAATACTGCAAGAGCTTAATCTGTCCCCAGTTGCCATTTATGACGCCACAACGGACAGCCGTGTCCTTAATAGAAAGGATATCATAGAGGAGGGCATAAAGAGCATACTGACTGTGCCGATTCAAGTTAGAAGCAAACTAATCGGTGTGCTTACCATATACACCGGATGGTATAAAAACTTCACACAAGAGGAAACCGATTTCTCGTCCTTTCTGGCAGAGCAGTGCGGTATTGCAATAGAAAATGCAAGGATGTACGAAAAGAAATACAAAGAGGTGACCTATTTAAAAACAATTCAGGAGCTTACAAAGCTGATGAGTAAGCATAAGGATCTCAACGAGATTTTAGACTTAATAGTGAAAAAGCTCCCAGAGGTAATGAACACAAAGGCTGCCACCATACGGCTTATTGATCCAGAGACAAATAAACTAAAACTTATGGCGTCCTCTGGGTTGAGCAGTCAGTACCTTAGTCGCGGTGATGTTGAGGTTGAAGAGAACATAAAGGCGGCACTAAAGGGCGAACCTGTCGCTATTTACGATGTGGCTAAGGACTCACGGGTACTCTATCATAAAGAGGCCAAAGAAGAGGGCATAAAGAGCCTTCTGGCTGTCCCCCTGATGTCATATAATAACACCACTATCGGAGTATTAAGGCTTTTAACCACACAGCACAGGGTCTTTACAAAAGATGAGATAGACTTTGCCATGGCACTTTGTGAAGAGGTCTCCATAGCATTAGAAAATGTCTTGCTGCTAAAACAGGTTTCTCAATCAAAATAGTACCGGCAAAATGCACACCTTAAAGCGTACCGGACTTTACCTGAGTATGATAAAGTTCTCGCACTCGGTTTTTGCACTTCCTTTTGCATTTACCTCAGGAGTTCTAGCTAGCGGCGGAATCCCTTCAGGCAGGCAAATTCTCTGGATAACTGTGGCTATGATAAGTGCCCGTTCGGCAGCTATGGGATTAAACAGGATAGCTGACAGAAAAATTGATGCACTAAACCCTCGCACCAAAAACCGTGAAATACCGGCAGGGGTTGTCAAATTGACAGAAGCCACAGTCTTTACCGCCTTGTTTTCGGCGTTGTTTGTACTTTCTGCCTACATGCTGAATCCGCTTTGCTTTAAACTTTCGCCGCTTGTCTTAGCGGTGTTGTTTTTTTATTCATACACAAAACGTTTTACGTGGAGCTCCCATCTGTTTTTGGGGATTGCTATCTCTGGCGCACCACTTGGAGCGTGGATTGCAATACGAGGAGACGTCTCCATATCAATTTTGCCGCTGGTTTTTGCCGTAGTGTTTTGGCTTGCTGGTTTTGACATTCTCTATGCTCTTCAGGATGTCAACTTTGATAAAACTCATGGGCTTTACTCAATTCCTCAGAGATTTGGAATCAAAAAAGCAATCACACTGTCAAGGGTTTTTCATCTCTTTACATTTATTTTGCTTGCGCTGACGGGAGTATTTTTTAATATGGGAATTTTCTACTTCATTGGGATTGCCGTGGTTGCGGTACTTTTAATATATGAACACTTGCTGGTAAAGCCCGATGATCTCAGTAAACTTGATATGGCTTTTTTTAATATTAACGGCTACATTAGTGTTACAGTGTTTGTGTTTGTGCTGATAGAAAATACTTTATTTAAACAATAGATGGAACAGGAACTTAAAGTAAAACTTCCAGTGTTTGAGGGGCCTCTTGATCTCCTTCTCTCTCTGATTCAAAAAAACAAGATTGACATCTATGATATTCCGATAGCGTTTATTACCAGACAATATCTTGAGTACCTTGCGGCATGGACTAAGGAGCTGAACGTTGACGTAGCAAGTGAGTTTCTCGTGATGGCGGCAACACTGATACATATAAAGTCACGGATGCTGCTTCCGGTTGAGAGTCAGGACGCATTGGATGAGGATGAGGATCCGCGTCTTGAGCTTGTAGGTCGGCTGCTAGCATATCAGTCGTTTAAAGAGGCGGCTCTGGCGCTTAAAGAAAAGGAAACGTTTGGAGAAACCTACTTTTTCAGAGACCCACAGTGGGTTGACGAGGCGGATGCAGTTAATACGGAACAGACGTTGTTTAGTGTTGATCTCTATGTGCTGCTGCGGGCTTTTTCCTCTTTAATGGATAAAAAACCAATTGAGGCCAGGCGCATTACCAGAGAGAGTTTGACGTTAAAGGACAAAATTGCCGTCATCATGGAGAGGCTTGACATAGAAAAGGAAATAATCTTTTATGACCTGTTTGGAGAGACCGACGACAGAGTGGATATGATAGTGTCGTTTTTAGCGCTGCTTGAGATACTCAGACTCAGCCTTGCTTATGTTTTTCAGGAGCAGTATTTTGGCAAGATTAAAATTGTTAAACGATGATGGGGTTAAAAAGAAAATGCTTACAAAGTTAACTCCAGTAGAATGTTTTCTGTCACCTAATGATAGAGTAAAATGGACTGGATTCCCGCTCGTAGGCGGGAATGACAAAGGAGGGGGGGCTTCTTTCTCTTTGTCTTTCTTTTTTTCTTTGTCATTCCTGCGGAGGCAGGAATCCAGTCTTTTATTAGCGGAGTTACATGCAATTTAATGTTATGCCGCAAGTGGCGGGGAGTAATACCCAAGTGATTTAACTTCAACGGTAGTCCGCACGAATTGGAAAAGTATAGTGGATCCCAAATATGAGACAATCAGTTAAGATAGAGCTGGTTGTAATGAATGGGAGGATAAAATGAAAAACAGACGGAAGTTTGGCAAAGAGTACAAAGCAAAAGTAGCAATAGAAGCGCTCAAAGGTCAGAGGACAGCCAATGAGATAGCGCAGGAATTTGATATTCATGTGAACCAGGTGAATGAATGGAAAAAGCATTTAGTAGAAGGGGCGTCAACGTTATTTAATGGAGTGCAAGAAAATTCTCAGGCGGCATATGAATCAGAGCGAGAGCGGTTATATAGTCAAATAGGGAAGTTGCAAGTAGAAGTGGACTGGCTAAAAAAAAAGAGCCTGTTACTTGCGCAACGGTAAGTGAGAAACGAGCGATGATAGAGCCAGCAAATAAGGAATTGAGTATTCGTCAGCAGTGTAACCTGCTAAGCCTTCCACGCTCCAGTTATTATCGTCAGGCAGTACCGGAGAGCGAGGAGAATTTGAAGGTGATGAGGGCAATAGATGAGCAGTACACAATGCATCCATGGTATGGAAGCCGCACAATGGTTTACATTCTTTTCCGAGCAGGATATAAAGTAAATCGCAAGCGAGTAAAGCGTTTGATGATGTTGATGGGTCTTGTATCTATAGCACCCAGAAAAAGAACGACAGTACGGAATAAGCAACATAAAGTTTACCCTTATCTACTGCGATTATTAGATATTACTATCATCAACCAAGTCTGGTGCAGTGATATAACGTATATTCGAATGAGACATGGCTTTGTGTATCTGACAGCAGTAATGGACTGGTATAGCCGCTATGTGCTGTCATGGGAGGTGTCAGTGACAATGGATGATGGTTTTTGCGTAAGTAGCCTTGAGCGAGCCCTTAGGCTCTATGGCAGTCCTGAGATATTCAACACAGATCAAGGCAGCCAGTATACAGGGGCAGCGTTTATCAATGTGCTTCAGAGCAATGGGATTCGGATAAGTATGGATGGCAGAGGACGGGCTATGGATAATATCATGATTGAGCGGCTGTGGCGCAGTGTCAAGTATGAGGAGGTTTATATAAAAGATTATGAAACTGTTGATGAGTTGATTAAAGCGCTAAGGAGCTATTTTGATTTTTATAACAATGAGCGTCCGCATTCTACGCTTAGAGGCAAAACACCTGCCGAGGTTTATAAAAGCTCTGATTTTGCGATGGCGGCGTAAGGATGCATTACCCTATCCCTTACCCTTATACTAACAGACTAAATACCCTCTTAGAGGGCTATACCTTAAGTCCACTAAAAAGTGGTCTTGACAATGGGGTCCACTATAGAATACATCAAAGAATTTTTTGATTTTTCAACATGGTGCAATATCGTCTGACAAACATATCAATGATGTAAACGGTTGGTTACTCATTCAATATAACTTAGACACGATTGGTTAAAAGAGGTTGAACTATACGCTTTTTTGGTTTGGCGAGATTGCCACACCCCCTTACGGGGGTTCGCAATGACAGGACAGGGCTTTTTGCCATCCACCCAGCATTACATATACAAACAATACAACAGTGTGTCATTGCGAGGAGCGTTAGCGACGTGGCAATCTCGCCCAGCGCACCAGCGTTAGACCCAAAGCAACCAACAGCAATCCATTCCTTTATCAGATACCTTGCCCACATAGGCATTTTCATTAATGTAAATATCAAAACAAATTAAGGGAGGTGATTTAGCTCAGTTAGAATTTGAACAATTGTTACTACAGTTAAATTGCTAAAAAATACCTCCTCATGCTACAGTATATACCAAAAGTGCGGCTTCGGAGGTAACAGAGTTTGGATAGACTTAAAATTGCAGCAGTCATACTGACAGTAATGTCAGCCTTGTTATTTTCCTGCGCAACTACTCAAAGCGATTCGCCAAATAAGAACAAACTCCTCGTTTCACACTACAAGATGGGAATGTCTAAGATAAACGAACAGGATTTTCAGGCGGCTCAGGTTGAGTTTAAAAAGGCGCTTGAGATAGACCCTAACGATAAGGAGACACTCAATGCACTTGGTCTCACCTGTCTTCATTTTCAGGATAATAAATGCGCTATAGATACTTTCAAGAAAGCTATACACTCGGACTCAAATTACTCTGAGGCTCATAACAACCTTGGTATAACATACGCAAGATTGGGACAGTGGGAGGATTCCATTCAATGCTTCAAAAAAGCTCTTGAAAACCAGTTTTATGAAAAACCGGATCGCGCATACAACAACCTCGGCTATTCATTCTACCGCGTTGGTAAGCTGCGTGAAGCCCTGAACGCATTTAATGAATCCTTAAAGAGAAATGTTAAAAGTAGCAGCTCCTACATGGGTATGGCCCTTGTCTTAAACGCCATGGGACGCTACGGTGAGGCCTCCGAAAGGCTTATGCAAGCACTGGGAACGGATTCTTACTTCAGAGGCGATGTTGCTAAGGCCAGAGAGGAATTTGAAAAAAGAAAGCGCACAGGCAATGATTACGAAAGACGAGATAACTCAGACCTGCTTGACATACTAAACTACTGAGGAACAATACAGAGTGACAAGAGATAAATTGACCGCTTACATTCACACATGGGGCTGTCAGATGAATGTTCGTGATTCGGAACACATAAAGGGGATTTTGAAAGGGGAGGGCTACGATATTTCAGATACCCCCGACGGTGCCTCCTTGGTGGTTCTTAACACATGCAGCATCAGAGAAAAGGCGGAACAGAAATTCCTAAGCGAGCTTGGCAGATTAAGCCTTCAGAAAAAGAAGCACCCGGAGTTAAAAATAGCCGTCTCAGGCTGTATTGCACAACAGCAGGGTAGGGCGCTTTTGAAATCACATCCATCGGTGGATTTCTCCTTTGGCCCTCAAAACATATTCAACCTTAAAGAGTTTCTTTATGATGAAAAACGAACTGCCTTTACTAAGGAAAACACAGGGGAAACTGAGGAGATACATCACACCCAATTGTCAGCCCACAGAGATAACGATTTGCGCGCATGGGTTAATATTATGTATGGATGCAACAACTACTGCAGCTACTGTGTCGTGCCATACACAAGGGGTAGAGAGCGCTCAAGGTCTTATGAAAACATAATCGCAGAGGTCAGAGATCTTGCCGATAAGGGTTATAAGGAAATCTCGCTGCTTGGACAAAATGTGAATTCATATAGCGGCGGCTGTACCTTTCCAGAGCTTTTAACTATGATATGCGGTATTGGAGGGATTTTGAGAATTCGCTTTATCACCTCTCATCCTAAAGACCTGACTGCTGAACTTGCAATTACTATGGGGAAATCCGCAAAAATCTGTAATCACATTCACCTTCCTGTTCAATCCGGCTCCACTAATGTGCTTAATCGTATGAATAGAAAGTACACGTTTGAGGAGTATTTTGATAAAATATTAATCTTGCGCAAGCATGTACCTGATATTGCAATTACTACGGATATAATCGCTGGGTTTCCAGCAGAGACCGACTCAGACCATTATGAGACTGTAAGAGCGCTGAAAGAGATAGAGTTTGACGGCATATTTGCGTTTAAATACTCCCAAAGACCGCATACAAAAGCAGCCGATATGGAACACCAACTCAGTGAGTCAATAAAATCTCAAAGACTTGCTGAAATTCTTACCGTGTCAGATATGATTACTGAAAGAAAAAACAAAGTTCTTGAGGGCAAGTGCTTTGAGGTTTTAACAGAGGGTATCAATGCGGATAACAGGTGGTTTGGACGAACTACTACAAATAAAATTGTGAATTTTTCTCCAGATGAACACACTGAAAGAGGGAGAGTCGTTATGGTAAAGGTTATTGAGGGCTTTAAACACTCCCTTGAAGGTCAGCTCGTTGTTTAATGAAGTTTTCAATAATTACTTTAGGATGTAAGACAAACCAATCGGAGACGGCAGCGTTAGAAAGGATTTTTCAGGAGAATTCCCATAAAGCGGTAGAGTTGGAGGACCATCCTGATGTGTGTATCATAAACACGTGCACGGTTACGGCAAAGAGCGATTATCAGTCAAGACAGCTTATTAGAAAGGCGCTCAAATTATCAGGACAGGTGTTTGTAACCGGATGTTATTCAGAGCTTAACGAAGCTGAAGTATTACAGATAGATTCTAATCTTAAGATATTAAAAAACAAAGATAAAATTTATTTTTTCAAGGGGTCAGCAACCTCCGGCGTAAAGAGCTTATCACCCCCTGAAACATCGTCAACCCGAAGCCGCGCTTTTTTAAAAATTCAGGACGGCTGTAACTGGAAATGTTCATACTGCATAATAAACAAGGCACGAGGAGCATCTATAAGCAGATTAATGTCTGATATAGCTGCTGAGGCATCGGCAGCCGAATCAGACGGCTTTAACGAGGCAGTGCTGACAGGTATTCACATTGGTCATTATGGGCTTGACCTAAAACCTAAAGTAACACTTTCACTATTGATTGAACATATTCTGAGTAAAACAAAAAAAATCAGACTACGGATAAGCTCATTAGAAGCAAACGAAATAGATGAGCGTTTAATTGAGCTACTGAAAGAGGACAGAGTGTGCAACCACATTCACATACCTGTTCAAAGCGGTGACGATGAGATACTTTCACTAATGATGAGACCCCATAACACAGAGAAGTTTAAGGAAACGATTGAACAGTTAAGCCGTGACATTGAGAATATATCAATAGGTACGGATGTTATCGTTGGATTTCCCGGAGAGACTGATGCTCACTTTGAAAACACTTACAGATTTCTTTCATCAATACCACTGACATATCTGCATGTGTTTCCTTATTCAATGAGAAAAGACACAGCAGCATTCACAATGCCAAACCAAATAGCAAAAAACATAAAGAAAGAAAGAGCCTCAAGGCTAAGAGTATTGTCGGAGGATTTTAAGGATTCGTATATGAAAAAACAACTTGGACGGACGCTTAAAGCTATCGTAGAGAGCAGTAATGGAGCACTGGTTTTAGCTACAACCGATAATTACCTTAAAGTAATCTTACAAAATGACGCAAACATCCTGATAAAGCAGAAATCCCTTATAAATCTGATAGTTACAGCCTATACTAACAACTCACTAACCGGCAACCCAATAAATATAATCTAACGTGCTATTAAATAAAGATTAATATTTTGCCTAATATTTATACAAATCTGGTAAACCGACAAAGCAACGGCAATCTCATAGGGTTTTATGGCAAAACCAAACAACTTATCAACACCATGTGTTCACAAACAATGTCCGATAAGTAATATTATGTAAAACATTTAATCTACCCATAGGTATCAGCCTGTTATTTTGAGGATGTTTTACTTAGTGCTTTTGTTTATAAACTTAGGCAATATTAAAGCGTTTTGTTAATAAGTCATTTAAGTGTTTGAGATAATGAAATAAAATCGGTGTACAAAATATTAGTAACTTGTAAGACAAAAAAATATTTGCATTTGATGGTAAAGAAATTGTAAACTTATGGCGTTTGCGGGCGTAACTCAGTGGTAGAGTGAAAGCTTCCCAAGCTTTTGGCCGCGGGTTCGAATCCCGTCGCCCGCTCTTGCATTCCTTCTCCACCTACCCTAAGGGTGTAGTTTTCTTTAGCTTGAACGCTGTTGTCAAATTGTGTTACAGTTATGGGTGTTGTCACAACTGAGGGGTTTAAAGAGAAGATACGTAATGAAGAAATGGACTTTTAACACAATTACTTATAATCTATTCACAATGTCGCTGCTTTTTAGCATTGTTCTGACCACTGCCGCTTATGCCCATGAGTATTCACTCAATGAGCTGTATGAAATAGCGCTGAAAAATTCTGAGAGAATTAAAATCTCAGAAGAGGAACTTTATATATCTGAGACTGGCAAAAAAAAGGCTGTGGCTGCTTTTTTACCAAATGTTACAGCCTATGGACAGTATTACAGATACAGCACCGATAAGTATAATGGGTTTAATTACCTGATCCAGCCTGAGCGAACTCTGCTTGGCGGCGTTAAACTTGAGGAGACCATCTCGCTTGGCGGCGCTCAGTTTAGCCGCCTTGATATTTCAAAACGAATGATTGAAAAATCAGGCTTTGAGCTGTATTCAACAAAGGAAACCTTCTTGTTTGATGTAGCCTCATGGTACTTTAATGTTCTTAAAGCTAAAACGGCGGTTACACTTGCAGAGAATAGCGCTGAGAGATTAAGAAGCTATAAAAACTCCGCTGAGACTAAACTTAAAGCCGGTGAAATTACAAAAACAGCCCTGTATAGGGCTAAGGCTGAACTATCCGGCGCTATGGCCGAACTCCTTAAAGCTCAAAACGACCTCAGCGTTAAAACCTCAGCCCTTGCCAGAAATATCGGCATAAGCGGCGAATTTGCCCTTGCCGACTACGCTGTTGCACGTAAAATTAATGAAGCCGAAATAGAAACAATTCTCTCTGCCTGTAAAACAACTGAAACCGCTTGTCTTGTTGATGCCGCTATGGCAGAGCGTGCAGAGGTAAAGGCTGCGATGTCCGCACTGGAGATGACCAAAAAACAAATTAGTTATGCTAAAAGCGCCTTTTTGCCGTCTCTAACCCTTGAGGGCCTGTATCAAAAAAGAGACGACTCTCCTCCCACCACAGACAACATGCCGCCTGAGACTATATACGGGGCAGTTAAACTGTCTTTCCCTGTCTTTGAAGGCGGTCTGAGATATGCAGAAGTCTCTGAGGCAGTGCACAAGAAAAACCAAAGTGAATTAGCCCTCCTTGATTTAAAAAAATCTCTTGAAAATGATGTTGAGGCATCATACTATACGTTCCTAACGCTTAAAAAAACATTTACCTACATTAGAGATCAACTGGACTATGCCAGCGAAAATTACATTGCTGTATCAAGACAATTTAACGAGGGTCTTGCCACAAGCCTTGACGTCATTGACGCCAATAATCTTTTAACGCTTTCTGAAAAACAGTACTTTGATGCTTACTACGATCTCTCCCTATCCACTCTTAAACTTAAACGCTCAGTGGGCTTATTCTTAAAATCTATTTCAACTAAGAAGGAAAAAAATGGTTAAAATACAAACAACTTTACTAATCCTCCTTGTTCTAATCGCCGCATACGGCTGCAATGAAAAAGAAACCACAACTAAGGATGAAAAAGCAATAAAAGTACAGGTTGCTGCGGTTAAAACGGTATTTCTAAAACCTTTTATTGAAGCAACCGGCACTCTTGAGCCTTTTGAGCGGATAACGATAAGCAGCGAGGCAGATGGTCTCATTAAAAAGCTCTATGTTAGCGAGGGTGAAGCGGTTAAAAAAGGCGACCCCCTTGTCCTTATTGATACCAAAGATTACTCACTTGAGCTTTCACGCACGCAACAAGCATATAAACAAGCACAGGCCACACTCTCTAACACAAAATTGGAGTTTGAACGAAAGAAAGCGCTCCTTGATGAGGAATTGGTTACAAAGCAGCAGTTTGACGATGTTACAACCAGAAAAGCAATCGCCGAGGCTGAGCTAGAAAGAATGGCAGCAGCGTCTGATTTAGCAAAAATAAAACTTACCAAAACTAAACCCGCAAGTCCGATTACCGGCGCTGTTGAGCTGAAAAAGGTATCAGCCGGTGATTTTGTAAGATACGGCTCCCCTATGTTTAGTATTATTCAAACATCTAAACTTAAACTCTACTTTAATGTTGCCGAAAGAAACTCGGCAACAATAAAACCTGGAAACGATGTGGAATTCTCGGTTGATGCGGTACCATCCAAAAAGTTTACAGCAAAAATAACTATGGTCTATCCGGCTCTTGACGATAAAACCAGAATGCTTAAACTTGAGGCTGTTGTTGATAACTCAGATGGTACTCTAAAGGCAGGGTATTTTGCAAAAGTCACATTATATGCAGCAAGCTCCAGCGATGTGCTGGCAGTCCCCTCAACATCGCTAATCCATGAGGGTGAAAAGTCAAAGGTGTTCGTAATTGAGGGAAACACGGCAAAACAGCGGCAAGTTTCAACTGGTCAGAGTTTTAACCTTGAGGGAGTTGATCTCACTGTGGTCTATGACGGTATAAAAGCCGGCGAGCAGGTTGTTACGGTTGGTCAGCAAGCCCTATTTGACGGCGCTCAGGTTAAAGTTGTAGTTGAGAACATAAAGTGAAACTACCTGATATTTCAATAAAACGTCCTGTTTTTGCCACTATGATTATTCTTTCCCTCGTACTTTTGGGTGCAGTCAGCTATCCATCAATTGGAGTGGATTTATTTCCAAAAGTTGATTTCCCCATAATTAGTTTAACCACAAGGCTGCCTGGAGCAAGTCCTGAGGTCATGGACATAGACATAACGGACAAAATTGAGGAAAGCATAAACACGATAAACGGCGTTAAGTCTATCACATCTATCAGCACTGAGGGAGTTTCTACAATCATAGTGGAATTTGTACTGGATAGAAACATAGAGCTTGCAGCACAAGACGTAAGAGAGAAAGTTTCGGCAATTCGGGCAGCACTGCCAAAAGATATTTATGAGCCGGTTGTTGCTAAGGTTGATATGGATAGCTTTCCGGTACTGTGGTTAGCACTTACAGGCAAAAAATCGGTGCGTGAGATTTCAACCTATGCCGATGAAACACTTAAAGAGGCGCTGCAAAAAATTCAGGGTGTGGGTGCAATTCAAACTACAGGGTTGCGGCTGAGGCAGGTACGGATATGGCTTGACAAAGAGAGGCTCAGGGCTTATAGCATAACCGGCGCCGACATCGTTAACGCTCTTAGAGCAGGAAACATAGAGCTTCCCGGCGGTAGAATTGAAAGCGCCACTAAGGAATTCACGGTTAAGATAAAGGGCGAGTTTAAATCACCGGAGGAGTTTAATAACCTTATCATCACCTACAAAGACGGTAAGGCAGTGCGTTTGAAAGATGTTGGTAAGGCGCTGGATGATATGGCAGAGAGCCGTTCAATAGCCAGATTTAACGGCGAGACTGCCGTCGGACTTGGCATTCAAAAACAGTCAGGAACCAACACGGCAGATGTCGTTGACAAGGTAAAGAAGGAACTTGAAACCATTAAAAAGACGCTTCCTCCCGGGCTAACGATTGGAATCAGCTTTGACCAATCCATATTTATAAAACGCTCCATAAACGAGGTTATGCACCATTTGGTTTACGGAGGAATTTTTGCATCCATTGCCGTGCTGATTTTTCTTGGCAGTTTGCGTGTCACTCTGATTAGTGCCCTTGCCATTCCCACAAGCATAGTGTCAACTTTTGCGATGATGCACTTTCTGGATTTCACGTTTAACAATATGAGTATGCTTGCGCTGTCGCTTTCAATAGGAATTTTAGTGGATGACGCTATAATAGTGATAGAAAATATCCACAGGCATATGAAATTAGGGATGTCTGCAAGGGAGGCAGCGTCACATGGCACCGATGAGATTGGGCTTGCCGTCATGGCAACAACGTTTGCAATTGTTGCAATATTTTTGCCTGTGGCTTTTATGAAAGGGCTTGTCGGACGATTCTTTAACCAGTTTGCTCTGACTGTTGTCTTTGCCGTATTAATGTCTATGTTTGTCTCCTTAACGCTAACTCCTATGCTTGCATCAAGATACCTTAAAGAGCATGATGACGCCGATTGCAGCGAAAACCCAACCATCTTTAGGCTTTTATACTGCTGGTTTAACACTCATTACATGAAACTTGAGGGGATTTACAGAGGGGTACTAAAATATTCGCTTGAACACCGGTTGAAAGTCCTTGCGTTTGGTTTTGTTATATTTATGTTTAGCATATTTATGGTGAAATTTATTGGAAAAGAGATGCTTCCCCCTGAAGACCAGGCGCGTTTTGTTGTTAGGCTTCAGGCTCCTGTGGATTATTCAGTAAGCTCAGTTGACAACATGTTTAAAAAGGCAGAGGATATAATCCGTGCACAATATGGAGTTCAGACGGTGTTTTACGCACACGGTTTTGGGCAAAGCGGAGAGATAAATAAGGCCACTGTGTTTATCACGTTAACAAACAAGAGGGAGCGTACAAAATCTCAGGAAAAGATAAAGTCGGAGGTCAGGAAACTTCTACAGTCTCAGGTGCCGGGGCTTAAGGCAACGGTAGAAGACGTATCAATTTTGGGCGGTGGTCAGAGAAACGCTCTGATTCAATACAATATCCGAGGCCCAGATCTATCCGCACTTGAGAGTTTTTCCAGGGTAATCATGGACAAATTTTCTAAAGTTCCGGGAATTGTGGATGTTGACAGTTCAACAGAGTTTGGAAAGCCTGAGGTGCGGGTTTATGTTGACAGAGACCGTGCCGCAGATTTGGGTGTTGATATAGCGACTATTGCTGAGGCAATCAATCTGCTTATTGGCGGCGAGGTGGATGTGTCAAAGTATAAGGATGAGTCTAAGGGGCGGCGTTACGATGTCCGGGTGAGGCTTAATCTTGAAGATAGGACTAAATCTGGCGACATCGGCGGGATTTATGTAAGGGCAAAGGATGGGCGGTTGATTGAGCTGTCAAGCGTGGTAAAGACAGTTGAGGCCGGTGGCCCATCGGTTATAAACCGTGTGGACAGGCAGCGGGCAGTGCTGATATTTGCAAACCTTGAGAAGAAACCTCTTGGAGAGGCTGTCGAGGATCTTCGCAGCATATCGGAGGGGATTTTGCCTCAAGGGTATTCTGGAATTTTTAAGGGGATGGCAGATACGATGGGGGAGTCGTTTTATTATCTGACATTTGCAATATTTCTGGGCATTTTTATGGCCTATATGATATTAGCGGCGCAGTTTGAGAGTTTTATTCATCCTATTACGGTGCTGCTTGCTATGCCGTTTTCATTTATTGGAGCGTTTGGGGCGCTTCTAATTACCGGCATGACGCTGAACATATTTAGTTTTATAGGGTTAATCCTTTTAATGGGGCTTGTTAAGAAAAATTCAATCTTGCTTGTTAACTACACAAACACTCTAAGAGAGCGTGGAATGAGCTGCAGAGAGGCGCTGATTGAGGCAGGCCCCGTGAGACTTCGCCCGATACTTATGACAACCCTTGCGATGATTTTTGGCATGACCCCGATAGCATTAGCGCTTGGCGATGGCTCAGAAACACGCGCCCCAATGGCAGTAGCTACAATTGGCGGCCTTATCACATCTTTGTTTCTAACACTTTTGGTCGTACCCTCTGCCTATGACCTCTTTGACGAACTCCAAATGAAAATAATGGGGAAATTGAGATGACAAAAAAGTAAGAGAGCATTTATAATGGCAGTAAGTATCACATGTACTTATAAAGGAGGACACTGTGGACGTACAGGGTTCTAAAGCAAATATCCATTACTTTTTGAAGGTCTTTCAGAAAAAGATACTATCTCTTTATATAACATCGGTAAGCTTATGAAAGTTAAATAAGGGGATGTATTAATAAAAGAGGGAGATGATGATAAAACTTAAAGATACTGTCATCTCACATGACAAGATGGTTGAATGATTAATAAATCAGACACTATGTATAAACAGTAAAAACATTAAGAAGTATGACGTATAACGAGTACATAAAATCGACAGAGTGGCAAAAGATAAAAAATGAAGCTCTCAAGATGGCTGATTATAAATGTCAAAGGTGTTCCTCAGCCATGAATTTAAATGGACATCATATATCATACCCAGATAACTTTGAGGACGATAACGTTGATAATATAGTTATCTTGTGTAAAAACTGCCATGAGATAATTCATGAAAAAAATATTCAATATAAGACAAACAAAAAATATAAGTATCATGCAAATGCACAAATAAAAACTAACAGAAAATTTGACAATAGCAGTACTTCAAAAGAGGCTGAGGCATACTTTAATAGTGGGTTTTTGCACTATAAAAATGGGGACCACGAGCAAGCTATTACTGATTATACAAAAGGTATAGAGTTAGACCCGAATTCTGCATCGGCGTATAATAATCTGGGAAGTTCATATAATAATAAAGGGGAATATGACAGAGCTATTGCAGATTATAATAGAGCAATAGAGTTAAACCCTCACTTGACTGAGGCATACAATAACCGTGGAAACTCATATAAAAACAAAGGAGATTATTACAACGCAATTGATGACTATAGTACAGCAGCTCGGCTCGGTTATATTGACGCACAATCTTTTTTACAATCCCAAGGCATCAAGTGGTAGGGTGAAAAGAACTTGCAGAACTACTTAAGAAGCCCTAACAGCCTGAGCATAACAGCCATTAAGCTGGCCTGTGCAACGAGCATAGCTGCTACCCACTTGATGATGTCAGATTTAGCGCTCTCAATGTCAGCTTTAGTGGCTAAGTCCTTGCGAGAATTTGCCTCAGCTTCATTAATGACTCTAACAAGAGCCTCTGCGCCATCATCTCCAAGCTTTTTCCTTAAAACTTCTGGTATCGTTATCACGCTCATATCTTCAGTATATCAAAACAAAAACTTTTCTTCAACATTTATTGGCGAGAGCGTGTGGGAATCGAACCCACCCTTCCCACTTTTGGCAGGAAACACCGGATTTGAAGTCCGGGGGGGACACCAGAGCCCCATACACTCCCATCTGTGATTTGTTAAAGTCATACTTTAATAGCCTATGGGTTTCTTAACCCTCGTCTCTTGCATTAAACTCAAGTTTCCATCTGTTTTTGCCATCGGTTGATTCACAAAAGATTGAAAGCGTGCCGACCTCTGTCAAATACGCATGAAGCGTTACCGGTATCAAAGCTCCGACATTTTCCTCAACCGGCAATTCGGCCTCAATTGGCGCTAGCTCCTCTATCTCATCGCTTAACCACTCATCAAGCAAATCCCCTACAGCATCATCTTTTCTCACTGTAGAGCTGAAAAATCTGAATTTTACCTGCTCTCCAACTACAAGTCCAAATTCCTGACCGGGCACACTGACATCTGTCCCCTCCTCCATTCCTATCGGACACACACACAGCGCTTTAACCGGAAGCTCCATCCCCGGCACCGCAGGCATCGCAGCCTCTATGCCGATGTAATACGACCGCCCTGCCCCACCCCTTACTCTAATCCCGCTGCCGCGTTTTGTATAGCCATAACATGCGGCTCCCTGAGAAACGGCAAGCTCCGGGTCTGTTCCCACAAGTGTTGTAAGCGCTGCACCATCCGATGAGTCCAGCCAACCTGTAATTACATCGGTTAGTCTGTCTCTTAGTGCAGAGGCCCTGGTAACTCCTCCGTTAAATAGAATCTTAGTTGGTCTGATAAATCCTGTGCCGCCTGTGGAGTGATGACTGAGAAACTTAGCCAAATGCTTTGTCACAGCAGAATCTGTTGCATAATTAAGCCCTAACTCTTTAAATCCAATGGAGCGTTTCTCTGCAGGCATTTCATCTATTTTGGTAAATGGGAAAAAACCATCTAAAATAGCTTTCTCTATATCCTCTCTGCTGACCTCGGTCTCTATAGTGCCGCCTACAACTGAGCGGCCGCGCCCAAGCACCGCTATCTTATAACTTTCAACAGCGGCATCGTTAATCATACTTTCCTTAGCCTCTCGCGCTCCATGAATTAATCCCAACATCTGATAGCCATCAAGACTAACTCCGCTGTCGGAAAATTTCTTCTTTAGTATATAAGCCAGCATAAGGTCCATGTTATCGCCGCCAAGCAAAATATGTTCCCCAACTGCTATCCTGTGAAGAGAAAGCTCCCCTACCTCATCACGTACCTCAATTAAAGTAAAATCCGTTGTACCGCCTCCAATGTCACAGACAAGCACAATGTCGCCCAGTTTCAGAGTTTTGCGCCAACTTTCTGAATGAGCGTTAAGCCAAAAGTAAAATGCAGACAGGGGTTCCTCTATAAGGGTTACGTTTTTAAGTCCTGCAATCTCCGCTGCTTTTACCGTTAGTTCCCTTGATGCGGCATCAAATGAGGCCGGCACTGTCAGATAAATATCCTGTGTGCTTAACTGACTGGTCTTTCCAAAATTAGCGTCCCATGCGGTTTTTATGTGTGACAGATATCTTGATGAGGCGTGAAGCGGCGACAGTTTTTGAACGTCCTCCGGTGAGTTCCACGGCAATATCGGTGAGGTTCTATCAACACTGGCATGACAAAGCCACGACTTAGCTGAGGAAATGAGGCGCTGAGGGAGCTGCGCTCCTCTCTTTCTGGCATACACTCCGGCTACGGCATCTGATGGGCTGCCCCAGGGTAATGCAAAACTGGTCTCTGGTTTTTCAGTTTCCGTTGGAACATAGAGAAATGACGGCAGCATCGTTAATTTCTCCACCACGCCTATGTCTGTTATCTGCGTAATCTCAAACACTGTCGGGGTTGGATTGTCTGACTCCGTATCAATGTATGCAACTACAGTGTTAGTTGTTCCTAAATCTATACCTACTATATATCTGGCGTCTGTCATAATAACCTGCCACCTCGCTTAAATTTAGTACATTAGTTGAAAAGATACGGCTAATCAAAGCAGGTTCTATGAAATCTCAACTTCAGCCGGCTCTATGATAAATACATTTCTCCCCTGTTGGAGCTCAGGCAATTTGTTTTCACTAAGCCGCCACCCGGAGTGTATTACCCTGCCGGTAAAAGGCGGATTTGCTCCGACATTTCCGGTTAAGGTGACAGATGATGGATCAAAGCCCGCTGAGATCGTTACCCTCTGTCCCTCCATCTGCTCCATCACAGGTTCCACTGTGAGATACTCAACGAGAGCCTGTTTACAGCCGCGATGAATGCTCCGCACTGCTTGTCCGATTTGTGAGTCCGTAAAATCGCTGATATCCTCTTGCAGAAAATCTATAAGCCGTCCCTTTTTCTGTAACACTGAAAGCACCTGTGCAACCTTTGCATCATATAGGGCTTTAGAGTTGATATCAGGTTGCTTTGGCTTCTTATCCTCTACAGAGTCCGAAGCTTTTCCTTTGTTTAGTAAGAAAACCACTACCCCGTATATGACAGAGGATATCAACACTCCAAATAATGCAAACAGTATAACAATAATTTTAGTGCTAACCATGCTTATACCTGTGACAATCAACGCCGCAGAAACCATACTCGCAGTGATAATAATAGTTATTAATACAAACAGCTGTTTTTTATCTATTAACTGGTTTCCCATAAGTAGAAATCTCCTTTTACAACACAAATTCATATCCAGCAACCGGTTAACTATGCTAAATGAAAGATAGCACCTTTGTCAATGTTGAGTTTATCCAGCTCTATATATGAGTTTTCTTTTAAAACAACTTTAATATATTATATGAACATATATGAATGTTCTTATAATAGTTGAAAAGAGGTAGTGCATGAGAATAGTTTTAGTAGCAGGAGCAAGGCCGAATTTCATGAAAATAGCGCCTCTTATTCATGAGATGAACAAACTTGATTTTTGTGACTACATACTGGTTCACACCGGACAGCATTATGATTATCAGATGTCGCGTGTGTTTTTTGAGGAGTTTAAAATACCTGAGCCTAATTATTTTTTGAATGTGGGGTCTGGCAGCCATGCCGTTCAGACGGCTAAAATCATGATGGAATTTGAGCGCGTCTGTATCAGTGAGCTTCCCGAGATGGTAGTGGTCGTTGGAGACGTTAACTCCACTTTGGCCTGTGCTCTTACTGCAAAGAAACTCAATCTGAAAGCCGCACACGTAGAGGCCGGGCTTAGAAGCGGCGATATGACTATGCCAGAGGAGATAAACAGGATTGTTACCGACTCAATCTCAGACTATCTGTTTGCGTCGGAAAAAAGCGGCATTACCAATCTTAAAAAAGAGGGAAAATCTGACGAGCAGATATTTTTCGTAGGCAATGTTATGATTGATACCTTGTTTCTTCAACTTGAGGCTCTCAAGAATTCAGAAATAAATGATACATGGCATTTAGAGAAAAAAAGATATGGCGTAGTAACTTTGCACCGTCCCTCTAACGTTGATACCAAAGAGGTTTGTAGTGGCATAGTGGATTCCCTGATTGAAATCTCAACAGATATGGAACTAATATTTCCGGTTCATCCGCGGACAAGAAAGAATTTTGAGGATTTTGGACTCATTGGCAAAATTGAAAAGTCACGGATACGCTTAAAACAGCCTCTTTCTTACAGTGAATTTCTAAGATATTGGAAAGACGCTGCAATTGTGCTTACCGATAGTGGAGGACTTCAGGAGGAGACCACAGTTTTGGGCATACCGTGTTTTACGTTAAGAGACAACACAGAGCGCCCAATAACCGCTGAAATTGGCACAAATATAATTGTTGGCAATAAAAAGGATTCCATAATGCGCGCTTATGGCGATTTCAAAGCTGGTATTTTAAAAACCGGCACAGTACCTGACCTCTGGGACGGCAAAGCTGCACAGAGGATTGTAAATATCTTAATAGACAAGTTATAATACACGTAAGTAGTTGTGGTGTGAGTTGATGCGCTTGTGAAAACGTAACCGCCGGTTGCGTAGCTATTGAAAGTTGTCTTGACCTTGTTGGTTCGGGGGGTGTAGAGTGTTTTTACGTAATCGGAAAAATATTTTGATTGATTTTCCAGGCGTTTTGACTGTTATTTTCACACTGCGTTATCTTAAACCAGTTCAGATTTACGGTCGTGCCTTATATGCCTTAAAACGTCAGTTCTATCGCGTCAATGGGCTTACTGTGCTGCGGAAAAAAGCTGTAGAACTTAAACCAACACTAAAGCCGCCTCAGGAAACCAATATTACATTTGATTTTTTAAATGTAAAAGAGACCTACCCTGTTGATTCCATCAAGTGGGTTGACAACACGAAGGAAAAACTCTGGCGATATAACCTGCATTACTTTGATTTCCTTCTTAAAAATAACAATACAAAGGACATTGAAAAACTGTATGTGGTTTTGGACTGGATAGAAAACAATGCTGATGACACCACTGAGGCATGGGAGCCGTTTGTCATCTCTAAGAGAATAGTTAACTGGACAAAGTGGCTTAAAGAATTAAAGTATAACTTTAGCAATGATGATAAAATCAGGCAGATTATATATGAATCCATCAGTTTGCAGTGCAGGCGGCTGTATCACGACATAGAGTACCACATTCAGGCAAACCATCTTTTTGAAAATCTGAAGGCTCTTTTTCTTACTGCAGAGTTTTTAATAGAAAAAGACTATAAGGTAAACCACTTTTTAAATCAGTTGATTTTTAGCGCCAAAGAGCTGACAATAGAGATTAATGAACAGATTCTTGATGACGGCGGTCACTACGAACTGACCCCCATGTACCATGAGCAAATTCTGTCCGGTATGATGGAAATAGAACAGGCCGCTGCCGATGCGCTTGAGATTGAGAATTTAAATTTAAATCAAACGGCAGCGCTTGATGAGCTGTATTGCCTGTGCAGCGTTAAGATTGAAAAGATGAAACGCTGGCTTTCTTTTATGGTGCACCCAGACGGCAAATTTTCCTTATTTAACGACACATCTCTTATAAAACCTATAGAACTGGATGAGGAACATGAACTAATAAAATATACGGATGGTTTTGGGTTTTTTGAAAATTCCGGTTATTTTATAAGACACTGGGGAGGAGGGTTTTATTTTATCATAGACTCCGGCAATCCCTCACCGGAGTTTCAACCAGGGCACTCACACTGTGACTCAATGTCATATGAAGTATCGCTTGGCGGTCAAAGGGTGATAGTGGATACGGGGGTTGGGTCGTATCAGGATCAGTCTATCAGGCACTATTGCAGACGCACCGCAGCTCACAATGTGCCGATGATAGAGGGTGTTGAACAGTCAGAGATATGGGCTGCATTTAGAATGGGGCGGCGCTCTGGAGTCATAGAAAGAGGCTACAATGTCAGCGCCGACACGTTTTTTTGCTCAATGGCAGACTATAACGGAAATATTTTTGTAAGAAAGGTCGTGTTTGAAAAATACTCCTTAACGGTCACCGATGTCCTCAGAAAACGCATATCTGCCGGCGGGTTTAAATCTCTGATACATATACATCCTGATGTTTTGGTAAAACTTGAAGGCAAAAATAAGGTTTCTCTTTCAACCCCAAAGACTGTGTTTAATATTCTTTCAGACAACGCTCTCAGCGTCGCTGAGTCAAAGTATTATCCTGAGTTTGGAAGGGAATTAAGTAACAATGTTATCATAGCAGAGCAAAATAGCGGCAGCACGATAAGTTATCGGATTAATTTTTAGAAAATGGTTTTATACCGCTATCCATTCCTTTTTACATAATATGGCATATTTACATAAATACTGTCAAAGTATATGTAATAGCTACTCTTTTTATGTCAAAGACAACATTCACTTTTTCAGTCCCTCAATTTGACAAATAAGCAATAAATTATTATATTATTAATGCAAGATTTGTGAAAAGCTTAGAGTCAGCAGAGAAATGAAAGAAACAAATGATATGGCTTGATGATGTGCTCAAAAGGAAAATACGCCTTACCGATGAGCGTTTAAAGCATATTGAGGCCGTTCACCCTGAAATGTTTCAGCAGTTTGATAAAATAAAAGATACCTTGGCAGAACCTGACATAGTTGTCAGATCAATATCAGATTCGCATGTAGAATTGTTTTACCGATATTACATGTTTACTCCGGTAGGTGTAAAATATATGTGCGTTGTGGTAAAACAAGGAGAGAACGATTTTTTTGTTATAACATCCTATTTTACAGATACCATTAAGAGAGGGGTGATATTGTGGGAGAAGAAATAAAAGTATGGTATGACAAAGAGGGCGATTATCTTGAGGTCGTCTTTAAGCAGGAGCCTGGTTATTTCAAAGAGACAGACAATGATGCCGTAATGGAAAAAGTTAATAGTGAAGGAAACATTATTGGATTTTCCATAATGAAAGTTAGTACATTAAACGATGAAAAACCGCTGTCAATAGGATTAAAGGCGCGTATTGCTTAGGCTTTGTTGATATTTTTAAGCGCTTTGTTTCTTGTAAACCCACTTTACAACCCTAAATTCACCCTGCATTTTCACCTTGACGCTATTTATTGTCAATCTGTACAATGAATAAAATGAAGAAGATAAAAATACTGTTTTTTTCGGAGAATTTTCCACCTGAAGTAAATGCCGCCTCTACACGGGTGTATGAGCGGGCATGTTATTGGGTTAAGTGGGGACATGACGTCACGGTGATAACCTGTGCTCCCAACTTTCCTCAGGGACGGCTCTACCCGGGGTACAAAAACAAGTGGCATCAGGTTGAGCATATGGACGGAATTCGTGTAGTACGAGTTAAAACCTTTATTAGCAAAAACGAGGGTGTTGCGCTACGAACTCTGGATTTCCTCTCTTACAACGTAACTGCTGTTGCAGCCGCCCTTTTTGAAAAGAAACCTGATGTCGCAATTTCAACGTCTCCGCAGTTTTTTGCGGCAGTTGCCGGATGGATGGTGTCTGAGGCACGCGGGGTGCCGTTTATCTTTGAGCTTGGTGATTTGTGGCCTGCCTCAATTGCCGCAGTTGGAGTCATGAAGCGTGGAAATGTCCTTTTAAAAATGGTTGAAAAAATGGAGCTTTACCTATATGATAGAGCGGCTCATGTGGTCTCCCTTACAAACTCATTTAAAGATGATTTAGTAAGGAGAGGTGTTCCAGAGGAAAAAATAACTGTGGTAATTAACGGCGTGGATTTGCCGCGCTATGCTCCCATACCTAAAGACCCTGAGCTAATGAACGCCCTTGCCCTTGATGGCAAATTCGTGGTTGGTTATATTGGCACTCAAGGCGCTGCTCACGGTCTTGAAAATGTTATTGAGGCGGCTAAAATACTAAAAGACCGCAATGAGAACGAAATCTGTTTTCTTTTTGTTGGAACAGGCTCGGAACATGAAAAACTTAAAGCAAAAGTTGAACATTTTAATCTTACAAATGTGCTTTTTGTACCGGCAAAACCTAAAGCTGAGATGCCGCGATATTGGAGTCTTTGCAATGTTGCACTGGTTCACTTAAAAGACTCACCGGTGTTTAAAACCGTGATACCCTCTAAGATGTTTGAGGCTATGGGAATGGGACTGCCCCTTATGGTCGTATCTCCTGACGGTGAGGCCAGTGCAATTGTAGAAAAAGAAAATTGCGGACTTTGGTGTCCTGCAGGAAACCCTCAGATATTGTGCGACAAGGTCTTGTTTCTAAAAGAAAACCCTGCTGAGCTCAAAGTTTTTTCTACTAAGAGTTTCGATGCTTCTCAAAGATATACGAGAGAGATACAGGCTGAAAAAATGATAGCAGTGATAGAAGAGATTCTTTTAAGACTATAACATTTAAAATAACATTCCCTTTAATTTGTGGAGGTTAAACAGGTGAGACTGAGCAGGGTCTTAGTGACAGGAGCAAACGGTTTTATTGGGCGCGCTGTGTGCCCGTTTTTGGAAAACGCTGGATTTAACGTAAGGGCCGCCGTGAGAAATCTTAATGACAGTGTCAGAGAAATTCTGCCTGATGTCAAGGACTTCTGCGAAATAAAAGACATCGGCCCGGATGCCGTCTTTGGGGATGCCTTAAACGGCGTTGATGCTGTAGTACACCTTGCAGCAAGAGTTCATGTAATGAAAGAGTCGGCAATTGACCCGCTTGTTGAGTTTAGAAAAGTAAACACCATTGGAACAAAACGTCTGTATGAAGAGGCAATGGCTAATGGAGTAAAAAAATTTATTTTCATAAGTACAGTTAAAGTTAATGGTGAGAAAACAAATGGTAACCCATTTACAGAACACGATATGCCATATCCACAGGACTCCTATTCCTCATCAAAACTTGAAGCTGAGGAAATTCTCACTGAACTTGCAGCGCATGACTCGCCAACAGCAGTAACCATATTGCGCATCCCTCTTGTCTATGGGCCGTTTGTTAAAGGGAATTTTTTAAGGCTTCTCAAAATTGCCTCTAAAAACATTCCTCTCCCTCTTGGAGGCATTAACAACCGCAGGAGCATGTTGTATGTTGGTAATCTTGCAAGCGCCATAGAGGCCTCTATACATGATTTAGGCGAGGGAGTTAAAACTTTCATGGTTAGTGATGATGTGGACGTCTCAACACCTGAGCTTATCACGATGATTTCAAAGGAGATGGGCAAGTCCCCCATATTGTTGCCCTTCCCTACCCCGCTATTGCGGCTTGTTGGTGCATTAACCGGATTTAGCGATGAGCTTGACAGGCTGCTTGGCTCTCTCACTGTCTCCACATACAGGATAAAACTTGACCTAAACTGGAGTCCTCCTTATGAGGTTTCTTACGGCATACGAGACATGGTTCAGTGGTTTACCGGCATGGCTAGCACGGATTAAGCTAAGACGATGTTATTTTTCTCATCTGCTGCAATAGCATTTTTGTTTGCCTTTCTGATATGGAAACAAGGATTTAGATTTTCACTTGTTGACATACCAAACGCAAGAAGTTCACATGCGCACCCTACCCCAAGAGGCGGCGGGCTTGGAATAGCAGTTTCAGTTTTAATCTATGGATTAATGTTAGTAAATAACAACTGGTTGGCGCTGATAATATTTGCAATGGGTGTGCTTGGATTTTTAGAGGATATATTTAGTTTATCCACGATGTTACGGCTAATAATTCAATTAACACTTTCGATTCTTATGGTTTATATCACACTTGGCGCTCCGCACACACCAGTTGAAATTCTACTTTTTATTTTCTGGTGTATTTTTTTAACTGCCACTGCAAACTTTTACAATTTCATGGACGGAATAAACGGGATAGCAGGTGTCACCGGAGTGCTAAGTTTTCTCTTTATGGCGTTTTATGCGTTTTTAGGCGCTATGCAATACGATTGTGCTCTCCTTGCTGTGATACTTTGTGGGGCTTGTGCCGGGTTTTTACCGCTTAATTTTCCTAAAGGAAAGGTATTTATGGGTGATGTTGGAAGCCTCCTTCTTGGTTTTGCTTTTGCCTTTATGGTCATGAAAATGTCAACATCTGTTGGCACATTTATGTGTCTGTCAATGTTTCTTTGCACTTTTTATGCCGACAGTTTTGTGACGATTTATTATCGTTTTAGTTTAGGAGAGAGTTTGACACAGGCTCACAGACGCCACCTGTATCAGTACATGAGTAACGAGCTTGCCATGCCGCATTGGAAAGTCACGCTCCTCTATGGAGTGGTACAAATCATTGTGGGCTTTATCGCTTTGTATTTGATACGCGATACATTAGCATGGCAAGTCGCCCTCTTCACAGGATTTTCCATACTCTTTATAGCCACATATTATCTGATAAAAAGGATTCCAAAAAAAATTTCTTGACAAATTTTTTTACATTATATCAAAGTCATTTCCATCACATGCAGTGAGGGGGTCCTAATTTTACTATTCTTTTCGTTATAATTCTGACCAACCCACGTGCACTTGACCTTATTGCTAAGCTCTTAGACCTCGCTAAGTAAACCTGACACAAACAACGACTGATTATATTCTGTGTGGCGTGTTGAACAATACAATTAATGGTATAATAAACAATCACACATGAAAGGGAGGTTTCAGATATGACCACAACGATTAAAGCCCGAATATCACACGGAGTGATAGAGCCTCTGGAGGAAATGGATTTTCCGGAGGGGAAAGAAGTGTTTATTACCATTACTGAAATTCCCGCCAATAATGAAGTTGCTGATTTAAACAAAGCTGATATTTGGGAAAATGACCCTTTATTCACACTGGCTGGGATATTTGATAGTGGATTAGGGGATCTGGCAGAAGAACATGATAAGTATCTTTATTGTCAAAAAGATAAGTAGTAGGATATGCGTGTCGTTTTTGTTGATACCAGTGCGTTAGTGGCGTTTTTCGATAAAGCTGACCAGCATCATCCAGCAGCCGTAGAGAAAATGGAAAACATTAAACGTACGCAATTAACGCTTCTCCTGACAGATTTTGTATTTGACGAGACTATTACCGCTGTTGTGAAAAAAATTAATCAAAAAACAGCAGTTAAAATGGGAGAGTTTCTTTTAAGTAGTAATATCATAGAGTTTGTATGGCTTACGGAAACGCTTAAAGAGAGAGCTTGGGAGTACTTCAAAAAATATACAGACAAGATTTATTCTTTTACAGATTGTACAAGTTTTGTATTGATGGAAGACAGAGGGTTACAGCATTACTTCTCTTTTGACGAGGATTTTAAAAGAGCTGGGTTTATTGAGTTTACCCACGAGGTTATATAAGAAACCAAATAAATTCTCTTGCTCCTAATATTTTTTCCCTTGACAAACTTTTTCAACGTGTGATATATTTTCCTCATCACAGGCAGTGGAGGGGGGTGCTAAAGCGTTTATGTTTTATAGTTCTCTAAAAAATATGCAATT
Source organism: Nitrospirales bacterium LBB_01 (assembly GCA_004376055.2). Classification (GTDB taxonomy): domain Bacteria; phylum Nitrospirota; class Thermodesulfovibrionia; order Thermodesulfovibrionales; family Magnetobacteriaceae; genus Magnetomonas; species Magnetomonas plexicatena. Next base: position 1,639,358 of record CP049016.1, read on the forward strand.
AATCGTGGTATCATCTATCTATCTATCTATCTATCTATCTATCTATCTATCGGCCGCGAAACCTGTCATCTGTCTCAAGAAACAAAACACACCTTAACAACCCACACTGTAACAGAACCCAATTCACACAAAGCTTTGCCATTTTGGGCTGATGGTGGACTTTTGTCCTGTTTAACCTGTGACAACACATTCTTTAAAATGGAAGGAAAAAAGACTGGATTCCCGATCGGGGTCGGGAATGACAAAGGAGGGCGTCATTCCTGCTACAGGGGAATCCCCATTGGGGAGGTCATTCCTTTTCCTTTCTTGTCATTCCTGCGCAGGCAGGAATCCATTCCTTTACAAAAATCCACTCCTTCATCAGATACCTTACCCACAAAGGCATTTTTATTAATGTAAATATCAAAACAAATTAAGGGAGGCATGTCATGAAAAGTTTTATTGGAAAGAAGTCGTTTAAGTATGGTGCATTAGTGGTTTTATTGGTTTTGGTTTTGGCTGTGGTTGCATACGCTGCAACAGTTCCTTACACCTTTAGCTCCGGCACAACTGCTAAATCCAGCGAAGTTAACAGTAACTTCACCTATCTTGCCAACAGAAGTTGGGAACTGAGCAGTAGTAATTTGTATTACAGCAATGGGAATGTTGGGATTGGGGAATCAAGTCCAATGGGACTTCTACAGGTTGGAGGAACTTCCAGCGGTTCACTGGGGAAGATTTATTTTGGCAATACAAATAGTAGTTATGGTGCTATTGGATTTGTATCGATTTATAGATGGTTTCAGATAGTGTCACAAGTATCAAATGGAAGCATGGATTTTATAATAAATGGAGGAACTTGGACTTGGCAGGATTCTGGAGGAACTGAATACATGAGATTGATGGATGAAGAATCTGGTAGCACTAAAAAAGGATATTTAGGCATAGGCACATCTGTCCCAACCTACCCTCTCCACATGGCAAGCGGCGCCTACGTAACAACCGGTGGAGTTTGGACAAATGCCTCAAGCAGAGCGTATAAGGAGCACATAAAAGAGTTATCGTCTGAAACAGCGCTGGAGGCTTTTGAGCAGCTCAAACCAGTTACATTTAATTATAAAACTGATAAGTCTGATAAGCACATTGGTTTTATTGCAGAAGATGTCCCTGAGATTATAGCAACCAAGGACAGAAAGGGTTTAAGCTCAATGGATGTTGTAGCTCTGCTTACAAAGGTTGTTCAGGAACAGCAAAAGACTATAGCGACATTATCAGAAAAAGTTGAGAGGCTTGAAAATAAAAGTGAGGCAAGGTAATGTTAACTATAAATATAACAAGGACAAGCGACGCAGGCGTACTTTTAGTACGTTGAGGAGCTTTTGACGCATGCCAACAAAGTTAGGCGATAGAATGCGGCTTGGTATCAGGAGAAATCTTATGAAAAAGAACATACTACTACAGTTGTTGTTTTTGGTGTTACTGCCCTCAATTGTAGTTGCAGCCAGTAGTTTTTGGGACAGCTTAGTGTGGGACACAGATAAATGGGATTCGTCCGATAACTCAACAACTACAACCACAGCAATTGGCGGCACAACCACTACGAAAGTCTCAACAACTACAACGACAGTAAACATTGACAACATAACGGGTTCAGCCAAATCAAAGGTCATCTATTCGCTGCCGTATTTCCATACAGAACCAAGCGCCGTTACCTACTGCATATTATCAAATCAGTCATCGGATAACACAAGCGCTGTGACATTTGCAGTAAAAGCTAATTCGGCAAGTAACGCAGCAGGTACGGTAAATACATTCCCATCAGCACCGCTTTACGCAAAAATGACGCAGATGCTCACCTTTAGCGGTTATTCGGTAACATGTGGAAACAGTGCGATAGATTTAACATCTGAACTCAGTGGCGCTACATCTTATGGCGGTGTGTTATCAATTTATTCAACAGGGACAGCGTTAAACTGTACCAATATAACGATAAGCTGCTTTCAGGGGACAACAACACCAAGAAGAAATTTAGCCGGTTATCTTTGTCAGGATAACAGCACGGCTGGTTCTGCTGGAAAAAGTATTGTGGTTGGATACTAAACTAAAAAAAACGGAGGAAAATGAAATGAGAAAACTTACAGCGATATTGTTAACGGTTATTTTGGCATTAGTAACAACAGTTATTTTTAGTGAGGCAGCAAGCACAGTCTATTATTATTTACCGTATATGCATACTAACGCCAGCGGCGTAACTTATTGTATCGTGTCAAACTTGTCGTCTGAGACCCTGAACACAACATTTACAGTAGGCTCAAATACAACAGGTGTGACCACCGGCACAGCAAATAATTTATCAACGATAGCTGCAAACACAACTAAACAGATGACATTTTATCAGCAGACAGTCAGTTTTGGTTCAACAACAGTCACAATAGCGTCAGATGCAGCTGATACTTCAACATCATACGCAGGAACATTGACTTTTACATCAACAGCAGAATTTGCTACAACCGGCACCAAAGCCTCATGTCTAAGCGTTGTGATGGCATGTTTTCAGGGAACAACGACTCCAAGACGTAATCTGATAGGCTATGCTTGTAAAGATAACGGCACAGACGGCCCCGGCGGAAATAATAATGTGATCGGATATTAATATCTAACGTCTTTGGCATAGTAGGGGCGAATAATTATTCGCCCCTACAAAGTACACCTGCTTCACTTAGTATAAAGCTCAAGCCAAAAACAACCGATAAGTAAGTGAAGGTTATAAACATTGAGCCAAGGAGGTGCTGCAATGGAATACACAGTGGAGTTTGTGTCAACGATGCCTGAGCTAAGGGATGCTCTCTCAAGTGAAACTAAAGACAGGTCATTTAAAAAGGCAAATAAGCCCCTAAAGAAAAAATTGGAAAAACAAGAGACTGTGGAGAGAAAATCTGAGGAGCATTGGATAGATATTCTTGTTTGATTTATGAAATACAGACAGTTTGGTATTTAAACATTAAATAACAAGAAATCTAAAAGGTTATCTTCAAGAACAAGGCGAAAGCCTATGTGGAAATCCTTGAAGTGTGGGTCGTTAAGGCTTCTATAGGAGGAACGTTCAAATTTTGGAAAAGTTCGCCAAGATCCTCCGCGCATCACACGGTTGTCGCCGCCTTCTGTACAAACAGGACTTTTGACAGAGTGTTTGGTGTAAGCATTCTCATCATACACATCCTCCACCCACTCCCATACGTTACCGCTCATATCGTTTAACCCTAAGCCGTTAGGCCTCTTTTGTCCTACAGGATGTGGCATCATGCCTGAGTTACCATCATGCCAGGCATAATCTCCTACGCTGTCCTCATCACTTGTCCCACCCCACTTCTCATCCTTTCCGCCGCTCCTACAGGCATATTCCCACTCTGCCTCAGTCGGTAAACGATACTTCTTTCGTGTTTGCATATTTAACTTATTAATAAACTCCTGAACATCATACCAGCTTACCTGTTCAACAGGATAATGTAAACCTGTTGATAAAGATGGATTACGCCCCATTACTTCTATCCATTCTTTCTGAGTTACGGGATATTTACCTATATAGAAATCATCAAGACAAACCTTATGAACCGGTCTTTCCTCAGGCTCTCCGTCACCAAACACATCTCCCATCTGATAGCAGCCGCCCTTTACAAATACAAACACCATACCGGTTATCGGACATGTATAATCCTTTTGATGACTCATTAGTTGATTATACACTATAATATATAAATTTTTAAATCTAAAGCAATTGTTCATATTTTCTTAGTTGACTCAACTGTTACTAAAGCGTTAATTTAAATGTATGGAGGGAGTGGAAATCCTTGACGTATCAGGAGACATCGGCCTAAGGGTGACATCCGCCACAATGGAGGAGTTATTTGTGAAAGCGGCATGTGCACTGTTTTCGCTTATTACGGATTTTGAAAAAATCAGCGCTCTTGAGAGCAGAGAGATTGCTCTTGCTGCGGATTCCTTAGATGACCTCATTGTTGCGTGGTTTAATGAGCTCATATATAATTTTGATGCTTTTGGGTTTCTATGTAAAGATGTATCCATAAATGAGCTGTCCCAAAGACACATCAAGGCTGCCGTAAAAGGAGAGATTTTTGATGGGACAAGACATAACAGCGGTTTTATGATAAAAGCTGCCACGTATCATAATCTGAAGTTAGTGTGTGAGCCGTCTTTTTCATCTTTGGAGATAATTCTTGATATATGAGCGTGGAGGATAGAAAATTATGACAGAACAATTAATACGAAAAGATGAGAACACGATAGAGGTACCGATAGGTTACAAGCCGGGAATGCGGGTGCCGGGGCTGATTTATCTAAATGCGCAACTGGAGAAATTTCTTGAGCCGCAGGCTATAGCACAGGTTGCCAATGTAGCCACACTGCCGGGCATCGTGGGTTATTCCCTTGCAATGCCGGACATTCACACAGGCTACGGGTTTCCGATTGGCGGCGTGGCGGCGTTTGATTTAAATGATGGGATAATATCGCCGGGCGGAGTTGGTTATGATATAAACTGCGGAGTCAGACTTTTGAGAAGTAATCTCACTAAACAACAGGTGCTTCCGCACATTAAAGACCTTGTTGCTGCCATATACGCTAATGTGCCCTCTGGGGTTGGCTCTAAGGGTAAGATTAAACTAACCTCGGACGAGCAGAAACGTGTCGCATTAAAGGGTGCTCTCTGGGCAATTGAGCAGGGTATGGGCATCGGCTCTGATTTGGAAAAAACCGAGTCAGAGGGTATGATGTCAGGTGTGGATGCGTCATCAATAAGTGAAAAAGCCTATGAACGCGGCAGAAACCAGATGGGAACACTGGGCTCAGGGAATCATTTTATAGAAATTCAATATGTCAGCGAAATATTTAACGAAAAAGCCGCTCAGGCATTTGGACTTTTTGAGGGGCAGGTCACAGTTATGATTCACACGGGATCTCGCGGGCTTGGGCATCAGGTGTGCACCGACTTTCTGCCGCTTATGGAACGCGCCTCTAAAAAGTATGGTATTGAGCTGCATGACAGGGAGTTGGCCTGTGCTCCGTTTAATTCACAGGAGGCAGAGGATTACTTTTCAGCTATGAAGGGTGCTGCCAATTATGCATGGGCAAATCGTCAGTGTATTATGCACCTTGTGTCGGAGTCTTTCGTTACGGCAATGAGAGGATCCCCGTCAAGTGTCGGGCTAACTCTCATCTATGACATTGCACACAACATTGCAAAGGAGGAAACCCACAGAGTTGGAGGGCGTGACGTCAGGCTGATAGTGCATAGAAAGGGAGCTACAAGAGCGTTTCCGGCTGGTCACCCAGAGCTTCCAGATATTTATAAGGACGTAGGACAGCCGGTCTTGATTCCCGGCGATATGGGGCGCGCCTCTTTTGTGCTTATTGGCACTCAGGAGGCTATGACAGATACTTATGGCTCAACCTGTCACGGCGCTGGCAGACTGCTTTCTCGCCACGGCGCCATAAAGGCCGCTAAAGGCAGGCAAATCTGGAAAGAGCTGCTTGATGCCGGCATCACAGTTACAAGTGCCGGAGGCGGCACACTTGCAGAGGAAATGCCGGAGGCTTATAAGAATATCAATAATGTTATCAGCGTTGTTGACAGCGCCAGGATTTCTCAGAAAGTCGCGATGCTCAAACCAATCGGCGTTGTAAAAGGATAATTCGGAATGCTGAAAATCGGGAAAATTAACTTTGCCAATTTGTTTCCAATTTTTCATTGTCTTGAAAAAGAGCATCTGTACGAAATAATCTCAGGAGTGCCCTCAGAGCTTAACTCACTAATAAGAGAGGGGAAAATTGACGTAAGCCCGTCGTCTTCTATTGAGTATCTGAGACATCCAGAGCTTTATAATCTTATTGAAGAGCACTCGGTAAGCTCCTTTGGCGCTATAAAAAGTATTTTACTTTTTAGTGCATACGATATTAGCTCCCTTGACGGCAAGACCGTTTTGGTCTCTTTTCAATCGGAGACGTCGGTAGCGCTTCTTAAAGTTATCTGCTATGAATTTTATGGAATAACTGTCAACGTGGAAATATCGGACACTCCTCTTATCGAGGGACTTACCACACACCCCGCCTACTTGCTAATTGGTGATAACGCTCTTTTTGAAAGCCGCCGCTCTGTTGTCATTGGCAGAAAACTCTACACCTACGACCTTGGACAGCTTTGGTATGAGCACACCGGATTGCCGTTTGTCTTCGCACTTTGGATAGCAAGAAAGGACTGTAACCCAAAACTGCTGTCTGAGTTTAAAATTTCACTGATGCAAGCAAAAAAACGAGCGTTAAACACCCTTTCAGAAATCGCCTTACTCTCCCCCTACCCTGTTGCAATACTTTCCAAAGACATGCTCGTCTCATACTGGGAAAATATCTCATACGACCTTACTGAAAAACACATGCAAGGTCTAAAACTATTTGAAAGTTATCTAAAAAAATAAGGAGGTCTGACAAGATGAAAAGTAAAGAGCACTGGGACAGAGTTTATACATGTAAGCAGACCACAGAGGTCAGTTGGTTTGAGGCACATCCTGAGATGTCTCTCCGGATGATAAAATCCACTGGGGTGCAAGTTGACGGGGCCATAATAGATGTCGGCGGCGGCGCATCAACTCTTTCGGATGTGCTTATTGCTGATGGTTATCAAAAAATCACCGTGCTGGACATTTCAGCCGCAGCGTTACAGAAATCAAAAGAACGGCTCGGTGAACTTGCACATAGGGTTAAGTGGCTTGATGCAGACATTACTGAGACCAAACTCCCCGACAATTACGACATATGGCACGACCGCGCTGTATTTCACTTTCTTACCGATGCCGATGACCGCAAAAAATATGTTGATACGCTAAGAGAATCCTTAAACTCAGGCGGATACGTCATCATATCAACATTTTCCATAGAGGGGCCAATGAAATGCAGCGGTCTGGATGTGGTAAGATATAGCCCTGAGACACTTCATCGTGAGTTGGGAGATGATTTTACACTTGAGGAATCTGTCAATGTTGAACATGTTACTCCGGCAAAAGGTGTGCAGAAGTTTATTTGCTGCTGCTTTAAAAGAGAGTCCTGAACACTGTCCTGAAAAAGGATTTTTTTCCGCAAATTGCACAGATTTTCACAGATTTATATCTGCGTCCATCTGCGTCATCTGCGGATTAATCTTTTTTTAAGTCCCTTTCCCTTTAGTAAGTTACTGTTTATTTGAAATCGTAACGTATATAAATGAGCCGCCGCGATTAATGAGCAAAAGCAAATCGTCGTCCTTTTTCAGACTATTTAAAACGTGCTCGTAGTCTTTTATACTGTTTATGCGTTTTCTGTTTATCTCCTGAATGACATCCCCCTGTTTCAAAACAGAGGCTGCAGGGCTTTCCTCGGAGACATTTGTAACGATAACGCCGGTGACTTTTGCAGGTATATTGAATCTCTCCTTTATAGACTGGGTCAAATCCTGAACGCTTAAGCCTTTTAGCCTGCTTTGTTGGGATTGCTCAGAGGGTTCCGTCTTTGCAATCTGTTTTTCATCTGGCAGCTCGCCAATAGTCATCTTTACAGTCATCTCTTTACTGTCACGCACAATTACAAGGGAAACTGAAGTGCCGGGTTTGGTAGCAGCTACCATATTTCTCAGCATCCTTGTTGATTCGGCGTCTTTACCCTCAAAGGAGATTATAACGTCTCCGCGCTTAAGTCCTGCCTTTTCAGCCGGACCGCCATCCATCACATCGGCTACCAGAACTCCCTTCTGTAATTTCGTACCAAATGACTTTGCAAGCTCGGGAGTCAACGGTTGTATATTTACTCCTAACCAGCCCCTAACCACTTTGCCGCTTTTCATTAGGCTTTCCATGACAGATTTGACCATGTTAGAAGGTATGGCAAACCCTATTCCCTGATAGCCGCCGCTTGTTGAAAATATCGCCGTATTAACTCCCACAAGCTCGGCATGGCTGTTAACCAGAGCACCGCCTGAATTGCCGGGATTGATTGCTGCATCTATCTGGATGAAATCCTCATAATCGGCTATTCCGACATCTGATCTGCCAACAGCACTGACTATCCCCATTGTAACTGTCTGGCTAAGACCATACGGGTTACCTATAGCCAGCACCACATCGCCAACGCGAAGTTTATCGGAGTCGGCAATTTTAAGCACTGGCAAGTTTTTAGCCTCTATTTTGACAACTGCAAGGTCTGTTTTAGGGTCAGCGCCTATCACCTTGCCCTTATATTCGGTTTTGTCCGAAAGTTTCACCATTATCTCATCCACGTCTTTAACTACGTGGCTGTTGGTAAGAATATACCCATCCTCACGCACTATTACACCTGAGCCAAGCGCTTTGGATTCATGTTTCTTGTTAGGTTGAGAGTGAAAGGGAGATTCGTCCCCGAAAAACCTCTTAAACATGGGGTCGTCAAAGAAGTTTCCAAAGGAGTTTTGCACGGAAACTTTCTTAGTGATAGATATATTAACCACAGAAGGCTTTGCAGCATCTGAGACCTCAGTAAGAGCCGTACTGAGCTGATCAAGTATGGACTTGCTCTGCAGTGACACTTCTTTACTCTGAGCTATTGATTGGTTATGGATGTTAAGGCTTGACGACAGCACTAACCCAGCAATTATTCCGCTTAGTAACAATAACACTCCAAGAAGAGTTTTCCTCTTTGCAGACGACATCGTTTCCCTCCGTTATTTTTATATTTTCTCTAATAACGATTATCCCAAAACGCCGACTTGCCTGTCAACCAAAAGTTTGTGCGGCAGTACAAAGTCTTGAAAAAAAACCATTAACTGGTATAATATAATGATATGGAAATTCTGAATACTTTAGCGATAATTATAATACTTGGCGGAATTTTGGCCATCGTTTATCAGGTGTTTATATTTATGGAGCATAAGTCAAACCTGACAATAACGTGTGACCATCTGGACTCTGAGGTCTATGTGGATGGGCTGCTTGTGGGTGAGCCTCCGGTTGAAACGAGAGTATCTCCAGGTTCTCACAACATTTTAATAAAGAAAGTGCTTGACGATGGCAGCTATTATATGTACGATGGCGTAGTTAACTTAGGCAAAGGAGCAGTAAAGAATCTGGACTATGTGCTTCAACAGAAATTCACAGAGAAATACTTTTGGCAGAAAGCCACGATGTCTGATGAAATAGCTGATTTCAAGGACTATATAGACCGTTATCCTGAGGGCGCATATGCTGAGGAGGCGGCTGAGAGGATTGAAGAACTTATATACGAAAAAGCAGATGACTTAAAGACCTGCGAAGAGTATCTAAAACTCTATCACTCAGGAAAACATTCAGTAGAGATAAGAGCTAAAATGGAGGAGATAGCTTATACTCTCTGTGACACAATCAAAGGGTGCAAACTGTACATAGAAAAATACCCCAAAGGAATATACATAAATGACCCACAGGTAAAGCGTGTCAAAAAACTTCTCTTATCGGTGCACTATTCATCGGCAAAAACACTTGAAGGACATCACGGGCCTGTTAACTGTATCGGGATTTCGGAACAGAGGGCCTTCTCCGGCTCAGACGACAAATCCATAAAGATGTGGGATATTCCTACCGGCACAATGATATATACTTACGAGGGGCACTCAGACGGAGTTTCTTCAATAGCAATATCGGGTAAAACAATGGCCTCAGCCTCAGAAGACAGAACCATAATAATTTGGAATCTTGAAGAAAACAGCATTTTACGCAGAATCACCGGTCATGAGGGCTGGATTACCACAGTGGCCATCTCTGGAGGTTTTGTAGTGTCTGGGTCAGAAGACAAAACCATAAAGATATGGAATATGGAAAGCGGAGCTCTTATAAAATCCATCCCCGCCCATACCGGTACTATATGGAAAGTGGCAGTGTCCGGAGAGAAGATTATTTCCAGCTCTGAGGATAAAACCGTAAAGGTCTGGAACATGCAATCCGGTGAGTTAATAAAGAAATTTGAAGGGCACGCCGATAACGTGTGGTCTTTTGATGTGGCAGGAGACAGGATAATTTCTGTGTCGTGGGACGATACGATAAGAGCATGGGATTTAAAAACCGGTACGGCTTTATACACGGTAAAAGCAAACTCAGGAAGGATTTATGCAGTTTGCGTGCACAATAATAAGATATTTACCGGCTCATGGGATAGAAAGATTCGTGTCTGGGACCTTAATAGCGGAGACCATCTGATGACATTGGAGGGACACCAGGAGAGCGTATATGCAATAGTGCCCATGGGAGAGAAAATAATCTCTGCCTCTTACGACAAATCTCTTATCGTATGGGAGGTAGAATCTGAGGAAAAAGAGGATAACTCCAGCGATCAGGCGTTTATGTAGTTCAGTACCAAAATTATGACGCCCATAGAAATTTATAAAGAGTTGCCTAAGACCAATTGCGGGCAATGTGCTGAGAAAACCTGCATGGCGCTTGCAATCCTTATTTCAAAAGGTTCTAAAACTATTGATGCCTGCCCATATCTTTCCAAAGAAACCGTGGAGCGTCTGTCCGGTTCTATAAAAACCGTTGATGTAACCGAAACAATCCTTGAAAATCTCAGAGTGGAGACTGAGAAAATCAATCTTGAAGCAGCGGCTGCCGCTATCGGCGCTCAAATTGTTGAAAATGGAATTAAAATCCGCTGTATGGGAGCCGATTATATTATTGAAAAAACCGGCTCTATAAAAACCAATGCCCCTGTAAATGTCTGGATAAATATCCTGCTTTTAATTTATGTAAAAATGGGAAGCGGACTAAAAGACCACCAATTAAGTGACGCTCCTATTAGATGGGTCTCTTTTGATGAGCTAAAATCAGGCAGCATGAAAACCAATTCGTATAAAAAAGAGTCGGAAATCCCGCTGACTACGATGTTTGAAAACGATTACACCCTTACGGTTGATGCGCTTATGCGCATTGGAGCAGAGCGCTATTCTGACCAACCCTCAGACGACGCATGGATAGTATATCTCCTGCCTAAAATCCCCGTTTTAATCCTCTACTGGAAAGGCGACGGTGAATTCCCAGCAGCTGTAAAAGTTCTGTTCCCTCATGATACCGATACTTTCATGGACGTTGAGTCAATAATATTTTTGATGCGTGAGACTGTAATTGCCTTGAAAGAGCTATGAGGACACCCGGGTTCTTAGATAAGAGGAAATTCGCTCAGCCTGGCGCTATCTTATCGGCAATTGTTGACACCGTTATAAGCGGCATCGTTATGATTGACGCAAGCGGCACTGTGGAGCTTTTTAATCCTGCTGCGGAAAAATTTTTTGGATATGCCTCCTCAGAGGTAATTGGAAATAATGTGAAAATGCTGATGCCTGAGCCTTATCACAGCGAGCACGACGGCTATCTTAATAACTATGTAACTACCGGTAAGAAAAAAATTATAGGAATCGGCAGGGAGGTTAGAGGCAGACGAAAGGACGGCACTACTTTTCCCATGGAGCTTGCAGTTAGTGAAATCCTTGACGCCGATACCAAAAGATTTGTCGGTGTTATAATGGATATAAGCGACCGCAAAGAAAAAGAACAACAGTTGTCCGAGCAGTTAAACCTTGCAAAGTTCAGAGCTGAGGTTGGAGTCATTTTAGCTTCTCATGAATCGCTTCAAACTATGCTTCAAAAAACTACTGAGGTCATAGTCAACTATCTAAAAGTGTCTTTTGCCCGCATCTGGACTATTGAGGAAAATATGCTTGAGTTACAGGCAAGCGCTGGGCTCTACACACACATTGACGGAGGCCATGCAAGAATTCCGGTTGGAAAATTTAAAATCGGGAAGATTGCTAAAGAAGGTAAAGCGCATCTAACCAATAGTGTGCAGACGGATCCCTTAATCGGCAACCCCGAGTGGGCAAAACGTGAGGGGATGACAGCCTTTGTGGGATACCCGCTGATTGCCGATGACACAGTTATTGGTGTTGTTGTAGCGTTTTCAAAAAATACTCTGACCCAATATGCAATTGACTCAATGGCTGCCATTGCATACAACATTGCTATAGCCATTAAAAACAAACAAGCTGAGGAAAAATTAGTCAAAGCAAAAGAGGAGGCTGAGGAGGCTAACAGACTTAAGTCTGAATTTCTGGACGTGATGAGCCACGAGCTTCGTACTCCGCTTACCGTTATGCTTGGAAATATTCCACTGCTAAAAGACGTTGAAACTCTCCCTGAGCCTGAGGAGATTGCTGAGATTGCAGTGGACATTGAGGACTCCGGCAAACATCTGCTTGCCTTAATAAATGATTTACTTGATTTTTCCAAGCTTGAGGCGGAAAAAATGAATTTATACCGTGAGGCCGTGTCTGTCTCTGATGTGATTAACGAGGTGGTGACGTCTCTTAATAAAATGGCAGCCGGTAAATCCATACCTATCGAGGCTGACACTGAAGATATGGAAATATATGGCGATAGGATACGTATTAAGCAAATATTGTATAATCTACTTGGTAATGCTCTTAAATTTACCGATAGCGGTAAAATTACTGTATCAGTTAAAGCTGAAAACGATTTAGCATACGTTTCTGTTGCCGATACCGGTATAGGGATGAAAGAGAAAGACCTTGAGGTTATTTTTGATAAGTTTAGGCAAGTTGATGGAAGCGTAACAAGGGCAGCCGGAGGAACCGGTTTGGGCTTAGCTATTACCAAGAAATTGGTAGAAATGCACGGCGGCACTATAGAGGTTAAAAGCGAGTATCAAAAGGGGAGCGTGTTTATATTTACAGTACCGTTATACAGGGGGAGCGATGGCAAGAATACTAATAGTTGACGATAGTGTCAGTATATCAAGAATGCTACAACGGAGGCTTAAAAAGTCTGGACATGAGGTTTACACAGCGGAAAATGGTAAGATTGGAGTTGAAATGGCGCTTTCATTCAACCCTGACCTGACGCTGATGGATATGCACATGCCTGTGCTAAACGGTTATGAAGCAACTGCGTATTTAAGAAATCAAGGCTACGAAGGGAAAATCTATGCGCTTACCGCCTCAGCTATGGCACATGAGGCAAATAAATCTATTGAGTCAGGATGCGATGGTTTCCTTTCTAAACCTGTGTTAGAAGATTTTGAAAAAACTCTGATTTCAATATTGGAGAAAAAACGTGGCTGATAAAATACTGATAGTTGACGACAACGAAAAGATACGGAATATGGTGAGGCGTCATTTATCCAAAGACGGATACCAAATACTTGAAGCACAGTCGGGACAAGAGGCGCTTGATGTGATTAAACAAAATACCGATATTCCGGATGTTATACTTTTAGATGTAATGATGCCCGGTATGACTGGGTTTGAGACGTGCACGGAACTGCGTAAATTAACTGGGGGCGAACTGTTATACATAATTATGCTGACAGCGGTTACTGAAATCAACAAAAAGGTGGAGGGGTTGGACAGAGGGGCAGATGATTACGTTACAAAGCCGTTTGATATGGATGAGCTTATGGCACGGGTGCGTACAGGGCTAAGAACCGCCAAAGGCAGGCGGGATGCAGTAACTGATTCGCTCACTGAAATATATAATAGGAGTTTCTTTAACACCATTTTATCATCTGAGGCAGCCCTAAGTATAAGACACAAGCGTAGTCTGTGTCTGGTGTTTCTTGATATTGATCATTTTAAGCGAATAAATGACACATATGGGCACGGCGGAGGTGATGCTGTGTTAAAATCAATTGGAACAATTTTAAAAAGTTTGTGCAGAAAGAGCGACATACCTGTGCGTTGGGGCGGGGAGGAGTTTGCCGTGCTCCTTCCTGAGACAGATATTGGAGGCGGTGAAAAATTTGCAGAAAACATCAGAAAAACCGTTGAGGCACATGATTTTGAAGGAGTTGGCAGAGTGACGGCAAGCCTTGGGGTTTCAATATTGACCACAAACGAGCAGGATATGATTAAGGCGGCTGACACAGCGCTTTATTCCGCTAAAAACGGCGGCAGAAATAAAGTGGTATGTTTTGAACACAATATGCTATAAATTGTTTATGCCATTAGCTCCGCAAAGAAAAAAACTGGATTCCTGCCTTCGCAGGAATGACAGAAAAAGAAAAGGAATGACAGAAAAAGAAAATCCCACCCTCTGTCATTCCCGCCTCCGAGCGGGAATCCAGTCCTTTTTTATGTATCTTTAGCTGACATAAAACTATGTACCTGAGTTAAGTATATAAGCATTTTCGATAAGATTATGATATAATCTTCCGTTATAAATAAAAAAAGTGAGAAAAAGGAGATACAGATAATGATGAGGATTGCTCTGACAGTTTGTTTCACTCTGATAATGACCGCAACAGCCTTTGCGGCAGAAGGAGGCTCTCAGATTGACAAAGCCGATACGGCATGGATACTGGTTTCTGCCGCTATGGTGCTTCTCATGACACACGGGTTGGCTATGTTTTATGGCGGCATGGTTAGAAAGAAAAATGTATTGGGCACAATTATGCACAGTTTTATAGCCATTGCTATTGTAAGCGTTCAGTGGGTAGTGATAGGGTACAGTTTGGCTTTTGGGCCTGATATTAAAGGAATTATCGGAGGGCTTGATTGGGCATTTTTAAGAAACGTTGGGCTTGAACCTAATCCAGACTACGCAGGTACTGTCCCTCATCTTGCATTTATGATCTATCAGGCGATGTTTGCCGTAATAACACCGGCTCTAATCAGCGGAGCTCTGGCTGAGAGGATAAAATTTTCATCCTTTATTTTATTTACTGTTTTATGGTCAACTGTTATTTATGCCCCGGTTGCCCACTGGGTATGGGGTAAAGGCGGATGGCTTGGCAGCTTAGGAGTGCTTGATTTCGCTGGCGGAATAGTCGTGCACGTTACATCAGGGCTTTCTGCGCTTGCTGCTGCGCTTTATGTCGGCAAACGAAAAGGCTACCCACATGAAATAACCCCTCCTCATAACCTTCCACTTACTGTAATAGGGACGGGGATATTGTGGTTCGGGTGGTTTGGTTTTAACGGCGGGAGTGCTCTGACCTCCGGCGCACTTAGCACTGTAGCATTTGTGACCTCACACATAGCAGCAGTGGCAGCGGTAGTTACATGGGTAACCATAGAATGGCTGCAACATGGTAAACCAACAGTGTTTGGTGCTGCTACGGCCTCAGTGGCGGGGCTTGCCACAATCACACCCGCTGCAGGGTATGTCTCTCCGATGTCTGCTCTGATTATAGGGATTTTGGCTGGATCTGTCTGCTACACAGCGCTTAACTTAAAACCCCGCCTTGGGTATGACGACTCACTTGACGCCTTTGGAGTTCACGGCGTTGGCGGCTTTATCGGAACCGTCTGTGTTGGGATATTTGCCTCGTTAGCTTTTAACGAACACGGCGCTAATGGATTAATCAATGGCAACACAAAACAGTTTTTTATACAGACTGCGGCTGCGGCAGGTGTCGGAATATTTTCATTTGTTGTAACTCTAATACTCCTAAAGGTAGTGGATATTGTCACTAATGGAATAAGAGTCAATCATGAAAATGAAACCGAAGGTCTTGATGTTACACAACACGGAGAAAGCGGGTATTATTTCTAATTGCAAAAGTGTTTAAATTATTCACATAGATATGTTAAGATAGCGGTCGTGATGGAGAAATAATAATACTCGGAGCGCCTGTAGCTCAGTAGGATAGAGCAATTGCCTTCTAAGCAATGGGCCAGGGGTTCGAATCCCTTCAGGCGCACCAAAAAAAAATTAAGGGGTTTTAATGCAGCTCAAAACCCCTTTCACTTTCTATGACTTATTTAATCAAAACAGTTGTCAAATTAATGTGCGCAACCGCAGCCGCAGCCTCCACCGCCCATTACTTCTTTGGTCTCGCCCACTAACTTAATATTTCCACTCTTGCAGCTTGGACACACCTTTGGTTTTTCCTCTATGTATGTTGCTATAAAAGTCTCACCACAACCCATACAATCAAATGTCCCTCTTATTATCTGCATTGTACACCTCCCATAATTTTAGTTAAATCTCTATCTAATTCTAATTTTATAATAGCTTGTTTTAGTTCGTCAACACAAGTGTGTACAGATTTTGCGCTTAATCAGACTTTTTTGTTTGAGGATTTATGATGTTTAGCCGGCTGTTTTGATGGCAGTTTATCCTTAGCTGTCTCATTTTTTACAACCTTAACGACATTACGCTGTTTAGAAGAGCCAGTTTTAACTTTGGTTGACACTACTTTGGCTTCGTTATTAGACTTTTTAGCTGCTTTGACGGCTTCTCTGTGCTTACCAGCTTCTGATTTGGCAGAAGTTGACCTAACACCAGATCGCTTTGCAACTCTCACGGCTCCTCGCGTCTCTTTTCTGTGAGCTGACCTTTTCTTGTGCTTTACTGTTGTGGTTTCCCTATCAGCAAATTTTTGAATATCTGTTGAGGGTGGAAGATAAACAGTAGTGTTTTTAGCTAATCTTTCAGTTATATCATACGAGTTTATATCTGACAAAACATCTGCTGGAACTCTAAAGCGCTTTGCTATATTCCTAAGTGTATCTTGTTTCTTTGTTTGATAGGGCCTAAGCATAGCCCTTTGCAACTCAGGCGTGTTGTCATATACAGCTAAAAAAGCATCTTTTGTGCCATAAGGTATGCGAAGTTTGTACTTAGACACTTTAGGAGGTATACACCACTGTTTTAATTCCGGGTTCAGAGACAATATTTTATCAACAGTAGTACCGGCCGCTTCAGCTATAAAGCTGATTGCTGCAGGGGGAGTTATATAAACAACATCATAATCTATAGGTTCTGCGTTTTCAAACTCATCAAAACCATACTTTGCGGGCTCTGCGGCTATTTCTTTAGCGGCAAGAAACTTTGGTACGTACTGCTTGGTTTCCTTTGCTATGTGGTTTGTCTCGGCAAGTGACCAGAAACTGTCGGTATTGGCACGTTTCATTGCCTTATCTATACGCCCCTCACCAGCATTATAGGCAGCCAGCGCAAGATTCCATGAGCCATACCGGTCATACAGGAATTTAAGATAATCCGAGGCGGCATGAGTTGACTTCACAGGGTCACGTCTCTCATCAACCCAGCGATTTATTTTCAAATTATATTTTCTTGCCGTCTGTTCCATAAACTGCCACGGCCCTACAGCATTAGCCGGTGACAGCGCATACACATTGTAACCACTCTCTATAAGAGGCACATAAACCAGCTCCTCTGGCAGATTATTTTCGGCAAGTATTTTTCTCATCATGGGCAGATACTTTGAGCCGCGGTTAATCCACCGTGTGAAACTTGATTTCATCTTCTCAGAGAAAAACGACAAAAACATGGAAACTGATTCTGTTTCCTTTTCATTCCCGCTGTTTAGACTAAGACTTGTAACGGTGTAGGGAATTGAGTCATCTTTTTCTCCAAAGACTGAATTCTCAGGCATAATACGCACAGCATACTCACTCATACCATTAGAGTTGAGGTTTAAGGTAGTCGTTTGATCATCAACAACCTTGTGAGGAATTCTGAATGATATATTTTGATCATTGGTGGCAGGAGAACAGCTTTTTTCGTTGGAATAATACAAGGCATCTGCCAAAACCGGACTTAAAACAAGCGTTAAAATCATCCCTATTTTTAGTATATATCTCACGGCTGAGTCATTATACAACTTTTATTTAAGCTTGTCAAGATATTTTTTTACTTTTTTTAATTTTGATAGTGGTTACGAAGCAGATATTTTTTAGTCAGCCAAGTTTATTCAATAAAAAGAACTGGATTCCCGCTCGGAGGCGGGAATGACAAGGAGGAGATGCTTTTCTCTTTTTGTCATTCCGTTCTTTTTTGTCATTCCTGCGAAAGCAGGAATCCAGAATTTCTGTTATTAATGCCTTTTAACTAACACAAACTGATTTAAAATTATATAAAAGATTCCTATAGTTAATGCTGAATCGGCTATATTAAACGCCGGCCAGTGGTAGCTGCCGATGTGGAAGTCCAAAAAATCAACGACACTGCCGCGCACTATTCTGTCAAAAAGATTCCCTGCCGCACCTCCCAAAAGCAGTGAATACGAAAGAGCTTCACGCTTGTCCGACTTAATCATCAGTACTATAATCACGACAAGAGCTATTAGTGTTATGGTTATAAAGATTGGATTACCAAGACTTTGAAAAGTGCTGAAGGCTGAGCCCAAATTCCTAGCGCTTACTATATTAAAAAACGAGGTGATAGGAACCACATCGTAAAGGGTGAGTTTAAATGTGATGAGATATTTTGTAACCTGATCCAGTACAAAAACAGCAAGGGAAACAGTGAAATACTTAGTTAATCGCATCATGACAGCGGGAGCAAACCTCAGGTATGTCGGCAAAGGTTCCCACGGTTTCACTGTAATTCCAACATCTTTGGCATTTCTGTCCGTCGGCTTTAAGGACTTTCACTGCAAGTCCCTTTATATCATCATTTATAAAGCAATTGTCGTCTTTGTCATCATAATTGAATAAAGATGCTTGGGAAACTATAAACAGTGTCGGCAGAAAATTCTCATATTCTCTTAACAATGAATACAAGGTGTTATCGGCATAAACATGAAGTTTTGCTTCAAGGGCGTTGCCTATAAATTTCTCTTGCCGTTTTAGTTCCAACGCTTTATTGGCTGCATTCCGTACTGAGATTAATTGCGCCCAACGCGCTTCAAGCTCTTCATTCATAAAGCCGTTATCAACCACAGGAAACGACGTTAGAAACACGCTTTCCTCAAGATTCAGCGAGGCTGCGGCTTTTGATTTTCTAAGCGACTGCCAAACCTCCTCCGCAGTGAATGAAAGAATCGGCGCCATAAGGCGTGCCATCACAGACACCATTTGAAACATGACCCACTGTGCCGAGCGTCTCTCCACAGAGTCCTTTTTAAACGTATAAACCCGGTCTTTCATAATATCAAGATAGAATGAACTCATATCCACTATACAGAAATTATGCAAAGCATGGTAAACCATGTGAAACTCAAATTCCTTATATGAAGCTGTTACTGACTTTACCAACTGATGAGTACGTGACATCGCCCACTTATCTATCTCTTGCAGATAAGCGCTCATATCAGCGCCGTCAAAGTCTGAAATGTTGCCAAGCAGAAATCTTGCCGTGTTGCGGATTTTTCTGTACGCTTCGGTAAGACGAGCCATTATCTCGTTTGAAATCCGCACATCGTTTCTGTAGTCCTCAGCCGAGGTCCAAAGCCTTAGAATCTCGGCTCCGCTTTTATTAATTACCTCATCGGGAGCGACAACATTACCCAGCGATTTGGACATTTTTTTACCCTTGCCGTCAACAACAAATCCATGAGTCAACACGGTGCGAAACGGCGCCTTGCCTCTTGTTGCAGTTGCGGCAATCAGCGAGCTTTGAAACCATCCCCGATGCTGGTCGCTCCCCTCAAGATACATATCGGCAGGCCACGTCAGCCCCCCTACCCTTTCCAGCACCGCAGCATGGCTGACTCCCGAATCAAACCATACATCCAAGATGTCGGTCTCTTTTTTAAATGTACCATGCCCGCACTTTTTGCAGACGTAACCGTTAGGGAGGAACTCTTCAGGCTTTATATCAAACCACACGTCAGAGCTGTGCTCTTTAAAGGCGCTTGTAATGCGCTCAAGGATTTCCGGCTCAGTTACAGGCTCCGTACACTCCTTACATAAAAACACGGCAATAGGAACGCCCCACGCACGCTGTCTGGAAATACACCAATCTGGGCGGTTTTTCATAGTGCCCACTATCCGGTCTTTTCCCCAGCCCGGCACCCAAGTAACATTATCTATTTCGTTAAGACAGCGCTCTTTAAGGTCTCCCGCACTCATAGATATAAACCACTGCTCGGTAGCCCGAAATATGACAGGCTTTTTACATCTCCAGCAGTGCGGGTATGAATGGGTTAACTGAGAGGCGTAAATTAAAGAGCCGTTTTGTTTAAGATGTTCAATGATTTCCTCATTAGCGGCAAACACGAATTTGCCGTGCAAAAATCCGGCGTCTTTTGTGAATTTACCGTTGTCGTCAACCGGCACGTATATATCAAGACCGTTCTTTAATCCTGCACGATAGTCGTCCTCGCCGTGTCCCGGCGCTATGTGGACAATTCCTGTGCCATCGGTAACGGTTACAAAATCTCCGGTTATCACAGGTGAAAGTCTCTCTATAAATGGATGATGAGCACGCAGACCTTCTAATTGAGCGCCGGTTATTGTCTTTTCTGTCACCCCTGTAAAACCAGTCTCTGCAGTAATTTTTTCAATCAGTTCCTGAGCCGCGATAAAATATTGATTTTCGGAATTTATGACAGCATATTTGACGTCAGGGTTTACGGCAAGAGCAAGATTAGCCGGAAGCGTCCACGGAGTGGTTGTCCAGATTACAATATAGACGTCTTTATCTTTAAACCCTATTTTTGCGGCGTCTTCTGCCGTTAGTTTAAACTTGACGTATATTGAGGGCGAAAGTTTGTCGGCATACTCCACCTCAGCCTCGGCAAGCGCCGTTACGCAGGACGAGCACCAGTGAACCGGTTTTCTCCCTCTATAGACATAGCCGCTTTTTAGAACCTTGTAAAACTCCCCAACTATTGCAGCCTCGTAATCGTAAGTCATAGTAATATAGGGGTTAAACCAATCGCCAAATCCGCCAAGACGCATAAACTCATCCCGTTGGATGTTTATAAATTTATCGGCATATTCGCGACAGAGTTTTCGTTTTTGCTGTATTGTGACCTCGTGCTTTTTGCTCCCGAGGTTTTTATCTACTTGAAGCTCAATAGGAAGACCATGACAGTCCCATCCCGGCACATAAGGGCTAAAGCGTCCGCTTAAAGCATTAAACTTAACGATTATATCTTTAAGGATTTTATTTAAGGCGTGCCCTATATGGATGTGCCCGTTAGCGTAAGGGGGCCCGTCATGAAGAACATATGGCGGATTTCCTGAGTTTCTCTCAAGCATTTTTTGATAGACATCCATTTCTTTCCAAAAGGCCAAAAACTCAAGCTCTCGCTTTGAAAGGTTGGCTTTCATAGGAAAGTCTGTCTCAGGCAGATTCAATGTATCTTTAAAGTCATTAGCCACAGCACTGGATACTAACGCACTTACCGATTTTATGTCAAGTCTTGACAGTTACATCGCTTAACTGGTAAATTAACCTTACTATATGTCATAATTACCTCAATATCTACTCCTTACGCTCAGATACCGCTGAAGCAACAAGGCGATAAAAAAATGTTTCACAACAACAGGGAGGTAACACAATGAGTAAACGCATAATAGTCAAAGGCAGTGAGCGTGTGCCGCTTCACGGGGCAGTAGCAACGGCTCCAATTTCAGATGATGAGCGTTTTGAGGTCACTGTCGTGGTACGCCCAAAAACTCCTCTTAAGGATTTAGAGACAGAATGCCCTCAATACCTGACACAAGGCACTTATGAAGGCGCCGATTCAAAAGACATAGCGTTAGAAATTTGCTGAAGACTACGGTCTTATAGTGGTTGAAACCAGCACAATCAAACGCAGCGTATATGTCTCAGGTACGGCTGCCAAATTCTCAAAAGCATTTGAAACAAAGATTGAACAATATGAACACGAAGAAGGCACTTACCGCGACCGCACCGGCCCGCTAACCGTGCCAGCTGAATTGGCTGACATCGTTGAGGGCGTATTTGGGATAGACAACCGTCCTATGGTCAGGCAGCGTTACCAGTACTCTCAACAGACCCCAGTCGTTGATTTTAAACCTCGCGGCCTTAGCCCATTTACCCCGCCGCAGCTGGCAAATCTGTACAACTTCCCAACCGGTTTGGACGGCACAGGGCAGTGTATCGGAATCATCGCACACACCGGCGGCTTCAAAATGAGTGATATTAATACCTATTTTAGCAACCTCGGCTTGCCTGTTCCCTCTATTAAGGTAGCCAGTGGAATAAACAATACCTCAAGTTTAAATGTTCCAGAGTTAACGCTTGACATAGAGATAGCGGCTGCAATAGCACCCAAGGCAAAAATTGTCGTCTATATTGCCGACAACGGCTTCGCAGCAGATTTCCTGAATATCATTCAGAAAGCAATTCACGACACTGTCAATAATCCGTCTATAATCTCTATAAGCTGGGCTGGCGCTGAGTCAGGTTGGTCAGACCAGCTGAAGACCTCGTGCAACACCGAATTTAAGATAGCTGCCCATTTAGGAAAAACAGTGCTTTGCGCAGCAGGCGATAAAGGCTCAAGGGCAGGACAGATCGATGGAAAGTCACATGCCTGCTTCCCTGCATCAAGCCCGTATGTGACCGCCTGCGGGGGCACAACGTTATCTGTAAACAACAACACAATAACCAACGAGGTAGTTTGGAATAATAATCTCTTTACTGAAGCAACCGGAGGCGGTGTCAGTGATTTTTTCCCAGTGCCAACATATCAAAACAGCATAAAGATTCCATCAGTAAACCCCAACCTCCCTTACGACTCCCCACACTACGGCCGCTGTATTCCTGATGTTGCCGCAGATGCAGACCCAAATCCTGGTTATTCCGTGTATATTGACGGACAGAATAAAAATATTGGCGGAACAAGCGCAGTGGCGCCTTTGTGGGCAGGGTTGATTGCTCTGATTAATCAGGGCTTAGGAAAAAATGTGGGATTCCTGAATCCAAAAATCTATAGCCCTTCTCTCCATCCCGGCTGTTTCCGTGACATAACCGTTGGTGACAACGGTGGCTATATAGCTAAACAGGGTTGGGATGCTTGTACGGGCTGGGGCTCGCCAAACGGAGCAAAACTTCTTGCCGCTCTAAAATAGAGTAGTAAGATATTAGCGTTGGAGCAGTCTAAAAGACTGCTCCAAAACGTTTGGAATTACAACAATACAGCCATTTTAAATTACAATAACGCAAGCCAAAAGAGGAAACACTAACGGTTATCAATTAATTCACAAAAACCCTTCCAGAACATTTTTTATGAAATATATGTACAATTAACATTACTATATGTTTTAATATCCTCACTATAACGCCGTATGCTCAGGATTCCTGACAGTACGGTAAAGCGCTTAAAAAAAATTATTTCACTCACTTAGGGAGGTAACACCATGAGTAAACGCACAAAAGTCAAAGGCAGTGAGCGGGTTGTACTTCACGGGGCGTTAGCGACAGCTCCAATTTCAGATGACGAACGTTTTGAAGTCACTGTACGGGTACGGCGTAAAACACCTATTGCTGAGAATTTGGAGACAGACGGCTTGCAATATCTGACCCATGAAACTTACGATGGCGCCGATTCAAAAGACATCGAGTTAGTCAAAGCATTTGCACAAGAGCATGGCCTTGTAGTGGTTGAAGCCAGCACGGCCAGACGCAGTGTTTTTCTGTCAGGTACGGCGGCTAATTTTTCAAAAGCATTTGAAACAAAAATTGAACACTATGAACACGAAGGGGGCACATACCGTGGACGCATCGGCCATTTAACCGTGCCAGCTGAATTGGCAGACATCATTGAGGGCGTATTTGGGATAGACAACCGCCCTGCAGCCAAACCCCATTTCCAACACTATAAGCCGGCACCCAGTTTTGGCATTACGCCTCATGGCGCTAACACTTCGTACACCCCGCCTCAGCTGGCAAAAATATATGATTTCCCAACAAATGTAAACGGTACCGGGCAGTGCATTGCTATTATTGAACTCGGCGGCGGTTTCCGTACCACTGATATCACGGCCTACTTTAACAAACTCGGTTTGCCTGTCCCAAATGTCAAAGCTATCAGTGTTGATGGTGCAACGAACAATCCCTCTACTGCAAGTAGTGCCGATGGCGAGGTAATGCTTGACATAGAGGTAGCGGCTGCAATTGCGCCAAAAGCGCTTATTGCCGTATATTTTGCACCTAACACCACTAAAGGTTTTTTAGACGCCATTACTATGGCAATACACGACACTGCCAATAAGCCCTCTGTTATCTCAATAAGTTGGGGGGCTGCGGAAATGTATTGGACATCGCAGGCTTTAAACTCATACACTCAGGCATTTCAAACAGCCGCTGCTCTTGGAATATCAGTGTTTTGTTCAGCAGGTGATAACGGTTCCGGAGATGGAGTGAATGATGGAAAAGCGCATGTGGACTTTCCGGCATCCAGCCCTTATGTGACCGCTTGCGGGGGGACAAAGCTGATTTCAAACGGAACCACAATAACCAGCGAGGTAGTTTGGGATGAAAATTCTAACAGTAGCGCAACCGGAGGCGGCGTGAGCGACTTCTTTCCTGTACCGGCATATCAAAACAGTATAAAAGTACCCTCAGCAAACAACCCCTCACACTATGGACGCTGCATTCCGGATGTGGCCGGGGATGCGGACCCATATACGGGGTATTTTGTGCGTGTTGACGGGCAGGAATTAGTTATCGGAGGCACAAGTGCGGTAGCGCCTTTATGGGCTGGTTTGACTGCACTGTTTAATCAAAGTTTAGGGAAACATGTGGGATTTTTGAATACTAAAATCTATGGCACTCTGCGCAGCGGCTGTTTCCATGACATAACAAGCGGCACGGAGCCTATCAGGCTAAGCCTGGTTGGGACGCTTGCACCGGATGGGGTTCGCCAGACGGAGCAAAACTTCTTGCTGCTCTAAAATAGGGAGAATAAGTGAGGGCACTGCCCAATATGTCGGGGGTGCCCTACCCCTTTTTCAAACTGCAATTATGCGGTCATTGCTTAGTGCGTAGATTTTCACTTTGTCATCAGAAATTGTTATACTTAAAGCACTGTGGACTTCTTAGATTGCACTATGGACTTATGATTACAAAGTTAACAAATAAAGTCCTTGAGGGTAAAATCCTTATAAAAAATGAGGCTCTTGATATATGCAGTCTCCCTAACAGCCGTCTTTATGAACTTATGGCGGCAGCCTCTGCTATCAGACAGCACTATCGCAGCGATTTCATTGACCTTTGCTCGATAGTTAACGCTAAATCCGGCGGCTGCTCTGAGGACTGCTCATTTTGTGCTCAGTCGTATGAGTCTAAGGCTGACATAGAGCGATATCCACTTAAAAGTTATAAAGAAATTGGTGCGGCTGCAATGAGCGCCAAAAAAAACGGCGCAAGACGTTTTTGTCTGGTTACAGGCGGTAAAAAAGTTCTGGACGGCGAATTAATAAAACTTTCCGACATGCTCAAACATATAAGTGCCGAAAGACTTTTACCTTGTGCCACCCTTGGGCTTCTTAACGAGGATTCCCTGAGATTATTAAAAGACTCCGGACTTAACCGCTACCACCACAACATTGAGACCTCGGAGCGGTTTTTTCCGCAGGTCTGCCACACTCATACGTTTAAGGATAAGGTCAAAACAATTGAGGCCGCTAAATCCACAGGGCTATCCCTGTGCTCAGGAGGCATATTTGGTTTGGGTGAAACTTGGGAGGATAGAGTTGAAATGGCTTTTTTTCTAAGGGATATTGAAGCGGACTCAATCCCGATAAATTTTCTCACTCCGGTTGCAGGCACCAAAATGGCAGACGTTCCTCCGCTTGACCCAATTGTCGCACTAAAAATAATAAGCCTCTACAGATTTATTCTACCAGAGCGTGAAATTCGTATCTGCGGCGGCAGGATGCAGACTTTGGGAGAGTTTAATTCGTTTATTTACATGGCTGGCGCCGATGGACTGCTTATAGGTAATTATTTGACTACTACAGGGCGCTCTCCAGCTCTTGACACAAGGTTTATTGAGCAAACGGGGTTAAGGTACAAATGACACAACTCTATAGCATACGGATGAGGGCCGAGCAACAGGCTCTACACGTTTCCGGCGCTGAGGATATTGTATCGGCACAGGACATTCAGGCATCAGCCATTTCGTTTATCACTCGTGCATTAAACCACGCCCCTGAAAAAATTGTCATAACGATGGAAAAACTTGACACAGAACCTATCCGGCTTCCGCTCCTTCCTCTTGTCACCTGCAATGTAAAGACTACAGAATCGGCTCACAGCGCTGTCAGAACGCTTCTAAGCTCTCTCAAAATCTGCGATGAGGCTGTTGACACTGCCTTTAGCTTAATTTTTAACGACAGAACCGTTGCCGGAGCTTATCTAATTGATGCCGATAGCGGACAGACACTCCGGTTAAGAAATTCTAAGGCGATTGTAAGAGTCTCCAGATTCGGGTTGCTTGATTCCATTGCTGAGGAACTTCAAGATACTCTCAATAAACACGGGCTCACTCACCACAGGGTCAAAGAGGCGCTCACGCTGGCCTCTAAGGTGTGCTCCTCTGATGCTGTTGTTGCAGAGCTTTGCGTTTCTGATGACCCCAATTACACTACCGGATATGTTGCGTCTAAAAAATTCGGCTATGTCAGATTACCTCACATCAAAAAACTTGGCAATCCTCAAGGCGGCAGAGTAGTTTTTCTTAAAAATAATGCATCTCTTAGCATAGTGATAAAATTTTTAGAAAAAACTCCTGTGTTGTTTGATACAATACCGGAGATGAAAGGAGTAATGGATTTAGATGAAATCACGGGCTCTTGTAATAGTTAACCCCATAGCGGGATCATATACAAAGGAAAAGTACAATAGTTTATGTACCGCACTGACAAATGGCGGCATGGAGTTTGACGTCTTTTTTACAGATAAAAAAGGAGACGCTGAAGCACAAACCCATACGGCAATAAAAGAACAAACCCACTCACTGATATTGGTGTGTGGAGGTGACGGTACGGCAAATGAGGTGGTAAACGCAGCAGCATTTTCCGATATTCCGGTTGGCTTTTTACCCTTTGGACTAACCAATGTAATCTGCCGTGAAATAGGAACTCAAAAACCAATACCGGAGGCTGCCAAAATTATCCTTAACGGCACAGTTAAAAGCGCCGCACTTGGAAAAGTTACATCAATTGAGACCGAAAAACACAGATATTTTATTTCTATGGCAGGTTTTGGTTTTGACGGCAAGGCGGTTTTTGGGCTTAACAGGCGGTTAAAAAAACGCTTTGGCATTTGGGCGTACATATTCAGTGGTCTTCAGAGTTTTCTTAACTACGTACCTGTTGATATAGGATTAACTGTAGAGGATTTTGTGTATGAGGCAACAAGTGTAATAGTAAGTAATGGTTCCAGATATGGAGGTGATTTCAAAATTGCACCGAATGCCGATATTACAAATGACACCCTGTATGCCAGCATATTTAACGAACGAACTAGGATGGAGATAATCAGGGATGTGATAAGTATAATCAGAGGGCAGTCTTGCCGATGCCGCCATATTAAACATATCCAATGTCAGCATGTTACAATAGATAACGGTGTGCATGCTCAAATTGACGGTGACTATCTTGGGAAAGGTTCGTGGACAGTGGAAACTGTGGGCAATGCCCTTCAGGTAATTTATTAAGGCTGTGAAAAAAACACTAATCATAATACCTGCCTATAACGAGGAAAAAAATATAGGTGCCGTGTTAGACAGCATAAGAGAGTTTCAGCCGGATGTTGATGTTGTTGTGGTAAATGACGGCTCAACAGATAAAACCGCAGATATAGCCCAAAGCCGTGGAGCAATGGTGCTAAACCACACATTTAATCTTGGCTACGGCGGGGCGCTGCAGACAGGTTTCAGGTTTGCACTCTCAAAGCACTACGAATACGTTGTAACTATGGATGGCGATGGTCAACACGATAGCGCTTCAATTAAAAATCTCCTTGAGGCGCAAACGGTAACTGGAGCAAACGTGGTCATAGGAACGAGATTTTTAACCGGTGACTATAAGATGGGACCGGCACGCAGCGTTGGAGTAGCCCTCTTTAGATACATAACCCGCCTCTACACAGGTATAAAATTTACTGACCCGACAAGCGGTTTTCAACTTCTGGATAAATCCGTGTTTTCCTATCTCTCTAAGGGTGATAACTACCCGATGGATTACCCCGATGCTAACACTATAATGCTGCTTCACAGAAAGAAGTTCAAAGTTGTGGAGGCACAGGTCAACATGTATCAGCGCCGTGAGGGCACATCCATGCACAGCGGGTTAAAGCCTGTGGCATACGTCATGAAGATGATGCTTGCCATCATCATGGTAGTGCTGAGGAGGGATTAATGTCAACAGGTTCAAGAGTATTGATTGTGGTACTGGGTGTTGTTCTATTTACCATAATATTTGAGCTGGTCAGACGGAGAAAATTCAGAGAGGAGCATTCGCTTCTGTGGTTTGTTGTCAGTGTCTGTATTATAAGCGGCGCTTTTTTGGACAACATTGTAAACCGCATGGCCACATTCCTTGGCGTTGGATATCCGCCCATTATAGTCCTTGTGATTTTAACTGTTTTACTTATTCTGTCACTTATGTACTTTTCCATAATTATATCCGACCTAAAAGGTAAAATTAAAGAGTTAAACCAAAAAATCGCATTTCTTGAGTATGAAATAAAAAATCCGCATAAGGAAAGCAAATGAGAAAATCACTACGGATTACTACAAAAAAGATTTTACTGGAATTTTTTGTGACAATGAATTAGAATTACACAGAGGCGGTTAATAAATAACAGATAGTTATGAAAAAAGTGATGAAAACAGAAGTGCGGTTTGATTTGCCGGAGCATGACTCCAGGTATCAGGCAATATTTAATACAGTAAGCGATGCAATATTTGTTTATGACGCCGAGACCGATAAATTAACAGACGTTAACGACAGAGTTAAAGACCTCTTTGGCTACAGCTCAGAGGAGGCGATTAGTTTAAACCTTCAGGCGCTAAGTGTAGGTGAGCCTCCTTACGATTACCAAAGGTACGAGGAACTTAAAAAGCTGGCTGTGGATGGCTCTCCACAGAAATTTCAGTGGATGTCGCATGACCGCTTTGGAACTAATTTTTGGGCTGAGATTAACCTTAAAGTTATAACCATAAACAAAAGGAATTGCCTGATTGCAGTAGTCAAAGACATCTCACAAAGGCGCAGCCTTGAGGAAATGGGGAAACGTTACGAGTTTATCGTAAACACCTCCAAAGAGTTTATGACTTTAATAAACACAGATTATGTTTATGATGTGATAAACACATCCTACGGCAGGGCACACGGGAAAACTCCTCAAAATGTTATAGGTAAAAGCGTACGTAAAGTTTGGGGCGCTGACGTGTTCAACAATGTAATAAAGAAGCACCTGGATAAGTGTTTTTCCGGCGAGGAGGTGAATTATCAGGCATGGTTTAATTTCCACACGCTTGGGCCCAGATTCCTTGACGTCACCTACTATCCCTACTATAACCTCAACGGCAAAGTAACTCACGCAGTTGTCGTAAGCAGAGACATAACAGCTCATCAACAGGCTGAGGACATATTAGCGGAGGCGTCGGATAATCTGAAAAAAACCGTTAATGGAGCAATAAAGGCAATCTCACTTATGATAGAGATGCGTGACCCCTACACTGCAGGACATCAACGCAGGGTATCTAATTTGGCAATGGAAATAGCGCGGGAGTTAAAGTTAAGCGATCATCAGGTAGAGGGAATCCGAATTACCGGCTTTCTGCACGATATAGGGAAAATAGTAGTGCCTGCCGAAATCCTTTCAAAACCTACAAAATTGAATGACTACGAATTTAATATTATAAAAATGCACTCGCAAGTAGGCGCTGATATTTTACAGGGAATAGAGTTTCCGTGGCCAGTAGCCAGAACCGTGCTCGAGCACCATGAGCGGCTTGACGGCTCAGGGTATCCTATGGGATTAAGGGGAAACGATATCTGTCTTGAAGCTAAAATAGTGGCCGTAGCTGACGTTGTAGAATCCGTAGCCTCTCATAGACCTTACCGTGCGGCTCTTGGAATTATAAGAGCTCTTGATGAGATTTCAGCGGGCAGAGGTGTACTCTATGAGGCCAAAGTCGTCGATGTATGCACTAAGCTCTTTAGAAGCCACCGTTTTAGATTTGACTGACCCCAAGCAACATTCTATCGTCTAACTTCGTTGACAACATCAAAAGCTCCTCAACGTACTTAAAAGTACGCCTCCGTCGCTTTCTCCTTGCCGCCTTGTTATACTTCTGACTGCTACTTGGTGTGACCTAAGTCGTCTAATTAACTACAGTCTGAATCCTGAAATTGAATCTTTCAGGTGGTGAGCGACCTGAGCTAATTCATTTGCCTCATTGAGCACATCAGAGGAGGCGTTTTCAATTTCCTGTGCGATTATGGATGTTTTTTCAATATTGTTTGTTACATCTTCGGAGGCGGCTGACTGCTCATCTATTGCAACGGCTATGTGGACTATCTCATCACTGCCTCTTTTAACAGCGTCCTCTATGGTGTTCAGGAATGCCCCTACCTGTTTAATGTATGTGATTGCCTCGTTTACCTTTTGTGAGGATTCCTCCATAGATCTGGCTGTTTCCCGTGCTTCGGTTTGCACGGCGCTTATTCTGTCGGTTATTTCAACTGTGGCTTTTATGGTTCGCTCGGCAAGTTTTCGTACCTCATCGGCAACAACTGCAAATCCCCTGCCGTGCTCTCCGGCACGCGCTGCCTCTATTGCGGCATTTAGTGCAAGCAGGTTTGTCTGATCTGCTATCTCTTTAATCACTGTGACAATGTCGCCAATCTCTGATGACCGAGTGTTCAGTTTTTCCACCATCTCAGCTAAAT
The DNA here is from genome assembly GCA_004376055.2 of Nitrospirales bacterium LBB_01. Taxonomy (GTDB): domain Bacteria; phylum Nitrospirota; class Thermodesulfovibrionia; order Thermodesulfovibrionales; family Magnetobacteriaceae; genus Magnetomonas; species Magnetomonas plexicatena. The sequence goes on from CP049016.1 coordinate 1,670,025, forward strand.
CTTTTGTAGAGTTATATACCTGATCAACGGTCTCTATGGCTGCCCTTGATATTGTATTACCTTCGGCGGCTATTTTCATAGCCTCCTGAGTTGTCTGAGATGTCGCTGCCGCATTTCTTGAAATGTCAGATATAGTCTGACTCATTTCCTCAGCCGATGTCGCTATCTGGGCGGCTTGCAAAGATTGGCTTTTAGTCCCTTCTATCATCTTTTCCGCTATCTGCTTTACCGTCTCAACTGCCGATACAACATTGTTTGCCGAGTTTATCACTCCCCCAACTATTGTTCTTAACGACATGCCCATTTTGTTTACATCCAATGATAAACACCCTATTTCATCACTACAGTGCTGCATAGAATCATCAATAACAAGATTACCATTAGCTATCTCTTCAACCGTACCTGTTATCGTAAAAAGTCTTCCGGTTATGTTTTTAATAATCTGCCAAAATACTACACCTATTATCATGGTAACTATTACCAAGACTATTGTTAAGTCTCTGGCCTGAGACCAAAATTTCTCATTTATATCATCAATATAGACACCAGAGCCTATTATCCAGCCCCACGGCTCAAAACCCTTTACGTAGGAAATTTTTGGCGCCAACACTGTGGAATTTGGTTTAGCCCATATATATGGCACAAAACCTGACTTGTTCTTTTTAACTGTTTCAACGAATTCGACAAAAAGCTTTTTTCCTTTGGGGTCTTTAAAATCCGAAAGGTCCTTGCCGTCAAGCTCCGGCTTGTATGGATGCATAATCATCTTTGGGTGCATGTCATTTATCCAGAAATACTCTTTCTCCTCATATCTGAGGGCTTTGACTTGAGCCATTGCAGCCTTTTTGGCTTCATCATCAGTTATTTTGCCGTCTTTAGCCTGTTTATAGTAATAGTCCAACACACTGTAAGCTGTGTCAACCAGATGTCTTTGCTTGGTTTTTTTCTCATCCTCAAGTGAAACTCTAAGCACTCCCAACGACACCACGATTACTGAGATAATCCCCAATACGCACAACAACAGGGCAAGCATCAGCTTTGTTTTAACCCTAAGATTTCTTATAATCTCTAACACCGCACTACCTCCCCTTTCTATCCTTTATTTATTTTAACTATCAAACCAAAACATATGCTGACTCTTAGTAAAAAGGTATCCTTAATGGTAGCAAATCCGTTTAAAATAATACAATATAGAAAAAAGAAAGAATTTTATCCGCAGATGGCGCAGATAAAAAAACTGGATTCCTGCCTTCGCAGGAATGACAAGAAAAATAAATTACCCCTCCTTTGTCATTCCCGCCTCCGAGCGGGAATCCATTCCTTCTATCCTGCTGTTAAATCCCACTTAGAAAATTAAATTTTCTCCACAGTCAGCAAAACAAGCGGTGTTTCGCACTTTGGGATGCTATCCACTGTAAAGCCGCAAGTCTTCAACATTTCCACCCATTTTTCAACTTTTAGCCTTGTCTTTGAAATCCGAAAGAAGTCCACATTTAGACGCTTTTTAATATTGTCAGGCAGATATTTAATGAGTTTGATTATGATATCTTGATTATAAAATTTTATTTTAACGTTTTCAATCCGCCTTTCCAAATGCCTGTTATCGGGAACGGTTAGAACAAAGTATCCGCCTGGCTTTAAAGCACGAAATATTTCTTTAAAATAAACAACCGGCTCATCAATGTACTCAAACACGCTTGACGCTGTTACGGCATCAAAGGTTTTGTTATCATACGGCAGTGTCTGCGGGTGGCTCTTGTCAGCGCTGGTAAACACGATGCCTCTTGAGCCGTATCTTTCCTGTGCCCTTTTTATCATTAACTCCGAAAGGTCATAACCCTGTATATTAAACCCAGCCTCCTTTAAAGAAACTGTCAAATCACCGCTCCCACAGCCAAAGTCAAGCACAAGCGCCCCCTCTGGCAATTTTTCAGTGAGTGCTTTGGAAAATCTCACAGTCCTTTCTGACATTATTCCGTCTGCATCGTAATTTTTCTCCCATGAGTTGGAATAATTGTTAAAGAAACTCTTTACTTTCTCAATGTGTTTGGTCTTATTTTCCATTTGACGTACACTTATATTTCATTTCTAAACAAACCGAAAGTATCGCAATTGATTTTAACACGTATGCAATTATATAATACAGCGGTTGCAAATGAACAAGGCAAGATTAGAAAAGTTAAAAGAGAGCCTGAACCATACTGATGTTTCAAGGCGAAGGCAGGCTGCCTCAATGCTTGGGGAGGGTGATGAGCGGGCAATCTATCCTTTAATAACGGCGCTCTTTGACCAAAGCCTTGCCGTACAGGACTCTGCTGCACAGTCTTTGATTAAAATAGGCGGCGCGGCTGTTGCTTATATGACAATCCCTGTTTTAAGAAAAGAGGCTTCTCAAAGAAATGCAGCTCTCCTGATTCTTAAAGATCTTGGCGAGGTATCAGTACCTTTTCTGTATGACCTGCTAAAAGACAGAGACGACGATATGCGGAAGTTTGCCGTTGACCTGCTTGGCGATATTGCAGTCGGAGTTAATTACGAATTGTTGATTCCTATGTTTAAGGATGAAAATGCAAACGTTAGAGCCGCAACGTGCCGGACATTTGGTCTTCTAAATGTCGAAGAGGGTGTGAGTCATCTCAAAGAGGCTCTCTCTGACTCTGAGGAATGGGTTGCTTTTGCCGCTTTGGAGGCTCTTGGTCTTATGGAATCTGAGGATGGCGTTACATCTATCACTGAACTCTGTTACGGTCCATCTCAGGTGCTAAAGTTTGCAGCCTTTGAAACTCTCGGTAACATTCCCTCTCAACAATCCAAAGATGCGCTGATAGAGTGTACTAAAACTACCGACTTCATTACAAAATCTGCTGCCATAAAAAGCCTGATTCGGCATGGTATAGAACCAGGTATGGCCTTTCTTGGTTCTGACCTCAGAGTTATGCTAAAAAACGATGATTGGGAAGATAAACTTACTGCAATATCAGGACTTTCTACAATAAAAGATAAAGATTCACTTTATAACCTCCTGGATTTAGCAGGTTCACTGGACGTCTCATATCCTGAAAATGAAGAACGTATTATCATAATTAAGAACGCTGTTTTAAATATAGCCGACTGCTCATCGCTGCTTTCTCTCCTTGACGTCAATAACTTAAAATTCAGGGGCATGGCCATTTTGGTAGAAACGCTTGGAAAGCTGAAGTGTGTTGAGGCTATTGACCCTCTTGTAAAACTCCTCAGGAGTTCCCTCAGAGATATTCGCAGGGAGGCAGCACACGCACTTGTTGAAATCGCTGATGAACGCTGCGTAGATTCACTGATTGAGGCACTCTCTGATGATGATGGTCACGTCAGAAAGCAGAGTATATATGCTCTAAGAAAGTTGAAATCAAAGAAGGCCTTTTTACCGATACTTGATCTTATAGGTAAAGACACTTACGAGGATGTTGTTGATGAGGGGGTTAAGGCACTACTTTCTATGGACTCATCAAAGTTTCTTCATAAAGCCGACTCTTATCCTGAAAACTTTAAAATCTATATAGCTAAATATGCACAAGAGACAGAGTTGTTACTTGATCTATCCAAAGACAACAGTAAAACTGTTAAAATGGCTGCAATTTCCCGGCTTGGTTCTTTAAACGAAGAAAGCGCTTACAACAGGCTTTCTGAACTTCTAAAGGACGCCGATTTGGAACTAAGACGCTCCTCTGCAATGGCTCTAAGCCAGTACTCTGTCTTTGTTGACGGACTTTTATCGGCTGTCAGAGACAGTGATATGTGGGTGAGGTTTTATGCGCTAAAAGCTATTGCCGCATCAAAGGGCGCTGACTACATTGGCCTCTTTGCAGAGGCGCTGAGAGACCGCGAAAACCTCGTAGTAATGGGGGCAATTGATGCCCTTTCAAATTTAGGCGGGCAGGATGCGTATGAGGCCCTTTATTCCATCAAGTATCATTCAGATGACGCTATAAGACAGCGCGTCGAAGAGGTCTTACAGACTTTATGATGGAACTTAAAGATGAAACATTTAGAAATTTCAGAGACTTCATATATGAAAAAAGCGGTATATATATACCGGATACCAAAAAATATTTTATAGAAAACAGATTAGGCAAAAGAATAGAGGAAAATAAACTGGCAAGCTTTGACGATTACCTGTATATGTTGAAATATAATAACAACAGCACAGAGCTGAATGTCCTGTTTGAAAGGATAACGACAAATGAGACGTTTTTTTTTCGTGAGCTGCAGCAATTAGAGGTTTTAGTGGGGCAAATTATACCAAGGATAAAGGCTGAGTTAAAACCAGCAACTCTGAAAATCTGGTCATCAGCCAGCTCAACCGGAGAGGAGCCATACACAATCGCAATGATGCTTATGGAAAACCCTAAAACCGCCGGTATCAAATTTGAGATACTTGCCTCAGACTTAAGCGAGGCGGTTTTACAAAAGGCAAGAGCTGCCTCATACGGTCAGTACTCAATCAGAAACGTTCCTCAAAACTATCTGAAGAAGTATTTTAAACAGTTAGACGGCTCTAACTATGTCTTAAATACGGATGTTCGCTCAAAAGTGAAATTTGTGCAGATTAACCTACTTGACGCCTCAAGGATGAGAGCCGTCAGGGACATGGACGTTGTGCTTTGCAGGAATGTGTTGATATATTTTGATAAAAAAGCAAAAATATCTGTGGTAACAAGTATTTATGAATCGCTGAAAAATGGCGGTCATTTTATAATAGGAATGGCTGAGTCACTGCACGATATAACTCGGGCGTTTAAACCTGCCGTAATAGATAAGACCGTGGTCTATCAAAAGGCATAGGCTTTATAGGATGGAGGAAACGGTATGAAGATAATGGTAGTGGATGACGATAAGACTACACGGAAAATACTCGGACTCTATCTAAAAGGCGGTGGTCATGAACCGGTGTTTGCAGAAAATGGTCTTGATGCTATAGAAAAACTCGCCGTCAACGAGGTTGACTTAATCCTGACTGATCTTAACATGCCCTTCATGGACGGCATAGAGTTAACCAGAACCCTTAAAACTGACCACTCCTTTAAGGATATTCCATTGGTGATGATAACAACAGAAAATGATGAGGCTGAAAGAAGCAAAGCTATGGCCGCAGGTGCAAACGGTTATTTGGTAAAACCAATATCAGCCGATACACTTAATAAGAATGTTAAAAATTTTACTAAAAAAAATTAAACCCTGGAGGTAATTGTAATGCTCTACGACAAGAACATGAAAATACTTGTGGTTGATGACTTTTCAACAATGAGAAGAATTATCAAAAACATCCTGAAACAGCTCGGATATGAGAAAATTGAAGAGGCTGAGGACGGTGAACAGGCGTTTACCAAACTCAAAAATGGTGAGTTTGATTTTTTGATAACTGACTGGAATATGCCAAACGTTACTGGTCTTGAGTTATTGAAAAGAGTAAGGGCAGACGCTAAATTAAAAGCTCTTCCAGTGTTGCTGGTAACGGCGGAGGCTGAAAAGGAGCAGGTTATTGAGGCGGTTAAGGCCGGTGTTAATAATTATGTTATAAAACCTTTCACCGCAGATGTACTTAGGGAAAAGCTGGATAAGATATTTGAGAAGCTGAAAAAATAACTCTGCGCTCGGAGGAAAGCATGGGCCAGTATATAGGTTTTAACATCGGCAGGGAGGAATACGTTGTTCCCATACTGATTGTGCAAGAGATTATGAAGCCTGCTCAGACCACAGTTTTGCCGCATTCAAGAGATTTTGTGATGGGTATAATCAGTTTGCGCGGCAAGACGATTACAGTTATAGATTTAAAACAAAAACTGGGTCTATTTAATGCCAACTCACAAGGAGAGGGCAATGTCATAGTGGTTAATATGGGACGTATTACTTTTGGCGTAAAGGTGGATTCCATAACCGGAGTCATGAACATAGAGAATGATTCAATTGTAACCGAAGTCGGATTTGTCGGTTCAAATGCGGATGAGTGTCTAAAGGGCGTTGCCAATCTTGGCGATAATAGAATGGTGCTTGTGCTGGATTTTACCAAATTATTAAGCGCTGAAGAACTTTCCCTTATCGGCGAGGATATAGTAAATTCTGAATGTAATATTGATGGTGATATAGTTGTCACAAAGCGGGTAACCACTATGGGCGGAGATTTCTTTGTAAAAGAGGTGCGGGATGCCGTCCATAAGAGTGCTGCAAATAAAGGTCTTGATGAGAAATTGGTCATAAAATTAATGGAAAATGTCAACATCCTGATGGAGTCTTTTGCCGGTGGAGACATAGAGTCGGCTGAACGTGCGATAGCAGAACTATCAAGTTTCAGTGACCGTGAAATGTTCTCTGAGATAGGGATGATGACCCGCAAACTGCATGATTCTATCAAAGAGTTTAAACAGTTATTAAACCCTAAACTAAAGAATCTGGCCGAGGGTGAGATGTCACAGGCAACAGATAAGCTTGAATGGGTTATAACTAAAACTGAGGAGTCTGCAAATAGAACAATCAACATTGCAGAGAAAAACCAGGCCAAAATAGATGAGCTCCTGGCTGCAATCGATAACCTTGAATCATCACCTCAATCTGAGGAAACATCGAACGCACTTAAGGATTTTTCCAGTCTTTTAAAAACTGAATTAAACGATATGAATAACGATTTTCTTGAAATAATGCTGGCTCAAGAGTTTCAGGACCTGACAGGGCAGATACTTAGAAAAGTTATAAAGCTGGTCAGAGACATGGAGGATCAACTGATAAAACTTGTTATGATGTTTGGCGTAAAAGTGGATATAAATAAGCCTGAAATGCAGGGTGCAAAAACAGAGGGAGAACTCCCCGGACCTCTAACAAAACCATCTGAAAGCGCAGTATCCGGTCAAAGCGATGTGGATGCGCTGCTTGCTGAGTTTGGATTCTAACAGAGAATAACTATGGCTACCATAAATATAAAAATAAACACTTGGGAGGGCGTCTGAATTGTCTGACGAAATGGAAGAAATAATAAATGATTTTTTAATAGAAACAACAGAGCTTGTTGATGATTTAAATCAGAAGTTTGTGGAGCTTGAGTCTGACAGAGATAATCAGGATTTGGTAAACAGTATATTCCGCTCCGTCCACACAATAAAGGGTGCCTCAGGGTTTCTTGGGTTTAACCAGATGGTCGATGTGACTCATATAACGGAAAGTGTGCTTAAGAAAATCAAAGACGGAGAATTAGTCCTAGAGCCCGGCATTATGGATGTAATCCTTGAGTCCATAGACATGGTAAAAGTGTTGTTAGAACATATAAAACAAAAAGACGGAGCTGAGGAGGACATTACCGAACTTGTCGGCCGTCTTAAGGCAATAAACGATGGCACTGCCGTAGAGCCGTCTGAGTCTCAGCCAGCAGCCGCTGATACAGACTCTGAAGAGTCCGTAGTTATGGATTTAGACCTTCTGGCTGAGCTTGAAGCAGAACAGGCTGCCTCATCAGGCATTAAACAAGTGGGTGAAATCCTAATAGAAAGCGGTTTGGTTACTGAGGATGATGTCGATGAGGCACTGAAAATTCAAAAGCTAATTAAAGAGTCTGTAGATGTTGGTGAGATTCCTAAAGTTGGCGAGATATTAACTGTCACAGAGAAAGCGTCCAAAGATGAGGTAAAAAAGGCCCTCACTAAGCAGGCTCCACCTCCTCCTGCTGAGAAATCAGATAAACCGCAACAGGCGGAACAGACAATCAGAGTGGATGTCGAGCGGCTTGATAACGTGCTTAACCTGGTTGGTGAACTGGTGCTGGCAAGAAACAGGCTTGTGAAAATTGCAACGACTCTTGAAATAAAATATCAGGACAGTGAAGACCTGGCGCCGCTTACCGAGTTGACCTCATTTATAAACCTGATAACAACCGACCTTCAGATAGCAGTCATGAAAACTCGTATGCAGCCGATAAAGAAGGTCTTTAACCGCTTCCCCAGAATGGTAAGAGATCTTGCCCGCCAGCTCAACAAAGAGGTAGAGTTACGGCTGTTTGGTGAAGACACAGAACTTGATAAGTCAATTATTGAAGAAATTGGCGACCCGCTTGTTCATTTAATCAGAAACTCCGTTGATCACGGCATAGAGATGCCAAAAGAAAGACAGTCCATCGGAAAACCAACCCTTGGCACTGTAATGCTCTCAGCTTATCAGGAGGGCAATAATATAGTCCTTGCCATAGAAGACGATGGTAAGGGCATAGACCACGAAATGTTAAAAGAGAAAATAGTTGAAAAAGGACTTTCCACGTTTGATGAACTTGAAAAACTTTCTATAAAGGAAATTTTGGATTTTATTCTCTTACCCGGGTTTTCCACTGCTAAGGTAGTGTCAGACGTCTCAGGCAGAGGGGTTGGCATGGATGTTGTAAAGACAAACATAGATAAATTAAACGGTGTTATCACAATAGATACGGAAAAAGGTAAGGGGTCAAAGTTTATAATCCGGCTGCCGCTTACGCTTGCCATTATACAGGCTCTTATGGTTGGAGTGAGCAAAGAGGTGTTTGCAATTCCTCTTGCCTCAGTTGTTGAAACGGTTCGATTGGTAGATAAGGACATTAAGACAATAAGGGGGCAGGAGACTGTTATACTCAGAGACGAGGTGGTGCCGGTGCACAGGCTTGCCGACAAGTTTTTTATAAAGAGATCTGCTGATGGCGATGGCAAAATGTACCTTGTAGTCATAATAATAGGTGAGAGAAAGTATGGGCTTATGGTTGATAAGCTCTTTGGACAGGAGGAGGTAGTTATTAAGTCCATAGAGGGATTTTCCGGGAGTGCCGATGGTGTGGCAGGCGCCACAATCACAGGAGACGGAAAGGTTGTGTTGATTTTGGATCCTTCTGTGATGTTTAGCAGTGTTAAGCACGGATAGACAAAGTGATACAGGATACAGTAAAAAAGATAAAAGTGTTAATAGTGGATGATTCGGCCTTTATGAGAAACACCATAAAGAGCCTGATAGTGAGAGATCCGGAGATTGTGGTTGTGGGAACCGCCTCAGACGGCATAGAGGCTCTGGAGAAGATAGAATCCCTTAAGCCTGACATCATCACATTGGACGTTGAAATGCCGCGGATGAACGGACTTGAAGCTTTGAGAGCCATCATGGCAAGCAGCAATCCTCTTCCTGTGATAATGGTCAGCTCACTTACGACTGAGGGGGCTAAGACCACATTAGAGGCGCTGGAGATAGGAGCCGTAGATTTCATCCCCAAAAATCTGTCTGAGCTTTCCGTCAACATTGTCAATATAAAGGATATGCTGCTTGATAAACTAAAGCAAATAGGCAGTAAGAAATTCAAAATACCGAGAAAGATTTCACCATTATCTAAAACTGCAATGCCAGCCATGCAGAGACCTGCCGCCACAATGCACCCTTCCCCTGTCCGGTCGGTACAGTTCACATCGTCTAAGAGAATGCAGATGGTTGCCATAGGAACATCTACAGGAGGCCCTAAGGCGCTTCAGACCATAGTGCCGCTCTTTCCAAAGAACTTCTCAGTCCCAGTAATTATATCTCAGCACATGCCGGCTAATTTCACAGGCCCGTTTGCCGAGCGGCTTTGTCAACTGAGTCAGATGCCGGTAAAAGAAGCCAAACACGGCGAAAAAATAGAAAACGGAGTGGTTTACATTGCCCCAGGCTACGGACACATGAGTATCACCAAGAAGGGGTTTGATAAGTTTGTCAGTATTGGCGATGATCCCACATACATTTACAAACCCTCGGTTGACGTTATGATGCTTACTGCTAACACTGTAATGCCGGGTGGCTGTCTTGGAGTCATATTAACAGGGATGGGTAACGACGGCTTTAAGGGAATGCGTGCAATTAAGGAATCCGGCGGCAGAACGATAGCTCAAGATGAGGAGAGCTGCGTTGTGTTTGGAATGCCGAAGTTTGTAGTTGAATCGGGGCTTGCCGATAAGGTTGTGTCTCTTTCAGAGATAGCCGGAGAGATTATTAATTCAATTTAGACTTTGATATAAGTTTCTTTCATTTAAGAAAGGGAATTTTGAAAAAACTGTAATCCGCAGATGAACATAGATAAAAAATAAATCTGCGCAAATCTGCGCAATCTGCGGAGAAAATTCTTATTCTGTTTCTTTCATTATTATATTTGTTTAATGTATAATCCTTTTACGGTGTGGTTGGTATTTTTATGTCCGTGATTTTTATTTTGATTAATAATACAGGGAGGCATAGATATGGAGCCTTTTACAGCGACTGAAGACATACTTCAACTTGTTACCTTCACACTTGGGACAGAGGAATACGCTGTCGATATTTTGAAGGTACAGGAAATAAACCGGATGACGTCGATAACGATGGTTCCCAACGCCCCGCCTTTTGTAGAGGGCGTGATAAACCTTCGCGGCAAAGTCATACCTGTTGTAAATCTAAGAAAAAAATTTGGAATTCCAGAGATGGAAGACAGCGAAAACGCTAAAATCATGATTGTTGATCTCAAAGGGGTTACGATGGGGCTGATAGTAGATGCGGTTTCAGAGGTTCTCAGAGTGCCGGCAAACATAGTGGAACCAACCCCTCCTATGGCTACAGATATTAGTACCGAGTTTATATACGGTATTGCTAAATTAAATGACAGACTTATAATTATGCTTGACCTTGATAAAATGATTGACAGCACTACGGACTCTTTCAGTTTCTAAAACACAGTTTCTAAAATCACTTGACACCTTAAAGCCGTATGTGATAGCGTAATACTCAGTAATGCTCTTTGTAATGTAACGCCGGAGTGGCGGAATTGGTAGACGCAAGGGACTTAAAATCCCTCGGGTTTCTGCTCGTGCCGGTTCAAGTCCGGCCTCCGGCATAGCTAATTTTCCAACGCATACATGGAGGCTAAATGAGGTCTTTCATTGTATCTATACAGAAAGAAGACAGATTCTATGTGGCAAGATGTCCTGAGTTATATGTTACAACGCAGGGGGAGACCCTTGAGCAAGCTCAAGCTAATATTAGAGAAGCTATTGAATTATATTTAGAAAGCTTTGGAGTTGATGATCTACCTTCAGAAACATCAAAATCCTACTGGACTACAGTTGAGATAGCCAGTGCCTAAACTCCCTGTGATTTCAGGCAGGCAATTAATATTAGTTTTAAAAAAAGTAGGTTTCATAGAAGTAAGGCAGAGAGGCAGTCTAAATTATAATAATAAGGAGGAGATTACCACGTCGCTGCCGCTCCTCGTAATGACGGAGAGAGATGCCCACGCACAGCCCCCAGCCGTCATTGCGAACCCCAGCAGGGGGTGTAGCAATCTCGTTTTTTATAAATTCAATAAGAACATACTTTTGAATTTCACTATAAATAGTTCTTAGTGTATATTCAGGACTGATGCCAGAAACAGCATTTTAGCGTTGTTGTCTGCTTAGAATTTCCTCTTTTACCTTAGGTACTATTTGTGTTAGAGCATCTTTCAGGGCAATACTCAGACTCTCAGCAAGGGCGGTGAATGATTTATCGGAAAGCGGACTCTTTTGTGAAAAAACCCCATGAAGTATGTTTTTGTCATCAGGTGTAAAAAGATCATAGTCAAATTCAACTACTCCCTGTAAAGGTGTGTTGTAATTAAAACGTTCAAATCTTCTAAGATTTATTTTCAGACAGTAATAATCACGCCTCTGAACTGTTAAAATCCTGACATCTTTAAAGAATGTCAAATCGTATAGTGCATTTCTGAAATTCTCAGAAATCATCTTTACAGGCGGGGCCTCCCACTTAGAGTATAGTTCCGTAGTCAGCTCATACGGGGTGCTTCTGTGTGATAAGTAAGGTTGCGACAAGTATTTTGGAGCAGTAACTAAAATACCTAAAGAGACGTCAGTAACACCCGTGGTGGATACGTTTTCAAAAGAAGAAATATTTAAACTATAAATTTTATTTTGTTCTACAGAGCATGAAAACACCATCACCAACAACGCTGCTGCAACAAATAGTCTGTTCATTTTTCTCCCCCCCTGCCCTTCTGACTATGAGTGATAACCCACGGCTTTGTCTTAATCTCCTGTAGTGTGTCCTGAAGGTCATCCATCGTGTTTTTCATAGAATCAAGGAGAGCCGTTAAGTTTTCATTTTGTTCCAAAACGGTAGAATTTAGCGAATCCGACGTTTTTAATATTGATCGAGAAGTTTTATCCATAGAGGTTACCATAACTCTAATAGCTTTAATAGTCTCAGTTATTCCTTCTTTGTTTGCTATTAATATATCATCCATATTTCTGAGCACATTGTGCATTTCTTTTGACGATTGTGTAAGGCTCTGAGAAAAATCCGAAAATTTTGAATTTAAATCAACGGCTACTTTATTTGAGTTTAAAAGTAAATTTTCTATATGCTGTCTGTTTTTTTCGCCAAAAAACAAATCCATATCTTTTATAAGCGTATCCAGTGAAACAGCTGCAGTGTCCAGTTTTGATATTAGGTCAGACAACACCGCCACTTTTTCTGAGGGCACTACAGAGCCTGGTAGAATTTTCGTGTCTGTGGTATTTCCAAGTGAAAGATCAAGATAAATCTCCCCTACAAATCCTATCTGCGATATTTTAGCCCTTGTACCGTTAAACAGCATAGTCCCTTTGTTAAGACCGAGCACAACTGTTACAGGCTCGTTTGGTTTAGTAGGCGCACGCATCTCTTTGATACGTCCGACTTTCAGCCCTCCAAGTCTTACAGCAGAGCCTTCGTTAATACCGGCTGTATCCATGAGCTTTACATAATAGACATCATATTTATCGTAAAACTTGGCTCCGCCTGTCAAAATTACGAAAAGGGCAATCAGTACAAGTCCCGTGACAATTATAACGCCAGCTTTTATTTCCTCATTGTACTTTGACACTTGTTTAGTCCTGCTGTTGTTACGTATTTTATGACAATTTCTCTGACTTGTCAAGTAATTAAAAAGGGAAGTTTAAAAAGGAAAGCTTGCGTGCTATCCTTACCACATAAACTCCCGGTGAGACCTCATACTGTTTGAGTAAAAGCAGTATAGTTTTATCTTTAAAGTCGGCATCAGGCATTATTTGAATTGAGACGTCAAGAGAGCCGTTTATAATTTTTCCTGAAATCCGGCAGCTTATGTTCTCTGCTGTAAGATAGACGCTCTCTATGTTAACAGTCTCTGTATCGGTACTTAACTTACCGGTTATTTCAGTGATATATTTGGCTGGAAGGTATAGTCCGCCTCCATGAAAATCCTCAAAGTGGCATTTTTTCACCTCAAAAACCCCATCACCCTTATTGTCGGCATTAAGAGTAAAATTGCCTGACATTAATCCGCTCCCTTTAATACCGGCTTTTTTTATAAAACCAAGCCCTGATAGTTCCACAGAGTCTATTGCTGCAGTGAGGGTTTTCTCAAAGGGTTTTAACAGCGGTGCGGTATATGTTAAGTTTACTGCGCCGCTGGAAACTCTGCCAGAAAAAGTAAAAAACAGATTTCCGCTTAGAATTTTCTCAAGTTTAATGCTAATAACTGCATCACTTATCACTGCCATCACTGTTTTATCCTGTAATAGTTTTATCTCCGCTATATTGACTTTAAAAGGAATAAATATACTCTTATTAAAACCGTTTAATTTCAAACTGTACGGCGCATGAACTGATTTCTTTTCTATTGTCTCTTTAAGAAACTCCTCAGAGACGGAGACATTCCATGCAATTAGCAGTAACAAGGGCAGTGAAATAATTGCCAATACAGTGTATTTAACTATTTTTTTCATCTATTTGAATTAATGAGCGGGGATGGTTGAAATGTTCCCGTGCCGCTCTTTATCTGAGCCAAATCCATGGATAATTCAAATTTATCCTGATCATTAAATCCCTTTTTTAACTGGAATGATTTTATAATCATTCCAGTTCCATATCCTCTTATGGCATATAAGATGTTTACAACTTCATTAAGCGACATTTCCTTTAGTCTAAGTTGTGCCATCTCTAACACGTATTGTCCCTCAGCCTTGTCACCTGAGGATTTAATTGACAAGAGCCTGTCTCTAAGGTTTAACTCACTAAGCAAATCCTCTATTTGCTTAAGCACGCTTGTTGAGCTGATGCCTTTATTAAACTCATCATCATGGTTTAATTCGCCGCTTTTGTACTCCTTTACTAAGGCTGTAAAATGCGTGTAGTTAGACATTATGAGAGTAAGTTTTTTTGTTTTTGCATTCAAGACAGAAAGAGTGATTACCATAGTGACTGCTAAAATCAAAGCGGCTAAAAGCATCTGAATAGCCCTGAGTTTTAATAACTCACTTAGTGATGCAATATTTGGCAGTTGTGGGAGTCTCATTTTTTGGTTACTTCTGCCATAAGTTTATTTTTTACTGATACCATAAACTTTACCTTTGAATCAATCCCAGTCTTTGACTCAACAAGTTTAACATCTGAAAATCCATCTTTTAATGCCTCAGTGAAAGTGTTTAGTAGAGAAAGACTCTCAGCTTCACCTCTTAGCGTAACCACACTACCCTCCATTTCAGTCGCTGTCAGAGTGACTTTTCCATAGCCGCTTTTTGACACCAACAAAAGCACATCAAGGGGCGAAAGGCTGTCGTATAATTTCTGGGTATCCCGCATCTGTTTAATCTTACCCTGCAACTGGACGTACGGGTCAACCATTTTTGTCTCATTTTTAAACATCTCTCTGTAAGCACTGTTAAGCTCTGATTGTACAGTTTTAATGCGTTTATTAATCAAATGAATTTTGACACCTGAGTAAACTGTTATCAAAAGCGCTGACACTAAAAGAAGCGTAACCCCTGTGCTGAATTGTTTTTTAGATAACTCTGATATGGTTGAAAGCTTAAACTCTCCTCGGCAAAAGTTAATCGTGGATTTTTTATTAAACTCTTCTAACAAGAGTTTTCCAATAGCTTCAGTGCCAATACCGGAGGGTTCGGCAAATGAGCCGGGAGTTTGAAAATCAGCGTTTTGCAGCACATAACTGATGCCTGCGCAGGTTATCACATGCGGGATTATGTTAAAATTCCTGAGGGTTTCAACTATTTGCTTAAGCCGCTCCTTTTCCACATAAATACAAATTGCCTTGAACTTTTTACCGCTATTTTCAGTTTCATCGGTAATTACGAAATCATAGACGTAGGAGTCCGACTTTCCTAAAACCATTGCATCCATAGTGTATGGCAAAATGGGCAACACCTTGTCTCTGTCTGAAAAAGGCAGCTCTATCAGCCGAAAATGGAAAAATTCCATTTGAAGAGAAACCAGAGTTTTAACGGATGTATTGGTATCCGATATTTTTGGTACGGCATTTTTAAAATTAAGCTTATCTGTGCCGGTTAAGACATATCCTGAAGGTGTTTTTCTGTAAAAGTAAAGCTCCGCCTCATGGTTAATAACCCTCAGAGCAAGAGCCTTCTTTTGAAAATCGTAGAGTTCCATCAAAACTCCTTCCAGTATTTTACCTGCTCTGGTGTCTCACTGTACTGTGTCACAGCGTGAATTTCCCTTTGGATACCCCTTAAAGCTGCCACAGATGTGACAGAAAAAACAGTGCTTTTTACTGTAATTTTTCCCATAAGTCCTATACTTTTATCTGCCATTGCCGGGGCACTTTGAATGCCTGCGGTGGTTTTAAAAGGAGAGGTTTTTTCTCTGTATTCTATTATTTCTTTAGCCGTGGACTGAGTGATATTTTCGTCAAGCGCCATAAGTACCTCCTCAGATGCCGTGTTAATGTTAATTAAACCATCGCTATTTGCTGTTACGAATGGAGCGAGTTTTTTATAAATCTCAGGAGTTATCTGAGGGATGCTTAATAGCTCATCAACACAGTACAGATAGTTGTGTGACGTTGAATCTGAAAGCCCAGAAGAGCTGCCAGCTTTTGAGCTAATCCAATTGGTAACATAAAGCGATATGTTTTCATCCAGCTTAAGAGCGGTAAGCAGCCGCTTAAAGGTGCTCAAAGCCTTCTCGTTAGTGGTTCCGTTTTCGTTAATGATTGTGTTTATGTTGAACTTTGCATTTTCATCTGTGATAGAAACAACAAGTGACTCGGTGGAGTTATCAGTTATTTTTGCCACAGGGATAACGTACGAGGCATAAGCAGTATATTGGTTAGAGGCAAGATAGTCTTTTATGTAGCCGTCAGCAAGTTCAATTCCTGACTGAGCAATTAAAGAGAGATTTTGACCGTCTCTGAAATTATACAATACGTTAGTTTTTACAAACACCCCGTATGCAAACTCAACAAGTATCGCAACAAGCAGTGCTGTAATCAAAAGAGTCATAATCAGCACAGACCCATTCGTATTTTTATCTAATTTCACAGTGTTATCTACACCTTAGTTTTAATCTTTGGGTAAATAGTTTCACTTAAAATAAAGGTTTTGTTTTTTATCATAAAACCAATTGTAACGTTTACTGAATCGGGCATTTTGTCCCGAAGTTTAGAGTCCCAGGACTTAACCTCTGACTTTTCATCTGTAAGAGAAACTGTAAAGTTATTAATATCACTAATCGCCTCAAACTCAATTGCCTTTCTTTCTGTTGATGAAGGTAACATAGTTTTCATTAACGAAAACTTCTTTCCGTCTCGTCTTACAAAATATGCAACCTCTTTAACCCCACTGCCTATGCCGCCAAACGTGGTGAAATAAATGGCAGATGCTTTATGTCCCATCTCATCCCTGTCCAGCACCTTAAACCTGACAGATGTGTCCTTAGCGCTGATAAATGATGACTCTATCTCCTTTCTCATCGCCTCAAACACCTCTCTGGCCTCCTGAAGCCCAGTCATATAGCGGTCAGAGTCAGTAAGAGCGGTCTCAGAGAGAAAGAATGTTTTATAAAGTGCCGCCATTAAAACAGTTGAAAGCAACAGCGCAAGCATAATTTCAATTAGAGTAAATCCTCTCATGATGTCTTATATAAATACCGTAAAGTTACAGATTCTTTTTTATTATAGACAGTTAACTCCATAACGGCAACGCCGGTAAGGGCAGTCATACGGCTAATGAGACGATAGCTATAGGACTCATAAGGGGTATCAAACTGACCCTTTTCTTCAACCACTTGTAGCTGCCGGAGTTTTGTAATTTTCTCTCTTGCAAGCATTGCCGCCGTAGTGACTATCTCATGTCTTTCCGATATTGACAAGTTGTAGTTAATAGAGGAAATGGCAGTAAGCAGCAACCCGCTTACAATGCAAAGCGCAATAAGCACTTCAAGCAAAGTAAAACCATTACGGTCTCTGTCCACCGCTTTTGCTAAATGACACCCCGCATAAGTACACAAGGTAAAATTACATGTTGATTTTAATTAAGTATCTCCCGTTGTCGTATCGTCAACACTGGATTTCAAGTTTGCTTACGTAGTCTGAGTATTGTTGAAGCAATTCCTTTATTTTCCCTGAGTCTTTAAGATTAGCAGCGGTCTCTATTGCCTGCCCCAAATTCTTGAGGTCTTCAAGTCCAAAAGTTTCGGATGATTTCTTAATCATACCGCCCTGCATCTTTATTGATGGATAATCACCCTGCTTTACGCTGTCTTCCATTTCCTTAGCGTCTTTTTGCCTGCTTTGTAAAAACTTAGGCATTCTGTCTTTGAATTTAGAGTCAACCGTTACAACTATTTTCCCGTCGTCCTTACCGCCTTCCATCCGCTTATCTCCTTGTCATGTTATTTATTGCCCCCCATCGGAAAACTAAAGTATAATACAAAAACTGTCTTAATTTAGACAATACCCACATTGAAACTCTTTTTAGTATCGTGTTATCATTGCCCTTATCTTGAACGCTATGAAAAAGAAAGAGATATGGTCATGGTGTCTGTTTGATTTTGCCAACTCAGGCTACTCTGCCGTCATTCTGACTGTCGTGTTTCCAGTGTATTACACACAGGTAGTAGTGGGTAATCAGGCTGGAGCGGGGGACTTGTGGTGGGGACGGGCAATCGCTCTCAGTATGGCACTTGTTGCGCTGACATCCCCTGTGCTAGGAGGAATTGCCGATTATGGAGGCCTCAGGAAACGGTTTTTGTTTATTTACACCATAACCTGCGTATCCGCAGTGGGATTTTTTTGTGTGTTGGCACCTGGCATGATAATAACCGGATTTTTACTGATTGTGACAGCAAATATTGGGTTTGAGGGCGGGATAATGTTTTATAATTCCTATCTGCCTGAGATTGCACCGAAGGAGTTTCACGGAAGAGTATCGGCATGGGGATTTGCACTAGGGTATGTCGGCTCATTTATCTCCCTCCTTATAGTGCTGCCTTTGGCTAAGAGCAGCTCATTCAATGCCATTTGGATTTCTGTTGCAGCATTCTTTTTTTTATTTTCACTCCCTCTATTTATTTTCCTTCCAAAAGATACTCAATTAAGACCGCTCCGAGAAGCTGTAAGTAAAAAACTGACGGGATTTCTAAAAACCGCAAAAGAAATATGGGAAAACACTCAACTTCGCAAGTTTCTTATCTCATATTTTATCTACGAAGACGGCACAAACACAGTGATAGTGTTTTCAAGCATATTTGCCTCTGCCACACTTGGGTTTAAAAGTGAGGAACTGATATATCTATTCCTTACCGTGCAAATAACAGCCTTTTTGGGAGCCATGATAATGGCAAAACCAATAGACGTAAAGGGACCCAAGACCGTAGTGGTGTTCTCCCTTGTACTTTGGAGCGCAGTAACAATAGC
Organism: Nitrospirales bacterium LBB_01; assembly: GCA_004376055.2. GTDB lineage: Bacteria > Nitrospirota > Thermodesulfovibrionia > Thermodesulfovibrionales > Magnetobacteriaceae > Magnetomonas > Magnetomonas plexicatena. The sequence goes on from CP049016.1 coordinate 1,688,746, forward strand.
ATCATACTTTGTGAAAACAAAGTTGGCGTTTTTTGTTGTAGCCGTAGCGGCTGGCTTTGGTTTGGGAACTGTTCAATCCGCCTCACGGACATTTTTTACAGAGTTTATCCCTTATGGCAGCGAATCAGAATACTTTGGATTTTACTCAACTATCGGTAAAACCTCAGCAGTGCTTGGCCCTCTTGTCTTTGGCGGCATTTCACACCTTACCGGAGACCAGCGTCCTGCAATATTATCTATCATCGCTTTTTTTATCACAGGTCTTGTCATGCTTCTGTTTGTTAAGGGTAAAAAAGTAAATTGCTTATGCCCTTAGCTCCGCAAAGAAAAAACTGGATTCCTGCCTTCGCAGGAATGACACTCCCCTAAAGGGGATTCCCCTGTAAAGAAATGACAGAAAGCGCACTCTCCTTTGTCATTCCCGCCCCCGAGCGGGAATCCAGTCCTTTTTAATGTTTCTTTAACTGACATAAAACCATGTACCTGAGTTAAGTATATAAGCATTAAAAGTAATACAATAAGCGGAATGATTCCCCTTAACACCCGGTTTGCAGTTAACTGAATTTATACACTTCTTGACTAATACTCCTTTTATATTATAGAATTAAACACAAAACGCAGGGGGTACTAACCAACAATGTTTTACTGTTCTTACAGAAAATGCACAATTAATCGGCATATCTATCTATCTATCTATCTATCTATCTATCTATCTATCTATCACGGGCCGAAAATAACTCACCTCCGTTTGAGCGGTCATGCAGATTGCTCAACACCATTTAAAAAGTTCTGCTGTTTTAGGATGTTTTAGAAGATGAAGGAATTTATAAAAAATGTAGAAATATTAAGAAAACACCCTCGTGTTTTATTTTCATATACTGTAATTTGTCTTATAGCGCTGATAACGACTGCCGTTTGGTCAAAAAACTTAGCAATGAAAAATCTGCACAATGAAGCTCTGGAGCATTTACATATGTATGAGTACTATTTGTCAGACAAGGTGGGAGATTACTCCAAACAAACGCAAATTTTGTCAGAAAATCCTTTAATCATCAATTTTTGTAAGCATCCCAACGAGATTGAAACTATGAATGAATACCTGTCGGTGTTTAATTCCTCTGTTGGCGGTGCTGTAACCTATATCATTAATAAAGATGGACTTACGCTCTCATCAAGTAACTCTAAATCCAGTGAAAGTTTCATCGGTAAAAACTATAGTTTCAGGGAATATTTTCAGAGAGCCATTAAAGGGAAAGCAAATACATATATTGCCCTTGGCGTGGTAACAAATAAACTCGGGTATTTTTCCGCTTATCCAGTGATAGACGGCAGTGATATAGTTGGGGTGGTTGTCATCAAATATAATTTACAATTTTTTGAGCCACAAACTAATGAAGTCAAAGGAATATTATTGCTTGCAGATAATAACGATGTGATTTTTACCTCAAATGACGATAAATACCTTTACCACACTATCAGCAAATTGTCAGATCAAACTTTACAAAAAATTAAGGACAGCAAACAATACGGTGCGAATACTTTATTGCCGCTTCCGATAATTAAATCAATCGTAAAGGATAATTTAAATGTAGTGACGCTTCGTCAAAAAAATAGAGCCGACAACAAATATACAGATGTTGAGTACATTATGGAGGAGGCAAAAACCCCTGAAAATAATTGGCATATACATTTACTTGTGGATACTTCGCCGGTTAACAAGGAGGTTTTCAAAGACATCTTATACGTACTTCTGATAATAATGCTTTTGTCTCTTTTGGGTGTGTTCAACTCGATGATGATAGCAGATATAAAAAGACGCAAGCTCTATGAAAAGGGAATTGAGAATAAAAATATAGAGTTAGAACGAAAGGTGAATGAGAGAACCCACAAACTTAGCGAATACACTACACTGTTGCTGAGAGAAATATCAGAACATGTTAGTACCGAGTCTGAATTACTCAAGGCAAAGGAATTAGCGGAGAAGGCAAACCGTGCAAAAAGCACATTTTTAGCCAGCATGAGCCATGAGTTTCGCACTCCGATGAACGGTATAATCGGAATGACTAACCTTGCGCTGGATACTCACCTTGACAGCGAACAAAGGGAATACCTCAACATAGTTAAAAACTCGTCAACCCATCTTTTGAGCCTTTTAAACGACGTGTTGGATTTCTCCAAAATAGAAGCCGGTAAGATGGAAATTCAGGAAACAGATTTTGACTTGTTTACAACTATTAAAACCACAGTAGAACCACTTGCGATTACGGCAAGAAACAAAGGGGTAAATGTTACTGTCGAAATTTCGCCAGACGTTCCAATTGTACTAAGAGGAGACGCCGGACGGTTGCGGCAGGTGTTGGTTAATTTAATTGGCAACTCGCTAAAATTTACAGAGCACGGCAAAATTGAGTTGAAAGTGGATTTAGCGCATAAAGTTTTACAGATAGACTCTCCTTCTGATGAGGAAACTCAGATGTTATATTTTGCAATATCTGATACCGGAATAGGAATTCCTAAAGAAAACTTAGACGGAATTTTTGAAAGTTTTACACGGGTGGAAAGTTTTTCAACAAAAAAATATGAAGGCACAGGGCTTGGCCTTGCGATAGTAAAAAAAGTTGTGGCAATGCTTGGCGGCGATATTTGGGTGGAAAGCGAACTTGGTAAGGGCAGCACTTTTCATTTCACATCTACATTTAAAGTTTTATCAAAACAAGCCATAGATGCTGCACATATTGAAAAGATTGAATTTAGCTCAAAGCGCATACTTGTTGTTGACAGTAACACCTCCCAAAACAAGAAGACAGCCGAGATGATTCGCAGTGAGGGATTTAACGTTGACAGCGCTTCAAACGGTTATGAGGCAATCGGTAAGCTTAACTATTCACCTACGGCGTATGACATAGTCATTTTAGATTTCCAACTTAACGACATGGATGGTTTTGTATTTTCTAAAAACGTGAGAGCCATTGAAAAACTGTCTAAGGTTAGAATAATTCTGCTTGTATCTGCCGGGTTAAAAGGAGATGATGCGCAGTGCCGTACATATGGCATTTCAGGGTTTATGGTCAAACCAGTTTATAAGTCTGATTTAATTGAAATACTCTCTATGTTGATAGAGAATTGGGACAACCCAATGACTCCTCTTTTGACTCGGCACATGTTGCAAAGGTCACGAAGGTCTCTTAGTATTTTGATAGCAGAGGATAACATTGTAAACCAAACAGTTGCCGTCAAGCTTTTGCAAAAACGAGGGATTATGCCGGTAGTGGTTGCAAACGGACGTGAGGCGGTAGATTTATCTGCTAAAACCCGTTTTGATGTTATTCTTATGGATGTGCAAATGCCTGAGATGGATGGTTTTAAAGCGACAGGTCTTATCAGAAGCACTGAAATAAATAAAGATGTGCCTATAATAGCAATGACAGCCAATGCGCTTGCTGGAGACCGGGAGCGATGTCTGGATGCTGGTATGACCGATTATATTTCAAAACCTTTGGAGGCGAATGATTTATACGCATTAATTGACAAATACACGGCAGGCGGTCAGACTTTTATTAAATACCCCGAATCTACACTGGATAATATTTCCTCAGAACAACTGTCAGTCCCTGCTCAAAGGACATCTGCAATGTCGTTAAACATAAAGAAAACGTTAAAGAGAGTTAATGATGATGAGGGAATTCTCAGAGACATGTGGGAGGCTTTCGTTGAGGATGCTCCACGGCAGGTTGCGTTTCTCAAAGCCCAGTTTGAAGCGAGGAATTTTGAGGGTTTAAAGAAGCAGGTACATTTGATTAAGGGAATGTCAGCCAACGTTGGGGCAACGGCGCTTAAGAGTGAAGCATTTAGGATGGAGGCGGCACTTATAAAAATGAATGACAAATTTGAAGATGAGACAAAAATACGCACCTTTGTAGAGAATATACAGTTTGAATCAGCGAAGGTTTTAGTAGATATGAAAACATACCTTTCTTCAAAATCTGTGGGTGAAATTCATTAAGAGAAAGGGAGAGATGAGGCATGGCTGAACTAAATGAAGGAATGCTGATGAAGGCTTTAGATTATTGCTATGAACGTTCTGTTAATGGATTGCCTGGACTTGATACTGCTGAAGAGTTTGCCCGTAATTATTCATGTGGCAGCGGCTCAATAGAGTCAAAAGCAAAGCGGCTTGTAAACATACAGACCGCAAAAGCAGGGGTTTCCGGTTTTGTTACCGGCATTGGAGGGATAATAACGCTGCCTGTTGCAATACCGGCAAATTTGGGTTCTATTTTATATCTTCAAATTCGCATGATTGCAGCAGTAGCCGTGATGGGAGGTCATGACATAAGGACAGATGAGATAAAGTCTCTTGTGTATCTTTGTCTTTGTGGCAGCGCATCAGCAAACATTATGAAGGATTTAGGGTTACTTATCACTAACAGGCCTATGGTCAGCGCGGTAAAAGGAATATCCCGGATGACAATCACAAAAATCAATCAGGGTGTGGGGTTTCGTTTGCTGACCAGATTTGGGCAAGGCGGCCTTGTCAATATAGTTAAAGCAGCTCCTCTTGTTGGAGGCATTATCGGAGGAATTGTTGATGCAATTACAACTAAGGCAACCGGAAAGTTTGCGATTAATTACTTTTTGAGAAACTCGTAAGGAGGTCTTTGTAACTCCGCATTTTTAAAATTTTTTTATCTGTCATTCCCGCCTACGAGCGGGAATCCAGTCTTTTTTTTAAACATAGATTCCCGTTTTCACTGGAATGACAAAACGAGAGTATGCCATTTCAATATTTCCTATTCTTTAGAAAAACCATGTTTTTTAAGCATCTCAGCAATCTTTTTAAAGTCAAACGGTTTTGTAATATAGTTGTTACAGCCGCCTATATAGTAAGCGTCAAGCACGTCTTTTGGAGAATTGAGTGCGGTTGCCATAACAATTTTTACCTCGTTGCCGGGTGTAATCCCAAGAGACTGCTCCTTATTGCGAATACTTTCCAACGCTTGTAAGCCATTCATTTCAGGCATTATAACGTCAAGAAAAATAATATTGTATGGGTTATTATTTTCCATTGCACTCTTGAAAAAATCAACAGCTTGTGCACCACTTACAGCAGCATCCACTTCGCCATAATCCCCAAGGAATTGCTGTAACAACGTGCGAATTGCAAAGTCATCATCAGCGATTAGTATTCGCATAAGTGCTCCATTCACTCTTTAGAAAAGCCATACTTTTGAAGCAGTGCGGTCAGTTTTTGCAGATCAATCGGTTTTGTAAGATAATCGTTACAGCCGCTCCAGTAATAGGCATCCAGAACTTCTTTAGTAGAATCCTTGGACGTTGTCATGACAATTTTAACCTCAGTATCAGGTCTAACTCCCATGCTCTTTTCTTTATCCCGAATGGTTTTTAAAGCTTTTAAGCCATCCATTTCCGGCATTTCAATGTCAAGACAGATAAGCTCATAGGGTTCATTATCGTCCAGTGCAAGATTAAAAACATCAACAGCCTCTTCGCCGTTTATAGTAACATCAACATCGCCATAGTCCTCTAAAAAACGCTGTAACATTGTGCGGCTTGCAAAGTCATCTTCTGCTATAAGTATTCGCATAATAATATCCCCCAGTGCTTACTGTGTTGTACGGATGTCCATTACATTTCTTATAAGCTTTTAGCTAAAAACTCCTTCAATGTATCAACTGAACCGGCTGTTTTGATAAGATTTTTGAATTCCTCTAATTTATCTAAGGTATTTATTGCTCTAACTATGTTCATCAAGTCAAGTCCGGTTAAGCCAAATTTGAGTTCTAGTCCTAACTCAATTCCTTCAAGTAACCCTTGCCGCATACCTTCAAATAAGCCTTCTTGCTTTCCCACAAGAAGTCCCTCCTGTTTTCCCATGAACAACCCTTCTTGCTTACCAGCAATCAATCCTTCCTGAAAAAGCGTGCTCTCTCTCACGTCAATAGTTATGGGCATCTTTTTTACCTCCTTATTTACTTTGTCGGTTAATTTCCGCAAATCTGCAAGGTTCAACAATTTTAATATATAATCATTTCTGGTTTTTGTAGGTAATGTTGATAACTTTTCTAAAATTATTGATATTGTAGCATCCATATTGTCTGAATTACACAGAAGCGCTAACACGGCATCCTCTGGCTTATCACTCTGTAACAGCTCAGAACAGTTTATGTCACGAATGTCCTTTATCTCGTATGAATATGTACCTATCTTATTTTTCATTTTGTGTGGTTTATTGCCTACATACAAAACAATCTGTCTCGGCATTCTCCCGTACTGACTGAAAATAAGAGCCGAATACAGATACATCCGCATCAACATAGTGCCGTCTGAAGTACTCTGAATCTCTATATGCAAAATGTTGCTATCCGGCAGCTCAATGATTAAATCCGGCAGCCAATACTGAATGTTAGGCAATTGAATGTCAAGAAACTTCCCAGTCTCAAATCCGGTTAAAATTTTAAGAAACTTAGCTGGTATGTCTTTTAGTAATTTCTTTAGCGTTAAGTCATACTTTTGATGCACTTTGACTCTCCCTCACAACGATGTTAATACTATGATAACACAGAAATTGGAGGAAAAGACATTGCGTTAAATTACGTTACGGCCCTGAAAGGATTTTCCCATAGTCACCTCATCGGCAAACTCAATGTCTCCTCCCATGGGAAGGCCGTAAGCAATTCTTGTTACGATTATCTTATAGGGTCTAAGCAGGTTGGCTATATACTGGGCAGTCATTTCGCCTTTGGTGTTTGGATTTGTGGCAAGAATGACTTCTGAAACAGTGCCTCTTTTGACCCTGTCTGAGAGAGCCTCAAGTTTAAGTTTTTCGGGAGTTATGCCGTCAATTGGCGAGAGGTTTCCGTGAAGCACGTGGTAAAGACCGTTAAAAAGCCCTGTTTTCTCTATAACTGCAACGTTACCTGGCTCCTCTACCACACAAATTTTTCCGCCATCACGTGAGCTGTCCTCACAAAGTTGACATGTCTCCCTTTCTGAAATATTAAAACAAACACTGCAAAGGCGCGCTCTTTCTTTAACGTCCAATATCGCCCTTGCTATGGATTTTGCCTCATCCTCCGGCATTGACAGAATATAGAAGGCAAGGCGTTGTGCCGTTTTTCTGCCTATTGTAGGCAGTCGCATAAGTTCGCTAACCAGCGTTTCAATTATTCCATGTGACATGTCTTGTGTGCTACTTGCCAAACAAACCGGCAATATCCTCCATCCCTGGCAGTTGAAGCCCTCCAGTTACCTTTGACATATCATCCTGAACCAGCTCGTGCGCCCTCTTTAGCGCCTCATTACACGCTGCTACTACTAAGTCCTGAAGCATATCAAGATCATCGGGGTTAACCACTTCTTTGTCAATTGTGACTGATACTATCGCTCCGGCTCCGCTTGCTACAGCTGTTACCATGCCGCCTCCGGCGCTGGCCTCTGCTGTTTTTTGACTTGCCTCCTCCTGCATTTTAACCATCTTTTCCTGCAGTTTCTGAGCTTCTCTCATTATATTGCCAAGCATTTTTTTGGACATCGTTTCCTCCATGTGGTTTTTTTATATTTTACTTATCTCAATTTAGTGGTTCTACCTTTACAAAGGCTGCATCAAAGAGATCCATCGCCTCTTTCACTTTAGGGTCAGATAGCGCTGCCTGTTTTAAGTCCGCCTTGGGTTTAACAGCTTTTGTGTTTTCCTTAAATATTAACTTGTGTTTGGTGTCGGTCAATTTCTCTAAAATTCCCTCCACATATGCGGCCTGTTCTAAAAGTGAGTCCTTATGTAACCTCCAACCAGTGGCGCTGTATGTAAGCGTTACGGTGCCATCTGCCACCTCAACTGCCGCCTCTTTTAGCTTTGACCACAACGATGGATTTTCATCACTGATAATATCAAGCAGTTTTTCCCACGGGCTTAAAGGTGTCTGAGGAGTACTTTTGACGGGTGGTTCATCGGCTTCTCTTGACATCTTAGTGTTTTCTGTTTTAGGTTCAGCGCTTCTTAAAGGTTTCTCTTCAATTTTGACTTCAGGTTTTGCGATTTCAACTGGGACAGTATCAGGCATTTTTCTATTTGGGGCGACGTTAGACGGTGCAGATGCGCTCTTGCCGCTTATAGATTTAAACTCTTCAATCAGTCCTGCAATTGGTTTGAGGCTGGAAAGAAAACTAACCCGTATTAAAACCATCTCAAGCACAATGCGCGTGGAAAATGCTGTCTTTAACAAACCATCGGCTTTAACGAGTTCACTAAGGAGCACCACTATGGATTCCTCCGAACATATTTTGCGATGTGGATTGTCCTCTGGCTTAACGTACATAGAAACCAGCACGTCTCTGGTGTAATCAATCAGATTTTTGAGAAATGTCTTCAAGTCGTAGCCGTTTTCGTAGAGGTAGTCTATGGATTTAAGAATTGCCTTTCTGTCACCTGCAAATATACAGTCAAACATATCTTTTATGACATTTTGGTCAGCAAGTCCTAAGAGTGTGTTAACGGTGGATGCGGTGATTTCTGTTGAGATGGACACGATTTGGTCAAGCAGAGTCAGAGCGTCTCTCATGCTCCCATCAGCAGCCTTTGCTAATGTTGCAGCTGCCTCATGGGTTATGCTAAAACCCTCGGAGTTGGTTATATGAGTGATTCTACTTATGATTTTCTCAGCCGGAATTCGTTTAAACTGTAAATGCTGACAGCGGGACAAGACAGTTGGAATAACTTTAAGAGGAGATGTCGTAGCCATGATAAATACGGCGTGCGGAGGCGGCTCTTCAAGGGTTTTAAGAAGCGCATTAAAAGCAGCTACGGAGAGCATATGCACCTCGTCAATGATATACACCTTGTAATTGCCGGATGAGGGCATGTACCTGACTTTCTCCCTGATTTCTCTAGCATCATCGACACCAGTGTTGGATGCGCCGTCTATTTCAATGACGTCAAGAAACGAACCCTCCACAATGGACTTACACTGAGAGCATGTAAGGCATGGGGTTGGAGTGGGGCCTTGTGCACAGTTAAGAGCTTTAGCAAAGATTCGTGCTGCTGTGGTTTTCCCAACACCCCGCGGGCCTGAAAACAGATACGCATGAGCAACCCTTTTTTCGGCAAGCGCATTTTTAAGAATCTTAGTGACAGTCTCCTGCCCTGTTAAATCCTCAAAGGCTTGTGGTCTCCACTTTCTTGCTAAAACCAGATAAGCCAAAAAACACGCTCCGTTAACTCAGATTATAAGGCAAAGAATCTTTCCTCAATGCAACCGGGCAAAGACTTACTGTGGCACACGTAGCAAGCGCTTACCGCTGCTCCCTTCCGGGCCTGACGGGGTTCACACAGCGCCGTTGCACAGGGCCATTGCCCGACTGCATTGAAGAAAGGTTGACACATCAGACTTATTTATCAATACCCAACAGACCAGCAATATTGTTTAAAACCACTGTGTTATTCGCTAAGATAAGCAAAGCAATTAGTATGAAATTCACCATTATCACAAATCTGGTCTTTTTTTGCTCGGCAATCAGTCTGTCAACGGCAGCTCTTAAATCGGCTTTCGTCGCAAGAACCTTTTTTAACTCGGATAAGATTTCATCTGCATCTGATATTGTCTCAGGTTTTTCAACAATCTCGTTAGCCGCTTCTTTGCTAAGCTCCGCTGCTTTAAGCCGTTTAAATACTTCTATCATATCAATCTTACTTGTCATACCTGTATTATACCAAAAGCAATTAAAAAAGTGTTGAAGCTAAATGGTTTTAATTTTATCCGTGTTGACATAACATCATGTCTGTTCATATACTTAAAATTATGCAGACACTTGAAAGGGATTTTGACTTAACTGAGATTATCGAAGGAGAGGAAATAATGGGGCCTAGTCCATTTGGGAGACATCAGATGATTATCAGCAATCTGAATTACATTATTCAACACTATGTCAAAGCGAAGCCTATAGGACACGTTTACTTTGCACCGCTTGACGTAATTTTTGAAGAAGAGATTAACAGGTTGCAACCCGATATATTGTTCATACGGAAAGAGAATATGTCAATATTTCAGGACTGGGTTAGAGGCGTGCCTGATATGATATGTGAGGTAGTCTCTCCCGGCACATACGTAAGAGACACTGCCGTCAAAAGAGCGATATATGAAAAATACCGTGTACCTGAGTACTGGATAGTCATACCGGAACTTAGCGCCATTGAAATCCTAATCATTGAAAACAATAAGTATAAAACACATTCCTTTGCAGAAATTGAGGGCGTGGTTACATCTAAAGTTATAGACGGGCTTGAAGTCAATATCAAAGAAGTGTTTGAATAACCGGCAGTTTTAAATTATTAGCTCTCAGTCCCTGCCTTTTTAGTGCATGAAAAATGCTTTCATAACGAGAGATATAACGCCTGCAAGCATTATTCCCATCATCCATTTGATAAGAGTGAGCTCGCCTTCTATCTTTGTCATCCGCTCAATCAGTTTTGATTCAACTCTGAACATATCTTCTGTGGTTACAAGCGATACAGTGCCAGCCTCCTGTGCTTTTAAGACAGCCTCAGACAGACCTTTTGCCTGTTCATCAGAAAAGCCGGAGCCTCTCAATGTTTCTGCAAATCTCAATGTATCAAATGCTACTGGCATACGAGTATTATATAATAATTAAAAAAAAAATTTCAACTCCATTTTTTTCTCTCCTACAGCAGCGCTGCCCCATCGGGAACGTCATATGAACCGCCGCCTAAATAACCGTTGGTGTCTTTGGCTCGGATATATCTTGCCGCCCTGCCCTGCCGGCTGTGTCTGTCTTTGAGTTTACTCTCTATAATGTCGTTTTCCTCATGGGTTATTCCGTATTTTTCTCTATAAACCTTCAAATATTCCATGTATAGGTGCAAATTTCCGTCTATAGTATCAAGATTTTTATCCCACATAGAAGCTTGATATACGCGATACCAAAACCCTCTAACCGGAAGCCACGCAAACCCTGTCTGCATACACCAGTGGAGCCACTCGTGGACATCCCCTAAAATCGGAGTACGGGCTGATTTCTTTATGCTAAACGTTAGATTGGTATTAGCTATTGTTGCAACAGCGTGACGAAAACTGCTTACCAGAGACAGTCGGGATGCCTCCTTCCCGGAAATTACACACGCCCGCTTAAAAAACGGCATCCGATACCCACAGCTGCCGTCTTCATAAATCATATCCCAGTGAAATGTTACTATTGGCGCATTTTGACTTCTTAACACATTTAGTGCTAACCCATAAAACAGAGGTTCAACTAAGTCGTCATCGCTCATCTCGTGAAAAAACTGTCCCTCTATTACACCACGCTCATAAAAAAAATCCATCGCACGGCTGTTCCTTTCAATCTCCGCTCCCTCAAGATATTCTAATACTTTATAATCTGGTAAAATCAGATTTTCTCTGTTTTCATCAAGAAACACTCTAACATCCTCACTGAGCACACACACTATAACCTGCGTGGAAAAACACGCCGGTACACACGATAGCGACACTCGCACACTTTCTAACGCTTCTTTAAGATACGCACTTCTAAAAGCGTTAACAAATACCGTTAAATCTTTCTTCGTCTTCATTACCGCTTACAAGCCATGATACAAACTTTTCAGAAAAACAAAGCGCCTGCTCAACCTGACGGTCATAAAATTGCTGAGATAGCGCCTCTTTCTTTTTACCCATCGAATTTAACACCGTATCAATTAGCTGGGTCTCAGATGATACCCACTTCATAAGACCCACATCCATTAGAAACTTGTCATAGTGGCTGACAAAAGAGCGGGTTGACACTGTGGGAGTGCCAAAAAAAGTTGACTCCACGTTTATCGTGCCGCCTCCTCCGATAAAAAGGTCGCAGTAGGCAAGAAGATGCTGAATTTTTATTTTGTTTTCTAGCACATAGGCAAACGGGAAAAGAGTTTTCAAATAATCCAGCTCATATCGGGGCACGATTATTATATTTGCCTCTGTTTTTTTGTATATCTCAGGCAGCGCTCTATATAAAAGAGGATACTGCTTATCAACGTAAGAGGCTTTGTATTCCTCCTCACGCACGACTATTACAGGTTTTTTAGAGTCAGCGCCTATGGAGTTTAAAATCCCCTTATAGACGTTTATATCCTGTTTAAAATCACAAAGCCATAAGACAGGGTCAATAAATTCGTATGAATACACTTGTGCCTTCTCAAGTGAAAATCTGGTAAATATATCATCCGGCACCATGAAGGGTTTAAACACATGAGCAGAAAGCGGAAGCGTTAAACGAGCCTGAGGAAGTGCTTTTAAAAAATTGCTTGTGTGGTCAGATAGCGGTATGTCGTAAAAATTCACAATTGGAATTTTAAGTCCAAATGCTACACGGTTAGCATCCACCGAACACAGGCAGACCAGCTTTTCCACCTTTTGGGCAGCATCGGCGATTTCGGCATCCATACCGGCAATGGTTTCCATAAAATCCATCTGCCTAAGCAGAGAGGCATGAAGTTTTCCCTTCAACTCCCCCCCGCCAAATTTCCCAACACTCCGATACTTTATCTCATACAAGTCTAAAAGCTCAGTGGTTTCAGTGTAATCATCCCCTTGCCGTGAGGTTACAAATGTTTCAATGCCTTTTTGGTACAGCTTTTCTATTATCTTACGAAAGAACATCACACTTTTTGGTGTTGCAAGATCAATCCATATCGCCCTACCCATTGTCCCACCAGGGAACAAGAGGGATTAAGTCATTTTCGTCAAACACAAAACCGTATTTCTTATCGTAATCCTTAAGTCCGTGCGCCGGCACAGATGGCTCTATGATTTTTGCCTTCAGTGCGCACGTATAAAGGCACTTGCTTTTGCAGCCGCCCTTCTCTATTGTTGCAAGAACATTTGAGGCAGTCTCAGACTCCAACACGGCATCCAGTGAGCCAGCCTCTCTGATGTTTCCCATCCTAAGTTCCGGCAACCACAAAAGACACGGATACACGCTACCGTAGGGATCAATGTCTATAGAGCGGCGTCCCATGTAGCAGTCAAAGCGCACAGGCTCATTCTCCCAGATAGCCCGCTGCCAATAATACTTTGAAGCATAGCGGCTTTTGTCAAAACCAATCTCTGCAAGCCGCCTGTAAATCTCCTGCCTAATCTCTTTTGGCGGCACGAAGTCATTTAGGGAAAGCTCTCGGTTTGTTAAATTATCAATAGAGTTTTTAAATCTGTCAGGATTAAACCGCCCAAAACCCATATAGAGTCCAACACCGAGGCTCTTTGCAAATTCATAAACCCAATTGATTAGATGATAGTTTTCCACATAAATTGTAAACTGAAAACGCACCACCATTCCTGGTATTGCCCTAAGTCTTTTTGCAGTCTCAACCGCCTTTGCAAATCCATCCTTATACAGGCGGATTTTCCCATAAGTCTTGTCATCGCCATCCAGCGATATATCAAGTCTGTAGAGTGGAAACCGAGAGGTCACATACCTTGCCGTTTCCTCATGCAAGTCAGGGTACCAGCCACTAATCGGCGTGTCTATTACGGTATCAGGCAGGTACTTATGGATTGAATCAACCGCTTTGATATATGTCGGACTTTTATGAGGCTCACCACCGGTTAGATGAACTTTCTTTATTGACAGGTGTTTAGATGAGAATAACAAATCCAACTCATGAGATTTCAACTCATCCTGGCGCTTATCCTGAAGTTTCCAGATGGAGCAGTATCGGCAGTGGCCAGGGCAAAACTCGGTTAGAGTGTATGATATATCATCAATGCTATATTTACTTTCCATCCAATGTAACCTTATTTTTTAATTCCTCAACAGACGCAGCGTCTTTTATGATATTCTTTATTTTCTCCAGCTTTTCTATGTTATTTATGTTATAAAGAAAATTCATAAGAGAAACACCCTCTGAGCCAAACTTAATATCAAGGGACAACTGAATTCCCTCCAATAATCCCTCAAGTTTCCCCTCAAGTTTTCCCTCAAATTTACCCTTTTCAATTCCCTTTCTCATTCCCTGTCTATACCTTACATCTTGTTCGATATCATATACCAATGCCATTTCATTTACCTCCTCACTTACTTTTTCATGTAAACCCCTAAGCTGTGACAAAACCTCCAACTGCCTTATATACTTTGAACGTTTAGCCTCCTCAACCACAATTTCCTTTATTCTGGTTAACAGATGCCTTATTACTATTGTAGCATCTTTTGACGCAAAATCACATAGAATAGCTATTACTATCTCCTCAGGTGTATCGGCATTCATAAATTGCTCACAATCTATTGTCCTAAAGTCTATTATGTCATACTCGTAAGTTATTTTATCTTCACGGATATAGTTTTTCATTCTTAGAGGTTCTTTGCCGATATAAAATAGAATCTGTTTTATCGGCTTTTTGTACTTCTCACTGCCATAAAGCCGATACCGGAGCATCCTATAAGGCATTGGCTTGTAATTATCTGCCTGAAATTCGATATGCTGTATAAAAGAGCTGCCGTCATGCAGTGTTATGTCAAGTAAAAAGTCAGCCTCCCTCTCGTCAGTGACCTGTAATTTAGTGTCTAATTGAGTTATGTTTACAGCTTTTATCCCTAAGAGTTTTTCCAGTAAAACATAAACCACCTCTTTAAGGCTCTCTTTAAATATCTTATCGTATTGATTTGGCATATTTAATAAGTAATCAGATAGGTGACTCAGTTTTAGTTAATACACAGAACCGCCGATAAAGTGGCAGTACTTACAGTTTATCCCATACGTACAGTTACCGGCCCATTTTGGCTCCGCTCCATCTATCTCAGTTAGATACTGTTTGGCTGCCCTGTGACAGGGATTTAACTTTAAACATTCTTCAAGGTGTTGCCGTTGCTTATTTAGCGTGTATAGGTGAAAGTGAGCGCCTGAGACCAATTTCTTATTAAAACACTCGGCTGTAACACGCTTAAACATCTCTTCTGCCCTTTCAGCGCTAATACTTTTTACTCTCGTAACGCTGTTGTAGTAATCTGTCCAGCCTCTTTTGCTCCGTATGGTTTTAAATTGCTTTAGCTCGTCTATTTCAAGCAGAGTTGGAATGTAATCAGCCCACTTCTTTGCAAAATATGTTGAATCTGCTATAAAGGTGCCCCAGTAGGACGGGTTTTTTCTGCGATAGTATTGATAATTGTGGATTATCTCCAAATCAAGCACACATGCCACCTTTTTACACATCTGCCATGCCTGCATACAGATATCCAGATCATGCTGGTATTTGTTAAATTTATCGTCAAAATAGAAACTCTTACAATCCCTTACAAAAAGTAGAGCGCTACAGAGTGTGGGCATGTAGGCAGCACCGTTTTTTATATTATCAGGGTCAAGCATCTGATCGGTAAAAAGCCACGAAAGCCCGTCACTGTCTATCCATATCCCATCGTGGTTAGGTTCGCCGCTTTCAAACACGTGGCGGCAACCTACAATGTCAGCGTTAAGTGCATTAGATACATCATAAACCCTCTCTAACCATCCGCTTTCGTAGATTTCCACGTCATCATCCAGAAAAACCACATTCATACTGCGTTCAGCAGCATATCTAAGAAGACGGTTCATGATGGTTGGATGATTAAAGCTGCCGTCAAAGTTATTGTCCAGAAGGATAAACTCCGCACGGGTTAAATCAGTGGCCTTAACTGATCTAACTGCCCGCCTTGTTATCAGACGGTTGTAGTTAGGGGTGCACATCACTATAAGCGTGTCTTTTTTCATAGGCTCACGTCAGAAGATGGCACTTTCTGCAGTCCACGTACATATTGCAGTTAAATTTTTTGCTTTTGTCTCCAAGTTTTTCCTTTAAAAGCGCTTTTGCCTTTTGATGACACGGATTATATTTAAGACAGTTTTCAAGATGAGACAGTTTTCCTTCTAACTGATATAGGTGGAAGAAACTCTCCGACTTGTACTTTTCATTTATGCTATCAGTCGCCACTTTTGTAAACAAACTGACAGAGAGTTCCTTATCAACCGTTTTCAGCCGCTCGGCACGTATAAAGAAATGCTCATACGTCATGTGTCTCCATGTAACGGTATCAGAAAACTCCTTAAATCTTATAAGCTCAGGAATTTCTAAAAGTTCAGGGATATAAGCTGCCCATTTAGTTGAAAAATGGCTGGAATCATTGTGAAACGTATCCCAAAAGGTTGGATTTTTAAGTTCATAGTATTTAAGGTTATGAATGATTTTCATGTCAAGAGCACATGCAACTTTAGAGCCCAGCTGCCACGCCTGAAGACAGATATCAATGTCATGGTGATACTTTTTGTAATTAACATCAAAGTAATATTTAGCGGGATTTTTCACAAACATCACAGCACTGCAAAGCCCGGGCACATAGACTGCTCCGTTAGTCACATACTTTGGCTCCATTACAAGATCATAGTACATCCACGTGCCGGTCTGCCTGCAGACAAATATACCCTCGTGATTTGGCTCTCCGCCTTCATATGTGTGCACTGAGCTTACTATATCAGCTCCCATAGTCTCTGACACCTCATGAAGGCGCTCTATCCAGTTATAGTCATAGACCTCGATGTCATCGTCAAGGAATATGACAGTTTTTCCGGTTTCTGCCCCATACTTCAGCATCCTGTTCATAACCGTGGGATGATGAAAACTCCTGTCGTAGTTATTGTCCAGAACGATAAACTCCGTCCTCTCTAAATTAGTCTCCTTAACGGAACCGATAGCGCGCATGGAAATCATGCGGTTTACCGTTGGAGCGCACATCACAACAATCGTATCTTTCATTTTCATAACATTAAAGTCATATAGTTAGAGTTACTCATCAACTATTTTTTTCTGTGTTCTGATAAAAAATGTTGGGTCTTTTATGAAATCCCCATCGTAAGGAATCACCTCATCGGTACCAAAGCGCCCCGCATACTGATTGGCAATCCCGTCACATATAAATCCAAGGGCACAGAAGCGGCACTTATCGCATTGCTCAAACGCAGTGCGTCTAAACTTGTGCGCCTCTAAGATGTGCAGATCCTCTTCTTTATCTATAAGGCATCTAATACCATCAGAGGTCTTAGGAGACGGGTTTCTGGTCTTATCGGAAAACCAACTGCAAAAGTCCCACTCATGGTGGTCGTAGCTAAGCTGAGGATAATTGTAGCACTTGTTTTCATGGCCCCTCATCATGCAAAATGGTAAATACCGGACATTGGCTTCAAGACCAACCTCATCACAGTAATCCAGCGCTTCACGTAAGTATGGGCTTATATCGGTGTGACGCGCCTGAAAATCTATGTCCATCTTAAGAGTCCAGCCCTCAAAGGGATTATAGCTGATGAAATTAATCACGCGCCCGCCGTGCTGGTAACTAAATGTGGCAATGTCCTTTAACTGGGTCTTATTTACCGCAGTCATTGTGCAATTAACCCGCCACTTAATGTCATACTTTTGGAAATTTTCTACTGCCGATATCACATGTTTCCAGCCGTCTTTCGACTTTGTTAGGAAGTCATAAGTCTCACCGATTGCATGCACCGAGCATAGAAAATCATAAACTCCGGCGTCTTTTAGTTTAAGCAGAGTTTCAACATTTGCTAAGGCTCTCATATTACTTATCAGTGAGGGTTTTAGACCTATATCGTTACAGTATTTCACTAGATCAAGTATGTGGGGATAAATTGTCGGTTCGCCCCCTGTAATGTCAACCCATTCGTTTTTATACTCAGTTCTGTACAAATAGGCATCAGCCTTACACTCCTCAAGTGTGTGCCAATTTTTTGCCGGAGTGTGCGCATAGTAGCAAAATATACACTTAATATTACACAGGTAACCCACATAGAGCACTGCCCTTTTGGTAAGTTTCCGCTCGTTTGTCGTTATTAATTTATCAGATGGCTTTATCTGAAGATTTCCAGTTTCATAGTGTGTTTCTTTAGATATTATGGTTGAACCAGTTAATTTTACATCAGAACTATGTGTTACTAAGCCATCAAATCCGATAACTGTTTTTGTATCATAGCTTGCTCCGAGAATCTCTTTGAGGTATTTTCTTATCTCCATTTCACGCGCTATCGGGGTAATCACAATTGTGTCAAAATCATTTATTGAGTCTTTCAGGCTCTCCGGCTTAACTACGGTAGTGCCATAGAAAGGTTTGCCGCAAAGGTCATCATTTCTATCAACTACAAGTTTAAGACTGTCACCAAGCAGCGGGGCAAGCGCATTTGACACTGTTCCAGCGCCATAGAGGGCTATGTTCTTTTTATTTTTTGATGCACTAGCTAACTCAAGAATGCTTAGTATAAAAGTGGTTAGATTATGCTGCTTATACAGGGGATGTGCTCTGGGATGAAACTTAGGGAGATAGTTGACAACTGCCGGAATTCTTAAAGCTGGAACGTGTGTGGTTACCTGAGTTTTTTTCTCATGTGGAAGTATTGTATCGCCAAGAGCTGTCAGATTTTCTAAAAAAGCTGCGTCAGGGTTGTCGTCACCGTTATTGTTTTCAGTTCTAAACCAACCGTTTAAGCCATACTTACGATTAAAACGCACGATTATTTCGTTACACACGGCCAATACCGACAACTTGCCGGTATCCTTAGAAACTGTATATAGCCCTGTCAATGGCTCAGCATCAATACGCTTAATCATCTCCCACATAAGGGGAACATTTATGGAGTTTAAGTCCGGTGCCCAAAATAAGTAATCCATTCCGTAATTGAAATCCTCTATCAGTTCGGCTTTCATAATCTCCTGCCGACATTTTATTGGATCAGTGTCAAAATGCCAAAAACACCGGCACTCATAGCTAAAAAAATGTGACATTGCGGCATAGAGGTCGTGTATTTTAACAATATCCTCAGCAGTCGGCTCATTACTGAGAGGCATTGCCAGTGCTATTCTTATTTCATAGGTTTTTCTCATCTTTCATCCATAACACTGCTCTTTAAATTTTTTATATCCTCATTTAAAAACAACTGGGCTTTAATGAAATAGCACCACTTATTTCTAAAATGTTCAGGATTAGCCTCATCAAATGAGCTGTCATCTAATATTTCAAGAGACATAGAGGCTGCAACCTTTTTTCCATTTGACCATGCGTTAACACACATATCTGTTACGTATAAATTGCTATCAAAATTTTCGTCAATTTCTATATCAACTGGATTTGCGATATAGATAAGGCCAGGTAACACTGCCGGAACATACGTAAACGGCAAATCAGAGTTAACATATTCCAATGCAATGTGAGCTGCCTTATCGGTAACACTATAGCCATAGGTCTTCTTTAGAGTTTTTTCATTTACATTTACGCATCCAACTATTGCCGCACCTGATAACTCCGCAGTGTTAGTGAGTTTATCAAGCCAAGAGTAGTCTTTAATTATTACACCGCTTTTTAAAATTACGACAGGCCGTCCATCGGCATAAGCCATGTATGCTTTAATGCGCTTAGAGAGCCGCTCTTGCGTTTCATAACCGCTGTCTGCTATGAAAAGTTCCGCTCTGGAAATATCGGTCTTTTTTATATATTCAATGTTTTTTCTCGTAACCGGATGGTTTAAATCAAAGGTACTTAGTATTATCAATATTTCTTTCATCAATTGACTCCGTTAAATGTTTTTACAATGGCTAATTACTTTATCGGTATAAAAACAGTTTCCTTTAAAATCTAGCCAACACACGACTAATTATACCAGAAAGACATCACAAGAAACAGCTCACATCAAAGAAAAGACATTCTGAACAAAAACCATCCTGTCAAGTCCGGCGTAGTCTTTCTTAAATTGGATATTTTTGTGTCCGGCATCTGTGGCGATTTTCTGGATGTCTGATGCCTCATCGTATCCGATCTCTAAAACTATCAGGAATTTTTCAGGACGCATATAGTTTTTAGCCTGCTCAAAGATTTTTCTGTAAAACCTAAGTCCGTCAGCGCCTCCGTCAAGTGCCTCAACCGGCTCATAACAGCATATCTCAGGGTCAAGCTCACTGATATCACCGGTTTTTATATATGGAGGATTTGATACAACGACATTAAATTTTATATTTCCAACCGGTTCAAAAAGATTACCGTGTAGAAAAACTACATTGCTAATTGAGTTAATCAAAGCATTTTCACGGGCATAAGAAAGCGCCTTTTCTGATATATCAACGCCATAGACTAAAGAATTTGGAAACGCTTTGGCAAGGCTTATGGCAATGGAGCCAGAGCCTGTGCATAAGTCTAAAATTGTAAGCGGCTCGGCAAAGTTATCTTTAATGAGTCTGACAGCCTCCGTTGTAACAAGTTCGGTCTCAGGTCTTGGAATAAGCACACCGGGGCCTACTTTTAATGTTAAGTCCAAAAATTCTACTTCTGACGTGATATACTGAAGCGGCTCACGCATCAGGCGGCGTGCGATAATATCTTGGTACGAGTCCTCTGTTATTTCGGGGTTATCCCTATAAAGAGCTGTCTTATCGGTTTTCAGGATAAAGCAAACTATGAGCTCCGCCTCTTTTTCTGAGGCGCTAACTCCTGCACCTTTTAGGAGAGCCGATATCTTACGTATTGCCTCATTTGCTCTCAATTTTATACTCAAAAATTTTGCCGCAATACGGGCAGGTTATTGTAATGTTATCGGAATTATCGCTTTGAACATCGTCATCTGTGGGCAGATTTATACCGCTAATCCCTCTGCAGTTAGGACACTTCACTCTCTTAAAAACTCCCATACCGGTAGTATATATTAAAGAGGGCGGTTGTGTTCAAGATGCAACTCTCCAAATAATGCCCTATGTTATATAAGTTACTTATTTGTGGTATAGACGGCAGGGAATATAATATCAAAAGATTTATTGTTGAACTAGTGTCTAATTGCAAAAATAATAGATATGTCAAATAATTCTGATTAATTTCTTAAAAGAAGAGATTACCACGTCGCTGTGCTCCTCGTAATGACGTATAGGAACGCAAACGCACAGCCCTACGCCGTCATTGCGAACCCCCGTAAGGGGGTGTGGCAATCTCAGACCTTAAAGGTAAAACTCATTGACAACGGAATTTTGCAAGCCACTATGAAAAGAATACACCCAAAAAAAATAATTGGCATAAATCACACAAAGTTTATATAATAGTGTGGTATTGAAAACTGCAAGTAGAGGGAATTGGACGATTTATGGCAAGAGTGCTTGTGCTTGATGATGAGGCGATTGTGCGGATAAGCTGTAAAAGAGTGTTAGAGGGAGAGGGTTACGATGTCAGTGTGGCATCCTCAGTGAAGGAGGCTGTAACGCTTCTGGAGCGCGAACAATATACCCTTGCGATAACTGATCTCTTGATGCCGGATGTGGACGGATTTGAGTTTCTGGAGATAATCAAAAAAAGGTGGCCGTCTCTTAAGACTATCGTTATGACAGGCTTTGGCACTGTCGAGGCAAGCCAAAAATCGCTGGCCCTTGGCGCATCTCAGTTTTTAAAAAAACCATTCCTGCCTGAGGAACTTGTAAGTGCTGCTATGGCTGCCAGTAATGCAGAGACTGACTCATACTATGATTAAAGACAAACTAAGTGGTAATACGGAAACTTATGAAACATATATTTTTTAGAAGGGAGGTTTGAAGCCATGGAAAGAGGCCGGGTTCTGGTTTTAGATGATGATTCTGTTATAACGATGGCATGTAAGAGGATTCTGGGTGCAGAGGGCTATGATGTCGTGGTTTCAAACACAGGTAAAGAAGCACTCAATCAGCTTGGAAAGGACACTTTCGACCTCTTTGTCTCTGATGTTCGTCTGCCAGACATAAGTGGAATTACAGTGCTTAAAGAATCAAAGATTATTCAGCCCAAAACCGATGTTGTTATGATTACCGGCTACCCAACAATGCAGGATGCCCGTGAATCCATCAAACTTGGCGCATTTGAGTACATAGAGAAGCCATTTACTCCGGATTTTATGGTAAACATTGCTAAAAAGATTTTTGATAAAAGGGGCTGGGTACTGAGGCAGTCTTTTATAAATGAGTTTAAAGAGTATGTGGTGCCGCTTAGGGGTGAAAATCCGCATGTGTATTATAAAGAGGGACTCTGGGCACGGCCTGTGGGAGACGGCCTGTGGGAGATGGGTTGTGACCTTAGAGATCAGATGGCCGCAGGCGAGATGATGTTTGTGGATTTTATAAAGGATATGGACACAGTTAAAAGCGGAGAACCATTTATCCGGTTGCTTTCAAGTTCAGGGACAAGCGTGGAGCTGTTGTCGCCTATGAGTGGGGAAATCAGAGAGTTCAACCTTAAAGCTAACGACGTTTTATCCTCTCTTGCCAAAGACCACCTGTCTGAGGGCTGGCTCTTGTGGCTTGTCAGAGTGATCCCTATGGAGATATAGCACTATGAAAGGCAATATTTTAGTTGTTGATGATGACAGCATAATAATAAGAAGCTGCAGAGGTGTTCTTGAACCTATGGGGTTTGATGTAAACGGGACAACGAATCCCAAAGAGGCTTTAGAGTTAATCAAAACTCACGACTACGACATCATAATTACCGATATGATAATGCCTGGAATTGACGGTTTTGAGCTAATAAGGCGTACAAAGGAATTGAAGCCTAATACTGCAATAATTGCTATGACAGGCTACTCTATAAAGGAAACCATAAAAGATACCCTTGAATATGGGATTCTGGATTATCTGCAAAAACCGTTTTCACCTAATATCCTTGCCGATACAGTTGAAAGAGTTGACAATATGTCAAGGAAACTTAAATCTCAAGGCGCCGTTTCAGGTGATGAAGCTGCTGACGGAGCTCATAAGATAGATGCTGTAAATGCCCTTATAAAACAATACAAAACGGTTCCAGGCTCTCTTATAACTGTGCTTAGTAAGACTCAGGAAATCTTAGGATATCTGCCTCCGGCTGTCCAGAGGCTTATTGCTAAAGGGCTTAGAATTCCAGTAAGCGAAGTCCTTTCGGTTGTGTCGTTCTACCCATGCTACACGATGAGAGTACGCGGCAAACACAACATACGCGTTTGCATAGGCGCCGCCTGTTACGCTAAAAAGGCTGATACGATAGTGCAGAAACTCTGTGATCACCTTCACTTTAACGAGGATAATATTACGGAGGACAAGAAGTTTTCATATGAAACGGTTCGCTGCCTTGGCGCTTGCGCCTCAGCCCCTGTGATAGAAGTGGATCACGACAGTCACGGCACAGTGGACCCTGATAAAATAACCGAAATTCTGAAAAATTACAACTAATAGGGGGGCTATGACTGATGCCACACATAACGGCTGATGACCTTAATAAAATAAAAGCTGCATACAGTAACCCAAGAGAGCGTGGCGCTCGGGCGTCCATCATGCTCTGCGGGGGATCAAGTTGCAGCGCAAGGGGAAGTTTGAAACTGAAGGAAACCTTTGAGCAGGAACTAAAGCAACGGAATCTTGACTCGGAGGTTTCCATTTATGTTACCGGTTGTAATGGGTTTTGTACTCAGGCCCCGCTTCTGACTCTTTACCCTGGCGGTACTTTTTACCAAACATTAACGCCAGAGGATGTTATTCCGATTATTGAAGAGCATATACTCAAAGGAGAGCAATACTCTAAACGCCTGTACTCGATAGGAAAGGACTCGATATCCGCCCTTTC
This sequence comes from Nitrospirales bacterium LBB_01, assembly GCA_004376055.2. Classification (GTDB taxonomy): domain Bacteria; phylum Nitrospirota; class Thermodesulfovibrionia; order Thermodesulfovibrionales; family Magnetobacteriaceae; genus Magnetomonas; species Magnetomonas plexicatena. The sequence continues at coordinate 1,712,380 of CP049016.1, forward strand.
GGAAATACCGTTTTTTAAGTTTCAAACTCTTCGTGTACTAAAAAAACGAGGTCTTACAGACCCCGATAACATTGATGACTACATAGGTGGGAACGGTTATTTTGCTCTGCTTAAGGCATTAACCGGACAAGAGCCAGCAGCGATAATCTCTGAGCTTAAGGCATCTGGGTTAAGAGGACGAGGCGGCGGCGGTTTTCCTACAGGACTAAAATGGGAAATATGCAGAAAAGCCGGAGGAGGCCCAGATAGCCGTGATAAATATATAATTTGTAACGCAGGGCCGATATCAAGAAACATCTCAGACACTGACCCCCATTCAATAATTGAAGGGATGGCCTTAGCAGCCAGAGCCACAGGCGCATCAAAGGGTTATATTTACATACGAGAACCAGAGCATAGATTTATTATCACGAGAATGAACCTTGCAGTAACAAAAGCAAAAGAGTACGGCTTGATTGGCTCTAAAATATTTGGTACTGACTTTGACTTTGACGTAGAGGTGGCAATAGGCGCTGGAACATTTATATGCGGGGAGGAAACAGCCCTTATAAGCTCTCTTGAGGGCACACGGGGGTTTCCAAGACCAAAACCGCCCTACCCGGCTGTCAAAGGACTATGGGGTAAACCCACGATTGTTGATAATGCCGAAACGTTTGCCAATGTTCCCCTGATTGTGTTAAATGGCGCCGATTGGTTTAGGTCGGTTGGCACTGAGAAATCCCCCGGCACCAAGATTTTTACTCTGACAGGCGAGGTTATTAATAACGGCCTTATAGAGGTGCCGATGGGAATCACTCTCAGGAGTATCGTAAATGATATTGGCGGAGGAATGAAGAAAAAACGTAAATTTAAAGCCCTTCATATAGGTGGTCCAACAGGCGGATTTATTCCAGAGTCTCTGATTGACACCCCGGCAACATACGATGACATTGTAAAAACAGGAGCAATCGTAGGCTCTGGCAACATCATAGTGATGGATGACAACACGTGCATGGTAAATGCCGCAATGTTTTCTATGGAATTTGGCAAGGGTGAGTCCTGCGGCAAATGTTCACCATGCCGGATAGGAACCACGGTTATGTATGAAAAGTTTGTGGATATTACGGAGGGCAGAGGTAAGCCGGGTGATATAGAGCTGTTAGCAGACATTGCCGCTGAGGTAAAACGCACAACACTTTGCGGTCTTGGTCAGACTTCTCCGCTTGCCGTCTTAACCACAATAAAATATTTCAGAGATGAGTATGAAAAGCACATTAACGAAAAATGGTGCCCAACAGGCCGCTGTAAAGCGCTCGCATCGTTCAGTATAGATGAAAGCGTCTGTACAGGCTGCACCTCTTGTGCCCGTAAGTGTCCGGTTAACGCTATAACCGGTGAGAAGAAAAAACCCCACTCGATAGATCAGTCCATATGTATAAAGTGTAGAACCTGCTTTGAAACATGCACCTTTGGCTCAATCCGCATTCAAGGGCAGCAAACCGGCACCACCAAGGAGGCATAAAACCATGATAGAATTGACCATAAACGGTAATAAAATAACGGTGGAAAGCGGAAAGACCATTCTTGATGCCGCTCGTGAAAATGATATATTTATACCTCACCTCTGCTGGGATAGAAGATTAACCCCGTTTGGCGGCTGCAGGATATGCGTAGTCCAGATAGAGGGGCATGAAAGGCTCTTTACCTCGTGTTCAACTCCTGCCGAAAACGGAATGGTAGTGCACACAGAAACTCCAGATGTGCTTAAGGCGCGGCAGATGGTCATGGACTTACTGCTTGTCCATCATCCCCTTGACTGCCCTGTGTGTGACAAAGCCGGAGAGTGTAAGCTTCAGGATTTGGCATATCAGTACGGCCCATCTGAGAGTAAATTCAGGGGAGAAAAAAAACACAGCATTGAGGAGATGGAAAACCCGCTGATTGAGATAAACCCAAACAGGTGTATCCTATGTGGCAGATGTGTGAGGGTTTGTTGGGAGCATCAGGGAGTGGGAGCAATTAATTTCATAGGGAAAGGGTTTAAAACAGAGGTAAGTCCGCCGTTTGAGGAGAGTTTGAACTGCGAGTTCTGCGGTCAGTGTGTTGATGCCTGTCCTGTGGGAGCGCTTGGCAGCAAGAATTTTAAACACCGCTCAAGAGCTTGGTTTTTAGAGCACAGGGAAAACATCTGCCCATATTGTAGTGTAGGCTGCACGCTTTCTCTTGATATTTCAGAGGGTAAGATTCTAAACGTACGCGGGCTTGATTTTCAGGGTGTTAACAAAGGTGATCTCTGCACAAAAGGCCGCTACGGCTATGACTACATATATAGCGACAACAGGCTGAAAACCCCGCTTGTAAGAAAAGACGGTGTGCTCAAAGAGGCCTCGTGGGAGGAGGTAATGGCACTGATAGCGAAAAATATTAAATCAGTGCTGGCATCAGGGGGACCCGAGGCAATAGGAGCAATCGGCTCACCGCGCTGCACAAATGAAGATAACCACATGCTGCAAAGATTTATGAGAACCGTGGTTGGCTCAGACAATATAGATTCCTCGTCGCGTTTTGGATACACAAAAGTCCAGAGGGCGTTTGAACAGACTTTTGGGATAAGTTTTAATCCTATAGACATAGACTCTCCGCTTAAAAGCGCTGCCACACTTGTTCTTGAGTCAGACATAACCTCAACACATCCCATCTGGGGACTTAAATTCATAGAGGCGGTAAGGAAGGGTCATAAACTTATAGTAGCTGACCCAAGAGAGACAAAGCTTTCCCGTCATGCCACGACATGGGTAAGAATAAAGCCCGGCACCTCACAAGCGCTCCTCTATGGGCTTATTAAGAGAGCGTATGATGATGGACATCACTTAAAAAATGAGATGACACAAGGAATAGAGGGTTTTGAAGCACTGGTAGCAACAGTAAGTACTTTTACGGCAGAAAAGGTGTGTGAAATAACCGCCATAGAAAAGGATGATTTCCTAAAAATATGCGACGACTACCTTGGGGCGGAAAGCCGGCTGATTGCGTTGACAGTTGGTGTTGGAGAAAATTCAAAGAGTGTAAACACGGCAATTTCTGCGGCTAATTTGGTTATGTTTCTTGGCGATGGTCCATCATCGCTTCAAATCCCACCGCTTTTAGCAAACACACTTGGCATGTTGAAAATGGGCGTATCTCCATACTACCTTCCAGGGTTTAAGAAAATAACAGGGAAACCCGGCAAAGATTTATTTAAGATGCTCTATGAAAAGGGAGCTATAAAGTTTCTCTACCTGATGGGAGAAGACCCTATTGTCACCTATCCGGACACAAACAGGATAAAAGAGGCACTTTCAAGTCTTGACTTTCTTATAGTGCAGGATATAAGGCTGTCAGAGACGGCGCTTATGGCTGATGTTGTGCTTCCGGCCTCCAGTTGGTCAGAAAAAGAGGGGACATTTACAAACTTTATGGGGCTTGACCAGAGGGTCAGAAAAGTTGTCCCGCAAGCCAGTGAGTCTATGCCTGATTGGCAGATACTGAGAAATTTAGCCAGATTTACGCACAAAAATGTGGGCGCCGATAGTTTGTACTCCTATCAGGACGAAATATCTGCAATCAAAATTGAGACTGAAACTCAAAAGTGGAGATTTGTGAGTGTGCCGTTTAAATTTGTAGTTGAGACTGATAATGATTACCCGCTTTACATGGTAACCGGCAATCTTATGCAGCACTCAGGGGCACTCTCTTCGATGTCAAAGAGCCTTAGCCACGTTGTTTCAGACGCCTTTATTCAGGTTAATCAAGTGGATGCAATCCGCTACCATCTCAAAGACGATGCACTAGTACATGTGGAGTCCAGAAACGGGCAGACTGTGGTAAAGGTGCGCATAACAGATGAGATACCTCAGGGAATGGTCTTTGCTCCGATTCATTTTTCACGAGCGATGGTTAATGCTCTTACGTTTGAGACAAACGAGGACTCACCGCCGCTTACGCCTGTAAAAGTGCGCCCTGTGGGGTAAACTGCTCAGCCGTAATTTTTTGTGTTTTTCTCCGTAAATCTGATACAATGTCTTAGATTATGTTAGACACTAGTACGATTTCATGTTTAATTGAGGTGACAGATGCCAGGTAAGAGAAAACCGTATGTCATAACGCGGGGAAAGATAATTTTTGATATTTCCGGTAATTACTGCGACTCGCCGGCTTCACTTTTGCGAAGTGATATTTTTATGGAAATTCTAACGCACTTTATTGAGCGTCTATCCTTAAAAGAAACCACTATCTATGGTCGTATAAAGTCAAACATCCCGCCCAAAAAACAGGCTAACATGTCCGGGTTCATAGCTGGTCTTTTCAGACTCCTTGTCTCACACACTGCCTCTGAAATAGCTAACCTCAGCAATGTTTACAACAAGGTGCTGACTGAGAAAAACAGTATTCTTGAGTTTATAGAAGAACTCTATAATTACTGGAGACGCCTTGAGCGATTCCTATACATGGAGGCCCCAAAACGCTCCAGATATACTACATCAAGCATTCACCACTCACAGTTTATAAAGACTAACACGGAGCTAAAAGACCTTGTGCTTGAGACGTACAGACATGTCAGAGAGAATCTGATAGGCAAAAACCCTCGTTCGTACAGACAGCTTCCGGCAGGGGCCAACATGGGGATGCTGCTTGAGAGGATTCAGTGGGACTGTCCTGAACTCTACTCTCGTGTCAGAGAGATACCATTTATCCGCTTAACTATAATGGAATCGCCGCTTATTCTTTACCCTAAGGCAAACACAAGAAAGGGCAGTTTTGAGGAAATAAAAAAACTGACCGAGGACATGATACTGCTTGTCAATGAGCAGTGGTTTTGCTATCCGGCAAAGGTCGGCCCACTTACTGCTTTCATATACTTTCACCAGGATTTTATATCTCAGGCACTGTCGCTCTGTAATCTGTTTGAACTGTCCGACTACGAGGATATAGAGGACAAACGCCCCGATATGATACTTTTTTATGGATTAAAAACCGTTGACATCTCTGCAAGCACTGCCTTCTACGAAGACAAACAGAATGAGATGTTTGTGGGACTTGTGCAGCACTCAGAAGACATTGATTACTTTGGATATTTTAAGAAGCTTCCGCTGACTCTCCACAACATGACAATGCTTAAGCGTAACCGGTTGCCGGTTCACGGTGCTATGGTGCACTTGACACTTAAAGACGGTTCAAGCGCAGGCATTGTAATAGTTGGCGATAGCGGCGCCGGAAAATCGGAAACCCTTGAAGCCCTTCGCACACTTGCTGAGGATTACATCAGAGATATTACCATTGTTTTTGATGATATGGGATCTCTTGCTCTTAACGATGATGGCGCTCTGGTAGGATACGGCACTGAAATCGGCGCCTTTGTCCGTCTTGATGACCTCCATCCGGGATACGCCTATGAGGAGATAGACAGAAGCATTTTTATGAATCCCGATAAGATAAATGCGCGCCTCATTATTCCTGTTACAACCTACAATTACATCACAAAGGGGTTTGGCATAAATATCGTGCTGTATGCTAATAACTTTGCGGAGGTTGATGGAAATGTTATAGAACTATTCACTAATGCCAGTGCAGCGCTGGATGTATTCAGAAGCGGCGCAAGAGTAGCTAAAGGGACTACAGATGAAACTGGAATAGTTAACACATATTTTGCTAATCCCTTTGGAGCTCCACAAAGACGGGATACACACGAGGAAATGGCGGCGTTCTATTTTAATAAGATGTTTGCAACCGGAGTGAAAGTCGGACAGATAAGAACTAGACTTGCCATTAAAGGATATGCTCAGGAGGGGCCGAAGGAGGCTGCAATGGAGCTGCTTAAGTTTATCAAAAAAACGTAACTACTAAGAGGAGACCATTGTGTCAAAAGCAGTAATATATGTTTTATTGATTTTGTTTTCGTTTGTTTCAGCCTGTTCGAAACATAATGAACCAGTGTCAGAAGTGCCCAAAAATCCAGCGCAGTACCTTGTCAGCCAAGCGCCGCATACTGCAGAGACACAAGCTCAAGAGAAATCCCACGGGAAAATTGACATGAAATCTCAGAAAGACAATGGCGATAAAGACAGTGGAAAACACAAGGTGGAAATCCTTGTGCCTGACGATGTTAAAAATACGTGGGAGTCGGTAAAGTTATTGATAACCGACAAAAAAACCGCTAAAAAAGAAACTCCTGAAATTAAACTCAACACAGACTATAAGATTAATGGCACCGATATTGTTATAAAGGTGGGACAGTTTCTTCCTGATTTCAGAATGGATACCATCACGATAACCTCAATGTCAAATGAACCGAACAACCCAGCTGTAAACGTAACAATAACAGAGGGAGGCAAAGAAATTTTCACAGGCTGGCTGTACAGCAAATTTCCGGACGTTCACCCCTTTGAACATAATAAATACGCTGTTACGTTGGTTGAAGGAATTAGGAAAAAATAGGGGTTGGCAACCCATGCAGTTATAAGTTTTGTTAACAGGAGAGAGTAACTTACATGGCATATACGATAGCGTTTTCAGGCAAGGGAGGCACTGGAAAGACAACACTTGCCGGGCTTACGGTGCGGTATTTGATGGAGAAAACCGGCAGGCCAATTCTTGCCGTTGATGCCGACAGTAATTATTGTTTGAATCTGGCGCTGGGAGTTCAAGTTCATACAACAATTGGCGGCATAAGGGAGTCGTCGCTTCAAAGTGTTCGTTCGGGCGCTCAGAGGCCTGGCGGTATGAGCACAGGGGAACTCTTTGACTATGAAGTGCAGCAGTCCATAGTGGAGGCAAAGGGGTTTGACCTTCTTGTCATGGGACGCCCCGAGGGACCAGGCTGCTACTGTGCCGCAAACAACGTTATAAGGAAATACACCGATAAATTATCGCAGGACTACGCCTTTGTTGTTATTGACGCTGAGGCCGGTATGGAACACCTAAGCCGCAGAACCGAAAACAACGTTGATATAATGTTTACCGTAACCGATGCAACCGTTAAGGCACTTGAAACGGCAAAACGAATCGGGGCGCTTATGGATGAGTTGGGGCTAAAAATATCGGAAAGACATGTAATAATAAACCGGGTCAGAGGAACTGACGGCGGTGAGCTGAAAAAAGAGGCGGATTCAAGAGGACTCTCCGTTTGTGGGTTCTTGCCTGAGGATGACAAAATCTCAGCTATTGATCTGTCCGGTCGTCCAGTCTTTGACATAGCCTCCGATGCAGCTGTAATAACATCATTTTATTCAATTTTGGACAATACGTTAAAGTATTAAATAAGGGGGTAGATTTCAATGTATTTTAAATTGGAAAAAAGGACTGGATTCCCGCTCGTAGGCGGGAATGACAAGAGGGGGCTTTCTTTTTTTTGTCATTCCTGCGAAGGCAGGAATCCAGTCCTTTTTTGTTAACGGAGCTAACTGCATAGGCAATAATATTAATTTGATGGATAATATGAGAGTTTTGATTTCCTGGCACGCAGCCACAGAAAGCCTCAATAGAAGGCTTATAGCAGAGCTTGTTTCAAAAGATGTTACAATAAAGGCAATTGTCCCTAAATGGTGGAATGAAGGAAGCAGAAAAACTGTTTTTGAAAAACAACAATATGACAATTACGAAATACTATCGTCTCCAACCATTTTTACAAACCATATTAGAGCGTTTTTTTATCCCAATGTTCTGAAAATTTACAGAGAAATTGCGGACTTCAAACCTCACATCATCCACATCATGGAGGAGCCATTTTCGTTTGCTGCCTATGAGTTGATAGTGATTTCAAAACTCTTAAAGCCACGACCAAGAATCATTTTGTATTCAGCTGAAAACATAGATTTCCGACAAAAATTCCTCTATTCGTACTTCCAGTGTAGTAATTTAAAAAATGCAGATGCCATAGCGGTCGTTCCGGCTGAAAGTGTTGCTATATGGCAACATAGGGGTTTTAGAAAGGCAATTTATACGATTCCACTTGGTTTTGATGCAACTCTATACGAGAAAAATGCTGAAGTTAAGATGCCATATCTAATTCGTAAAGCAAAAGATGCTTTTAAAATAGGATACGCAGGACGTATTACACCGGAAAAGGGGATTGAGACAGTTATCAGGGCACTATCAATTCTAAAAGACAGGGGTAAAAACTGTGTATTTTTTATAGTCGGCGGCGGAGATCATAAGAATACCCTACAGAACTTAATATCAGAGTCAGGCATTAACGATTTAGTTCATTTCCTTGATGCCATAAGCCAAAACGAAATGCCGGCATTTTATAATTCCCTTGACGTTTTTGTCTTGCCATCACTGACAACTGACAGATGGAAAGAGCAGTTTGGACGCGTACTGATAGAGTCTATGGCATCAAAGACGCCGGTGATAGGCTCATCATCGGGTGAAATTCCAAGAGTTATAGGAAACAGTGGTCTTGTCTTTAAAGAAAATGATGCTCTTCAATTGGCTGACTCAATACAAAAACTCATCGATAACGATGAACTCAGGGCTGAACTTTCTAAAGCGGGCTATAAAAAAGTATATGAAAACTACACATGGTCTAAGGTTGCCGAGAGTTATATAAAGGCATATAAAGAGCTCTTACCCATATGAAAGGTTATTCTATTTACAAAGTCCTTTGGACTCACTCAACAAACTGTCAACAGCGCAGAGGATTCCTGTTACTGACTCTGATACTGCTAAAGCCTCTGATGCGCTTTCTTTAGATAAATCTTTGATTTCGCTGACGAATTTTGAAACACTTTTCACTGAGTCGTTTTGCTTTTCTATTAGCTCGTTTATAATGGATATTCCGCCATGAAAGTGCTCTACGGTTGCATTTATCTCTTTCATACGAATTAAAACATTTTTAACAAGCTCAGTGCCCTCAATTATTTTTTTGATGTTTTTACCGAACTGTTCCTGAGCGTTTTGCATATCCATAACAACAGTTGCCACAGTCTTACTAATATCTTTCCCGGATTGTGATGATTCCTCGGCAAGAATCCTTACTCTGTCGGCAACTACGGCAAATCCCCCGCCTGCCGTGCCTGCCTTAGCTGCCTCTATAGAGGCATTCAGAGCAAGCAGGTTTGTATCGTTGGCTATCTTATCTATTTTACTTGTAAAATTATTTATAGATGTCACCTTAGTATGTAAAGACTCTATGATAGACCTTGAGTCTTCTATTAATTTAATCATAGAGGAAAGCTCCGATTCGGCTAAAGAGGATGATTCCATTGCCAATTGAGCCAGCTTTCCTCCGCGTGTAGCTTCAGTTGAAAGCTCTGCGGTTTGATTGTGGAGTTTGTCTGAGCCGTCAACGAGGGTTTCAATCTGAGAGTTTAGGCCGTTAAGATGACTTGACACCTCCTCGCTCTTATGTGCAATGTCTTCGGCAGATACTGTTATAGACCTGACTTTTTCCAGAAGTGATGTAGCTACGGAATCTATGGTTTTTACATTATTAACTACAGTTGTAAGCATTCTGTCAAAATTAAGAATTACGCTTTTAAGCAGGTCTTTGCTGCCGCTTGCGGCATTCAAATCCTCACCGAGATTTTCCTTAGTTTTTTGGGAAAATGTTGCGATAAAGTCTTTCTGAAGTTTCTTAAATATAAAATAGTTACCAAATCCAACGGAGGCGCCGGCGCCAAAGCAGCCAAGTATAAAATACTTAAGCATTCCCTCTTTCCATACTACAAAAAAATTGGCATAAAATGGAAACACTAGTGCCGCAGCAAAACCCACCATCAGATAAATCATAAGTATTTTTCTCATTGTCTTCATATAGGACTCCCCATTTCTTTACAAAACTACTTATGCCTCCCGCAAAAGCGTAGCAGTATTATATATAAAACAACCAACTATTTTCATCTTTAAACTCTGAAGTGTTATACTGGATACGAAATAATTACTACCGGAATTTTTGAGCTATGTTTCAAAACAACTTAGACATTATATATTTCATCTATGGATCATCCTACGTAATAATGGGGATTGTGGTCCTGAGGCAGCCAAAAGAAGGAAGCACGTTTAAGCTGGCAGGTGTTCTTTGGCTTTTGGCGGGATTTGGATTATTGCACGGAATGAACGAGTGGTTGAATATGTGGGCAATAATAAAAGGCAGAAACGTGGGCGTTGATTTATTGCAGTGGCTTTGTCTCACTACATCCTATGCGTTTTTATTTGAGTTTGGCAGAAGAACTATCAGAGTTACTGGCAAGGAGGATATTATCAATTGGAAAAGATTGATAATATATCTTAAATGGTGGATGATTTTGGGTGCTGGAACTAGTGTTTTTTTATTTTTCATATCAATTCATGATTCAGTGAATGCAGGTAGTATTGCTGCAAGATATACATTGGGATTTCCAGGTTCTATTTTATATAGTGGATCCCAAATATGAGACAATCAGTTAAGATAGAGCTGGTTGTAATGAATGGGAGGATAAAATGAAAAACAGACGGAAGTTTGGCAAAGAGTACAAAGCAAAAGTAGCAATAGAAGCGCTCAAAGGTCAGAGGACAGCCAATGAGATAGCGCAGGAATTTGATATTCATGTGAACCAGGTGAATGAATGGAAAAAGCATTTAGTAGAAGGGGCGTCAACGTTATTTAATGGAGTGCAAGAAAATTCTCAGGCGGCATATGAATCAGAGCGAGAGCGGTTATATAGTCAAATAGGGAAGTTGCAAGTAGAAGTGGACTGGCTAAAAAAAAAGAGCCTGTTACTTGCGCAACGGTAAGTGAGAAACGAGCGATGATAGAGCCAGCAAATAAGGAATTGAGTATTCGTCAGCAGTGTAACCTGCTAAGCCTTCCACGCTCCAGTTATTATCGTCAGGCAGTACCGGAGAGCGAGGAGAATTTGAAGGTGATGAGGGCAATAGATGAGCAGTACACAATGCATCCATGGTATGGAAGCCGCACAATGGTTTACATTCTTTTCCGAGCAGGATATAAAGTAAATCGCAAGCGAGTAAAGCGTTTGATGATGTTGATGGGTCTTGTATCTATAGCACCCAGAAAAAGAACGACAGTACGGAATAAGCAACATAAAGTTTACCCTTATCTACTGCGATTATTAGATATTACTATCATCAACCAAGTCTGGTGCAGTGATATAACGTATATTCGAATGAGACATGGCTTTGTGTATCTGACAGCAGTAATGGACTGGTATAGCCGCTATGTGCTGTCATGGGAGGTGTCAGTGACAATGGATGATGGTTTTTGCGTAAGTAGCCTTGAGCGAGCCCTTAGGCTCTATGGCAGTCCTGAGATATTCAACACAGATCAAGGCAGCCAGTATACAGGGGCAGCGTTTATCAATGTGCTTCAGAGCAATGGGATTCGGATAAGTATGGATGGCAGAGGACGGGCTATGGATAATATCATGATTGAGCGGCTGTGGCGCAGTGTCAAGTATGAGGAGGTTTATATAAAAGATTATGAAACTGTTGATGAGTTGATTAAAGCGCTAAGGAGCTATTTTGATTTTTATAACAATGAGCGTCCGCATTCTACGCTTAGAGGCAAAACACCTGCCGAGGTTTATAAAAGCTCTGATTTTGCGATGGCGGCGTAAGGATGCATTACCCTATCCCTTACCCTTATACTAACAGACTAAATACCCTCTTAGAGGGCTATACCTTAAGTCCACTAAAAAGTGGTCTTGACAATGGGGTCCACTATATTAACCGCATATGGTTTTTTTTCATATTACAGTTACGAAAAGGATATGTTGATCAAAAGCAATGTCCAAATTTCTTTTTTCTTGTTAGGCGCCGCTTTTTTCCTGTATTCTACACTGGGTGGTTTGGTTGTTCCTAAAGGAGACTTTTTCCCCGCACACTGGCTTAACGAATCCTCTTTTTTAACCGCAGTCGGTATTCCTGTCTCTGTTTTTAGAGCCGGTGTTGCAGTAATAATTACCATAGCCGTAACAGATATATTAAACATTTTTAACTGGGAGGCTAAAAACTCTCTCACAACACTCCACACTGCTCTTTTAAAAGCGATACCGGATAAAATTCTACTTCTGTCTCCTGACCTTAAAATTGTGTGGGCTAATCCAACAGCTATTGAATCAATAGGTGACAGACTGAGTATTACCGATATGACTCAACAGTATTGTTATCAGACATTTTTAGAACGTATGTCTCCCTGCCATAACTGTCATTCATTAACTTGTTTTGCTACCGGTAAGATTCAGCACAGTCAGAAAACTGACCAGCATGGGAAAATATGGGATATGCGGGCAGTGCCCATAAAAAACCAAGAAGGGAAAACGGTTAATGTACTGGAACTGTCTTCTGACGTTACAGAGAAAATGACACTGCAAAAAAATGCTATAACATCCAGACATCTTGCATCTCTGGGTGAAATAACAGCGGGCATTGCACACGAAATAAACAATCCAATAAACAGTATTATTAATTGTGCTCAGCTTATTGCTGACAAAACTACAGGTAATGTGAAAATTCAAGAATATTCCGTAGGAATAATGCACGAGGCAGAGCGTATCGCTAACATTGTAAGAAGCCTTCTTTCTTTTGCCCGTGAGAATAAATCTGAAAAAATAGTAACCGGCATTTATACGCCTCTTAATGATACACTGTCAATGGCTGAGGCACAAATGAGAAAAAACGGCATTGCTCTTATCGTTGACATGCCGGATAACCTGCCCAATATATGTGCAAATAAACAACAACTCCAACAAGTTTTCATAAATATAATCAGTAACAGTCGTTACGCTCTAAACGAAAAATATAATGGCTGCCATGAAAACAAAATCTTTAAAATAACAGGTGAAAAATTACAAACTGATAGAATTCCATTTCTGCGCCTGAGATTCACCGACTACGGAACCGGCATATCCCCTAACATTTTAGAAAAGGTGAAAGAACCATTTTTTTCCACTAAACCCGCAGGTAAAGGAACAGGATTGGGACTAAGTATCAGCCACGGAATTATAGCTGACCATAATGGTAAACTGTATGTTGAAAGCGTAGAGGGACACCATACCTCTATTACAATAGAGCTGCCTGTTGCTACATAAGAGGGATAATGGTAAAATTGCCTATGCAGTTAGCTCCGCAAACAAAAAAATGGATTCCTGCCTCCGCAGGAATGACAGAAAAAGAAAAGGAATGACAAAAAAAGAAATTGCCCCCTTTTGTCATTCCCGCCTACGAGCGGGAATCCAGTCCTTTTAACTGTATCATTTGCTGACTGAAAAAAATTTACAGGAGTTAAATCAATAAGCATTATGGCAAATATTATAGTAGTTGATGACGAGTACTGGATAAGGAATACTTTTAAGGATTTCCTCACAGAGGCTGGATATGATGTGTTCACTGCCGGAGATTACAGTGAAGCCATGAGTATGTTTGCTATCAATGATTTCGATTTGGTAATTGTCGATATAATACTTGGCGACCGTTCAGGAATAGATATCTTAAGGGAAATCAAAACGAAAAACCCAGCCTCTTTGGTAGTTATGATAACAGGCTATCCACAAATAGAAACAGCCTCTGAGGCCGTGCGCCTTGGCGCTTTTGATTACATCACCAAACCGGTTAAAAAAGATGCCCTACTGCATGTTGTTAACACAGCACTATCCTATAAGTCTCTCGTTGACGAGAAAGAAAGATATCGTATGCACCTTGAGGCTATATTCAGAAGTGCAAAATTCGGGATTATAACTGTTGATAAAGAGTTGCACCTCGTCCGGTTTAACGGCGCTGCGGCTAAGATATGCGGGTTTACTGATACCACCGATGACTTGTACTTACCTGAAAGCCAATGCAGTAAAAGATGCCTTTTTACTCTCAGGGAGACAATTGAGACAAAAAAATCTCATGACATTTATCGACTTGAGTGTAAACATAAACTCAAATCAGGACAGGTGGTAAATATTACCACATATCCTATGTGTGACGAGCATGAGAGGTTTTGTGGGGGAGTCATGATTGTTCATGACGAAACTACTCTTGCTGAACTGGAAATGAAAATCGGCAATCCACGGAAATACCACAACATCATAGGACAAAGCGAAAAGATGCAGCAGATATATTCATTGATAGAAACCCTCTCTAACCTTAAAACAACAGTGCTTATCACAGGAGAAAACGGAACTGGCAAGGAATTGATAGCGGAGGCTATTCATTTCAGAGGGCAGCGTAGTAATAAACCGCTTGTGAAGGTTAACTGTTCCGCTATCTCGGAACACCTTTTGGAGAGTGAACTCTTTGGCCACGTCAAAGGCGCTTTTACTGATGCAATCAGTGACAGTACCGGCAGATTTCAGAAAGCTGACAGCGGGACTATCTTTCTTGATGAAATAGGGGACATTACTACAGCCACCCAGCTAAAACTCATGAGAGTGCTGCAGGAGATGGAATTTGAAAAGGTCGGAAGCTCTACTACCATTAAGGTTGACGTAAGGGTCATTGCAGCAACCAATCAGTGCCTTAAAGATAAAATTAAACGAGGACAGTTTAGACAGGACCTCTATTACCGTTTACGGGTTGTGGAGATAAACCTCCCACCCCTTAAGGACAGGAAAGAAGACATACCTCTTTTAGTTGAGCATTTTCTTGAAAAATTCAACAGGGATTTTAAAAAAGAAATACATTCTGTATCCACAGACGTAATGAAAGCCTTCATGCACTACCCGTGGCCTGGAAATATCAGGGAAATGCAACATGCCATCGAACACGCCTTTGTTTTATCCAATCAACGAACTATAACTATAGACGATCTCCCCGAAGAATTCAGAGACGTAGTGTCTGCTAACATCAAACAGGAACACGAGCCACAAATAATCAGAATCGCTCTGAAAAATTCAAAATGGAATAAATCCAAAACTGCCCGCCTTTTGGGTATTGACCGTAAAACGCTATATAACAAAATAAGCCTATACGGTATTAAAAAAGACGATTAAACCACTGTAGAACTGTAGAACCTTTCTACAATAATGATTCCACAGTTTAATTCCACACTTTTAACTACCATCTAACATCCCTGAAAAACCTTCTATGATATAACTGCTTGTTTATCCACGAAAATTATTTTCTCTCCATTATTGGCACGATACTTGATTTATAGTCTTACAGTTACATTTCACAGATAACGTGGAATACTTGTTAGAAACTATCTCATAAAGGAGGAGTCACAATGTCAAGGAAGTTGGTACAGACCACAGTTATCGCAGTTATTTTAGCTTCAACGTTGTTGGTACTGATAGCACCGAGGGCCTCATGGGCAGTGCCATCGTACACGCGGCGGTATGGTTTTGATTGTACCGTGTGTCATACCATGTGGGGGGCATTAAACGGTGTAGGGGCCACATTTAAACTGAGCGGGTATAGAGCTCTATTGGGAAACGACATTGATCCGATATCAAAAGATATTGAGTCAGGGGGCATGTTTGCAATACCAACAACATTGCCGCTTTCCATTATCACAGGAGTTGGTTACGATTACCGCACCGAGAAGCGCTCTGGTGCTGACGGCTCATCAAACACACAGACAGGGTCAAGCTTTGCACTGGAGGATGCCAGCATCTTCCTCACCACACCTATCGGCCCGCATCTGTCAGTATTTGCGGAGTTCCCAATGTACGATACAAAAGCATGGGAGTTCACTCCTACAGGACCTGCCGAGGCAAATGATACTTCAAGAGGGAGTAATATAAAGTTCCCCACAGATTCCCCAGCATTTGAAGTAGCAAAGCTTTTTTGGAATAACCTGCTGGGAGACGCCGCACCGCGTGACAGCGTCAATCTGCTCTTTGGCATAACCCATCCCCCCTTGCCCTATTCTCCCGGCAAGGTACGACTATCGGTAAACCAATATCCTATCTATGAAAGACGTTCGCTTGACCTTCTAAGCCATACGAAAATAGACAGCATGTTAACCAAAGAACAGGACGACTCACTGTTCAGAGTGAGTGAACCGCAGGTGCTTGCAGAGGTTTATGGAATGGTTGTGCCGGGTAAACCCGTTACAGACGTTAAGAGTAAAGAAACGTTTTGGTTTGAGTACCACCTTGGCGTAACAAATGCCAGCAACGCCACCGCCGACAACAACGCCAATAAAGGCCTCTATGGACGCTATGTTATGCGTTGGTATGGTCAATCGCTAGGAGTATTTGCATTCTATGCAAATGACATCTATGGGGATGATATCCGCAGCGGCGCTTCAGTTGCCAACGGAGGAATCATGTCTGGGAAATCCTCCAGCAATAGTCACCTCAGGATAGGTCCAGACTTAACGTTAAGCGGTGTGCCATACGGATTTCCATTCTGGCTTGAAAATCAATACATGTATGTCAACGAAAACAATCCAACAGGGTTTGATAAGAGTTTTACATGGCAAGGTGGATTTCATCAACTGAATGCTCAGATCACCGGAAAAATGGTTGGCTATGGCCGCTATGATTGGATTAAAGGCAGACTCTACGATGATACATCCTCTATAGTGAACAGTGTTATGGGTGTGACAAAAACAAAACCCGAGGAGTACGACATTGTAGCAGGGCTTCAGTATGCCATAGCCTCAAATGTCAAACTTATCGGAGAGTACCGCTATCATGAGTTTAAAGATACTGCAAGTTCACCTAATACATCAAAACTCAACGATTCCGGCTTTACAACACGTATCATGTTTGGGTTCTAAACTATATTGTTAAATAATCTTCAATCCGATTGGCAGGGTAATTTACCCTGCCGTCGGCCCTCCCGGGTTCATGGTGAATCAGCTAAATTCACAGAGTAAATACCTGCCCAATTGTGCCGTTAAGCACATAAGTGTCTTTAAAATATGAAAAAAATGAGGTGAGTTTATGAGTAATGCTAAGTTAAATTGCTGGGAATACAACAAGTGCCAAAGAGAGGTTGGAGGTGAAAAGATAAAGGAATTGGGCATATGCCCTGTCCCGCTAGAAAGCCGACTGGATGGATTTAATGGAGGGAAAAATGCTGGCAGATCATGCTGGGCAATAGCGGGCACTCTTTGCGGTGGCAAGCCAAGAGGTACAATGGCTAAAAAGTTAAAAGATTGTATGTTGTGCAGCTTTCACCAGTTAGTAATAAAAGATGAGGGTGACAGTTATACAAGCGTTGCTACGTTTCTAAAGAAATCCAGGACGGACGAGAAAAGAAATATTTTCAAGGAACCAAGTTTTTTGCAACATGTTTACTTAAAAAGCAAAATAGCATCTGAAGAGGCTGTTGATTCCTTATATATTACACTCTTAATTGCATGGACAAGTCTTTGTCCTTCCATTAGTATGCTTGAGGGCTCAAAAAGACTTTGCAAGGATGATCTTGTTGATGAGTTGATGATTATAGATGCTGTTTCGGACATGCCAAATGCAAGAGCTACCAGATTGTTTTTTAAAACAATATTTAAGTCTATTCATAAACAGGTAAGTAATTATTTTGAACCTTTGCTTAATGATCAACAATAGACACAATGGTGTATTCTCCTTTCGTTAGAAAGGTTTCAACACACCGTGGGTCATTCTGTATATTTTTTTACACTGCTTTGCAATCTCTGAGCTATGGGTTACAAGCAAAAAGGTAATTCCCTTGTCCTCGTTCATTCTCCTGAATAGCGCCATAATCTCGGCCTCAGTCTCCTCATCAAGGTCTCCTGTTGGCTCATCTGCAAGCATGATTTCAGGTTCATTGATAAAGGCTCGCGCAATGGCAACTCTTCTTTGCTGTCCGCCGCTTAGCTGTGATGGATACAGATTTGCCTTATCCTCTATTTTCACCATCTTAAGCAATGACATAGCATAATCACTTTTATCGATTTTTTCTTTAGCAAAGGCTGTAGGCAATATAACGTTTTCAAGCACAGTCAGTGTCGGAATCAGGCTTGCAAACTGAAATATAAAATTCATAAGTTTATTTCTTAGCTCTGAAAGCTCGTTATCAGATATTGCCCACAGATTAGTGCCATTGATTTTAACTGTGCCAATATCCGGTTTTGTCAGAGCGCCGACAATGCTTAGAAGCGTTGTCTTGCCAGATCCGGAGTGCCCAACTATGGATACAAAATCCCCTTTTTCCACTGTCAGGTTAACATTATCCAAAGCGTATAACTTCTCTTTTCCGATTATATATTGTTTTGTAAGCTCTGTTAGTTCAATCATTTTTAATACATCCCCCTACTCTACTCGCCTTTTCGTATTGCAGCGTAAGGCTCCATTTTCATTGACCATAACGCAGGATAAAATGCCGCTATGGCGCCGGTTAAAAGCGAAAGTATGAGACTAAATGCAATCAGCATCGCAAAATGTAACGTGTCTGGCCACAGATACGGGATGTTTAGCGAGGATTTAATAAAATCCTTAAAGAGAAATAAAAACGTTCCTCCTAACACTATCCCTGCTAACCCACCTGATAGTGACAGCATCGAGGCCTCAGTCATTATAAGTTTAAACACATCGGTTTTCTTAGCTCCCATTGCCCGCAAAAGCCCTATCTCACGCTGTCTTTCGTTAACAATCATGGAAAACACAAGACCTATTAGAAAAAGCGCCATGACCCACAACAGTATGCTTACAGAAAGAACACTCTTAAGAAGCATAAACAACTGCTTCCTGACTGTGGAGATAACCTCCTCAGAGACTATCGCCGTAACTCCATGTATCTCATACTCTATGAATATGGCAACCCTTGAGGGCGACAAATCAGGCGTTACCTGAACCAGCACAGTGGATATCTTATTTTCTGGTATGTCAACGGCCTTATTACCGGTTCTTTTTGATTCCTCAATAGCCTTTCTCACTCCCTCCATAGGTAGAAACATTGAGTTATCAATGAATTTCATACCGGTTTGCTCTATCATTCCAACCACTTTGAATATCCTGCCGTAAGCGGTCAAACTTGCTCCTACCTGAAAGGCAGTAATTGCCCTGCCCATTATTGCCTCATCGTCTTTAATATCACGCTTTAAACTCTGAGTAAGCCACGGCATTATAGTGAAATCGTTTTTAGGATCAAACCCTATCATAAGCATATCGCCAACATCACAACACTTATATTTTGAAGTTAAAAGATACAGTTGAGCGGCTGTGTGCCTGACTCCCTTAACTTTTCTTACCTTGTCTTCTATCGTATTATCCATATAGAACTCAGTCGGTTCACCAGAAAGAAGCGAGGCTTTTGCTTTTACTTCTGAACCCTTAGGCACTACCATGATATCTGCCCCAAGCCGTTGAATGCTTTTTGTGAGACTTAACTCAACAGAATCCATCACTGTGGTAACGGAAAACAGTGTGGCAGCTACCACCATTACAGCTCCAGCTATAGCAATGCTTCTAAAGACTTTCCGCCTTAGATTGTTTTTGGCTATCGTGTTTATCGTTATCTTCATCTTTACAGTTTACCTTCACTACTATCTTAATTATACGTTACTCTGAATAAAAAAAGAAAGGCCGGGGTTAATCCCAGCCTTTCTTTTTTTATTGAACTTATATTTAAGGAGTTTAATTAGTTGGTTCTGTAGCTGATGCAGGTAATTTCTTTTCATTCCAGTTTACCTGAATAGCGCACAGGAATGCCTTTCCACCGTCTTCGTGTTTTGCGTCAATTTTTAAGCCAAGTGCACCGTGGCATTTCTGACATGCTGAGTACTGTTTTACAACTCTCTTTGTCTTGGTGTCAATAACAACAACAGCACTGTCTTCACGCTCAGGAAGCTGTCTTGTCACAACGAGAGCATATTTACCATCAGGTGAGAAGTCAATATCATGAGGGTTTCCACCGATTAACAAAGTATCTACTATCTTATTGGTCTTCAGGTCAGCAATCGTAACTGAGCCGGGTATTCCGCCAGCATCCGTGTAGCCAACACCAGCTGGTTTGCCGTCTTTAAGCTCTGCGCCGTCTGACTGCCATAGCTCCGTTCCTGCAGGGTTAACTCTGCTGCGATGAATAAAGGCTCCAGCGCCTGTGATTTTGCCTGTTACTTTCTTAGTTGCAACGTCAACTATGCTAATAAAGCCGCCCGGCATATCGGATACATAAGCAAGTTTGCCATCCTTTGAAAAAGTTATTCCACATATGGATTTGCTGACATTAAAACTGTCTTTCAACTTATGTGTCTTAGTATCATAGATGTAAACGTTACCGTCTGCCATATCTGATACCCATATTGTACCATCCGGAGCCATTGCTGTGCCGCAATGTTTCTTGCCAAGCTTCTGCCATTCGGTCTGTTTTCCAGTTGCTATATCAATTTCCTTAGAGTTACCGTCAAGAGAGAACGCATATATTGTCTTTTCATCTTTTGACAGAATGAGAGCATCGCTGGGTTTGCCGTGTACAAATCTTGCTACATTACCTGTTGCCAAATCCAGAACCGCTATGTGTCCGCCGTGTCCTTGAATATACGCAACTCCAGATAAGTTTGGCTCATTGGCAGAGACTGCCACAGCCATACCTGCTACTAACACTAACATTAATGCTAAAAACAAAAACTTCTTCATTTTACCTCCCAATACAATAGTTTTTTTATTATACTAAACCATTTAAACCTTCTCCTGTCCTGCTGTGTTCGTTTACCGTTTTCCGCTATCACCCCTTTCATTAACTTAAATTTGGATGTTCTGTACACATATAATACCTTGAGCCCAGTATCCCTTAACCTGCCCTGCAATAAAGCAAGTAATTGATTATAAGGGCAAGAATCTTAATTGTCAACTTGAAAAACAAAATATAGTTTTGCTAATAACTGTAATTAACATGCGATACTTAGAGAAGTTTCTTTACGTCGTTAACAATAGCAGATTCAGTCCAATTTTGAGCGCCGATATATTTTTTAACAATCACCCCTTCTTTACTTATTAAAAAAGTAACCGGAAGCATATAGACTTTAAAAGATTTTGCTATTTTATTTTTGGGGTCTAAAAGGAACTGGAAACTAACATGATTTTTCTGTGCAAATTTCTTTACATCACTTGAGGAGTTTGAAGTTGCGGCAAGGACGACAAAATTATCATTTTTAAACATTTTGTAAAGCGCATCCATTGATGGCATTTCCTCTTTGCAGGGCGGACACCACGTTGCCCAGAAATTAAGAAGCACTACTTTACCTTTTATAGAGGACAGAGACACTGTGTTGCCGTTTATCGATTGCATTTCAAAATTCGGAGCGGGTTTACCATCAATCTCATCTAATTCCCACGGTGCCGGCGGTACTGAAAAAACGGGTGATACATAAAATAAAACCGATACGCATATAACAAGATAAAATAAAACTCTTTTGCTCATGTTAACCCCCATTTTTCTTTGATAGAGGAAATGTATCATTTTTTAGGATATTTTTTCAAGTATTGTTTCTTTATTTCTGATATCCAACAGTTACAGTGCTTTTCACTGATAACACTTGAGTAGGTACCGGCAGTACATTTGTATTTATCTGAGTTAACGCTGCTTCTTTACCGATTACATTTGTATCAGCAACAGTAGCATGAGTTTGAGTTGTAAAGGAGCCGGATGCACCGTCTGAGGCTATTGTAACAATCCAGAAGTCAGCGCCACCTGCTCCATAAGATTTAGTGCTACCTGCAACTATATATCTCCCGTCTGAGGTCTCATAGGCAGAATAAGAGTTGGCAGAATCATCATTTTTGCCACCATAAGCATTTTGCCACTGTACAGAGCCATCGCTATTTAGCTTAAGAACCCACATATCATACCCGCCTGAGCCAAAGGAGTTGGTACTACCGGTTACAAGGTAGCCGCCATCTGAGGTTTGAATAATTGAGTAAGCGTAGTCATTTCCGGTTCCACCATATGATTTTTGCCACTGTATATCGCCGCTTTTATTTAGCTTAAAAACCCACACATCTATTCCACCGGCTCCAAAAGCATCTAAATACCCACAGACAATATAGCCGCCATCGGTAGTCTCCTGCGCTGAAAATGAGAAGGACAAACCGCTATTACCATAAGTTTTTGGCCATTTCACGCTGCCATCGGAATCAAGCTTGATAAATAAAATATCTGATGTGTTATCACTGGGACTGACTTTATTTCCGCTAATAATGTATCCTCCGTCTGACGTCTGTCGTATAGCGTAGGAATTTTCCAAATCTGTGGTGCCGTACGTTTTTTGCCATTTTATAGTGCCATCCTGATTAAGTTTAAGCACCCAAATATCGTGTAATCCTGCACCGAAGGAACCGGTATAACCAAGCACAATATAACCGCCGTCAGTGGTCTGCTCTACCGATTTTGCATATTCATAGTCAGTGCCGCCATAAGTATATTGCCACGTAATATTGCCCATTGAATTTAACTTCAATACCCACATATCAAAGTTAACAACGCCAAAAGATTTAGTATATCCTGCGACAATGTAACCGCCGTCTGTTGTTTGCTTTATTGACTGGACATTATCTACGTCGGTGCCGCCGTAAGTGTATTGCCAATCTATCTCGTTCAATTTATTCATCTTAACTAACAAGATATCTCTTTTGCCCTGACCAAAGGACACAGTGTATCCTCCGACTATAAAACCGCCGTCTGATGTTTTTGCTATAGTGTATGCCGCATCATCAGAGCTTCCGCCAAGCGTTATTGCACTACTGCCGCTTCCGTATGCGCTATCGCTAAAACAAACAAGCGCAGACAATATTATTATAAAGGAAACACCGCTAAGTGAAAAAAAATATTGTTTCTTTTTCAAAATATTCATGACAAGCCTCCCAAGTAAATGTTTAGAAATGAGTATTACTCAACACTAATGCAGCCAATGCTTGTATAAATACATTACCATCATTTAAAGCCTTAGGTCTCAGCATAGTTATACCATGCTCTTTGGCTAAATCTTTATACAGTATGTCTATCTCATAAAGCGTCTCTATGTGGTCAGATACAAAACTTATGGGCACTATTAACAGGTTTTTAACTCCCTCGTCGGCTAACACTCTGATTTTATCCTCAGTAGCAGGTTCTATCCATTTTACAGGGCCGCTTCTACTTTGATATGAGAGGTGGTAATTGTAACCCGTTATCTGTTCTTTTATTTTCTCGATGGTCTTTGTAAGCTCATTAACGTATGGGTCGCCCTCATCTACAAAATACTGCGGAAGCCCGTGTGCGCTAAACAAAATATCACGACAGTTACCCTGAAATTCCAACAGTTTTCCATTAATATTTTCAACCAAAGCTTTAATATATAGCTCATTATCGGCGTAGGAGTTGATGAATTTGCAACTTACGCCAAGACGCTCAACCTCAGTTCTCAGCACCTCAAACGCAGAGCCGGTTGTAGCAAGGCACTCGTGCGGATAGAGGGTTAACGCTATAAAGCGTTTAATGCCGGATTTGACAGCCTTTTGCAGCGTCTCTCCTATAAATGGCGGCGTGTAACGCATCACAACAAAGACTTTGTAAGCGTTCTTGTCATCGCTTGAACTAGCAAGGGCCGCTTCAAGTTTTTCCGCCTGCAAGGCTGTGATTTTACCTATTGGAGAGCCTCCTCCGATTTTAGAGTACATCGCCATTGTCTTACCGCACCTGAGTGTTGCTATCATTGCGGCGATTGGTTTTTGCATAAATGCGGGGCCAAGCTTAATTATAAACCTATCTGAAAACAGATTATACAAAAAGGGTCTAACAGCCTCAAGATTTTCAGGGCCTCCCATATTAATAAGTAATACGCCTATTGTTTCCATGCGTGAACCGTATCCACTAGAAACTTAACGTTATCCACTGGAGTATCCGGTAAAATCCCGTGTCCAAGATTAAAAATATGACCTCTTGCCGCTGTGCCTTTTTTAAGAATTTTAGCGGCTTCTTTCACAATTAAACTCTTTGGTGAATAAAGCAGACACGGGTCCATGTTTCCCTGAATTGAAGTCCGCCCTTTTATAGCGCTTATGGCTTTCTTTAAGTCAATTCGCCAGCACACGCCCATGACGTCTGAGCCTGCGCCGCTTGCCAAATCTACAATTCCGGCACAATCGTTTACAAAGTAGATTACCGGAACACCGGTTTGTTTTAAAGCCTTGACTACACGCTCTGCAGATGGAAATGCGTAGGTTTTATAATCTGTGGGAGAAAGCGCCCCTGCCCATGAGTCAAAGAGCTGCACTGCCTGCACTCCGGCACGTACCTGAGCCGACAAGTAGGCGATTGTTGTCTCTGTAACTTTTTCCATTAGAGACATATATATTTTTGGCTCGGCGTACATTAATTTCTTTGTCGTAAGAAAGTTTTTAGAACTGCCACCCTCTATCATATATGTGGCAAGTGTATATGGGGCGCCTGCAAACCCTATCAGCGGCACTTTAAGCTCTCTGCGCAGAATTTTTATCGTCTCCAGCACATACGGCACATCCTCATCAGGCACAATAACCCGCAGCTTTTTAACGTCATTTATTGTCCTAACCGGATTGCCAAACTTAGGCCCCTTGTTTTCAAGAAATCTGAGTTTAAGTCCCATTTTTTCGGCAGGAATTAAAATATCGGAAAACAGTATAGCTGCATCCACAGAAAGTATATTGACAGGCTGAATGGTAACCTCAGCCGCCTTTTCAGGAGTCTTACATAGAGTGAGAAAGTCCATATCAGCGCGCACTTTTCGGTACTCAGGCAGGTAGCGCCCCGCCTGTCTCATAATCCACACCGGTGTGTAATCGGTTCTTTCTCCTTTGCAAGCTCTCAAAAATGTATCGTTCATACCTTACCTTCCTCCATCATCGGTTTTAACCGGTTTAACCGGTATATGGCTGCAAAACGGCTCCTCCTCCATGTAATTTCCACACATCGAGTACGCTCTGGCGCGGCAGCCGCCACAGACGTTTAGATACTCACAGTTTCCGCACCTGCCGCCGTAACTCTTAAAATCTCTCATATCTTTAAACAGCGAGGAGTTTTCCCATATATCTTTAAATGTCTGCTCTCTTACGTTTCCAGCGGGCAGGTGAAAGTAGCTGCACGGAAGAACGTTACCATCAACGTCAATCAGACATATTAACTGACCTGCAATGCAGCCCTTAGAGCCTCCGGTAGAAAACTTAAGTGAGCGGCGTTTCATCTTCTCGCCGTCTTGTTTAGCTCTCTGAAGCATAATTCTATAATAATGAGGAGCACAGGTCGGACGAACAAGGAACGTATCCTCGGTTTTTTCCATATCATAGTGCCAGTTAAGGATTTTTTCGTAATCCTCTTTTGTAATTAACTCATCCATTATGTCTTGCCCACGGCCTGTAGGCACTATCATAAACATATACCAGGCGGTAGCGCCAAGAGATTTAGCAAGCTCATAGATGCGTGGGATTTCCTCCTGATTGCGGCGCGTGAAAGAGGAATTTATGATAAACTCTATGCCATTTTCTCTAAAATGCTTGGTAGCCCGCATAAATCCCTTAAACGCTCCACTTTGGTGGCGAAAATCATCATGCACCTCAGCAGTAGAGCCATCAAGACTGAGGGAGACGATTTTTATTCCGGAGTCTTTCATCTGCTTACATATCTTTTTAGTTACCAGCATTCCATTGGTAGCCATGCACATTCTAAGGCCGACCTCAGTGCCGTATGAAGCCAATTTGAAAACATCTTTTCGTAAGAGCGGCTCACCTCCTGAGAGCACAACAACAGGCATTGCGTAACTTCTGATGTCATCAATAATCCGCTTACCCTCTTCAAATGAGAAATCAGGGTGTCCCTTTGAGGTTGCCTCAGAGGAGGATCTACAGTGGACGCACTTCAGGTTACATCGCCGTGTTACCTCCCACGCTATCCATTTGGGTTGAAAATCCATGCTTCACACCTCACAGTACATAAGTTTTCTTTAAGTTCTGAAACATTAACATAAACTGTGGCTATCTCAATTCCTCCTGTGAAAACTTCTATATAAGCAGAGATTAAACCTTTTGTTACATTACTTTCGCTATTATAGCAGAATGATGTAATCATTGTGTCTTTTTTGTACAAATGCGGACGAACATACGTATTGCATTTAAGCGGCTATTCTGATAACATAATTGTTACAATCTTGTTTGCAATTCGTGTTGTAATAAATAATCTTTAAGGAGGCTGACAAAATGCCGTCAACATTAAAAGAAGCAATTGATTCTCTTAGGGCGTTACAAGGGCAACAGGAAACCGGCAGAAGAACTTCAGAAGAACTTTTAGGTAAATACAAGGGTATTATACCTGCTGGAAAAACATCAAATGAATTTATTAAAGAGCTTCGGTATTCGTCATTTGATAAGGTGAAAAGCTAATAAGTGGAATTTAGGGTTTTGCTTGATACTGATGTTGTGATTAATTGGCTTATTGAAGAGACAGAAACCGTATCTGGTAGGGAACTGTGGAAAGCGCCTTTTGAAATAGTGCGCCTTATTGAGGATAGAAATATTTTGGGATTCATTTCCCTTACAACACTTCTTGAAATCCGGTATTTACTTCGCAGGAAAAAATCATATAATGACCAACAAATAGAAAAAGATATATCAAAAATAACAGGCATTTTTGATGTTGTTATTCCTGATGAGATAACATTACTTAGGGCAAATTCTCTCCAGTCAGTGCATCCTCTTGACCCTTTCGATGCAATACATCTATCTGTAGCCATAGGATTGAAACCGATTACTTTAATTTCAAGAGATAAAGAATTTATTAACTTGGCGGAAAATCTTGTAGATGCCTTAACACCGGAAAATTTTATAAAAACAGTTACACATTAATTTCAGGAAAACAGAATACTTACATGCTTCACACCTCACAGTACTTAAGTTTCTTAGGAGTCTTAAAAAATATCCGTTCCTCCATGGCTGTCATAAGAGGCCTAAAAGTGGTGTTATCTATCGCCGATACTGCTACGGCATCAAACCTGCGCACAAGGTTATCAACCTCAATTTGCGGCACTCTGTCGGTTTTATTAAAGACAAGAAGTGTCTCCTTTGCTGATAAATTAAGCTCATGCAGGGTGTTTTCCACTGATGCCATCTGTTTTTCAAACCGAGGGTTGGAAATATCAACTAGATGAAGCAAGAGATCAGCGTCTTCAAGCTCCTCAAGCGTGGATTTAAAGGCGGCTACGAGGTCTTGCGGCAAATCCCTGATAAAGCCCACGGTGTCTGTCATAATCACATCCCTTTGCCTCGGAAAGCGCAGCCGTCTGCTTGCCGTATCAAGGGTAGCAAACATTTTCTCCTCGGTAAACGTGCTGCTTTCAGTAAGGTTATTAAGTAACGTTGATTTCCCTGCATTAGTGTAACCTACAATTGAAATAATCGGCATAGCGCTCTGGGCTCTGCGGTGTTTTCTTTGTGTGCGGGCAAGGGAGAGTTTTTCAAGCTCTTTAGTAAGAAGTGTAATCCGGTCTCTGACGCGCCGACGGTCTATTTCAAGTTTCATCTCACCAGGGCCCCTGCCTCCAATCCCTCCGGTTAGACGCGACATCGCTGTGCCTTTACCGATTAGCCGCGGCAGCCGGTACTTAAGCTGCGCCAGCTCCACCTGCACCTTACCGTCTCTGCTGTGCGCCCTGTGGGCAAATATGTCCAGAATAAGCTGACTCCGGTCTATTACCTTTAGTTCGGCTAAATCCGAAATGGCCTTACCTTGTGACGGACTTAAATCCTGATCAAATACCAGCATTGTAGCGCCCTTATTAAGCGCCTCTATTATTAACTCCTTAAGTTTACCCATTCCAAGCAGATACCGCGGGTTTGCGGCCCTTTGAATCACAGTATCAATGACCTCAATGTCACCTGAGCGGCAAAGTTCACAGAGCTCATCCATTGAGTCTTCAAGCTCATATTTGGGTTGAGGAGATACACTTACCAGTATGGCTCGCTCAGTAAGATTCGTGTCAGTCCATGAGCGCCCCTTGTGCATCTCCTCTTCAAGCGACTCTATGAAGGCGGCAAAGTTCCTGTCAACATTGTAAAAATTAACCGGCTCTTCAACCTCGTATAGCACGCCAACATTAGAGGGCATAAGGTACGCCCCAAATAACTTATCCGGGAGGCCGTCCTTTACACCGAGCGCTGCAATATAATCAAAGCGCAACAGGGCAAGGTCAGTGAGATCATCTTTAGTGAGGGGTTCATTTTTAAGATGGGTGTGAATAAACCTAAGCCCCCGCAGCACTTTCTTACCCAGCGGATAGTCCGTCATCTCAGGTATAAACACCGATGAGGCATCGCCAACGATAACATGGCTGATTTTGCCGCTCCGCTCTATTGTAACCGCAACCTGCCTGTTCAACTCTGATGATATCTCAGCCAGAAAACGAGCAAGGTCAGCCGTTAAAAGCTCATTTGGGAGAGTCTTCCTTCTATAAATCCTCTCCAGGTCATATAAGGCTTTTTTTCTTAGTCCTGAAACATTCCCATAAACTGTCGCTATCTCAATTCCTCCTGTGAAGACTTCGGTAATAACCGCTTTATTAAGCAGTTGTCGCTATTATAGCAAAATGACAGAATTATTGTGTTAATATAGTAGGGATGAAACTATCCCTTTACATCGGTGATATTGAAACAAAGACAACAGAGATTATTCTGAAACTAAAATCCCTTGCTAATCCTAAAAACGTAGAGGGCATGGCAAGGTATGGGATAAACCCCAAAAACACACTTGGTATAACTATTCCGGTACTTAAGGCAATCCTGCGCGAGGTTGGCAAATCCCACGAGCTGGCATTAAAACTCTGGGACAGTGGGATTCATGAGGCAAGAATCCTTGCCGCCCTTATGGATATTCCGAGGGATGTTACCGAAGAACAGATAGAGCTGTGGGTTAAGGACTTTGACTCATGGGACGTCTGCGATCAGGTTTGCAGTAAGCTCTTTGTGAAAACCCCGTTTGCTTATGATAAGGCAAGACAGTGGTGCAAAAGAAACGAGGAGTTTGTAAAACGCGCAGGGTTTGTCATGATAACAGCCCTTACCGTCCACGACAAACGCTCTTCAGACAACGTTTTTCTTGATTTCTTTGATTTAATTAAAGAGGCTTCAACCGACGAGCGCAATTTTGTAAAAAAAGCCGTCAATTGGGCGTTAAGACAAATCGGAAAGAGAAACCAAGCTCTCAGAGTAGAGGCTATAAAGCTTGCCAATGAGATTTATAACATCGGAACCAAATCGTCAAAATGGATAGCCCGCAATGCCCTGCGTGAGCTGGATAGGTAAGCAGTCTTTGTTCAATAAGCGCTTAAGACTTTTCATCCATAACTATTCATCTCATCCGTTGGTTTATTATTAAAAACGTAGGCAGTTAAATAAGTTTTTTACTCATCAACTCGCTTTTTAAGTAGGCATAGTATATTGGAGCCGCAATAAGGCCGGACATCCCAAAGGCCGCCTCCATAAAAACAATTGCAAGCAGTATTTCCCACGATTTGGAGTGTATCTTTGAGCCAACAAGTTTAGCGTTTAAGAAATACTCAAGTTTATGTATTAATATCAGATAAACCAACGAGGCAATAGCTATGTTAAATGATTGACTCAAACTTACAATAATAATCGCAGTGTTGGAAAACAGATTACCAATTACAGGTAACATTCCGGCAATAAAGGTGACCGCTATCAGAGTTTTAGTAAGATGCAGATGAATACCAAAAAGCGGCAAAGCAACGGCAAGGTAAAGCGCTGAAAAGACAGTATTTATGGCCGAGATGCTTACCTGCGCAAATACAACGCCGCGAAATGATGAAACCAGTCTTGAAACACTGTCTGTTAATGCTCTTGCCAAAGGACCACAGCTGCTCTCATCATGATGTGTCTCACTAAGAGCCACGACAATGCCGATAACCATCCCTATAAGAATATGCACAACACCCATAACAGCCTCATGACCGGCAGTTTGCAGTTGGCTTGCATGTCGTCGCAGCAAATCTGCGGCGGCAGTCTTTAACCCGTCAGCATCAGCAGGTAAATGCTCGGTAATCCAGTGCGGTAATGAATTCAGGGAGTTATCCATGATGTCTGCCATTTTTTTAAGCAAAACAGGTAAACTATCTGCACTGTTACGAAAAAAATATACTATTGCAATAACCAATACAGACAATGACACAAGCAGTATAAACACAAGCAGTGAAACCGTTATCAGCTTTGAACCATGTCCGCTTATGCCTTTAAATCTTATATGATGAGAAAGTATAGAGATAAACTCATACACAGCAAGCCCGGCTAACAGCGCCCAAAGCAGGTGCATCTTGAGCACCAAAATCAACGCTGTTGTTATAATAAACCACGAAATATAATCGTAACCCGGCACTGCGGCTTTATCTGAATCGTTTGTCGTCATATTATGATTGCTCATGGTACACGATAGATACTGTCAAAGTCAAATGCAGTTTGACACTATCAAATTTACTGATTGCTAATTTCTATCACAATTTACTAATATACAGTCATGCCGGAGAAAGTTTTAATAATATCATCGGAGGAAAAACCGCAGGATAAGTCCGTGTCAACCTCTATGGAGGATAGCATTGCTCTCAGGGAGTACGAACTTCTCAGGGTTCTGATGGATAACGTTCCTGACTCCATATATTTTAAGGACCTTGAGGGCAGATTTGTAATGGTAAATAACGCCAAAGCTCACAATTCCTCAACTACTCCTGAGGCGATGATTGGCAAAACTGATTTTGACTACCTAACCCCTGCTCAGGCCTCCCGCGTAAGACAACTGGAGGAGGAGATAATTAAAACTGGCAAACCGATGGTTGGTAATATTGAAACACTTACACGTAAAGCCGGTAACATCGTCCACATTCTTGCCAACAAAGTACCATGGTGCGATAGCGAGGGAAATATAATTGGCACAAT
Source organism: Nitrospirales bacterium LBB_01 (assembly GCA_004376055.2). Lineage (GTDB taxonomy): Bacteria > Nitrospirota > Thermodesulfovibrionia > Thermodesulfovibrionales > Magnetobacteriaceae > Magnetomonas > Magnetomonas plexicatena. The sequence continues at coordinate 1,743,177 of CP049016.1, forward strand.
TGGTATATCAAGGGATATAACGGAGTTTAAAGAGGCAAGAGAGGCTCTGGAGCAGGCTAAAAATGACCTTGAAAAACGCATTGATGAACGCACCCGACAGCTTAAAGAGCTGAACGAGACACTCCTGGCTGAGGTAAATGAAAGAACCCGCATGGAGGAGGAAATCCGCAAAAACTACTACACACAAAGAGCGATTAACAGCGTTTTAAAAATAGCGCTTGAACCAATCTCATTAAATGAACAACTTGATAAAACTCTTGACTTAGTTCTTTCCATCCCATGGCTTTCCCTGCTGTCAAAGGGTTCTATCTTTTCCTATGATGATGCCACATCATCTTTAAATATGATTAGTGTCATGGGACTGTCGGACTTTTTACGTCAGACATGTAAAACCGTGCCTGTGGGAATGTGTCTGTGCGGCAAGTGTGCCCTTACAAGAGAAACAATTTTTGTTAACCATTTAGATAACAGACACGACATAGGGTATGACGGAATGACAGACCACGGTCACTACTGCGTCCCAATTCAGAAAGGCTCCCAATTGCTTGGCGTGGTTAATCTATATGTGGCTGCCGGACACACTACAACCCACATGGAGGTAGCATTTCTCATGGCAGTGGCAGACTCAATAGCCGGTATGATGGAAAGAGATAAGAATGAAAGTGAAAGACATAAGCTGCAAAATCAGTTGATTCACTCGGAGAAACTCTCAGCGCTTGGGAGACTTTCAGCAAGTGTTGCTCATGAAATCAGAAATCCGCTTACTGCCATCGGAGGGTTTGCCAGAAGACTGCATAAGATGGTGTTAGAGGGCACGAAGGAGCGAGAGTATGCTGATGTAATCAGTGCCGAGTCCTCGCGTCTTGAGATTATCTTAAAAAACATTCTTTCCTATTCCAGAGGTGAAACTCACTCCATTAGCTCTCAGAATTTAAACGAAATAATTGCCGAGACAATCAGAAATTACAGTGAAACTATGGCGGAAAAATGTGTTAAAGTATATTTTATGGCAGGTAATCTGCCGCTTATTAAGGTTGACAGAACCCAAATCCGGCAGGTTTTTGATAACCTCGTCACAAATGCCATTGATGCTATGCCGAGTGTGGGCGGCTCTATCAGAATAACAACTAAATCCACCGTAAAAGATAATGTTAAGTGCGCCATGATTCAGATAGAAGACTCAGGAGCAGGCATTCCGGCAGACAAAATCAGCATGATATTTGAACCGTTTTTTTCTACTAAGGAAATGGGACGGGGTACTGGGCTTGGGCTTCCCATCACAAGACGAATCGTTACCGAACACGGCGGTATGATTAACGTGGAGAGCGCTCCAGGGGCTGGTTCAATTTTTACCGTGTATTTGCCGTATAAAGAGTGATCTAAGGACTACCCACTGTGAGCATTCTTACTGAAATCATTGCAAAGAAAAGAGAGCGCCTTATTTCTAAGAAAAAATCTGTTCCTTTGAAGGATTTGATTGAAAAGTCAAAAGACATGCCGCCGGTACGGGATTTTTATACCGCCATAAAAAGAAAAACCCCTGCAGGGCTAGTAAAAATAATTGCAGAAATAAAGCGTGCCTCACCATCTGAGGGGCTTATCCGCAGTGATTTTGACGTCAGAGAAATAGCCTCTATATATGCCGCTGGTGGAGCCTCTGCAATATCGGTTCTTACTGAGGAGGACTATTTTAGCGGAGATTTGAAGTATATTGTTGAGACAAGGGACGAGGTAGATGTTCCGGTTTTAAGAAAAGATTTCATATTTGACCAATACCAGATGTATGAGTCACGTGCTGGCAGCGCTGATGCTGTTTTACTGATAGCGGCAGCCTTAAGCAAAGCCCAGGCCGGGGAGCTTCTGTCTCTTGCTTCTGAGCTTACACTTCACGTGCTTTTTGAAGTGCATAACCTTAAGGAGCTTGACATGGCAATGTATCTAAATGCTCCGATAATTGGAATCAATAACAGAAACCTCACTACTATGAAAGTTGATTTAAGCACCTCGCTGGATATGATAAAAGACATAACCCCTGAGAACAAGATCGTGGTAAGCGAAAGCGGCATAAAGACATCTGAGGATGTCAGAGCGCTGGACGATGCTGGGGCGGACGCCATACTGGTAGGCACATCTTTAATGAAATCAGCCGATATTGCTCAAAAATTAGGCGAGCTGCTTAACTATAGAAATCCGGCGCAGGAATAATATTTTAATAATTTCAGTTGCAAGTAAGAAACTATTTAAAATCACCATTTCTTATTAATCTTACTGTAAACTCAGCACCTCCTTCTGTGTTTCTAACATACAACGAACCCTCCATTTTTTCCTCAACAATTTTCTTTGACATGTAGAGTCCTAACCCAGTTCCTTTCTCAGCGGACTTAGTTGTTACATAAGGTTCATATATTTTACCTATCACGTCGTTAGGGATGCCGCCGCCGTTATCTTGTACTTTCACAGTTATTTCCTTCTCAGCCCATATAAGCGTTATCTTGATAATGCCTTTAAAACCGCCGCCCGATAGCTTGCTTTTACTGACTATAGCATCCCTCGCATTATTGATTAAATTTAACATCACTTGCTTAAACTCATTTGGACAACCTGTAAATGATAGCTTAGACTCACTACCTATAACCTCAACTTCAATTTCAAGGTTATGTGCCTTTTTATATGACGCCCCAAACATAAACATTAAATCATCTATTATTTTTTTCACGTTGGTAACCGTCTTATCTTTTGAAGGACTTAAAAACTCTCTAAAATCATCTATTGTTTTTGCCATAAACTCAATCTGAGAATGAACTATCTTAACAGATTTATGTATAGATTCTTTACTCATTTCGTTATAGTCGTATGTATCCTTAATGTCTTCTACGGTAAGTGAAATTGCATTCAACGGCTGTTTCCACTGGTGTGCTATCATTGAAATAATCTCACCCATGCTTGCCATTTTTGACTGCTGTATCAGCATCTGCTCTTGTTGAAGTCTGTTTTTAACCTCCTCCTCTACTCTTTGTTCAAGGTGTTGATTTAAAGACAATAGCTCCTTTTCCATTCTCTTACGTTGTGTAATATCTCGTGTTGCTGCCATTCTAATTTTGTGGCCTTCATGTTCCAGTGTCTTGCCGCATACTTCAACATTAATGATAGAGCCATCCTTTTTCAGGCAATCTAATTCGTATGGTTTATCATATCCCTCTGAGACATGCTTCATAATTATATCACGGTACTGTGGCGTCACAGTGTCAAACACCAACATACCAAGCATCTCCTCTGGCTCGTATCAATACATTTCGGCAAGTCGTTTATTGAAATCTATAATTCGTCCATTTTCGACAATGGATACCCCCTCAAAGGTTGCATCTAATAATAAACTCAACCTTTTTTCTGCCATACGGCGAGAATCTATCTCGATGCGGAGTTTTTTCTCAGCGTTTATGCTTATATCAATGTCTCTTTTCATAGAAAAAAAAGCAATACTAATCAGATACAAACCAATGAGATAGAAAATGGAATGAGTAATTACAACACGCATTATCTGTTCTTTTTCTACTATTATATATCTCTTGAGAGGTATCGATATGCTTATTCCACCTCTGACATCCCCCACCTTATAGCCTTGCTGCTGATGACACTTCAAGCAGCTACTCGTAGTAATAAACGGTCTAATAAGTCTTAGATAATCTCCATCGCTGGATTTAACAACCTCAGATATCTCACTTTTGCCTTTCTCGAGTTCTAATAACACTTTTCTTTCCCAGTCATCTGGTTCATTTTTTGGATTTAATGCTTTTAACGATGTAATACGCTCTCTTACACCATTCTCTGCAGAAATCTCTTCCATTAACTGTCGCAGCACATATGCCGGATTCATCAATGTCAGTGATTTGCCAGAGGTCGTTATAACGTCACGATCCGGGAGATTACTGAGATACGGATTGGGAGGGGTTCTTTTATCAGGTGTAACATAAATCCCACCATGCTTTGAAACCCATTCACGTAATGATATATTTTTATTAGATATAACCATAGCTTCATGGTGAGCAAGCCTCCTGGTGACTTGCCTTTCATGCCATATAGCAAACGATAGTGACAGTGCAGTAATTAGAGACAATGCTATCAATATGAAAACTATATTAATGTAAACAGTTCTATATCCATTATGCTTTGAAAACACATTGAACAGTTCTATTTGGTGTAAACTGTTAGCCATGGTGCCCCCCGTAAACGGTTACAATCTTGTTTTGTGACAAAAACTTGTCCCATTCTGTTGGACACACAAAAGAATTAAAAAGTTTAATCCCCATAAGGCCGCCACTTGTCTATACACCATTATCGCTCTTAAAGCCTTAAAAGTTTCTGCCTCTTCTGGCCTCTCCTAAAAACCTACCCTAAAAAAGTACCTATGTTGCATTTATAATAAATGACGATTACTTGCAAATCACTTACAGATTCGCCGTAACACTGTTATATCTATTCTAAGCTTAAGATAGCACAATAAAGTCATAAATTGTGTAATGCAAATTTCAAAGTAAAATATTTTTAAAAAATTCTGGGTTAACTAATATATTTCTTAATGCTTATTGAGTTAACTCCGCTAACAAAAAACTGGATTCCTGCCTTCGCAGGAATGACAGGACTGTTAACTACGCCTTCATTTGTCATCCCGCACTTGATGCGGGATCCAGTCATTTTATACACATCCTTAAATGACATAAAACCCTCTACAGGAGCTAACTGCATAGGCAATTATTTCTTTTTAGCATCCCCCAATATAGCCTTTTTTTGTCAGCCATATATTTTTAATCTCCCATTTGCTAAAATACTGTGCATTTATATAAAATACTTTCAAAAAAGGAGGAGATACATTGTCAACTCTGATAATAAAAAATATAGGCAACGAGGGACCTGGTACTATTGAGGATTACCTCAAGAGTAACTCTAAGCCCTATACGGTTATATATATGAAAGAAGAAAGACCTCCGAAAGGGGACAACTACGATTCCCTTGTAATCTTGGGCGGCCCTATGAGCGTTAACGAAACCGATAAGTATCCATTTCTCATTGAAGAGGAGGCGCTGTTAAAGGATTTTATAGATAAAGGAAAGAAAGTTTTGGGGATTTGTCTTGGCTCTCAGATGATAGCAAAAGTGCTGGGTGAGCAGGTCTATAAGGGACCTGCTCCTGAGATAGGCTGGTATGATATAAATGTCACAGAGGCTGCTAAGGATGACAGAGCTTTTTCAAAGCTGATAGTGCCCGGTACCTCAACTCTAAAAGTGTTCCACTGGCACGGTGAGACTTTTGATATTCCTGTAGGCGCTAAGCGGCTCGCCTCTTCAGAACTCTATCCAAATCAGGCATTTAAGTATAAAGACAATGTGTATGCCTTTCAGTTTCATATAGAGGTCAACAAACAAATGGTTATGGAGTGGATGAGTTCAGAAAAAGTAGATTTAAAAGGATTAAAGAAGCAAACTGACGAAATATATGATTCATACTTAAAGCGGGCTATGGATTTTTATAGCGAATTTTTTGGAAAATAACATAAATGAGGAGGGTTTTGATTGAAAAAAATAGAAGCAATCATTAAGCCGTTTAAACTTGACGATGTCAAGGATGCCTTGCATTTGCTTGGTGTTCAGGGAATGACGGTGACTGAGGTAAAGGGGTTTGGGAGACAGAAAGGCCATACGGAGGTTTACCGCGGGACGGAGTATGTTATAGATTTCATACCTAAAGTAAAAATAGAGGTGGTCGTTGCGGATGAGCTGGTTGAAAAGGTGTTGGAATCCATAGAAAAGGCTGCCAAAACCGGTAAAATCGGGGACGGCAAAATTTTTGTTTACAGTGTTGACGATGCTGTTAGAATCAGAACTGGAGAGCGCGGGGATGTTGCTCTCTAATATAAAAAAACTTATAACAAAACGGAGGTTTAGAATCACATGACACCAAAAGAGGTACTGGAATTAACAAAGAAAAATAAGGTTGTAATGGTAAATCTGCTGTTTGTGGATTTTCCCGGCGTGTGGCAGAACCTGTCGGTACCGATAGGACAATTGAAGGAGGAATCTTTTGAGGAGGGGTTTGGGTTTGACGGCTCATCTATAAGAGGCTGGCAGGCTATTAATGCCTCTGACATGCTGCTTATGCCAGATCCCACATCGGCATTTATTGATCCTTTCAGGGTACACATTACTTTGAATTTAATTTGTAACATTCTGGATCCGATAACAAAGGAGTCCTATAGCAGAGACCCGCGCTACATTGCGATGAAGGCGGTAAATTACCTAAAGTCAACCGGTATTGCTGACACCGCATACATTGGCCCTGAAGCAGAGTTCTTCATTTTTGACGATGTACGCTTTGACCAGAAAACCAATGAGGGCTACTACTACATAGATTCCATAGAGGGAATATGGAACTCCGGGCGTGACGAAAAACCAAACCTTGCCTACAAGCCGCGTCATAAAGAGGGCTACTTTCCGGTATCCCCTACTGATGTGTTTGAAGACCTGCGCTCAGAGATGGTCATGGTGCTGCAACATTGCGGCATAGAGATTGAGGCTCAGCATCATGAGGTGGCTACGGCTGGACAGGCTGAGATAGACATGAAGTTTGCCCCGCTTGTAAAGATGGCCGACTACGTGATGATGTTTAAGTATGTTGTCAAAAACGTGGCTTATAGGAACAATAAGACAGTAACCTTTATGCCTAAACCGCTTTTTGGCGACAATGGCTCCGGTATGCACACACATCAGAGTCTGTGGAAAGACGGCAAGGCTCTGTTTGCAGGGGACGGCTATGCTGGGCTTAGTGAGATGGCATTACACTACATCGGCGGCATTCTTAAACACTCAAAAGCATTGGCCGCAATAACCAACCCCACTACCAATTCATATAAGAGATTGGTGCCGGGATTTGAAGCTCCTGTAAATCTGGCATATTCGGCAAGAAACCGCTCGGCCTCAATACGAATCCCTATGTACTCACAAAGCCCAAAGGCAAAAAGATGTGAGGTAAGATACCCGGATCCGTCATGTAATCCATACCTGGCCTTTTCAGCAATGTTGATGGCAGGAATTGACGGCATACAGAACAGGATAGACCCGGGCGAGGCGCTTGATAAGGACTTGTATGATCTTGAGCCGGAGGAGTTGGCATCAGTGCCCCAGATGCCGGGCAGCCTTGACGAGGCTTTAAAGAATCTTGAGGACAGCCACGACTTTCTGTTAAAGGGTGACGTCTTTACCGAGGATTCCCTTAAGACGTGGATATCCTATAAGAGAGCTAACGAGGTTGATGCTATGAGACTTAGACCTCATCCGTATGAGTTTTTCCTCTACTACGATATTTAAAAAAGTAAGGGAAAGGACTCTGTCCTTTCCCTTAAACTCTATCCTGCAAGGGGTCTAAGACCCCTTGACCCCAGGTTTTGAGGTTAACGACTATACGGGTTTGATTTACGGTTTGGATGATTGTGTTTGTAGGGGCGAATAATTATTCGCCCTCACTTCGACTGGAAGGGTACGCGTTAATAATCTCAGCACAGGAGGACAGTGGAAGACTATAAGTTACGGGTGTTTTGTACGGTTGCGGAGCTTAAAAGTTTTTCAAAAGCCTCCGAGATAATCCATTTGACTCAGCCTGCGGTCAGTGCCCAGATACAGGTTATTGAGGAGAATTACGGCACAAAACTATTTGAACGGACTACAAACAGCACATCTTTAACCCCTGCCGGAGAAATTCTCTACCGATATGCTAAAGATATTCTATCGCTATATGGGGATGCTGAAAAGAAGATATGCAAGATCACAGGTGTGACAAAGGGCAGCATTCGGGTAGGAGCAAGTCTTACAATAGGAAATTACCTAATCCCTCAGATTATAGCCGACTTCATGAAAATCAATCCACGGGCACGGATTAATCTTAAAATTGGAAACACCAAAAAAATAGTTGACATGATTAACACCTCAAGCATTGATATTGGGTTTGTTGAGTCTGATATGAAGGGCCAGAAGTTTATTGTAGAAAAGGTTTATGATGACGAGCTTTTTTTTGTTGTCAGCAGCCAACATAAGTTGTCATCTGAGCCTTCAGTCACACTTGAAACTATAATGAAAGAGCCAGTGATAGTGAGAGAAGAGGGATCAGGTACACGTTTGGCTATCGAGCAGTTTTTTATAAAAAAGGGCTTAAGCATTCAGAACCTGCGAACATTTCTGATAACAGACAGTGTTGAGGCGATAAAGGAGTGTCTTTATGCCGGAGTCGGGGGTTCGTTCCTTTCTAAACTTGTGGTTCACAGGGATGTGGCAAACGGAGGTCTTAAAGCATTAAAAATAAAAGACGAAAGAATCTTGAGAGACATGTCGCTTATTTATAGAAAAAAGAACATTTCGTCACACGTTGTTGAAGAATTCCATAGCTTTATAAAAAACTATAAGTACAGCGAACTTTATACAGAGTAACTTTGCTGTTATCAAATAATCTCTCTGATTATGTTATAATGCCGATTACTTAGTGAAATTCAAATGGAATTAATTGAAAAGATAAAGGCAAGAGAGGCCAGAGTTGGAATTATTGGCCTTGGATACGTGGGACTGCCGCTTGTGATAGAGTTTTGCAGGGCTGGTTTTAAGGTAACCGGTTTTGATGTTGATCCAAATAAGGTAGCGCTCCTTAAAGCAGGGAAAAGCTACATAAAGCACATTCCTGAGCAGACGATTTCTCAAATATTTCCTAATTTTTCACCGAGTACGGATTTTTCGCTTCTTAATCAGATGGACTGCATTTTAATCTGCGTGCCGACACCGCTTAATAAATACAGGGAGCCGGATTTGACATACGTTTTTAAGACATCTGAGGCAATTGGCAAAGAGCTAAGAAGGGGGCAGTTGATAGTGCTTGAATCAACCACATATCCAGGCACCACTGATGAGGATATGAGAGTGATACTGGAAAAATCTGGATTAAAAGCTGGCGAGGATTTTTATTTAGCGTACTCACCGGAGCGAGAAGACCCCAACAATGAGACCCACTCTACATCTACGATTCCAAAGGTGGTTGGCGGGTTTACAAGCCGTTGTTTAAAAGTAACTCAGGCGCTTTATGACACGATAGTGGTCAGCACTGTGCCGGTCTCTTCAACTAAAGTTGCTGAGGCCTCCAAGCTTCTTGAAAACATCTACAGAGCGGTAAACATAGCGCTTGTAAATGAGCTTAAGATGTTGTTTGACCGCATGGGTATAGACATCTGGGAGGTTATTGAATCTGCCAAGACAAAACCGTTTGGATTTCAGCCGTTTTATCCCGGGCCAGGACTTGGCGGGCACTGTATCCCTATTGATCCGTTTTATCTGACATGGAAAGCGCGAGAGTATGATGTTACAACGAAATTCATAGAGCTGGCAGGTGAGATAAACACTCAGATGCCCTACTACGTGCTGCAAAAAACAATTGAGGCGCTTGGACAACACGGTATAACTATGCAAGGAGCGCAAATTCTCATTCTTGGCATGGCATACAAGAAAAATGTGGATGATCTCAGGGAGTCGCCCTCGTTAAAACTGATGGAATTGTTTGAATCAAAAGGAGCACAGGTCAGCTACAACGACCCATACATTCCAAAGGTGGGCAAGACAAGAAAGTACAAGATTGAAAAGGAATCGGTGCCATTAACTGCTGAAACACTCGGCAGTTTTGATTGTGTGGTGATTGCTACCGATCACAGCTCATATGACGCAAAGCAAATCGTCGAGCACTCTAAACTCATCGTTGACACAAGAAATTTGATAAAGAATGATATAAACGTCAAAGGAAATGTGGTTCGGGCGTAATTTCTGCACCTTCTTTACTCCCTTAATCTCACTTATACTGAGTTGCGTTCAAAGACATAAATAAAAAAATGGATTCCTGCCTTCGCAGGAATGACTGAGAGAGGGGTTATGTCCCTTTGTCATTCCCGCCTGCGAGCGGGAATCCAGTCCTTTTTCTCCACTAGTAGATTACCTTTTTGGAAGCTACTTGGTATTACACAATAAAACGAGTAGTGCTGCCTTTGCCATTAAAGGTGACTTCAAGTCTGGCATCAATTCGTTCTTTGAGTTCCGGGACATGGGATATGATGCCCACAAGTTTACCGGCTGCCTGTAAATCAACAAGTGCTTTGAGGGCTAAATCAAGGGATTCGGGGTCAAGATTTCCAAAACCCTCATCCACAAAAATCGTCTCAAGGTGAATTCCTCCACAATACGATTGCACAACATCAGAGAGCCCCAGCGCCATTGAAAGCGATGCTAAAAAACTCTCCCCACCGGAAAGCGTTGACACCTGACGACTTAACCCACTGTATGAGTCATACACCTCAAGGTCAAGCCCTCCGGCGGCACGTCCCGTTTTAGCTGAAACTGCACGCTCCAAAGTATATCTGCCCCTGCTCATCATCTGAAGCCGTTTAGAGGCTACCAGTAGGCAATCGTCCAGTACTGAGGCCAAAACAAATCTCTGAAATGTTATATTATAGGCGTTCTTACCGTTTGCCACATCAGATATGTAACCGACATTACTGTATGTCTTTTCATGCGATGAAATTTCCTTTTCTGTTTTTTCAAGTTTTGAAAGGTAATTGCCAATATTGCTGTGCGTGTTTTCTAAGTCCAGACTGACTTTAAGTTGCTCCTCGTATTTACTTCTGGCAGATTCATAAGCGTTTTCAAATGTACCTATATCTTTTAATGACAAATCCATTGCAGCATCCTGAGCACGCTCTAACCGGTTTTTAGCAGCCTGTAGGAATGTAAAAAATTCACTGATTTCACGCTCCAAAGTTTCAATATCTGAGGCTATCAATTTTGAATTTTGAAACTCTACAGTATCGTTAAATCCGGCTTCTTCTATTTTGCTCTGAAATTGAAGTTGAAGTTTTTCTTTCAGTTCTGATGAGAGTTGTAAGTGTTCCTTTATGTTTTTCAGAGATTCAGTTTTAGCCGCAAAATTTGCGCTTGCAGCGCTTTCCTCGGCACGGGCTTTTTCCAGAGATTTTTTAAGTTCTAACACACGGACTTGCGCTTGCTCTACGGCTTTTAGGAGGGCATCCTCCGTGCGAAACTCCTCGTTGACATCTTTTTCTATAACCTCAGCCTTTGACCTCGCTTTTGATTCGTATTCTATTATAGCCTTTAACTCTGTGTCACTGCTCTCAATTTCCTTTTGTAACTCTGCCGCCTGCTTTTCAATGGCATCGAGAGTTTTCCGTATAGTTTCCAGTCTAATATCAGCATCCATTGCCGCCCTGAGTTTTCCCTGCGCCTCTGCAACTGCAACTGCCGTGTCTTTGCCGTCAGCAAGAGCACCTTCAAGGGACTCTATGTTAGAGCTAAGCACTGCAAGTGCGCTTTCAATATCGGATTTTTCCTTAAGTATGAAGTTTCTCTGAAGCTCAAATTGTTCTACAGTCTCCTTTTGAGCTTTTAAATCGTTCTCTGTCGGAATCTCCTCCGTTTTGGCAGCCGGAGCAGGATGCTCAGTAGCTCCACAGACCGGACACGGCTTACCGTCTATTAACGATTGCGCAAGGAAAGCAGCCTGACCCTCTATCCAAAGCGCATTAAGTGTGTCAAGTTTTTCCTTTGCTTGTTTGAGGGTAAATTGCAGATTATCATAATGTTCCTGCTTTTTTGCTAATTCACTCTGGGCAATAAAAAATTCCTTTTTTAATTTATTCAATTGAATGCTCTGTTGATGTTTTTGTTGGAAACTTACGAGTTCTCTTTGCAACAGTTCTTTTTGCGAGGCAATGGCTGCGAGGCTTACAAGTTCGTTTTGATTGTGTGTCATTTCGTTTTTAAGGTTTTCATATTGCAATTTAGAGTTAACTATTTTTTCAAAAAGTTTTTTTCGGGTGGTTTCATACAGAGTGATATTTTTTTTTGTGACTTCAATCTCTCTGACCTTCTCTTTAAAACTTGTTAATAAAGAAAGTGTCTCCTGAGCCTTAAGCCTCTCACCCTCCCCTGCCAACTCACTGTTCAGTAACTCCTCCGCAGCTTTCTTAAAACTATCGGCCTCAGCAAGCTCAGTCTCAGTTTTTTCATGTTCTTTAACTGCTTCTTCAAACTCTTTAATCCGCTCACTGAGAGATTGTTCCACCTCTGAAAGAGGAAGCGCCTTACGGGCGTTTATCAGTTTTGCCTGCTTTTGTTTAAACTCATCTTCTCTAATTTGAAGTGCTTTCAGTGAATTTTCGGCGTTTTTCTGCTCTTCTATTTTTTCATTGTCCCTTCTTACTTTTTCAAGTAAATTCCTTGCCGACTCGGACTTATCCTGTGACTCTTTAACAATCTCCTCATATTTAGCAATACACCTTGCGTACTCATAATACTTAAAACACAAGTCGTCAAATGATGAACAATCGCTTTCGGTAAGAATTTCGCGTTTTTTTATAACAGCGTGTTCTACTTTAGATTTCATATCTTTTGCAGCTTCTTTCAGCGCCTCTTCAATTACTCTATACTCCTCGGTTTTAAATAAAACTTCAAGAATTTTCTGGCGATCCTTTACAGGCGACATGAGAAGCTCTCTGAATTTGCCCTGTGGAAGCACAACCACCTGACGAAACGTTTCAACATTAAACCCAAGCAGCTCAGTTATCTTCTCATCAGCAAGAGTTTTCTTATTTGCAATCAACTCGGGGCTATTATAATCGGTAATTTTCCACAGCGCTGCTCCAACTAGTTTTTTAGCATAGGCTGGGTTTCTGGTAATGCGGTAACTGTCACCTCCCACACTGAATTCAAAAGTCACCTCTGTAGGAACACTGCTGTCGGCAAAATTACTTCTCATCTGCGTTCCGGTTCTTTCATTACCAGATGTTTCCCCGTAGAGCGCAAAACAGATAGCGTCCAATATCGTGGATTTGCCTGAGCCGGTGTTACCGTGAATCAGAAACAGCGTTCTGTTTCCTAAGATGGTGAAATCAATAATCTGTTTATTAACATATGGGCCAAACCCTTCTATTGAGAGTTTTAAAGGTTTCATTCGCTTATGATGCTCTCTAATATTTCGTCAAAAGCAGTTTTCTGTTCAAGGCTTAGGTCTTTCCCCTCCACTTCTTTAAAAAAGCAGCCAAAAAGCTCTGATTTTGTTGCATTTTTGTGATCCTGATTATTTGAAAATTTAGTATCAGCTCTCATAAGCATTGGTCGCTCTATTTTAAGCACGTTTGGGTATTTCTCCCTTAATTTCTCCATAGGATTAAGCAGCGCTCCCTCATCAAGCAGCGTAACCTCAAGGTAGTCATCCGAGCGGTCTCCGTTATCAAGTATGTCTTTAAGAAATCCTTTGATTTGTCTTAGGTCTCTTTTGGGAGTGAGCGTAATTCGTTCCGATGTGCAGTTGCCGTCTCTATCCATATCTACAACCTCAACGGATTTTACATGGTTTGCCTCTGAAAAGGAATATTTCATCAGGGAGCCGGAGTACCTGACTGTGTTGCTGCCAACGGTTTGCGCTCTGTGTAAATGTCCCAGTGCGGTGTAATTAAAATCATTAAAGAGGGACGTGTTAACGGTATCAATTCCGCCAGCAGATGAGGATGACGACGAAAGGGGTCTTTCCGATTCTGAAGTCACGCCACCAATTGTAAAAACGTGTGCCATCACGATTGCTCTGTTTACGGCGGGGTGTTTTCGTTTTATAACGTCTAACATATGGGAGACGGCGCTGTTGTGGTCGGTGATGTTTTTGTTATTAAAGGCATCCCTTATTGTAACGGGTTCGGTGTATGGCAGCGGGTAAATATTAATTGTTCCGTAAGAGTCTGATATGGTAACGTGGTTAATATCAGGATTAAACCCGCCAAAGACAAACAGTTTTTGCTCTGATAAGAATCGTGATGCAAAAGAGAGGCGCTCGCCGCTGTCGTGGTTACCTGATATAACAACCACCGGAACTTTTAGTTCTGCTATGATTTTATAGAGTACCTCATCCAGGAGAGCAACGGCCTCTAAAGGCGGCACAGCGCGATCATAGACATCGCCTGAGATTAGCAGCACATCTGGTTTAGTGTCCTTAATAAGCGGTATAAATTGTGCCTTTAACAGATACTCCTGATTGGGAGTTAAATGCACGCCAAAGAAAAACCTGCCCAAATGCCAGTCCGATGTGTGTATAAATCTCATAGTGGTATGTCCCCCTTTGTTTTGTATCATTTCAATGATAAAAAAGACAAGCGGTGTGTGGTTTCCAGAAACAAATCCTCTTGTTGATTTGAGACAATAATATTGATTATGGTATTATTTAGCAGTAGGATGTTGAGGATATTTAAGCTTTAAAAATATCAAACAGAGGAGCTTTAACATGGAGCGATTTGGAATTAAACTAAATAACGGGCTTTTGGCATTAGCTTTAGTATCTTTTGTTTTTATGGCATATCCAGTTTTATCATTGGCTGAGAAAACAGTTGACCCGGAAAAACTTTTTGAATCTAAATGTAGCCAATGTCACCCATCTGACAGACCAAAGAGCGTACGGAAAACACCTGCGGAATGGAAAGAAACCGTTGACAGAATGCAGTACGGCAACGGCTGCGATATCACAGATGAGGAGGCAGCAATAGTTGTCAAATACCTCTCGTCAAAATATCATAAGTAAAATACCTAATATTACGGCATCAGGAAACGGTAAATAGAGCAAGCTTTGGAAAATACTTACCCACCCTTTCGCAAAACCCATGGACTGCTTCTGCCAAAAAGGATAAGCAGGAAAATTGATGATTAACGATACAGATAAATAATAATATTAGATGCTTATATACTTAACTCAGGTACATGGTTTTATGTCAGCTAAGGATACCTTAAAAAGGACTGGATTCCCGCTCGGGAGCGGGAATGACAAAGGAGGGGATTTTCTTTTTCTTGTCATTCCTTTTCTTTTTCTTGTCATTCCTGCGAAGGCAGGAATCCAGTTTTTTCTTTGCGGAGCTAAGGGCATAAGCATTTAATATTATTATATACGTAAGGTGCACTTATGATAATGACATTAGAACATATTAAAAAGATCCTTGATGAGCACAGGGATATACTAAAACTTGAGTATAAGATTGATGAAATAGCAATCTTCGGCTCCTGTGCCAGAGGGCAACAAAGAAGAGAAAGCGACATAGATTTATTAGCCGTATTTGAGGAATCTGTAAGCCTCCTTGACCTCGTTGGAGCGGAACAATTCCTAAGTGAGATATTAAATGCAAAGATAGACCTAATCCCCAAAGAAAGCATCCGCCCTGAGCTTAAAGACATCATACTGAAAGAAGCGATTACCGTGTAACCCTTTTACTTACCGGTAGAGTCATCTCAAAACTGCTGCCTTTACCGGGCTCACTTTTGACCTTTATTGCTCCGTCATGAACGAGCATTATCTTTGACGCTATAGCAAGCCCCAGTCCCGTGCCTCTGTCTTTTGTGCTAAAAAACGGATCAAATATGCGCTCTATATTCTGATGACTTATCCCCTCTCCCTCATCTATCACTTTAATAACCGCTGAGTTGTTTTCTGTTGCTTCAGCAATTTTTATCGTGCCATCTTCTGCCGTTACATGAACTGCGTTTATTATTATATTCATCAACACCTGTTTCAATAGCTCAAGGTCTCCTTTAACTACAGGCGAGGTGCCATCGTCTAATCTTTGCAGCGTTATCCCCCGTGCCTCAATTAGCGGCAAGAGCATATTCAGGGATTCTTCTATCACTGCGGAGATTTTAATATCAACAAATAGCGGTTTCTGCGGTTTTGCAAAAAACAGCATGTTTGTCAAAATATTGTTAAGGCTTCTGATGCCGGTTGATATGCCCCGTGCAAGGGTTGCGTGCTGGGTTTGCCCAAGTTCGTTTTCAAGCATACTTGCATATAGTTCAATGCTGCAAAGCGGACTCCGTATCTCATGCACTATTTGTGCTGCCATCTCACCCATCGCTATCAGACGCTTGTTTCTTTCGTGCTGAGTTTCAAGCTCCTTTAGCCTTGTAATGTCCTGAAGCAAAAAGACCTTGCCCCTCACCGCTCCCTCAGAATCCGTAACCACAGAGCGTGACACCAGTACATTATATTGGCTGTTTTCCACATTTAAAAACGTATCAGGCCCCTCGGTTTCAATCGTAAAATCAAGACTCTCTATTGGTTTCCCTATAGCCTCCGACTCTGCTATCCTGAGAAGGTTCACAGAGGCCCTGTTAAACATAGTCACACTATCGTTTGAATCAGTCACTATGATTGACTCGCTGAGACTCTCTAAAATCCCCTTCAGATAGTCCTTAGCCTCCTCTGTGTCACTGAGAGCCTGTTCCAGCTGCTTATTTTTTTCCTCCAGCTCTATCGTAAGATAATGCACCCGTTCCTTAAGCTTTTCATACAAAAGCTCAAGACTCTTAGAGGCAACCGTAAAGGTGTTGAACGCTTCGTTAAGTCTGCCTATATCTTCCATATCAGGGGTTTGTTCCCTCCAGTTTTTTATCCAGCTCCCTCTGCTGGAGCATTGATTTAGCATAGTTTCCAAGAGTTGAATTGATTAGACTCAGTTTCTTTAACGCCTCCTCGGCCTCTGCTCCGGTTGAGCCGGTTGCAATGCCATAGAGCGCTCTGTCATTACCTGGATCAGACTGTAAAATTTGTTTATAATACTTTATTGCCAAGTCCTTTTTGCCAGCGCCGGCATACATGTCGGCAAGGAGCAGGTAATCGTTCTGTGAGCCGCCTAATGTAGTAATTGCCTTTTCAAAAAAAGCCGCTCCACGTGCTTTGTCATCAATCTGTCCAATCGTATCAACTATCACTTTCATGTCATCCTTTTTCAATTCCTTAAGGTCCATCATTTTTAAAATTGCATTTCTAAAATCTCCGTTTGAGTAATACATATCAGACTCAAGACGAGTGATTTCATCCGGCGACACTTTCAACCCTTTAAGCTGCCCCAGATATTTCACCGCAGCAGACTTATCTCCAGCCTTTGATGACATATCGGAAAGCTCCCGAAAAGCATTGTACTTTTCCTTTTCAGATCCGTTTTTAGAGAGCCACTGGAGAATGTTTTCGTAGGATTTACCCTGCCCTTTGAGTGCATTTTTCACATCTATTATGAATTTTTCTCGCGATGGATTTAAAAGATAAGAGCCATATGAGTCCCATAACGAAAGGAATTGGTCACCTTTCATAGCCTCAGTTAGCGCATTTTCAAGCATGTCGGAAAGTTCCTTAGAATCAGGTGTACTCTTCAACTGGACAGCTATTGCTTCTATTGCTTCTTTAAACTTTTTTTCCTTCAGATTCATATTTATATTCGAAACACTTAATTCATTTTTTTCATTCCCTGTCAGCTGCATAGACCCTATAATGTCAAGTATTTCTTTAGCATCACCAAGCGCATTTGAACTTACCTGAGTGTTTAAGAGTTTAAAATAAGTTTTTCTAAGCATTGCCTTCTCATCATCAGTCATATACATACCCTTAACTGTTGCAATCATTTTTTTAGCCTCATCAAACATTTTTTTATCTATGTAAGCATCGGCTAACTTTAAATGAGCCTTTCTGTACTGACCCTTTTCCTCCTCAGTCATAAAAAGTGCTTTAAGATTATCAAGCGCTTCTTTTGCCTTATCCAACATCTTGTGCTTAATAAATAACTCCGCCAGATTTAAGAATGCTCTCTTTTTGGCTAAACTGTCTTTTGTTTTTGATGCTTCTGTTAGAAGCTCTATAGCCTTATCCGGTTGTAAATCCTCCATTGAAATAATCCCGATATAGAGCTTTGCTCTGTCCTTAAATTTTTCATCTTTCACCAAAGCAAAAAAACTTTTTGCCTTCTTTGTACTACCATTAATAAATAGATTCTCTCCATAATTATAACGCGTTTTTTCGTCCTTTAAAAGATAACCCATACCCTTTGAAATAGCTTTTGAGTATGCTTTTTCAGCCTCCTTGTATTTCCCTATCTGATGCAGTATATTTGCCTTGCCATATAAAACCTCAGGTGTTTCTTCAGCTTTATCGTAGTAATTAAGCGCCTCTTCTATGGCTCCGGTTTCCTCCAGAGACTTAGCAAGATATTCTCCGGCCTCTTTGGCATATTTTGTTTTTGGGAAATCTCTTGAAAGTGTCTTAAACCCAGCCCTTGATTGAAAATATCTTTTTTTCTCATAGTTAATCTTACTCTGTTTAAACAGTGCCTCTTCTCTTATATTTTTGTTCTTCGCATAATTGTATGCCCTACCATATCTTTCCGCTGCCGCAGTATCGTTGCCCCGTAACTGATGGATTTTTGCATAGAGATAATTACAGGCTGCCAGCTCATCAGCACCCATAGTTTGTAAAGGTCTGCACTCATCAAGCATATTAATAGCTCTGCTATAGTCCTTTAGCTCAATTAAAACCCATGCCTGCTTTAACTCAGGAGACAGAGTGAGTTCAGGAAGGGACAGCGCAAAAGCATTTGCAGCTACAGAGATAAAAAAAATTATTGAAAAGATATAGACTTTCATCAAATTATAGTTGCAAATTATATACCAGTTAATAAGTGATTGATTTAAATAGTTTTCTTAAATACTATCCGTCAAACATATGACATGTTTCAACTATATCAGTGTACTTTCACTGTGAATCACCATGCTTTGCGGTATCAATCCCCTTCTTTTTTAACTTCTCAATAAAGGTAGTCCTGTTTAAACCCAAAAGAGCCGCAGCCTTGCTTTTTACTCCCTGAGAACGTTCCAGTGCCTGAAGTATTATGCTTGTTTCTATATCATCAAGATATGAATTCAAATCTATCCCTTCAGATGGTAGCTGGGATATTCCACCTGATGACACAACAGGCGTATGCGGTTGAGCAAGAGAAAACCTATCGGGTAAATCCTCTACAGTTACCACTCCGTTTTCAGTAAGTATGGTAAAACGCTCGATGAGAGTTTCAAGCTCTCTGACATTCCCTGGCCAGTTATACTTCATTAGAAATTCCATAGCATCATTATTAATCTGTAGCGGCTCTATAGCTCTTTTATCAGAGTATATCTTTATAAAATGGTCTCTTAAAATAGGAATATCTTCTTTTCTGTTCCTTAGAGGCGATATCTTAACTGGTATGACATTTAATCTGTAGTAGAGATCCTCTCTGAACTCGCCGCGTTTTGTAGCTTCTTCAAGATTTTTATTTGTAGCAGCCAGGATTCGCACATCGCCCTTTACGGTTTTAACGCCGCCTACCCTCTCATATTCTCTTTCCTGCAGAACCCTGAGTAATTTAACTTGAAGGGATGGATGCAGCTCTCCAATCTCATCAAGGAAAATCGTGCCCGTTTCGGCAAGCTCAAAACGTCCCTTGCGAGCACAAATAGCGCCGGTAAAAGCGCCCTTTTCATGACCAAAGAGTTCTGATTCAAGTAATTCTTTAGGAATAGCTCCACAATTCACTGGAACAAAAGGATTTTCTGCTCTTACACTTAGATAATGAATCGCCTTTGCCACCAACTCCTTACCCGTACCGCTCTCTCCCATTATCAAAATAGTACTGTCTGAGGACGCAACCTTCTCTATTATTGAATAGAGTCGCTGCATCTCCTGAGACTTACCAATTAATTTATAAAAGCCGGTTCTGGTCTGC
Organism: Nitrospirales bacterium LBB_01; assembly: GCA_004376055.2. Classification (GTDB taxonomy): domain Bacteria; phylum Nitrospirota; class Thermodesulfovibrionia; order Thermodesulfovibrionales; family Magnetobacteriaceae; genus Magnetomonas; species Magnetomonas plexicatena. Next base: position 1,762,819 of record CP049016.1, read on the forward strand.
TCATCTTTCATTATTGATATTGTATAGTTATTCCTTTAGTATGTCAATAATCAGACACCTATTATTCTAATTCTATTTCAATCGTCTAACTTCGTTGGCATCGTCAAAAAGCTCCTCAACGTACTAAAAGTACGCCTGCGTCGCTTTCTCCTTGCCGCCTTGTTATACTTCTGAATTAAAATTAGAATTAGAGTCAGTTTAACTGTCTTTGTTTAAAAAAAAGCCGTGATAACCTCAAAAGTGCCGTGTTATACTAAACCTATGAAGATTAAAAAAATTCAGACCATAATTAACAATTGTACATCTCTATTAAATATTAAGCTAATAAAAATATTTGTTATAGTTATATTAGCTGCATTAGCTTATAGTAACACTTTAAATTCACCATTTGTTCTTGATGACCTCAATCTTGAGAAATTTTGTCAATACGGAAATTTTACCGAAATGAGGTTTGTAACCGAAACAAGTTTTGTTCTTAATTGCAAACTTCACGGCCTCAAGCCGCATGGTTATCATATTGTTAACATCTTAATTCACATAATCAACGGTCTCCTTCTGTTTGCCTTTAGTTTGCTTACTCTAAATGTTGCTTCAAGAAAGTCTGCTGCAGAAGGCTCAGAAGGAATGTTAAATGAAAATATCGCTTTCTTGATTTCTTTAATTTTTACACTTCATCCAAATCAAATCCAGGCAGTAACTTATATCATTCAGAGATATTCCTCACTACTTACTTTAACGTACCTGTCTTCACTTTTGTTTTACGCATTGTCAAGAACTAACAATTCAAAAAAATACGTGTTTTACACATTGTCACTGTTTTTTGCTTTGGTATCAACTAAGACAAAGGAATCTGCAATTACGCTTCCTGTGATACTTACAGCGTATGAGTTTCTGTTTTTTGAGGGTAAGTTGAAAAAAAGATTGCTCTTTATTGCTCCCTTTTTTGTCATCATTCCTTTAATTTTACTAAACTTAGGAAACTTCGGCATACATGCTGACTTAAGCAAAGTTAATGATTTCAGCTCTATTGATAAATCACTCAGCTACTCCGCCGTCAAAAACCCTCTATATGTTTATTCATCCAGTGAAAATTTCTTTACCCAGATTAGAGCTGTTGTAACTTATATAAAAATACTTTTCTTTCCGGCTAATCAAACCCTCATATACTACTACCCTGTCTCAACAACTTTTTTAGACTTCCGTGTGATTTTATCCGGAATTTTTGTTCTGATAATTCTTGGTTATTTAGTGGCGCTGCTTTTTAGCTCATTTAAAAAGACAGATAATGTAAATAATTACATCTTTAGCAGACTTGCAGCCTTTGGAATTTTATGGTTTTTCATTAATATCTCACCGCAGCTGATGGTAGCCGTAAAGGAATGGGTGTTGCTTCAGTATAGGGCGTATCTGCCATCAATAGGCTTTTCTTTTTTTGTGGGAGCGTTAGCATTCAAATTTTCAAAAAAACTCGGAGAAAAACTAATGCTGACAATCTCTTTAGGGATAGCGATTGTTTTATCTCTTACGACTTATATAAATAACTCTAACTGGCAAAGCGAGATAACACTGTGGGAGGATAATGTCAGAAAAGCACCGCAGCATCCCCTACCATATAACTTTTTGGCAAATGCATATTTTAATAAATATCGCTATAATGATGCGCTCAGGGCAGCTAAACAAGCCGTAGAACTAAACACATACGACTATCAGTCAATCAACTTGACAGGGTATATTTATGAACGGCTTGGGGAGGTTAACGATGCTAAGGGCGCTTATGAACTGGCAATTAAAACAAATCCACTTTTTGCTCCGCCCTATATTAATCTTGGAAATATTTACGCCTCACAGGGACACTATGATGAGGCGCTTACGTTATACGAAAAATCTCTACAGTTAAAATCTGATCTCGCACAAACTTACAGCAACATTGGCAATATCTATCTTAAACAAGGCGCACTTAAGAAAGCTCTGGAAAATTATAAAAAAGCAATAGCTATAACCCCAGCGTTTGCCACCGCTCATAACAACTTGGGAGCGCTGTATTTACAACAGGGACTTATAGACGAGGCTGTGTCGGAATTTAAGGAAGCGCTAAAATATCAACCCGATTATGCCGATGCCTTCCGTAATTTAAATTCCATTAAACGCAGCACAGTGCCGCACTAATTAGTAACCGGCTTTAAGCTGACCGCAAGCGGCAAGTATGTCGCGACCTTTGCTTTTTCTGATAAATACGCTTATATGCCCTTGTGCAACAATTTCCTGAAACTCTAACACAGCCGCATCAGAAGGTCTTTTGTAATTAGCGCCATCAAATTCGTTAAACGGAATAAGATTGACCTTTGCCCTAATTCCCTTTAGTAGTTTAACAAGTCTAACGGCATCATCCGGCGAGTCATTTACCCCCTTTAACAGTACATACTCAAAGGTTATTCTTCTGCGCTCAGGGATGGGTAGTCTTCTGCAGGCGCTAAGGAGAGTTTTAAGGTTATATTTTCTATTAACCGGCATGATAATGCTCCGCAAATCATCAGTCGTAGCATTTAAAGAAATTGCCGGATTAACTCTAAAACCATCCGAATAGAGTCTCTCCAACTCCGGCACAAGACCTGCGGTAGAAAGCGTTATCCTGCGTTTTGATATGTTTAACCATCCTGTCATGATTTTCAGTGCATGCGTTACCTCTTCATAGTTACTTAGAGGCTCACCCATTCCCATCAGCACAATGTTTGTGATTTTCCGCTCCGGCTCTATATCACGGCTTACAGAGAGAATCTGATCACATATTTCATGCGCTTTCAGATTTCTCTTAAACCCTCCTGTTGCAGTTAAGCAAAACCTGCACCCCATAGCACATCCAACCTGCGATGACACACAGAGAGTGAGCCTCTCATCGTCTTCTATCAGCACACTTTCCACAGTTTGACCATCGGTTAGAGCAAAGAGGTACTTGCGTGTGCCGTCTGTTGACTCAAGACGTTTAACGGTTTGCAGGGAGCTGATAAACGAAATGCCCTTGAGATGCTCTCTCAAGGGCAGTGAAAACTCTGTTATATCATCTATTGAAACAGCCTTCTTTGTATAAACCCGCAGGAGAAACTGTTTTGCTCTAAAAGCCGGCTCTTTAAGAGTCTTAAAGAAAGCCGCTAACTGCACCTCAGAAAATGCCTTAAGGTCAACTACGTGCCCATCTCCCAGCTCTTTAAGTAATCCTTTTGAACCTTTGTGAGCTTATCTACTTTGATACCCATAGAGATGAGTTTAAGTTTTGCAATTTCTCTGTCAATATCCTCAGGCACCTTATAAACAGTCTTATTGAGCTTTTTATAATTTTTGGCAACATATTCGGCACAAAGAGCCTGATTAGCAAAACTCATATCCATAACCGATGACGGATGCCCCTCTGCTGCTGCAAGGTTAATTAACCTGCCCTCACCAAGCACATATATACGCTTTCCTGTGCTTAAACTAAATTCCTCAACAAACGGCCTAATCAACCGTCTTGAGACTGCCTGTTTTTCAAGCGATGGCAACTCTATTTCTGCATTAAAATGACCGGAATTACACACTATGGCGCCGTCTTGCATAAGAGGGAAACACTTTTCACTTATCACATTTATGTTACCCGTAACCGTCACAAAAATATTGCCGATTTTAGAAGCATCCGCAATGGTCATAACCTCATAGCCATCCATTGTTGCCTCAAGGGCTTTTAAGGGATCAACCTCTGTCACAACAACACGAGCTCCCATTCCTCTTGCTCTCATAGCTACACCACGTCCGCACATCCCATACCCGCACACGACAAACACGCATCCGGCTATCAAACGGTTCGTAGCCCTTAATATTCCGTCAACTGTGCTCTGTCCTGTTCCATAGCGATTGTCAAACAGGTGCTTTGTCTGGGCATCGTTTACGGCTATTATTGGGTACTGAAGCACCTTATCCCATGCCATAGCTCTTAACCGGATTACCCCTGTTGTAGTCTCCTCAGTTCCGCCTATTACGTGCTCAAGCAGATCCTTTTTTTCCTTATGGAGTACCGACACGAGGTCAGCACCGTCATCCATTGTGATGTTAGGTTTAAACGCGAGCACGTCCATAATGTGACTGTAGTAGGTGTCGTTATCCTCACCTTTTATGGCAAAGGTCGGAATCTCTGAGTGGGTAACAAGACTTGCTGCCACGTCATCCTGTGTGCTAAGAGGATTTGATGCACACAACACAACCTCAGCACCTCCGGCTTTAAGTGTTTGCATCAAAGTTGCCGTCTCAGTAGTCACGTGCAAACAGGCTGCCAGGCGTATCCCCTTAAGAGGTTGTTCCTTGCTGAAATAATCCTTTATTTTCCTGAGCACTGGCATTTCCTTCTCTGCCCACTCAATACGCAGCTTGCCGGATTCCGCCAAACTCATATCTTTCACATCATGTTTAACCATTTACAATCCTCCCGGAGATTTTTTTTGCCTGCTCATCAACTGTCTTTCCAAAATTTTATAGACCTGCTGCCTTTTTGAGTGTTTCAGCCATATCGGTTGCCTCCCATGTGAAATCGCTGTCATTGCGTCCGAAATGTCCATAAGCTGCCGTCTTTTTGTATATAGGTCTTCTCAGGTTTAGCCTTTCAATTATTGCATTCGGTCTGAAATCAAAATTATCACGTATGATTTTTACCAGTTTTTCGTGGGCAATCTTACTGGTGCCGCCAGTGTCAACAAGAATTGATAACGGCTCGGCTATCCCTATAGCGTAGGCAATCTGAACCTCAGCTTTAGTGGCAATTCCTGAGGCAACGATGTTTTTAGCAATGTATCTTGCCATGTAAGCGCCTGAGCGGTCAACCTTTGTTGGATCCTTGCCGGAAAAACATCCGCCGCCGTGTCTGCCAACTCCTCCGTAGCTATCTACAATTATCTTTCTGCCGGTCAGTCCGGTATCTCCCATAGGGCCGCCTACCACAAACCGACCTGTAGGATTCACATGATACTTTATCTTTTCCTCATCCAGCAGCTTTGTGGGAATTATCGGTTTGATTACCTTTTCGATTATATCCTCTTTCAACTCTTTCAGAGTTATGTCAGGGCTGTGCTGTGAGGATACCACAATGTTATCTATCCTAAACGGCTCACCGTCTTTGTATTCAACAGTCACCTGAGTTTTTCCGTCTGGTCTAAGATATGGTAACACATCGGTTTTTCTCACCTCCGCCAATTTCATCGCTAACTTATGCGAAAGCATTATGCTAAGGGGCATTAACTCCTCTGTCTCGTCGCAGGCATAACCAAACATAAGCCCCTGGTCGCCCGCACCACCCGGGTCAACTCCCATAGCAATGTCTTGCGACTGCTCATGGATTGACGTTATTACCGAACAGGTTTCATAGTCAAAACCATACTTAGCACGAGTATATCCAATATCTTTTATCGTATTTCTTACAATAGAGGGAATATCTGCATAACAGTTTGTTGTTATCTCACCAGCTATAAACGCAAGCCCTGTAGTGACGAGAGTTTCACAGGCGACCCTTGCGTTTGGGTCATTCCCTATTATTGTGTCCAGTATCGCATCTGATATTTGGTCAGCCACCTTGTCGGGATGTCCCTCGGTTACTGACTCAGAAGTAAAAAAATAATTCTTCTTAGGCACTTCAACCTCCTTTAATTTGTACTTATTCGTCCAACCGCAATTGTAACATTTTTATTAAAACAGAAACAGGGTTTTGATTACGAGTCCTGTTTAACTAAAGGGTATAGAGGGTGAGTAAGGGGATTTGAACCCCCAACCCCTGGAGCCACAGTCCAGTGCTCTAACCGTTGAACTATACTCACCATCACAATTGTATTGTAAATATTTTTTTTAGTGTTAGTCAAGAGGAAATCACTTTTTTTATAAGTCTTCATTTTTGGACTTATTAAGTAATTCAGAATAATGACTCTTAAGTTTATCAAGCTCCATACGCTCCAGTCTGAGCTCGCTAAGCATATTGACATACATCTTTTTAGCAGCTTTTAAATCACGCCGCCACGTAACAACAATAAATATCAGCAGTAACAGTGCAAAATAATACATTTTCACAACCCCTTAATAATAAAAGCGGGGAGAGAAACCCCCTCCCCGCTTAAAAACAAAACAGTATAAGTGTGACCTGCCCTACCACTTGGTTATTGGCAGATTGTCTTTGTCTTTGAATGCGCCAAGGCTTATCATTACAAAATCAACGAAATACCAGATGCCGAATCCGCCCATTGTAACCAACATTATGATGCCAGTGCCTACCTTATTAACATAAAAACGATGGCCACCGGCCCAACCGAGTAAGAAACACAGTAGTAATGTTACCAAACGGCTTTTCTCTGATCCCTGTTCATTAGTCATAATTTTACCCTCACAGTATTTTTTTTACTTTGGGATCCTACGAACCCCTGCTCTTTAGATGTATGATAACCTATCGTTTTTTATGTGTCTGTATCACATGATACACTGGCGTAACTTTTTTTAATACAGTGCAGGTAGTGCTTGTTATTGACCGTTTTGTTTGTACGAAGGAAGGTTAGTACTCGCATTGTGTTATCATTAGCCATTAATCTCTCCTTTGTTATTTCAATGATAAAACGGCTTATATTATCGCTCCAGCTCCTTAATGTTATCAACTTTAAACTGACCTAACATGGTCCTGAGGTTCTGTGAGAATTCTACAAACTCAGTCGAAGCTTGCAGCACCATTGCAGAGCATTCTGTAGTTTCCACAGATGATGCGGCTACCGCTGTGGTGCTTTGAGTTATATTGTGTGACACGGTTGAAATTTCACTGGTTGATTTAGCTATTTTATTTATAAGCTTATGCAGGTCGTTGAGGTTGTTGACAACACTGTCCAAAACATCGCCGGATTTTCTTGATAAATCAACACCGCTGTGAACGCTGCCAGTACTTTGCTGCATAGAGAATATGGCGCTTGTAGTCTCAGTTTGAATTGAGCTTATCATTTCTGTTATTTCTTTAGTGGATGAGCTTGTTTTTTCAGCCAGCTTTCGCACCGAATCTGCAACTATAGCAAACCCTCTGCCGTGTTCGCCTGCTCTTGCCGCCTCTATGGAGGCATTGAGGGCTAACAGGTTTGTCTGGTCTGCGATGTCGTTTATAACGCTGACTATTTCACCAATCTGAGCCGATCTGCTACCAAGAGATTGCATTATCTGTGCCAGCACTGAAACGTTTTCCTCAATTTGTTGTACGTTGTCTATTGTCTTGTTGACGGCATCCCTGCCAATCTTTGCTATGTTTATGGTGTCAGTCATTGCCTGTGCTATATTACCGGTGTTTTGTGAAATATCAAGTGTGTTTTGTGACATCACTTTTGTTGACAGTGCAATGGTTGTCGTTTTTTCTGTCTGCTCAGCTGATTCAACAGAAAGTTTTTCAGAGGTCTCATGCAACTTAACGCTTATTGAGTTTATATTGTCAACAGCGCTTTTCAACTCGTATATTACATCTCTGAGCTTATAGATAAAAGCATTAACGCCGGCAGCTAACTCTCCTATCTCATCTTTTCTTTGAACTTTAAGTTCTCTGTTAAGGTTCCATGTTCTTGTTATTTCTGAGATATTTCTCTTTACATCGTTAAGCAGCCGCAGGCTTTTTTTCAAAGCTATCAGATACGCTATCATAAGTATTGCAGCAAACGATGCGACATTAATCAGTATTGTTTTCCAGATAGCTCTGTATTGCTTACTGATGTCTCTATAAAATAAAAGTACACCGGCAGTTTCTCCAAAAGCATCCTTAAGAGGGCAAACACCCAGTGCGAAATTCTTATTCCCTGAACCAGCGTAAAAACAGATAAACGTTTCTAACCCTTTAGTTATGTCCACGCCTGATTTATTAGCTATTTTAATCGCTGTATCTTTATCTGTGGATTCAAGAACTATAAAATCCCCTGTGTTGTCTCTTTTTAAATCAATAGACTTGCTGGCAACAAACTTTTTTGTCAGTAAAATAGCCGCATCATCTCCAGTTATTTCTTTTATGTTAGCTAATATGCGATATATCTCTTCTCCAAACTCCAGATACCCTATGGCTGTACCCTTATAGGATATTGGATGAACAGATCTTAAGGAAAAAAAGTTTTTACCCATTTCGACACCGCTTGATATTTTGTTTGTTTCTGCGGAATGTCTATAAGTAGCTCTCGTTATGATGTCTCCGCTTTGTTCCGGCATATGCGCTCTTAAAAATATCTTTCCATTTGGTTCTATGAAGTACATGTGTGTAATCCGGTATTTAGCTTTTAAAGCTTCAAACATTGGTTTCACGTAGTCAAGTAGTTCAGCCTTATTTCTTTCAGAAAACAATCTTAACAATTCGTCCATTTTCGTAAAACCCTCGTGAACTTTTGCAAGACCCTCTGCTTCTGAATTAAGCTGCAACGGAAACAGGTTACATGATTTTTTAAGTGAATTGTTTAATGTCTCTCTTAATTCTGATATTTCGCCAGTGTATGTAAAAATGCTATTAATAACAACTATTACAACTGCCGTTATGATTACTTTTGCTTTGATTGATAAAGTGTTCAAACCCGATTGCCTACGGAGAGAAACCGTATTTGATTTCTACCCCTTGCCTTTGCCTCATAGAGTGCCGTATCAGCAGTGTCTATAAGTGTTTTTGCGTTTATGGTTACAGGGGGTACTACGGTTGAAACTCCAACACTCATAGTAATATGATTTGCCACATCGGAAAATTCGTGTGGTATTTTAAGCTCCCTTACTGCCTCAACAAGCCGCTCTGCCACCTTTATGCCGCCATCTGAGTCCGTATCTGGCAGTACACAGACAAACTCCTCTCCGCCATAGCGCGCAACAAGGTCCAATGTTCTTGGAACAGCATTTTTTAATGCGCACGCAACTGATCTTAGACAAACATCCCCTGCCCCATGACCATAATTGTCGTTATAGCGCTTAAAATAATCTATATCCATAAGGATCAGAGACAATGGAATCTTTCTTCTTGTTATGCCATTCCACTGGAATTCATAAAACTCCTCAAATCTCCTGCGGTTTGGAATACCTGTCAGTTTGTCCTCTTTGGCCATCAATTCACACAAATCCCGGCTCAGCTTTAAATCAATGTGAGTACGAACCCGTGCACGCACGACAGGGGGTTTAAATGGTTTTGGTAATCAACAGCTCCTAAGTCAAACCCTGTGGTCTCATCCTCTACGTCGCTTAGTGCGGTTATGAAAATCACAGGAATACTTCTTGTGTCTATATTTTTCTTAATTCTTCTGCAGACCTCGTAACCATCCATATCAGGCATCAATATATCCAAAAGAATTAAATCAATGTTGTCAGCAAACGGATTCAAACGCTTCAGCGCCTGCTCTCCATTTTTAGCTACAACTGTTCGATAGTCTCCGTTTAGCAGATTGACTAAAACGTCAAGGTTGCTTTTTTCGTCATCCACGATAAGAATTGTAGGGCTTTTTTGCTCCATCTTATTTGCCTCCTCGCTGTATTAATTGCAACTCTAACTTGTCATATATATCATCAATTGATTTTTGTACTTCAATAGTCTTATCAATTGCCGTGACAATCCTGCAATAGGTCTGTATCTCACTGAGGGTGAGAGTACGCTCTTTCCTGTCCTTCAGCCATTTTTCACAAACCTGATAGCCACCTATTTGATAACTCCATAGCTGTCCTGATACGCCCTCAAAGTATTGATTTTTGTTAATAAAAACATGACTATCTTGTGCTTTATAAACAGGCTTCTCAACTTTGCCGTCACCATACCCCTGAAATCGGGCGATAGGCACATTTAGTTCTTTTGATTTCAAAAGGTGCAGCTCAACCAGCCTGCTGCCATATTCAACCATGTTCTTAAACAGTTCATAATTGTTTGTAAATGGAATTTTGGGAAAGTCTATTTTCAAAAATTCTGCATATTTCTCTCTATATCTTTCGCAATAAAGCACAGCATACATGTAGTAAAAAATCTCCTCAGGCGTAATCTCCTTATTGTACGCACTATTTAGGAGTTTAAACATTTCAGGCTTGATGTTTGGCTGTCTTGTTCCCTCATCAGCATGAAGCAGCGCATTTTTTTCTTTTGAAGGATACGCGAAAAGCGGATAAATAAAACTCTGGTCACCCATGAAGTTACCATCAGAGAGGTATTTACTTATAAAAACATGTTTAAAGTTAAACACTTTAATGAATCTATTGCGTTTTAAACATAGTCCTAAATTATCATTGAAGAAGTTTTGCATAAAACTCCACCTGCCCCTATCTATAAAATCAGGCAAGTAACAAACTGCTCTGATATCAAATGGTCTATATGAATAAGGTCTGATATATTCTACCCAATCTAATTTTTTAACGTTTTCTCTTGCTGATTTTAGTTTCCAATTCGGTGTATCTTTTAAATCCAAAGTCCTGGCAACAAGATCATCAGATAAATCGCTTGAAAAGGTTCTCATTCTCTGTTTAACTTCATTATCAGTAAAACCTATGCAAAAATCATCTCTATGTGTTTTAACACCACTTGAATACTTATTAAAAATATCAACAACAGAAACAAATTTGTCATAATCAGCCTGTAAAGAGAAATCCTTCTCTACAAAGAAGTAATACGGCTCAGTTGGTTTTAATTGTATCCAATCTACAGAATGAATGTCCGAGTTATTTAAATAGACAAACTTATTTTTTCTTAACCCATAAACATCTTGATAAAATACCTTGCCTAATGTATCCTGCTTGTGTTTACTATTCCTTACAAATAAAACAATAGACACTCCCTGTTGAATGTCAAAGACATTTTCATCTTTACCGCCATCGGGCGACTTTTCCCCGATGCGGCTGTTACCATGAAGATTTACTATATATATTTCATTGAAACTCTCTAATAATCTCCTTCGCATCCCTCTGTGAATCAATCCTGACAGGTAGGAATTATTGGTTATCATGCCGATTATTCCTTTGCCGGACTGCTCTATTTTCGAGTGAGCAAAACGAATGAATTTTATATAGTCATCGGAAAGCGGCTGGATGTTTCTTTCGGCTTTAACCTCCTTTTTGTAAGCGTCCATTTCCTTTTCTATAAAAACCGACTTATTCACAGAGCTTACAGAGTATGGCGGGTTTCCCAAAACTACCAATATCGGCTGCTGACGTTTTATCTCACCTGCCATGTGTGATTCCTCTGAAAGAGAAAACATTCCTGGCAATTGTGCCTCAGCAAGTACCTCCATATCAAGAGAGTTGGTTAGATACAGCTTTACCCTTTCGTCTTTCTGTAATTTATACCCTAATTCCTCAAGCAGAAAGGACATCTTTATATGGCCGACTGCATACGGAGCCATCATTAGTTCAAAGGCGTAGAAGTTTTTCAGAATATGTTCTCTGATAAAATTATCCTTGCCGCCCTCCCCGTACTTTGTCACAAATTCCTCAACCGCTACTTTTGCCGTCTCAGCTAAAAATGTAAGTGTGCCTGCTGCCGGGTCAAGAACTGTTACGTTTCTATCTGAAAAACCGTCGGGGCTGTCAAACTGCTCTTTAAGAATACTGTGAAGGCAGCGGACTATAAATGCAACCACAGGCTCAGGAGTATAATAAACGCCCCTCATCTCCCTTGTCTTTGGGTCATACACTGAAAGAAAAGTCTCATAGAAATGAATGATAGGGTCGGCGCCTTTACCGTCATGGTAATATTGGTGCAATAGTTTGTGAATATCCGTAACGGCAAGTACCTCGGATATATCGTCAATTATCAATTCCATCTGCTTCGGAGGCGACCCCAAAGAGATAAACTGGAAAACGTCTCTTAGAATACCAATTGTCTGAGGGATATTGTCATAGGCAAGTTTCCTGTTAAAGCCGTTTTCCGAGCGGCTACGGGCTGCAAACAAGCCGTAAGTAATGGTCTGCGCATAGAGATTAGAAAATTCACTCTCTGTGAGACTGCTAATAAGGTAGTCCTTGAAAGCCTTATAAAATCCCCGAATAAACCCTTTTCCTGTTTTAGCCTCCTCAGCCAACTCAAGAGTTATTGCCTCATCTTTCAAAAAACGCGTCCTTTTAGCAAGCTCCTCGGCAAGTGTTGCTGCAGTAGAAATAGAGGGTACTGAAAAAGCAAAAAACTTTTCTAATAACTGCATAAACATTGGTTCATTTTCTATCGGCGGCACTGCCCTCACATTATTGAATATGACAGGGCTGCCTACGACGGCTTTCTCAATCTGCTCCCCGTTACGGTAGAGCCTGAATTCAAGGAAGTTGGTCAGTATCACATTAGGAAACGTGTGCAGGTATCTTTTTAGTTGCTGCGTCTTCTCTATTTTATCAAGATTATCAATTGTGGGAGCTTTTGCCTCAATATAGCCTGTGATGTGCACATTTCCGTCCCACACTCTGAAATCAGGATTTCCGGCCTCAGTCTTTTTGGGTAAAATAGTTATGTGAGTGTTTTTGTCTCCAGTTGAATTGCTGTAAGTATTCAGCAAGTTTTCAAGGACATGATAATAACTCTCCTCTGTTGCATCACCGCGGTTGGCAACTTCTGCCAAATCACTTAAATAGGTTTTAAGCATAGAGAGTTCATTGTTTTAACTTCTCACTATAAGATAACATTTAACGCCTCTGCAAACATTTTAAGGGTTTCAAGCGCGCTATCATAATCATAATCCTCGATTTGCTTTTCTATACTAATCAAATCCTCGATTTCAGGATAGTCTTTCAACATCTCCTTTAAATTACCCAGCTCAAAGACAGATTCTGAATCTCCGTTTTCAAGCATCAATGCCAACTTTCGGATTGAGGCTGTCAGGTTTTCATCTGCCTGTATGTTTAGCACAGATTTTTCACTATTCCTTTGTCTGGCAACAGCCGGTTGCTTTGCAAGCGTTGATAGATCAGCTGTTACATCGTTAAACGCTGCCTCAAACACTCTCATGAGTGGCGCTAATAGTGCCTCATCATCTGTGGTCTTAAGCGTCCGTTCAAGCCCCTGTGATGCCCTGTATAGTTCCCCTGCTCCGATAGTGCCGGATACTCCCGTCATAGTGTGCACAAGTCTATACACAGTGTCTCGCTCACCATTTGATAACCCCGCTTTAAGTGTCTCCACAAACCCCTCGTACTTACTCCTGAAGTCAGTGAGCATTTTAACATAAAGAGCCGTGTTGCCGCCAACCCGTCTTAAGCCCGTATCCACATCTATAGAACAAAAGCCGGTTGGCAGCGTCACAGGTTGGCGATTAAGCATAGAGCCAGTTGCAGGTAAAATCTGTTTGTATTTTGAAAACTCCGCGGGTTTTATCCAATTAACAAGGGTTTTATATAGTATAACAGGCTCAATTGGTTTTCCAATATGGTCGTTCATTCCGGCTGCGATACATCTTTCACGGTCCCCGGAAAGTACGTTTGCTGTCATGGCTATAATTGGCAGCTCCTTAAATTCCTCTTTTCCCCTGATTATTTTCGTTGCCTCAAATCCATCCATCACAGCCATCTGTATATCCATAAGCACAAGGTCATAGCTCTTACTCACAACGGCATCCACTGCTTCTTTGCCGTTAACTGCGGTGTCAACAACGAAGCTTTTCATCTCAAGAAGCTCAATAGCAACCTGCTGGTTTATTTCGTTATCCTCTACAAGAAGAATCTGCGCTCCTGCAATTTTTTCGATGCCCTCAACATCAGTTTCTATCATGTGAGGCATGATGTGTCTTTTAGCCTCATCCTCACCAAACACCGACAAGATGGTATCAAACATGATGGACAGGCTTACAGGCTTTATGAGAAACGAGTCAACGTGTGTATCTTTAGCAGCGGTTATTACCTCCTCTCTACCATAAGCTGTGACCATAATGACCTTTGGAACTTTACTTTGTGGAAGAAGTTTATTAATCTCCTCTATGGTCTTTATGCCGTCCATATCCGGCATCATCCAGTCAATAAACACCAAATCGTAGGGGTTATCCTGAGAGCGTTGCAATTCTGCAAGCGCCTCAATGCCAGAGGCAGCCGGCGTTACTTTGAACGAAAACGACTCAAGAGCGTGCTTTAGAATTTCACGAGAGGCTGAGTTGTCATCAACAAGCAGTATGCGCATACCTACATAACTGTCTTTTGGCAGACGGAAACGTCGGCGTTCTGCATTTTGACGGGTAAAGTTAGCTGTAAAATGAAACGTTGAGCCAATATTTGGCGAGCTGTCCACCCAAATCTTACCGTGCATCAATTCAACCAGCCGCTTGCTGATAGTTAGCCCAAGACCGGTTCCTCCGTACTTGCGGGTTGTAGAGGTATCTGCTTGAGTAAAAGGCTGGAACAGGCTGTTTATCTGCTCCTGAGTTAATCCGATACCGGTATCCTTTACAGAAAAATGGAGACGGACGCTGTCGTCTGTTACCATATCCGCATCAATGTGTATAACGACCTCGCCCTTAGCGGTAAATTTAACGGCATTGCTTGCAAGATTTATAAGTATCTGACCTAATCGCAATGGGTCTCCAACTAATGCAAGCGGAACACCCTTGCCCACGAAAAAACAGAACTCAAGTTTTTTCTCTTCAGTCTTAATTGTGATTAAATTTGATACGTTATGAAGCACCTCGTCCAAATGAAAGGGGTTGTATTCAATTTCAAGCTTACCGGCTTCAATCTTTGAAAAATCAAGAATGTCGTTGATTATTCCAAGCAAAGACAGCGCAGCCGATTGTATCTTAGAAAGGTAGTCAGTTTGCTTTTCAGTGAGCGCTGTCTTCTGAATAAGATACGTCATACCGATAATGGCATTCATAGGGGTGCGTATTTCGTGGCTCATATTGGCAAGAAAATCGCTCTTAGCCTTGTTGGCGCTCATTGCGCTCTCTTTGGCTATCTCCAGCTGCTCTGTCTGATGACGCAAGAGCACTTCTCTTGAGACCACCGTGCTTATGTCTGCAATGCGTATTACACACATAAAAGACCTGTTTTTTTGCCGGATGCCGCTTATATACACTACCTGATACATCCGTTCACTTTGAGCTGGGTCAGAGGCCGGTTGAAACAGCGGAAACGGTCTGTTGGTTAGTCTATGGGACAGTGTGGTAGGAAGTCCGCGCATAAGAGCGTTATCTATCCCATGGATAACCCTTGAATCAATCAGCTCAGGAAATACCTCAGTTAACACCCTGCCTGTTACATCAAGTTTACTGAGACGAGAGGTTTTTTCCATCCAACGGTTCCAAAAAATAATCCGCATCTCGGCATCAAGGATTATGAGCCCCTCCTGGCCCTTGTCCAGAATTGAAAGCAAAAAATCTGATTCAAATTCAATCATGTATAAAAGTTACTACAATCCTCAGTAAAAAGTAAATTATTAAGAGCCATGACTTGCGTGTTGCCTTTGAAGAGGAAACTGTTGTATATTTTACACAGTAAGAGGACAGCCGTGTTTGACCATAGTGACTGGAAAGGGGGGTTAAGTGAAACAATATAAGATTGTAGTTGAAAGACACACCGATGGCTATGTTGCCTATCCTATAGGTATCAAAGGGGCTGTAGTGGGTCAAGGTGATACCCATGAGGAGGCATTAAGGGATGTTAAATCGGCTATAAAATTTCACTTGGAAACATTTGGTAATGATTCTCTTGATGTAGAACCTCAAATTGTTGAAGCTTTTATAGAAGAAACATTAGTAGAGGTATAGTATTGAAATTTCCTGTTGACGCTCCAAAGAAAAAAGTGCTAAATGCGTTGATGGGATTAGGCTTTATAATAATTCGTGAAAAAGAACACATATCACTGCAACGGGTAAATGACGATGGAACTAAAACATGTTTAACTATGCCTAACCATAAGACAATCAAAGCCTCAACATTGAGAACAATATGTACACAAGCAGGACTGTCAAGGGAAATTTTTTTGGAAATATATGAGAAAGTATGAACCTATTAGGCACTTTACTATTTTGAGTGGGTGATAAAAAGAATAAGCCACTGTTGCATATAACAGAATAGCCTGCGGGCTGTCAAAAATGTCAAGGCAGCTTACAGTTGAACCCAGGTCTGTCACATTATCCCCCCAAAAGGTTAAAGTCCTGCTATAATTCTCTGTATCTCTTGTTTTAGTGTAGCCATAGCATCCTCGGAAAACAGCAGCACTACGTATCCTCTGAGAGAGTTATGCTTATGCTCATCATCTGCGGTTTTAAAGTCCATCATCAGGAAAAACGCCTGCTCTTTACTTTCTTTGCCGCCGATTTTCTGTGAAAGCAATAATCTGTGTGAAGATGAGTCTAAAAGCGCTTCGCACTCCGCTTTTAAAAATTCTGCTGCTTCAAACTCACAATCAATACTCATCATCTGTGTAAAGCTTGAAAGAAACGCATTTAAAATAACGTTACCCACATCAAGCAGTGTCTCCTGCTCTAGCTCTGTAAGAGTTTCAAGCGGAACATCGTCACCAAGCAGTGTCCTAACCAGCTCAAGGCTTTTGCCGCCCGGAAAAATCAAAAGCGCTGTACCGTATAGCTCACCTAAAAAGTTTTGCCTTACAGCAACAAGTTTTCCCTCATCCTTGTGATCAACCAGCTCAACAGCTTCTTTGTGGCTTACAACCGCTAATTGCGGCAATGAAAGTAATATTTCCTTTTTTACCATCTGGCTTAACGAATCCGCTGCCATTCCAAGCCCCATGTTAAAAAACTCCTTAAGCGCATCCTGTTCCAGTTCGCTTAACTCCATAAGCTATTTCCCTCCCTCAAGAGCGCCTATCACCCTCACAATATCGTCTTTAGAGACCGGTTTTTTAATAAACCCAATTCCCATCGCCTCTGCCCTCTGCCTCATAGTCTCCTGAATGTTGGCTGTCACCAAATGAATGCTAATGTTTGGTACTAACTCCATAAGTTTTGCAGCCAGATCAATTCCATTCATCCCCGGCATATTGAAATCTATGAGAGCTAACGATACACTGCGGTCTTTGACATGGCTAAGCCCATCCTGACCGGTAGCTGCCTCTACAATAGCCCAATCCGAAAATGTCTGAGATATAATGTTTTTAACCATCATGCGCGCTAGAGAGCTGTCATCAACTATTAAGATTGTTTTTTGCGACATAATACTCCTCCACTACAGATTTATTCATAAACGCTGAAACCTTCTAATTTCAGAAATGTTAAGTAAAAAGGACACCGTACCGTCAGGCATCACAGCCGTACCCGAAAGAACGGTTACATGTGAAAACATACGAGTGAGGGGCTTTACAACAAGATTAACTGTCTCTTCAATACTTTCCACTTCAAGTCCAAAGTCTCCTTCATCGCTGTGCAGCATCACTACGTGGCATTGGTCTTTAGAGAATAGTTCGCTCACTTCATTATCATGTACTTCACTGTCATATAAGACGTGTCTTAGTCTGACAAGCGGCAGCAGCCGCCCCCTTGAGCGAACCATCAGCGAGTCCATCTTTTTCTCTACATTTGCGCTAATTTCGTCTCCGTAAAAGGAGAGCAATTCAATTATGCTTGACTGTGCAATAGCAAAGCGCTCTCCCATAGCACAAACCAGCAGCACCGGCACTATGGCCATAGTCTGAGGAATGCGAATGGAAAAACAAGTGCCTTTACCAAGTGTACTTGAAACTGAAAGTGTGCCGCCTGCTTTTTCCACAGTGCTTTTAACAACGTCCATCCCTATGCCGCGGCCGGATATTTTGCTTACTGTTTCTGCGGTAGAAAACCCGGGCTCCATGATTAGATTAAAAGCAGAGGCATTGTCAATGCTCTGAGCCTGTTGAGCCGTAATGATACCCAACTCTATCGCCTTTAGTTTGACACGGTTTAAGTCAATGCCTGCGCCGTCATCAGCGACATCCATGTATATATAACCCTGTCTTTGCTCTGAGGAAAGCTCTACCTTACCGAGAGCCGGTTTCCCCTTGCCGAGTCTTACGTCAGGGGGTTCAATGCCATGATCTATAGCGTTTCGTATAAGATGCCCAAGAATGCTTTTAAGCGACATAAGCACGGTGCGGTCAATTTCGGTGTCTTCGCCTTTCATACTAAGATAGATCTTCTTGCCGGATTCCACGGCAAGTTCTCTAACCAGCCTGTGGTACGTTTCCCAAACGCGCCCTACCGGCTGTAAGCGGTATTTTAAAACCTCATCCTGAAGCTGTTGCAGCTGCTGCTCCATGCCGTCAATCTGCTGCTGATAATCATTACGATTTTTACTGAGTGAGTACCGCAGTTGATTAAACGAAACAACAATAGTCCCAATTACATTCATAAGCGTATCAAGGCGGGTAATTGGAAGGTGTATGGTTTCAAGGTTGATTGACGACTCCTCAATGTTAAAGTTAGAAGCGTTTAAAGCTTCAGCGGGTTTGTCATCAAAATTGTAGTCTTCTAAGTCAAGCGTGCCTGAATCATGAGGTTTTGTTTCTGGAGATATTGCGCTTTGGATATGGTTAAGCTTCTCAATCTGAGCGCTAAAGTTAAGCTCACCCTCTTGTCCGTCTTTCTCTATGGTTTTAAGAGCGCCTCTAATGCTGTCAACCACATCAAGCAGCGTTGAGCTAATCTCACGATTGAGTGAAATTTCACCGTCACGAAGCAGATCAAGTACATTTTCAGTATAGTGCGTTAACTCTTCAAGCCTGACAAACCCAAGCATCATACAGCTGCCTTTCATGGTGTGCATATGACGGAAAACGTCGTCTATCAGACCCTTGTTTTCAGGATGGGCTTCAAGCTCTAAAAGCCCGCGCTCAATGTGAATCATTGACTCGGAGCTTTCAAGCAAAAACTCTTGTATCAGTCTTTTCCAGGTTTCTTCGTTAAACATTTTTAGTGTTTACAATTGGTTATATTGCCTATGCAGTTAGCTCCGCAAATAAAAAAAAATGGATTCCTGCCTTCGCAGGAATGACACTCCCCTAAAGGGGATTCCCCTGTAAAGGAATGACGGAAAAAAGAAGAGTACTCTCCTTTGTCATTCCCGCCTACGAGCGGGAATCCAGTCCATTTAAATATATCATTTGCTAACAAAAAAACCTCTGCTGGAGTTAACTCAACAAGCATTTTAGTTATTTATCTTTAATTATACAATATTTATGCTAATGGAATAGTGAATTTAAATTCTGCTCCCGACCCTAAAGTACTTGTAACGGAGATGGAACCTCCGTGAGCGTCAACTATGTTCTTCACTATAAAAAGTCCAAATCCAGTGCTTTTTTCTCCGCCTGTAGTTTTAGTTCCCAGTCTGTTAAACTCTTTGAATAAATTACTCTGCGCCTCTTCCGGTATCCCAGGTCCCTCATCTTTTACCCTGACAACAGCATCTTCCCCAGCCTGTGAAAGATACACATAGATATTAGATCCCTTAGGTGAGAACTTCATAGCGTTACTTATGAGATTGTCCACAACCTGATTTATTCTGTCAGGGTCAAACAGTGCATCGGGAACATCTTCAAAGTGTTCATGTACGGTAATTCCTTTTTTCTCAGCGTTTATTCTGCTGTTTTTCACCCGCTTTGTGAGTAAACTCTTTAGTGAACCCTGTTTTATAACAAGCGGCAGTTTGCCGCTTTCAATTGCCGAAACATCCAATAAGTCATTTAGCAAAGTTAATAGTTCAGAACTTGCAGTGTGAATATTTTGCACAATATCTCTGTGGTCTTGGCTTAGTACGCCCAAATCCGTATCGTTTAACATTATCTCGCAGAAATTCTTTATTAGTGAGGAGGGATTTCTCAAGTCGTGTGAGGCTATGCCAAGAAATCTGTTTTTTAGAACGTTTAGCTCAACAAGACATCTTTTTTGTTTGTACAGAGTAATATGCGATTTAACTCTTGCCCTCACTGTTGATGCGCTAAAGGGTTTAGAAATGTAATCAACTGCGCCTGCGTTAAAACCCTTCTCCTCATCCCCAGAGTCATTCAGTGCTGTTATAAATATCACCGGAATTTCACTTGTCTGAGTATCTTTCTTTAGCTTTTTACATACCTCGTAGCCATTCATATCCGGCATCATTATATCCAGAAGAATCAGCTCAGGGGGTTGTGCTGAGGCTGCACGCCGCAAGGCCTCCTGTCCATTTTTGGCTACAACTACATTGTAGTCCGCTCTCAAAATATCCACAAGCACGTCTATATTAAGACGCTCATCATCTACTACCAATATTTTTTGCTTACTGTCAGTCATAAGTCACCAGCTAAAATTTGATTTCTTTAATTGCAGATATAATCCTCTCTTTAATGTCATAGGTTGAGGCGTCTTTGCGGATGAAGTCCTTTGCGCCAGCTATAAGGCATTCGTCTATTATTATCCTCATATCTTGTGAGGTTACCATTATTACATTGGCATCAGGAAACTCAGCCATTAATTCCTTCAGCGTTGATATCCCGTCTTTAACCGGCATATCAATATCAAGAAAGACCATATTAGGCTTCAGGGTTCTGTATAACTCAATAGCCTCAGCGCCGTTATTACCCTCTCCGACAACCTCAAGTTTTAAAGATTTAATAGTTAACTTTAATAACTGCCTTTGTTTTGGATCATCATCAACTATTAGTACTCGTAATGCCTCATTCTGTGTCATCGTCACTCCTATTGATTTAAATGTACATATATCATAGTAAACAACATTAGATTATAAAGAATGTAAAAAAAAAAGCAAATAGCTTGCCAAAAAATGTTAGTATATGCAATGGATTTTCATATAATCATATACTAGTTGACTATGTGTCACGGGCATGGTTGTGTTGAATGTAAGCACATAATAATTATTAACGCAAGGAGGGAAAGATGTTCTTGTCAACACTACAAAATTTAACTCATGAAAAAAAACAAAAGGTTTTAAAGTATTCACTTATAATAGCGGCTCTTTATACAATAATAATAGTGTTTTCTGCCTATACGATGTATCACAATAGAGAACTATCAAATAAAAAGCATGCGCTAAGGATGAATCCCACAGGAATTGAACCAGGCAAAACGCCTCCTGAACAGCTGCCAGAAACAGGTAATTATGCTACGGTTAAAATTGGCTCATACGTAGAAAACGTTGACAATCTGTTAATAAAAGACAGCATGTGGAGCGTTAATTTTTATGTTTGGTTTTCATGGCAAGGCGATGCAAAGCTTGACCCGGGCGGTAAACTTGTAATCGTTGACGGCATTGTAAACAAAAAAGAGCTTTTGGAGGATTACCACGGCAAAGACGGCGACAATTATCAAAGGTATCGGATTTCAGCAAAAATAATCAAGTTTTTCGATACAGCCCGTGTGCCGATAGAAGACCACATGCTTAATATCTATGTGGAGGACGGCGCAAAGGATGGCACAAAGCTCCGGTATGTTGCCGATAAAACCTCAAATATCAGCTCAAGGCTGAATATACCCGGCTTTAAAATCACAAGTCACAGCAATGTTGTTAAAACACATACATATAAGTCAAGTTACGGCGACCCGAGACTTTCACCTGATAGTAAAAAAGTGTTTTCCCAGTATATAGCTGCAATCCAGATAAAGCGTGTTGATTTTGGTTTTTATCTCAAGATATTTCTCTCTCTGTTTGCCGCACTGCTTTTGACGCTTTCCAGTTATTTCATCAAACCCTCCGATGTTGGGCCACGCTTTGCCCTGCCGACAGGCGCATACTTTGGCGCAGTAGCTAACACGTACCTTGCTAATTCACTTCTGCCCACATCCGGCTCGTTCGGGCTGGTTGACCATGTGGCAGGAGTCGGTCTCTTTACTATCTTTATCTCCATAGCCACCTCGTTGCTTTCTAACTACTATGCCCGCATGGAGGACAAAGAGCTCTCATTGGCTCTGGACAGGACTATGTTTAAGGTAGTGTCTATATGCTGTGTTGCCGCTAACATTATTATTCCATGGTGTGCAAGGTAGTATTTTCCTTACTTAAGCATTCAAACACTCTTTAGTGCTATCATATCAAGCAACGATGGAGGTGAAAACCTATGTATAAAAAAGTTTGCTCTAAAATTGTAATCTTAACAATACTATTGATTTTGACTTTTCCGTCAATTGCCTTTTCCTCACTAATACTTGAAGAGTACGAGGCTGTCTTTGTAATTGTTCCAAACTCAGGAGGACACTATAAAAACCTGGCAGCAACACTCAACATGACCTTCGTTTCCGATACAAGTTTTTCAAATGGTTTTAAATTTGTCGGGTCAAATGACATATCTGCCGTAAGAGCAAGGGATGAAAACGGTGAAATTCCATTTGAAGTAAAGAGATTAAATGAAAACAAGATAACTTTCAGCTTTCCAGTTATTAAAACTGGTAAGAAAAAGATAACGCTGGATTTTACAATTCATGACGCAGTCTCCTCAGGCATGTTTTCCAGCACTATTTATCTGCCGTGGGTTGGAAAGTGGAAAATTCCGGTAAACACATCGCGATATGTTATAGTGTTCCCTGAAAATTATAATTACAAAAACATAGCGTCTGATTTCCCAACCGGCACAGAGACTACAAAACTGGATGAACGTTCGGTAGTTTTTACACCGACTAACCCGTCAGACACTTCTCTTAGTATATCCTTTAGCCCTGTGATAGATTCGGGGTATTCTAAAATATTTGAGCTTTCCGCAGGAATTTGGATATTTTTAACAGCCTTTTGGATATTTAAGTACAGAAAACTCTCAGGAGCCCGCTTTACAGACAACTCTCAACCTGCCCCGTTTGAAGCAGCTTTTATGAAAAAAGGTAGGAATCATGCTGTCACGGTTTGTTTGTTTGATTTAATACAGAGAGGTTATATAGTTATAGATGGCGCAAAAGATATGACAGCCACTGGAAAAACCGATGGCTTAAGCAGAGCAGAGGACGCCTTGATAGACACTGTGCGTGTAAAGTCATCAATTGGTGGCATATTGAGCCAGCATGACCAGTTAAAGCGCTTTGAATATGAAACACAACGGTCTCTTGAAATTAAAGGATTGATAAAGGACTCCACAGAGACAAAACTCTTTTGCAAAAATCTGCGGTTATTTGCCGTCATCTCAATCATTGCTATTGTAGTAGCGAGTTTATATCTGGAGTTTCCTGCCGGCGGAGGTTTTATGATGTTTTCACTCTTAGTGCCGGTAATCTCTTTTATAGCGTCACTCATTATGCAAAGGTCTGCTGTAAAAACAAATCGCGGTAAGGCATATTTGGCTCATCTGGAGAAAAAAATAGCAGGTTCTAACCATGTTTCAGGTTCTGACGGACATTATGACCCTGAGTTAAGTTATGCGGTTGCAATACTGGGGATGACAATATTAGCAGGGACCGTGTTAAGCGGCATATCTGAAGCAATTTTTTATAACAGAGGGGGACATGGAGGCAGCGGCGGATGCAGCGGTTGTACTCCAGGTGATGTCGGAGCCGGTAGTAGTTGCAGCGGCTGCTCTTCAGGCGACAGCGGTGGCGGAGGGTGCAGCGGCTGTGGCGGTGGAGGCGATTAGATTGCTCTATGCTTAAAGTGTGGGGCTTTGACGGGCCTTTTTACTTGCAGTGGCACATCACAGAGGACTGTAACCTTAACTGCATACATTGCTACAGGGAAAAAAGAAACATTGTTAAGCCTGAGAAATCCGATTTGATACGTGTATTAAAAAATTTCAATAGGTTTTTAAAATCAATCAACAAATGCGGCAGAATTCAGATAAGCGGAGGCGAACCTCTCCTTTCGGAGCATTTATTTTCAATCCTTGCCGAAGCTAAAAAGTGTGGCTATCCAGTCAGAGTGCTTTCAAACGGTACTCTGGTGTCAAGAGATTTGGCAAAACGATTAAATGACTCAGGATGCCGCATTGTGCAGGTGTCTTTTGAAGGTTCTGAGGAAATCCATGACAAAATAAGAGGTGTTGGCTCATTTAGAAAAGCTCTTGAAGGCGCAAAGATACTCCACGATGAAAATATTGATGTGACTGTCATGATGACAGTATCAGATATTAATTATCAGGCATTAACAGAAACAATTAAGCTGACCAGTCCTTATGTGCGGCGTTTTGCCTTTTCACGGCTTGTACCATGGGGATCAGCCAAAACGCTGACTGGTTCCATATTGTCAGCAAAGCAGGTAAAGGGACTGTTTAAGGAGTTTTATAAATTAGACTTACAGACTTCAGATGTAGATGTAGCAAAAACGTATCGGGATCCACTGTGGCAAGGATATTTTGGAAATGTAAACCCGTTGCTTTTAGGCGGCTGTTCAATTGGCTACAATGGAATATGCGTTGACACCGATGGTACAGTGTATCCGTGCAGACGACTTCCGCTCTCACTTGGAAATGTGCACGATATGGATTTAACGCAGATATGGAAATCTGAGATTTTGCAGGAACTCAGAAATCGTGACCAATTAAAAGGTAAATGCGGCAAATGTAAACTCAGGTGGCAGTGCGGTGGCTGCAGAGCAATAGCCTATGCTAAAACCGGAGATTATATGTCAGAAGACCCACAGTGTTTTATACCAAGCAGCATTCTATCGCCTAACTTTGTTGGCATCGTCAAAAGCTCCTCAACGTACTAAAAGTACGCCTGCGTCGCTTTTTCCTTGCCGCCTCGTTATACTTCTGACTGCAGTTTGGTATTAATTAGACTCATTATGGTTTAATAGGAAAAATGAAAGATTTTTTGAAAAAAATAACAAGCGGCAACACCGGAGATATTTTCACTGCAGCCGTTTTTATAACTGTTTTAACCGTATTTGTTTTCATAGACGTCAGGGGTTTTGATTTTGTTAACTTAGACGACAACAAATATATGTTTGATAATCAGCGGGTGATTCATGGTCTAACACTTGACAATGTTCTGTGGGCGTTTAAAACAACTTATTCATTTTATTGGCAGCCGCTTACGTGGCTTACACATATGCTGGATATAGAAATGTACGGGCTTAACCCGGGAGGTCATCACATAACAAGTCTCATAATTCATGTTCTTAACTCAATCCTTCTGTTTTACGCATTTTATCTTATAAATGCAGACATGCTAAGAAGCGGGGCGATTGCAGCCTTGTTTGCGCTCCACCCTATGCACGTGGAATCGGTTGCCTGGATAGCTGAGCGAAAGGACGTACTCACGGCATTTTTTTATATCGCATCGGTTGCCCTGTATTTTAGTTATGCTAAAAAACCGTCACTGAGAAAATACATATACGTAACAATAGCCTTCATTTTAAGCATAATGTCAAAACCAATGGCCGTGACTCTTCCGGTTTCTCTGCTTTTGCTTGATGTGTGGCCTTGCGGAAGGTTTAAGTTTGAAGGCAGCATTGCACAATTTCTGAAATTTAATAAGAATCTGTTTTATGAGAAAATCCCATTTTTTGCTATATCTTTAATTACTGCTTTTGTCACATTTTTTGCTCAAAAGGAGGTCGGAGCTGTTGCCACACTTGAAAATCTCCCGATGTCTTTAAGAGTAGAAAATGCGCTGGTGTCTTATGTTAAATATGCTTATATGTTGTTCTTTCCGGTTGATCTGGCGTGCTTGTATCCGCTTCCCCGCACAATCCCCCTGTGGCAGCCGATGTTGGCTTTATTAGCACTTGCTGCGCTATCAGCTATAGCTATTTTAACTATTAAGAAGGCTCCATATATTTTTACCGGATGGTTTTGGTTTGTTATCACAATGCTGCCGGTAATCGGGCTTGTACAGGTTGGAAATCAGTCAATGGCCGACAGGTTTACGTACATTCCATATATAGGACTGTTTGCAATTTTAGTTACAGCAATACCTGATCCAAAAACCAGTGCTAAGAAAACTCTGACATCTGTCTTAGCTTTTATAGTGCTTCTGTTTTGCGTAGTGCTTTCTAAAAAACAGGTTTCGTATTGGCAAAACACTTTTACGCTCTTTAAACATACATTATCAGTAACAAACAATAATGTTGTGATTTTAAATAATCTCGGTTGCAGCCTTATCTCTGTAGGTAAAGCAGGTGAGGCTGCCGAATATCTCAAACAAGCGGTGGAAATTAATCCCATATATGTCGAGGCCAATATAAACTATGGCAACGCACTGGTAACTATTGGACAGGCCGAGAAAAGTCTTTTATACTACGATATAGCTCTCAAACTAAGACCAGACACACCTGAGGCGTATAACGGTCTTGGCACTGCTATGATTGTTAAGGGAGATAAAGAGGAGGCCACCAGATATTTTAAAAAGGCCATCCAACTTCGCCCCGGTTATGAGGACGCGATATATAACCTGAAGCTTGTTGAAAAAGGTATTAATCGATAAGTCTTCTTTTTAACCGTTTTATTCCCAAAAAAACAAAAAGCGATGTGAAAATAATTATATACAGCAAATCATAGGCTATAACGGGTTCAATTCTAAGAAGGCAAAATGCTCTTGATAGTCTTACTGAATGGGTAAGCGGTAAAATTTCAACTATAGGCTGCATCCACTGCGGCAGCTGTGAGACAGGAAAAACGGCGCCACAAAAGAAAAACATCGGCGATAAAAGTCCAGTCATATAGAAATTAAAATATGCGATACTCTTTACAAATGAGGTAACAAATAGAGAAAGAGCAGCAAACATGAAACCCGTCAAAAACCCTACAAAAGGAGCCATCAACCCTTCAGGAAATTTGATTATCCCTAATGGCATAACAATTACAAGTACGGCAAAAGAGAAAAACAGCCCCTTTGTTGCCGCCCACAACATCTCTCCGATGAGAAGGTTTTCCACACTAAGCGGCGCTGCCAGCATCCCCTCATAGACCTTATTGAATTCCATTCTGATAAATGTCCCAAATGAGCATTCAAAAGCGGCTGTCATCATAGATGTTGTCACAACAAGAGCGGATGCCAAAAATTCCACATACCTTACGCCAGCAATATCCGGCATATACTTGCCAAGTCCAAACCCCACGCCGGTTAAAAATATAAGAGGCTCTACAAATGGCGGAAAGCCGTTACTAAAGAGGTTTTTCGTATAAACCCTGACATGCCGACTCCACACGGCAAACACTCGTGTGCACACACCGGGCATTATGTTGTTGTATGCTGTTGGCATTTTGTTGGCTATCACTGATTCATTTTTGTTATGCAGTTTTTAAGGTCATTATCAAAGGAAAAAAGAGGCATTTTGTAACATTCTGATTTAGTGCATAAAATACAATCTACAATATCAAGATTTGATGCTGAATACATACGAAGAGATTCAATCAGTTCATCCTTGTCAACATTTTTAACCCCTTTATAGCTAAGAAAACCCTGAAGCACATATGATGTCTCTGAACGAGGCACTTTATAAAACTTTACGAGCACATAAACACACTCTACCAAAACACTCTCTAAGACAACAATATTTTCTTTTCCTGTTCTTACTTTTTCAAATAGTTTCTCAGCTTCAACATACAAGTTTGAAACGTCTTTTAAAATATATCTGACAATTGTGTTAGTATCGGGTAATATCATTTTTTGAATTTGTCATTTACTGCTGTATTCCATGCAATATCTCTAATTTCACTGAACGTATTGTGTCCTTCAGCATATTTGCTTAGTGAGCCTCCAACGCTTCTAACAGGTTTTAGTACAACATTATTGTCTTTCACCTCAAACTCAACGATGTTTGAATCCAGTATATCCCTGATTCTTTTTGGTATTGTGATTTGCCCCTTAGATGTTATTTTAACTGCCGTTAACACCTTAGCCTCCTTACTTATTTAGATTCCCTTACATTGATTAATTGTAATGCTTGTATAACAAAAAAAGCAAGAAGAGATTTTGGTTTTCTTTAAAAATAATACAGAGGATTACGTAAATTGCATATGCAGTTAGCTCCGCTAAGAAAAAACTGGATTCCTGCCTTCGCAGGAATGACAAGAAAAAGAAAATTCCCTCCTCTGTCATTCCCGCCCCCGAGCGGGAATCCAGTCCTTTTAAAGATAGATATGGATGATACAAAATCCTCTTTCGGATTTAACTCAATAAGCATTTTACGTAATATAGTTTACACCAACTAAATTGGAGCTATCAGAAACCCCTTTCGTTGCGGTGTTCACGTGGTCTGCTAAAATTTCTCCTTCCGCCTCCGGGGTATCCACTGTGAATAGAACCATAGCTGCTGTGGTGTGGTGCGCCAATGCCTGAGAAGGTTTTTCCTCTGAATCTGTCAACCGGGTCTATACGCAACACACGACGATTTATTGCATCTCTGAAGTGGTTGGTTATAAACACAGTTGTTCCGCCAACAATTACAACTTTGTGGAAATCATTTAAAATATAGT
This sequence comes from Nitrospirales bacterium LBB_01, assembly GCA_004376055.2. Taxonomy (GTDB): domain Bacteria; phylum Nitrospirota; class Thermodesulfovibrionia; order Thermodesulfovibrionales; family Magnetobacteriaceae; genus Magnetomonas; species Magnetomonas plexicatena. Next base: position 1,791,068 of record CP049016.1, read on the forward strand.
ATCCTGGAAACCAGAAGCCATAGTACCAGAAGGGATAGTCCACCCAGGCGTACATATAGAGGTATGCAGGAGGTGGTACATAATACGTGATAACCGGCGGTCCTTCTTTTATGTAATAATTGTTTATCACGGTCTTATTGTCTGACAACGATGCGGAGGAAGCTGAGGTTTTGTCTCTATCCTGCCCGTTGGATGCCAGAACGTTCACTCCAATATCAGAAAAGACTTTTTGGTATTTGGATATTGCCTCGTCTTTGCTCATTTTAAGTTTTCTCGTGTCAACGGAATTAATTATAGTTTTTTGTATCTCACCAACTATGTCTGGAGTTATCGGATAGTCTGCAATCCATCCGTTTCTTGGAGCAATCCCAATATCCCCAAGGATTGTTTCGGATTCGATTTCATCTGCAGTCGTACTTAGAGAAAATTCTTGTACAATTTTAACAGCAAGATGCCCCTCACGTACTAATGGTTGTGAAATTGAGGGGGATGTCTGGTTAGGTTGCGACAGTTCTGGTGTTGTCTCAGAAAAACCGTGCAACGGGAAAAATAATATCAAAAGCAAAATAAAACCGCCAAAGAGCCATCCTCTTTGCAACTTAGTTAACCACATTTCTTTCATCGCAGTCAGTCCCCTGTCTATATATTTTTACTCTTACTAACTATTTAGACACAATGAATATGATAAAGGTTTAACAGATTTACAAAAAATATTTTTATACCCTACAATGACTGGTCAAGCGTAACCTTTTTTAAAATATCTGTGGCTCTTTTAAAATCTGTCATTATTTGTTCTCTTAGCGCATCAGGGTTAGGAAACACTTTCTCGTCTCTCAGACGTTCTATAAAATGAACCCGCATGGTTTTCCCCACGGCATTGCCATCATAGTTAAACACATGAACCTCATAACTTGTTGGGTTTTCGCCAAATGTGGGGTTACTCCCAATATTTGCAGCCCCGTCATAGATACGGCCGTCAATCTGAACCTTTACGGCATAGACGCCACCCCGCGGCACTAACTCATCCGGCAGTGAAAGGTTTGCCGTTGGTATCTGAAGGATGCTTTTACCGCGTCCTGTGCCGGTTATTATTTCCGATTGTATGAAGTAGGGGCGCCCGAGGTAGCAGGTAGCATGTGCCATGTCGCCCTTTAGCAGATGATGACGAATTAAACTGCTGCTTATCACTGCCCTGTCTCTTTTAACGTTTCTAACTACTTGAAATTTAAATCGATACTTCTTACCTCGTCTTCGGAGTGAGTCCGTTGTGCCCTTTTTACCTTTGCCAAATCTGTAATTGTGCCCAACTATCACATGGCTTACGTTTAACAAGCCTACAAGCACATTTTCTACAAAATAATCCGGCTCCGTCTTGGAAAATCTCTTATTGAAATCTATACAAAGAAGCACGTCCACACCTACTCTTCCTATAAGCTCAGCTTTTATATCAAAAGGCGTCAGTATCTTTACACCCTTCTGCGGATTTACAATCTTAAGCGGATGGGGGTCAAAGGTAATCACAATAGACGTACCGTTTGACTTTTGTGCCGCCTCTTTTACACGTTCAAGTATTCGTCTGTGCCCTGTGTGCACACCGTCAAAATTTCCAAGAGTTACGACAGGTACCGGATACTTCTTTACAAGATTATCCAGCCCTCTTATTACCTCCAACGTTGTCTCCTTAAAAAATTATTCTTAACCACGTAAACTATACATTATACAATTTCCTAAAAAAATAGTGTTATAATTAGATGTGGCATCTATGAAAATAAAAACATATCCGGCAGCAGTGCTGATGAGAAAGGCCGCAGCAGTGGAAAACATAGACGGAAAGATCGTAAGACTCATTGATGATATGAAAGCAACACTGTTTGAGTGCGAGGGTCAGGGACTGGCAGCCCCTCAGGTTGGTCACTCTACTAAAATCATCATAGCTGATCCTTCAATTAAAGAGCCTGAAAAGTATAAGCTGACTGTAATAATCAATCCTGATATTGTCTATTCAGAGGGTGTTATGGAATCGGTGGAGGGCTGCCTGAGTCTTCCAAAGGCTACTTTCACAGTGCATAGAGCTATGAGGGTTTTTGTAAAGGGACTTGACATAGACGGTAATCCTCTTGAGATAGAGGCTATCGGTAATTTTGCACGCATTCTTCAGCATGAAATTGACCACCTGCACGGCTTACTGCTGCTTAATAGGATAAGTGAGGGCGAAAAAACCGCTTATGATAAAAAGAATTTGAAAAATCCAAAACGCAAGTTTTTTTTAAAAGATTAGGAAACCGGTAGATGAATATAGTTTTTTGGGGGACGCCGTGGTTTTCAGTGCCTACTCTTGAGGCATTAATTAAGAGCGGACATAGGGTCTCGCTTGTTATAACCCAGCCGGATAAGGGCAGAAGGTCAAAAGTGATAATACCTCCGGTTAAACAGGCAGCAAAGGCAGCTGGGATTGAGGTGATGCAGCCTGAGGGTCTTAAATCAGAAGCTCTTATCAGCAAGTTGGAAACACTTAATCATGACGTTAATGTTGTTATTGCTTATGGCAAAATTCTACCCGTTGAGATACTAAACATCCCAAAGTTTAAATCTATAAATGTTCACGCCTCACTGCTTCCTAACTACCGCGGAGCAGCTCCAATCCAGTGGGCACTAATAAACGGTGACACAGAAACCGGAGTTAGCACTATGCTCATGGATGAGGGGATTGATACAGGGCATGTTTACTACACAGAGAAAGAGATTATCAAAGATGACGACACGTATGAATCTTTAGGGCTGAGACTCTCTAAACAAGGAGCGGAGTTATTAGTAAAGACGCTAAGAGACATAGAGACCGGAGTTGTCACTCCAACCCCACAACTGGGAGAATCTACCTATGCACGGATTCTAAAAAAAGAGGACGGCCTTATTAACTGGAACAAATCGGCCGCACACATCGTAAATATGACACGGGGGCTTTACCCATGGCCAGGAGCCTATACGTTTTTTAACGGTCAGAGGGTTAAAATACTGAAAGCTACGGCAGTATTAACTGAAGGAAGTTGGGCAGAACCTGCCACTGTGATACATCAAAGTGTCAGAGACGGCCTTATTATATCCTGTGGGGAGGGTACGTTGTCAATATTGGAGCTTCAACCAGAGGGTAAAAAAGCCATGTCCTACGCTGACTTTATAGCAGGCAGAGTAAAAACTCCAGCGGATGTTATTAATGTGGGTTAAATTTAAAATATTTTGGGTCAAATTTCTGCGCGCCGTCACTCTAAAGGTGCTCTATCCGTTTCTTATGCTATTGGGAGCTTTCATAAAGAGCAAAAAAGAGGCGTTTCAGGATTTCATTATAAATATTAACAATAAACTTGTAATGAAGCTGGGCATTAAGAGTTCAAGGCTCTTGATAATGCTCCCGCACTGTCTTCAGATTGATAAGTGTGACATCCGGATTACCAATGATATCAATAACTGTAAAAGATGCGGCAGGTGTAATGTTAAAGACTTAATATCTGTAGCAGAGGAGTGCAATCTTAAACTCTATGTGGCGACAGGCGGCTCAATAGCACGAAAACTGGTTAAGGACATCCGGCCTGACGCCATAGTGGCTGTTGCCTGCCAGCGGGATTTAAGCAGCGGGATAGCCGATGCGCATCCTCTGCCTGTCATAGGAGTGCACAACGAAAGGCCGTTTGGTCCCTGTTACAATACAAAAGTAAACGTTGAAAAAGTGCAGGAGGCGATAAGAACATTTTTTCAGTAAACTTTTTTGGACTGTTTCATATACTCTTTCCCAAAAACTCTTCCAATTCATCTACAGAACCGGAGCTTTTGATAAGATTTTTGAGCTCTTCAAGTTTATCTATAGAGTTTATAACCCTGACTATGTTCATAAGCTCAAGTCCTGCTAAACCATATTTGAGTTCAAGCCCCAATTCAATACCCTCAAGTAACCCCTCCTGCTTACCCTTAAACAATCCCCTCTCAATTCCCTTTTCAATCCCTCTCTCAATCCCCTTCTCAATTCCCTTTTCAATCCCTCTCTCAATTCCTCTCTCAATTCCCTTTTCCATCCCCTGTTTGTACCTGACATCGCGTTCTATATCATAAACCAAAGCCATTTCACTTACCTCCTTACATACGTTTTCCTGTAAATCCCTCAGTTGTGCCAAAACCTCCAACTGTCTTATGTATTTTAAACGACTAACCTCCTCTTTTACGGTTCCCATTATTTTGTTTAACAGTCTCTTTATTACTATTGTATCATCTTTTGAGCCAAAATTACATAAAATACCAAGTATTATCTCCGCCGGTGTATTGGAATTTATGAATTTTTCACAATCTATACTCCTGAAGTCTATTATGTCATATTCAAAGGTCATTTTTTCATCTTTGATGTGATTTTTCATTCTGAGCGGTTCTTTACCAACGTAAAACAGCACCTGTTTTACCGGTTTTCCATAAGTCTGACTGATATAAATCCGGTAACGAAGCATTCTATACGGCATATTGCTGTCATTTGTGGCTTGAAACTCTATATGCAAAATGTATGTGCTGCCATCGTGTAAACTAACCTCAAGTAGAAAGTCGGCTTCTCTTTCGTCAGTAATCTGTAGTTTAGTTTTTAACGGCTTTATTGATTTAGCTTTTATGCCCAACACCTCTGACATTAACACTTGCAACACACCGCGCAGGCTCTCTTTTAATATCTTATCGTATCGTCCTGACATATAATTCACAGTAACACAATTTTATAATAGCATTCAACTTATTTTACAGAGACTACAACCAGCTTTTTACGTGTAACAAAAGTGTCAGCTTTCAAATAATAAATTGTTTGCTCGTCATTTCATTATAAAGATTGGAGCAATTTGTGCCAACTTAAAAAGGATAATATCGCTTAACTACAATTAAGATATGAATTTAAAAAAATTAACCGCTACACTGTTGACATAATGATAAATATAATGCTAAACTCACGGAAACTGGAACATTACAGACCACAAAAAAATAAATTTTAGGAGGACATTTTAAGTATGGCAGCACAAAAGAAGAGAATGGCGATAATAGCAAGCAAAGGGACTTTGGATATGGCTTATCCCCCGTTAATCCTTGCTTCTACCGCAGCAGCAATGGACGTTGACGTGCAGATATTTTTTACTCTTTACGGTGTGGATATAATAAACAAAAAGAAGTACAAGAATCTTCAGGTAGCCCCTATTGGCAATCCTGCAATGCCCTCTCCGATTCCGATGCCTAACATAATCGGAATGCTGCCCGGCATGACACCAATGGCAACCATGATGATGAAAAGTATGATCAAAAAAATCAACTGGCCGACAATCCCTGAGCTTATTGACGCTTGCCGTGAGGTTGACGTCAGAATGATAGCCTGTACGCCTACAGTGGAGATGACCGGCATATCTAAGGATGACCTCATAGATGGCGTTGTACTTGCCGGAGCTGCAGAGTTCCTTAACTTTGCTCTTGACGCTAACATCACCTTGTTTATCTAAATTGAACAGATAGTGATTTTCAGTTTGAATATTACTCAAGTATAGACTAAGGGATATAAGTTACATAACTAATAAGGCGGATCAATTCCGCTTTATTAGTTTGTGTAGGGTTAATCTTTGTTTGCACAGACTGCCATAGACTACCAATGTCAATTTATGAGTATCTATTAAAAAAAAACTTTTCGTGACTATAGTTACATAACTTACAATAATATGTTATGCTATTATCGTGCGTTAGCAGGAGGACTTGCGCGAGAAGTACAAGTTTTTTTTGAAAGGAGGAGACATGCAGAGATCTGTAATCAGAAGTATTTGTGCAAGTACAGCAGGGTATCTCATCATCCTAAGTGTGTTGTTTTTGCCGCAATTTTCTAAAACATCATACGGAGCCGATATGGATACCGGCAAAAAGGTTTTTGAAAGCCGCTGTGCCATTTGTCATGGTGCTAAGGGGGACGGAAACGGAGTAATTGGAATTGTAGAAAAAGGAGTAGTTGGTGACAAACTCTGGTCAGTCTATCCCAGAGACTTAACTGTTGGTACATTTAAGTTTAGATCAACTCCTTCAGGCTGTCTGCCTACTCAGGCCGACCTTGAGTACATAGTTTCAAAGGGTATTATGAGAGCAGCAATGCCATCTCACAAGGATGTTTCTAAGTCCGACGTTGACGCAGTTATTGTGTATGTAAAGTCACTTTCAACGCGGTGGCAAGAGGAGCAGCCCTGCAAAACCTTTACAGCGGCAAAACCAAAGTGGGTAGGTTCTGCTGACTCCGTAAAGAAGGGGCAGGAAGTGTATGACAAAATGAAGTGCTGGGAGTGTCATGGTAAAGAAGGTAAAGGAGACGGTCCCAAGTCAAATGAAATCAAAGACGACTTTGGTAAGCCGATTTTGCCGTTTAATTTTACCACTGGAGAACTTAAGCGCGGCTCATCGCCCGAAAATGTCTATATGACTTTTACAACCGGACTTGACGGCACTGGAATGCCCTCTTATGAGGATTCTTTAAACGAGGAACAACGGTGGAATCTGGTCTCTTACACTTTAAAACTCATGAAAAAATAACAGGCTGACGCTTGTTGACGTTGTGGCATTAAAGTGTCAAAGCAAAACAAGTGTTGTCCTATGAAGGAGGGGTAAAAATTATATGGCCAATTTATCAAGAAGGAATTTCTTAAAAGCGACCGGCAGTGGGCTTTTGTTGACTATGGCCGGGGGTACCGAGGCCTTAGCGATGCACGCCCTTGAGCCTGCCGTCGGTGTGGCTAACCCGCTTAGCCATTACCCAGCTCGCGATTGGGAAAAACTCTACAGGGATATTTATAAAGCTGACTCAAGTTTTGTGTTTATGTGTACACCAAACTGTACGCACAACTGCTACCTTCGTGCGTATGTGAAAAATGGAGTAGTGGTGCGTGTCGGTCCGTCACAGAATTATCACAAAGCAACCGACGTCTATGGAACTAAAGCGTCTCAGCGCTGGGACCCGCGTCACTGTAACAAAGGGATTTCGTTAGTAAGGCGTTTCTATGGCGACCGCCGTGTAAAAAGCCCCATGATACGTAAAGGATTTCTTGAGTGGGTGGAAAAAGGTTTTCCGCGTGACGAAAACGGAATGCCTCCAGCAGAGATGTTTCGCCGCGGCGAGGACACCTATGTTGCAGTAGAATGGGAAAAAGCATACGAAATAGCAGCAAAGACCTTTCATGAAATAGCAAAAACCTATTCAGGCGATAAGGGAGCACAACTACTTAAAAAACAAGACTACGATGAGGCTATGATTAAACGTATGGATGGCGCCGGTACAAGAGCTATGAAGTTCAGAGGCGGTATGCCTGCACTGGGTTCAATCAAGCTCTTCGGGCAATACCGTACAGCAAACTCGATGGCCCTTTTAGACAAATATGTCAGAAAGGTGGACGATGATAAAGCTGTTGGCGGCGTTGGACTGGATAACTATACGTGGCATACCGATTTGCCTCCAGGACATCCTATGGTTTGCGGACAGCAGACCATTGATTTTGATTTGTCTAATGTCGAGTACTGTAACATAGTTGTCTGCTGGGGTATAAACTGGATTTCCACTAAAATGCCTGACGGTCATTGGCTTACCGAGGCGCGCATGAAGGGCAAAAAAGTTATTGCAATAACTGCCGAGTACAGCTCTACGTGCAGCAAATCAGATGAGATTGTAATCATGAGACCAGGCACTGACCCTGCATTGGCTCTTGGAATAGCCCATGTTTTGATTAAAGAAAACCTCTATGACAAGAAATTCGTTAAAACTCACACAGACCTCCCTATGCTTATCAGGATGGACACCGGCAACATGTGTAAGGCAGCCGATGTGATTAAAGATTATAAGCAAAAAGTACTTACAATGAAAAAGATAGTGAAAGAAGCAAAGGATTTGCCTAAACCTGCAGCAACAAACGAGGGTATGCCTGGCGTTACAGAAGCTATGCGTAACTCATGGGGCGATTACGTCATGTGGGACACTAAAAGCGGAAAACCAGTTGCCGTTAGCAGTGACGACGTAGGCGAGCATTTCCATAAACTCGGTATAGAGCCTGCCATTGAGGGTGAGTTCACAGTTACAATTGGTGGCAAAGATGTAAAAGTGCGCCCTGTGTTTGATGTAGTTAAGCAGCACTTGTTTGACACATGGACGCCTGAAAACACGTCTAAGGTAACTTGGGCGCCAGTTTCTGCCATCTATAGCCTTGCCAGACAATTTGCCAAAAACCCTGAGAAAGTTCTTTTTACTGTCGGAATGGGACCAAACCAGATGTTTAACGCTGACCAAAAAGACAGAGCAATATTTTTAGTGGCAGCGTTGACAAGAAACGTTGGCTTCTTCGGTGGTAATGTGGGAAGTTACGCAGGTAACTACCGAGCAGCATACTTTAATGGAATGCCGCAGTACATGGCTGAAAATCCTTTTGATATAACACTAGACCCAACAAAACCAGCTAAAGTTAAACTAACATATGCAATGCAGTCGGCACATTACTACTCTCACGGAGATCAGCCTCTAAAGGTGCATGGTCATTATTTTAACGGAAAAAGCCACATGCCGTTTCCAACAAAATCCATGTGGTTTTCAGCCTCAAACTCCATTTTGGGTAACGCTAAGGGTCACTATGAGATAGTAATGAACCTGTTGCGCCATCCAGCGTACCGCGCTAAGGGGATGCACAAGCGTATGATAGAGGCTGTGTTTGTAAATGAGTGGTGGTGGACCGGTACATGTGAGTATGCTGACATCGTTTTTGGTGTTGATAGCTGGGCAGAGTATAATCTTCACGACATGACACAGTCTTGCACCAATCCCTTTATGCAGATTATGCCGCTTACTGAAATTAAGCGTATCCACAATACAAAGAGCAATGGCGAAACCTATCAGGGTGTAGCTCATGCACTGGCAAAAATCACGGGAGATAAACGCTTTGACGATTACTGGGCTTTAATGAACGCTCCATACAAGGCAAAGCCATATATTCAACGCGTACTGAGCCACTCTAATATGTTTAAAGGCTACGACGTAGAGGATCTACTGGTAAAGGCTAAAGATGGTATTCCTGCTTTGATGATGGGTAGAACCTATCCGAAATTCATTGGTTATGAGCAGAGCAATGAGTCAAAGCCCTGGTTTACTAAATCAGGGAGACTGGAGTTTTACCGCGACGAGCAGGAGTTTAAGGACTATGGCGAGAGCATTCCTCTTCATCGTGAACCAATAGATGCTACGTTCTATGAGCCAAATTGTATCGTAGCCTCACCACATCCGTTGATAAAGCCAAAGACTCCTGAGGACTACGGCTGGCCAAGCAGTGATCTCAGCCGTGAAACGCGCCAAGCGCGTAACGTTATCTATACGGTGGATCAACTGTTAAAGACAGAGCATCCGCTCATAAAGGATAAATTTAACTTCATATGGTTAACACCCAAGTACCGCCATGCCGTGCATACCTTTGCCTCAGATATAGATTACCTGTCAGTGTGGTGGGGGCCATTTGGCGATATGTACCGCAAAGATAAGCGTAAACCGTGGGTAGGTGAGGGATACATTGATATGCACCCAGAGGACGCAAGAGCCTATGGGATTGAGGACGGTGATTACGTGTGGGTTGATGCAGACCCAGAGGATATGCCTTTTACTGGCTGGAAAGAACGCCCAAAAGAGTACAAAGTAGCCCGTTGCATGCTTAGAGCAAGATATTATCCCGGCACTCCGCGTGGAGTCACAAGGACATGGTTTAACCTGTATATGGCCTCTTTTGGCTCAGTAAAGGGGCATGAGACCAGAAAGGATGGGCTAGCCAAGAGTCCTACCACCGGTTACCAGTCGCTGTATCGTTATGGCGGACACCAGAGCGGCACACGCTCATGGCTTAGACCAACACTTCTTACCGATACCCTGGTTCGTAAAGAGCTAATGGGACAGGCAACTGGAGTTGGATTCTGCCCTGATGTGCATTGTGCTAACGGTGCTCCTCGTGAGTCTTTTATTAAGTTTTCAAAAGCAGAGGACGGAGGCGAAAGCGGTAAGGGTAAGTGGAGACCTGTCACTTTAGGCGGACGCCCAACACAGGAAAGTGACAGCTTTAAAAAATATCTGAGCGGGCAGTATGTCTGATAATACCAGCAAAGGAGGAAATAGATAATGGAAGACGTCTTTAACTGGCAAATAAACCGGAACATGAAGTACCCATATCCAGCAGCAATGCCTGAGAAACAATTTGCCGCAGTTTTTGACATAAATAAGTGCATCGGATGCCAGACCTGCTCCATAACCTGTAAGACTACATGGACGGCAGGACGCGGGCAGGAGTATATGTTTTGGAATAACGTTGAATCAAAGCCTTACGGCGGATACCCGCTGTACTGGGATTCCAAACTGTTAGAGAAGATTGGCGGAGGTAAGTGGAACAACAATACTTACGAGGGTAAGACAATATTTGAAAAGGCGGCTGAGGAAAACAAAAGCGTAGAAGGATTCCTGCCTGCTCTTGAAGACTGGTCTTATCCCAATATGGGAGAGGATGAGATTTCTGGAGGAGATGTAAAACAGGGAATGCACATTGAGTCGCTTCCGCATCCAATTTGGTTTTTCTATCTGCCGAGAATCTGCAACCACTGCAGTTATCCGGCATGTGTGGCGGCATGTCCTCGCCAGTCGGTCTATAAAAGGCCAGAGGATGGCATAGTGCTGATAGATCAGTCCCGCTGTCAGGGTTACAGGCAGTGTGTGTCGGGCTGTCCGTACAAAAAGCCTATGTATAATGCTACTACCAATAGGAGTGAAAAGTGCGTGGCCTGTTATCCAAAGACAGAGGTCAGCCTTCACACCCAGTGTATGGAGCACTGTATAGGGAAAATCAGAACTCAGGGATGGCTTAGTCAGCCTGACAAGGCAGATCCAAGTAATCCAATTGATTACCTTGTGCATATTAAGAAAATTGCGCTTCCTCTGTATCCGCAGTTCGGAACACAGCCTAACATCTATTACATACCTCCGATTCATGTTCCATCGCCGTATCTTGTGCAGATGTTTGGAACGGGCGTGGATGCTGCGATTAAAGCTTATAAGGCTGCGCCATCGGATACTACTCTGAAGGGGCTGTTGGTTTTGTTTGGCAGTTGTGCCGAGCTTATGACTAAGTTTGAAGTTAAAAACGATATTGCTATCGGTTACAACAGCAAGGGTGACGTCGTTGCACAAGCGCCGATAGTGGAGCCAAATGTTATCAGGGAGCACTACGACAAGGCACGTGACGTGTATCGTCTGGATGTAACATAAACAGGAGGATTGGCAATGAAGAAAGTGGTTATACTGGGTTTTACACTCACACTTATGCTCATAGCGCTCTGCGGCATGTCTTTTGCCGCAATGTCGGAGGATGGCATCAGGGTGAGTCACATAAATGGTAACATTTCTTTAAATGACGCTGGGATTTGGAAATCAGCCAAAGCAGCTCATATTAAACTCATAGCGCTTGAAACCACTAATGCGCTCAGGCACGGCACTGTTCCAGCAGCTGACGCTAAAGCGCTAAATAGTAACGCAAGGTACGTGTTTAATCTGTCAAAACCAGCGCCGGTGCTTACGGTTAAGGCAGTTCAGAACGGTAAACAGATTGCCTTTCAGTTAACCTGGGATGATGCGACTCAAGACACTGAAAACGCAATTGATACTTTTAGAGACTCAGTGGCAATGCTGTTTCCGGTTAAGCAGACAGCAGAGTTGTACCCATCTCCACTTATGGGAGCAAAGGGCGAGCCGGTTAACGTATGGCAGTGGAGAGCCGACTGGCAGGCAGAAAAAGACGGCAAGCGCAATTTGAGCGCTCGTCAGCCGCAAACTGATGGCATTCATGTCTCATATTCTGATGCGATTTTAAAATCAGAGTACCCACAAAGACCGTCAAAAGACGCCACTATGATTCAGTACATAGCAGAGGGGTATGGCACTCTTACAAAGTTACACAATCAAAGTCCGGCCGCTCACGGCTCATACAAAAACGGGAAATGGACTGTTGTGTTTGTCAGGAACTTGAAAAGTGACGATGGAGGAGACGCTGAATTTACCTCCGGTAAGAAGACTTATGTCAACTTTGCGGCATGGAACGGCGCTGCCGGTGATGTAAACGGTATGAAATCCATATCAGTAGTGTGGACGCCTCTTGTGTTTGATGGCGGGTCACAGGCAAAGAATTGATGGATAGTGCAGCCACAGATGCTGTAGATTATGATAAAGCGACCGCTGTCGTAAGAAGCCGTATTTATGGGCTTCTGGCAGCGGGCTTTCGCCAGATGAGTGAGGAGCATTTTCAACAGCTGTCTGAGCATTACGTTTCTTCATGGAAAGAAGTTGTGGGGTTTTTAGCAGCGGACGAGGGGCAGTTACTGCCCCTCGTCGACTCCTTGTCAGAGGCTTTAAAAGCCGGTAACTACAGCGATTTGTATGATGAGTACAATAGTTTGTTTTTGTCGTTTGGGCGGACTTTTGTCACGCCGTATGAAATGGAGCGCATGAAGGATACCCCTCAGCACTCCCTCACTTCACAAGCGGAACTTGCTGATGTAGCAGGTTTTTATGGAGCCTTTGGTCTTGACACGTCAGCCAGCGTGCCCGAACGGGTTGATCACATATCTACCGAGCTTGAGTTTATGCACGTGATGGCGCTAAAAGAAGCCGCAGCGCTTGAAGAGGGCGATCCCGAGCACTTAGAGATTGTGCGGCATGGGCAGCAGAAATTTATGACCGACCACCTCGGACGATGGGTTAACAGATTCACAGATGCTGTTGTTGCTGTCGGTGATACAGGCAGTTTTTACTATACACTTGCTAAAATACTAAGCATTTGGATAGAAATTGACAATTCTTTACTCTTTGATAATGAACAGTAATAAGGAATATAAGTAGGATTTTAAGGGAAAGGGCAAAGCCCTTTCCCTTAAAAATAATAGTCTAAAAAAACTTATAAATGTACTGAATAGCGATAAACATAAATATTACTGAGAGAATTAATTTAATCCATTTTTCAGGCATATGTTTTTGAGTTTTAGCGCCAAGGTACATACCGGCAAATCCTCCGATGCCAAACAAAAACCCCAATAGCCAGTCCGGTCCTGAGGTTACTCCAGAAACCGGTATGAGGCTGTAAAAAATTATACCAAAGACTGACGTTATGAATGTTCCCATAAGCGCAGGCCCTGAGACAGTGTAAACAGGGAGATTAAACATGGTCACACAAAATGGGGCAATTATAGCGCCGCCTCCTATTCCGTAAGCGCCCCCTATAATGCCTACAATAAAGGCAAGTGCAAACATGCCTGCCGTGCTAAAGGATACCTTTTCTCCCATAAACTCATACTCCACACGTTTTAAAGTAAAACGAGCGTTTGTGACAATAAATGAGCCGGATTTAGAGGCGCTGACATTTTTTTTCGCTAAAGCTCCCGTAAGAAGCCTCATCCCCACGTAGGCAAGCACGATGCCGATAAAGAGCTTAAAGGTTCGTGCATCAGGCATAAATTTCACCCTAAGATAGTAACCAATGAAGACGCCAGGGATGGTTCCAACTATTATAACCCACGTAAGTGGCCAGACCATTTTCTTGTCCCGAATATATTTGTAAACGCCGCCGGGTATCCCAATGATATTATAAAGCAGATTTGTAGAGTTGACCGATGGCAGCGTATAGCCCAAAATGCTGACCTGAAAAGGCATAATTAAGACAGCGCCTGATACGCCTCCCATAGAGGTAAAAAACGAAAGAACAAATGCAAAAAGTGGCGGCACTAAAACAGAGGTTCTTACCCCTGAGATTGGAAACACTATTGTCAGAAAATCCATGAAGCCTCCTCTTATTTCATTTTAATATTTCGCAAAGTATCAGTCTTTAGCTCAAACACTGAAAGAGTTTCGGCATGGTAGGTGTTTGGAAACATGTCAAATAATGTGACAGAAAGAAGTGCATACATATCCATGAGTTTTGCTGTGTCCCGCGCAAAAGTTGAGGGATTACATGAGACATAAGCGATTTTTGAGGGAGAAAGCGCTTTAAGTGTTTCCATTGCTTTGTTGGTTAACCCGGAGCGTGGAGGATCAATGATAACGACGTCATATTTTTGCATTGAGCGGTATTTTTCAAAAGATTTTGTTTTAAAGGTCACGTTTTTAACGTTGTTTAGCTTAACGTTACGCAGGCCGTCCTCAACACTGTGCCTATTTTCCTCGATAACAGTTACGGTGCGTGCTGAAAACGAAAGAGGAATAGCAAAGTTACCTCCTCCTCCGTAAACATCCAGAATGTTTTTGCCGTCAAGCGGCTCAAGAAGCTCCAGCATCTTTTCTATCAGAAGAGAGTTCATAGCCCAGTTGGACTGAATAAATCCCATTGGCGACACTGTATATGTATATGGAGGGGTGGTACTTTCAAGCACACAAAAGGTTTGTCCAACTGAAATGCCATTATCTGTTACTACCCCGTCAAAACCGATGTCAAGAAAAAAATCCAACTGCGGCTCATCCACACCATCGCCTCGCACAAAGGCTATCGTGTTAGTGCCGGAGAGAATTTGAACCTCCTTTATACCCCTTAGAAAACGAGCTCCAGTCAGCTTTTCCAAAAATCTGTTAATCACGGGGTTTAACAAGTAGCACTCAGCTATGGGAATCAAATGTCGTGAGTGTTCTCTGTAAAACCCGATTTCAGTCTCACTGCGTCCTGAAATCTTAAACTGCGCTTTGTTTCTATAATTCCATTGATTTAGGAAAATCGTCTCTGTAAGCGGTATTTCTCCATCTTTCATTTTACCTATTCTAACAAGGCAGTCCAGAAGGATTTCCTCTTTAATGGAAAGCTGCCTCTCATACGAAATGTGCTGATAGTGACAGCCTCCACAGAGGTTATAGTCCTTACAACGGGGAGTAACCCTGTCTGAGGAAGCGTTAAGAATCTCTACAGTTTGTGCTATCGCATAGTCGCGTTTACTCTCAGTAAGCTCCGCTATGACCCTTTCGCCGGGCAGCGCCCCTTTTACAAAGATAATGCCGTCCTTTTTAGACAGACACATTCCTCCATAAACAGGGGCTGCCGGCTCAAGCTCCAGGAGTTTCATTTCCTGGCTAACAGGGTCTTTATCGTGCTCTTTAATTCAGTTAAGTCTGCTGATTTTACAACGTAAGCATCCGAGGCCCACACGGAGAAATCATCCCTGTAATCATAAGCCGTTGACATTATTACGGGTAGATTCGGTTTCTTCTCTTTCATCCGTCTAAGCACCTCTATGCCGTCCATACCAGGCATCAGAATATCCAGAGTTACAATGTCAGGGGTTTCCTTCTCAAAAAACTCCAAAGCTTCTTTGCCTGAGCTTGCTATGAAAACCTCATAGTGTTCATCCTCAAGCTCCGCCTGGTACAGCATTCTAAGATGTTGGTCGTCATCAACTATCAGCACCTTCGGTTTACTCATTGTTTCCCTCCTTTAGTAATAGTTTAATTTTAAATATCGTTCCTACACCTACTGAACTTTCAACTTCTATCGTTCCTTTATGTTCTTCAATTATCTTTTGCGCTATTGTAAGCCCAAGCCCTGCCCCCGTTGTCTTTGTCGTGTAAAATGGATCAAACAGATGTTTTAACTCCTCAGGGGTTATGCCGGCTCCGGTATCCTCAACTTCTATGCAAGCCATGTCTTGTTCCCGTTTTGTGCGAACAATGATGCGTCCACCGCCGGCTACCGCTTGTCGGGCATTGTCTATTATGTTGAAGATGGCTTCTTTCAAACTGCCGGGGTTTCCAATTATTTCAAGCGTCTTCTGAGCATATTTCTCCTCTATACTTATTTTTTTACTGCCGGGCCACTCAGTCTTAGAGATTACTGAGTGCAGAAGGGCATTAATATCAACTTTCTCATTGGCAATTTTGTTTTCTCTGACAAAACTCAGTGTTTGACGCAAGAGTGCCTCAAGCCGCCCTACTTCGTTTACAATTATATGGGCATATTCTTTTAGAGGTTCATCAAGTTTCTTCTCAAGCCTTCTTGCAAAGCCGCCTATTGAGGAAAGCGGATTTCGTATCTCGTGCGCTACACGAGCCGACATCTCACCCAGGGCCGCCACTTTCTCTATGCTTGCCAACTGCTCACGTAGAGATTTTATCTCGGTCACGTTACTTACAATATGAATCGTTCCTTTAAGCTCACCGTGATGGTCATATATTGGAGAGATTGAAACGCTGCACGTATCTTTTGTCCGATAATAAAACCCCTCCACCTCTATTACGCGGGATTTCCCCTTTTCAATTGCCTGCTTATGAGAACAGTTTGGCCATGGCTCAGTACAGTTATGAAATATCTCGTAACACTTTTTTCCGATTGTTTCTTCAGGCGTAAGTCCGGTTAGATCGCACACAGACTTATTAACCTTTATAATATTTAAATCCATGTCTGTTATGTAAACCAGATCGTTTATGGATTCAAATATGTTTTCAAGCTCAGTCTCGGCCAGTTTCACCTGCTCAAAAAGCCTTGCGCTCTCTATGGCTGTTGCAGCCTGATCGGCAAAACTCAACAGAAACTCGGCATCATCATCTGTTATCGGACGGTGGTTAAAAAGGTTATCCACCCAAAGCACGCCAATTGCTTTGTTACGCGCTATTATGGGCACCACCAGATAAGCCTCAGTGTTGAGATGTTCAGTCAGTATGGGATTAGACAGTGGGTCTGAGACTGCATCAGTTACGTTGTATTGTGTTTTTTTAGCTACAGCCATAGATAGATAGCATGAGGAATCAAGAGGTATCTGGAGGCTTATCGAGAGTTTATCCATAAATGAGTCTTTATTGAAGGTACCGCTTTCAATCTCTTGCAGTATAGAGTGAAGAGATTTCACCTCAGAGGACAAATCATGCCAAATCCTTGCAGCCTCCTCGTTATTTGCAGGGCCCACACCCATCTTGCCCTTAAGCATGTGGTTATGTTCGTCACACAGAAAAATTATAGCCCTGTTAAATCCCAACCCGTCGCTTACAGTTACCGCAGTAAGAATCATCCTGAGGAGCCTGTCTAACTCAAGGGTACCACGCATTGCGGAACTAATGAAAAACAATCTGGAAAATTTCCTGTTACTATTGACAAGCTTTTCTGCAATAGATTTCCGCAGTGATATATCACGTGCAATTATGCTCATTCCGGCAATAACCCCTGCGGCATCCTTTATCGGAGATATGGTCAAACTTATATCCACACGAGAGCCGTCCTTACGGGTTCCGCTTGTTTCCACATCTTTTAGAATCTCACCATGTCTGATTGCCTCAAGGTGCGCTTTGCCATTAAGCATGGCGGACTCCGGCAGAAACGGCATACAGGTGTTTAATGTCTCCTCATGTGTAAAACCAAAAATACTCTCGGCACTTTTATTCCATGAGATTATCATACATTCTAAATTTGCCGTGATTATGGCATCGGCTGAGTTTTCAATAAGACTCTCAAGACGTTCCTTAGTGTCAGAGACTTTTTTGTATAACTCTGTTATCTCAATCTGGCTGGCAATCCTGTCGCTTATATCTCTTATCATAACGATGCACTCGTTTATCCGGTCGTCTTCTTCTCTTATCGGATAAGCGCTGATCTCAGCATATCGGTCATTTTTAACGTAATTAACCGTACTTATCTGTCCTGATTCAAAAGTTGCCTCAGCCACACACTGAGGGCAGACGCCCTCCTCGTACGGAAATACTTCATGACACTTTCTGCCGGGGATTTCCACTACACTAAACGACGTCCATTTCTCTATGGCCTTGTTTGCTGTGGTGATAGTCAGTGTCCTGTTAACTGTAGCAATGGCAGCATTAACACTGTTAAAGAGAATCTCCATCCTGTTTTGTGAGACGGTCTTAGCGCGCTGCCACTCAAGTTCCTTTTTATGCGCAAGAGCTCGCTCAATGCTGAGGGCTGCCAAAATCGCAAACCCCTCTAAAGTTAGCAGGTCATCTTTTGTAATTAACGGCACGGCCATGCCCGGCAGCCTTGTCTTATCATAAACTTCAAGTGTGCCAATCAATGAGCTGCCTGTTTTAAGAGGCACTACGGCCATAGAGCGAATCATCAACTGCAGCACTCGCAGCTCATTAGGAAGCGCACGGGTATCATCAATGAGAAGCGTCTGGTTTTTCTTAAGAACCTGAGTGAACACCTCCTCGCCGACCTTTTGTGCCAATATGCTAATCACACCCTGCGTAAGGCCATACGATGCACGTATGGTATATCGTGTCCTGCCCTTTAACCGTATGGCACAGCCATTAACATTGGCTAGTGTTACGACAGTTTTGCAGATAGTGTCAAGGAGCTTATCGAGGTCTGAAACTGAGCCTGTCTGCCTTGCAAAATCAAAAAGACAAAGAAGTCTCTCAGCCTTTATAAAAGGCTTGTACTGAAGTAATTGTTCGGGGTCGTTAAACCCTGACAATTGCTTTTGTGCCGTCTCAGCGAGCAATTAAATACCTCTGAAACACTCCTCCTGTGTCACAGCTATACCCCGCCTTTTAAGAATCTTACGGCATCCTCAGGGGATGTGGGATTAATATAAAAACCGGAACCCCACTCAAACCCTGCCATTTTCGTAAGCTTAGGGAATATCTCAATGTGCCAGTGGTAGTAGTGGTTTTCCTCGGCATTTAACGGAGATGTGTGAATTACGAAATTATATGGCGGAACATCTAAAATTTTATCAAGCATTTTTAGTGTTGTCTGAATTATCTCCGCAAGAGCCGCAAAGGAGTTTTCTTTTGGTCTGAAAGAGGATTCGTGGTTTTTTGGCATTATCCACATTTCAAAAGGCACACGCGGCGCATAAGCGGAAAGCGTGATATATAAATCGTTTTCACACACGACGCGTTTATTCATGTGTTTTTCCTGCTCAATGAGGTCGCAGTATATGCACTTTTCCATAAAGTCAAAATACTTCTTAGAGGAATCCAGCTCCTCCTGTACTCTTTTAGGCACAATGGGGAGAGCAATTAGTTGGCTATGGGTGTGTTCAAGAGTGGAACCAGCAGATTCTCCCTCATTTTTATAAATTAAAATGTACTGAAACCTGTGGTCTTTCTTTAAATCTGTGAGACGTGAGTAAAAAGCCCACAAGACGTCCTCTGCTGACTTTGCAGGCATTGTAGCCAGGGAATGCTCGTGATTTGGCGACTCAACCACCACCTCATGAGCGCCGATACCGTTCATCCTCCCGAAAATGCTCTCACCTGACCTTTCCAGCTCTCCTTCTATCTGCAGCGCCGGAAACTTGTTGGGTACCACTCGCAGTGTCCAATCAGAGGGGCCGGTCTTTTGTGAGCCTCTGAAAGCAAGAATCTCATTTGGAGTTGTGTACTCATGACCTGGGCAGAAAGGACAAAACCCTGATAGTTTCTTCCTCCGTGATGAAGGGGATACAAAATCAGAGGGTCTCTTACCCCTTTCGGTTGATATTATGACCCAACGCCCTATTATAGGGTCTTTTCTTAACTCTGACATTTAAGCCTCCTGTTTATTTAATATTTTGCTTTGAATATTTAGTATTCTGAGCCTGCTTTATATCAAAACAGCCGTTTGCCGCATCACAATTATATATCTTTAAAAAAATTCATCCATTTTCACCCTACTATAAAATAGTCTCGGTATTGTATCATAAATAAAGAAAAGTTTGAACATGAAAACAACATTTTTTTGTAAGCAGATAAATAACCCCTTTGAGGATCCTGCAGTGTATGTCAGACTGAGGTGCCTTCGGCACACATTTCTCTTTGATTGCGGCGATATATCCGCGCTTGAGCCTGCTGAGATATTAAAAATTGCCACGATTTTTGTTACTCACATGCACATTGACCATTTTATTGGTTTTGATTTAATCCTGCGGCTTGTGCTTGGGCGCGACATGCCGCTTACCATCTACGGCCCTTTGGGAATAATTCACGCCGTGGAAAACAAACTAAAGGGTTTTACGTGGAATTTAATCAAAGATTATCCAATAAAAATAGAAGTGTTTGAAATTACGGAAAACTCAATGTCTCATGCCGGGTTTTATGCCGAATCAGGATTTGAAAAAATTGTGAAACCGGAATTGCCGTTTAACAGGACTATTTATAATGAGGACGGTATTACAGTTAACGCAGAGATATTTGATCACGGGATACCTGTTGCCGGATATTCACTGAGTGAGGAAAGCCACATCAATATAAACAAGGATGAGCTATTAAGACGCGGTTTTGAAACAGGGCCGTGGCTGACTGGATTCAAAAAAGCGATAAGAAACAACTCTAACGATTTTACAGTAACCCTCAACGGTAAAACCTATACCAAAGACGATCTTAGCAGCCTTGTAATGATAACAGAAGGGCAACGGGTCTCATACATCACAGACATCGCTCCAACGGATGAGAACATAAGCAAAGCCATAGAGCTTTCCCGTGACTCAGACATCCTCTACATTGAGGCTTTTTTTCTGAAAGAAGACCACGAACGGGCACTTAAAAGAAAGCACCTGACTACGGCTCATACCGGTCATATTGCCAAAGCTGCCGGAGCAAAGCATATCGAATTAATCCACATCTCGCCTAAGTACACGGCCTTGTACACTAAGGCGGAGTCTGAGGTGCTGGAGGCGTTAGAAGCAAGCTGATTGATGGAGGAGTCATTGAAAAATATTTCTACTGTTTTTTCTTTTCTATTTTGATATAATAATTTATGCCTGTAGCGATGATACCAGATGTGTTAAGAGGTAGGCTTGGAGAGGATGCAAGTGTAGCGCTTGTTGAGCTTATCAATGAAGTAAATATAGAAGCTCGTAAAGATTCACTGGCCTTAGCCGAAGAGCGGCTTGAAAGAAGATTAATCACAGAGACAGGGAAAGTCAGAGAGGATATGCTGCATTTAGAGAGCAGACTTACTGGAGCTATATCAAGTTTAGAGGGCAGGCTTACTGGAGCTACATCAAACTTAGAAGGCAGACTTACTGGATCTATATCAAACTTAGAAGGCAAACAGAACGACTCTATGGCCACCTTAAAGTTGCACCTTACTGAAGCTATGGCAAACTTAGAAGGCAGACAGAACGAGTCAATGGCCACCTTAAAGTTGCACCTTACTGAAGCTATGGCAAACTTAGAAGGCAGACAGAACGAGTCAATGGCCGCTTTAAAACTGCACTTTACTGAGGCTATGGCAAACTTAGAAAATAGGCTCAATGAGCGTATTGCTGCTGAGACATCTAAAATCCATCAACACTTTACCACTGAAATATCTAAGACCAATGGGTTTATTATCAACGAAACATCTAAAACCAACGGATTTGTTATATCTGAGACATCTAAAACCAACGGATTTGTTATATCTGAGACATCTAAAATCAATGAGCGTATTACCACTGAACTATCTAAAATCAATGAGCGTATTACCATTGAGACATCTAAAACCAACGGATTTGTTATATCTGAGACATCTAAAATCAATGAAAGAATTACGTCACTTGAGAGCAGTTTGCGCACAGAGATGGAAAAAAGCAATAAAGAAAATATCAAGTGGATGTTTTTATTCTGGATAGGTCAGCTTGCAGCTATGGTTGCGCTGTTTAAGTTTATGGTTAAATAAATGGAACCCCTAATTAATGTGCAGCCGTAGCGGTTGGCTACACATCCTTGCGCAGTAAAAACCCTCTGATAAAACCAAAAGGGTCTCCTTTTTTTTCTTTAATCACAGTGACAGGCTGATCTTTTATCACATCTTCAAAAACCCTTATTACGCTGCAAAAATTATATTTCATCAAAATATCCAAATGCGATATGATTGGCCGTGTCCACTTGTTTGTACGAAGCAGGTGGTCATATATCAGGATTTCACCTCCCGGTTTCATAACTCTGACAATCTCAGCAAATGCCTTTTGCGGATCATAAACACAGGTCAGAAATAGTCCCAGGATAGCCTTATCAAAAGTGTTGGAGGGAAAATCCAGTTTCTCGGCATCCATTATACTGAGGTTAATGTTGTTGTTCTTTTCGTGAAGCCTTAACTTGGTTTTGGCTATACCAAGCATAACATCGCTTATGTCAACCCCGTGTATTATTACCCCAGCAGGAATATCGGGCAGGTCGTAACCGGTGCCAACTCCGGGGATAATCAACTTGTCCCCGGATTTAAAATTACACATTTGTACAGCATCCTTACGAAAACCCTTCAGAGGCAGCATCATAAAAGGATAGAAAAACGGTATGAACGTATTAAATGACAGTTTTTTTAAAATATTTTTAACATCAAATCCCATGCTTAATTATATTTTAACACTTTTCTTTCGGTATTAACCGGAAATTGCAAGCCGTCTTTGTGAATATAGACTATATTAACCTCAATCTTAACAAGTTTTTCCTTTTCAGGAAACACAGCGTAGTATTTTTCGGTTGTGGTCTTTCTTGGAGGCAGTGAATAGTCCAAGATGTCTTTAACCTCCCATGCGTCATACCGTCTGTTACCTTCTATGTCAAGGCCTGGCTCAAAGAATTCCTTTTTTGCTGACCAAATAACTTTATCGTTTTCACCTGTGGCAGTTACCGTAAGCAGAACTCTTGACGTCCACAGGCAGCCATCCGGAATTCTGTGACCGGCGTTGTTTGTTATGTCAACTGTGATTGCAGCGGCAGGTATCCACTTCTTATCACCAAAGGACTGAGTTTTAATGGCACGGGCACTGACCTCTAACGTCATGGATTCCCTTAGCATGTCCGGCACGTAGGCGCCTGGGAATGTATGCCCTCGGTTGTGCCTTTTCATGTGACATTCTTGACATGTAACCTGTCCTCCAGCTGCCACATACTGATCCCTGTAGCTTTGTGATATAGTGCTGCAGATTATCTGTTCCCTGTCTGGGGCTGTATAGACACCGTGACATTGCATACAAAATATTGCATTTTCAAGAAATGACGTCTTTTTTATACTGTGAAACGGTGTAGAGCCTTGCCCTTTGATGCCGTACATGGTTTGTTTTTCAGCAGAATTAGGCGGTGGCACTGCCTTTAGGTTGTGGCAAACGATACAGGAGACGTTGAGATGCGAAAGAAGCTCTTTTGCTTTTTGCTTACCGTCTTTATCAGCAGTTTTACTGCCTGCCATCTTTATTGCATCCACAACATCCTTTACGAGTTTATCCGAGGCAAATTCCATCACTGGGGCGTGACATCCAAGACATTTCATGACCTCGCTCTTAAGCGGTCTGTTTTTTCGTATGGGGTCTCGTTCTATCCCCTCCACTATGAATGCGTATATCCCGTCAATAGAGTGAAGCACAGAGGATTCGTGCACGGACGTTTTCCACTGATTATATACGTTTCCGTGGCAGCCGGCACATGTCTCAGAGGATTTATAGAGTTCCTCCATTGTGTTTATGGTATCAAACGTGTTAGGGGCAGCTTCAAGTTTAGCAGTAAAGAAAAACACTGTTAATAAAGTTAACAGCGATAAGAACATTTTTGTCATCATGGCATTAAACCTCCATAGTTTGTAATGTTACTACTCATCCCTCATCGGTCTGATAAACATAAAATAGACCATAGTCCAGTTACCCAAAACTATAAACATTATAGTGACAAAGCTTGAAAGAGCAAGGGTAGAGACCCCTGTAAGGCCGTGGCCGATATTACACCCTCCGCCGACAGCTGCGCCAATTCCCATAAGAATCCCGCCCAAAAACACTTTTACTAACTCATGACCACTTGATGTAGTTTTTATTTTAAACTCCTTCAGTGCCCTTGCGCTTCCAAAAGAGCCAAGCACCATCCCTATTATCATAAACACACTCCACGTGGGCGAATCCCCTTGAGTTATCCATCGGAAAAACTCAATTGTGGGGCCGGAAAACGATAGTCCACGAGGTTTACCGCCAAAATGGTCAGATGCCCACCACGCTGCTACTGCAATAAGCCCCAGCAAGACGCCTGAAACATACCACACATATCCAACTTTTGGTTTTGCTTTTGATGAAAACTCTCCGCGCAAAATAAAAATCAGAATCAGCACGGAAAGAGCGGCTATCACTACCCACTTATTTACGCCGAATAAGTTATAGAGTGTCAGTGGATAGATGTCAATCCTGGCAGCCCAGTGCTCCTCAACTTGCTTTGTACTGAGAAGTTTTATTCCACTGTTAGTAAGCCACAACTGATAATTTGTAATAATCTGATAAATCCGAAATAGTATTCCATCGGTGGTGGTAAGCAGACCGGCAACAAAACCCGTAACCGATATCCATGAGGGAACCATTCCCTCGCCTACTTTGTACCATATACCGCTGGCACAGCCGCCGGCAGCCACCATTCCAATGCCAAAGAGATACCCGCCTGTGATGTTGGCTAAAGGCATAAAACCCTGCCTGTAGAGCGCCTTAACGAATCCATAGTCCTCTATAAAGTTTGCTCCGATAATTGTTATTAAAAGAGCGGTTAAGTATGCCCTGAAAGTGACAGTATCGGCTACAAAAATAATGTCTCTGAAGGCTGAGTTCATACACACCCGCCCGCGCTGAAGCACCCATCCCAGCATAAACCCTATAAATAGCCCTGAAACTACAATTGCCGCCAGATTAACCTCCTGCATAGTTTTGCAAAAAAATTATAAAATTTACTATAACACGACCTTTTATATTATAATAACTTGAAGGCTCTTGTCATTACACCTGAAAATCTATAAACAGAGGATTCAGTAAACGAAATGAAACTTGGAATAAATGCAGCGTTTTCCGGACAGAAACCGGTTAGCGCAACACTGTTTACAAACGAGGTTGGGCGGCGTCTGTCTCTAATGGAACAAGCTACGACAGTGTTTGCTCCGTATCCTCTATGGAAAGCAGGAGACTACCGCCTTGTCCAAACTCCGGAGGATATATCAGGCCCCCTTAATGTCCTAAACAGCCTAAGCAGACTGATGTTTAACAACACCATTTTGCCCTATCTGTTAAAAGAGTACGCTATAGACGTTTTGTTTTGTCCAAACACTGAATTCCCTGTAGTCACTACAACACCGATTGTTGTCACAGTTTATGACCTTAACCCAGTGCACGCACAGGCAGAGTTTGGACTTATCGGACAGTACTTTCGCAGCTATCTTGAAAAGCTCGCACAAGAGCACATAGAGGTCATAACCATGTCGGAATTTATAAAAAATGAGCTCGTAAGGGAATTTAATCTAAACATAGATAAGATTCATGTAATAGGAGTAGCGGTGGACACTCACTTTTTTAAACCAGTATCTGCTGAAACTAAGCTGGAATTTATAAAGTCAAAAGATATAAACTCTCCGTACATAATGTATTTTGGAACACTGTTTCCATATAAAAATTTAAAGACGTTACTAAAGGCGTTTTTTGAAGTATGTGACCGAATACCGCATAAGCTTGTCATAATTGGGGAGCGGGATCACTATGACGGAGAGCTGCCGGAGGATGAGCGGCTGATATACATTGACTCTGTAACGACTGAAGAACATCCAATGTGGTATTCTGCATCAGATATTTTTATAGAGCCATCACTTTCAGAGGGATCCGGAATGAAACTCCTTGAAGCTATGGCATCCGGTGTACCTGTAATATCGTCAAACAACGAAGCGCTCTATGAAACTGGCAAGGATATCGCTCTTTTTTTTAAGGGAGAGGACGCTGTCACACTTGCCAAACTGATTTTAATGGTGGCAAGAGATAATGATTACAGATGTGATATGATAGCAAAGGGATTAGAGTACGCAAAAAATTGCACATGGGAAAAAACAGCCGAATCCATATATAGTATATGCGAGGGAGCATATAAGAAAAAATGCTTGCTTAGTTAGCTCTGTTGAGGTTTTATGTTATCTAATGATATATTGAAAAAGACTGGATTCCCGCTCGTAGGCGGGAATGACAAAGAGTTGCACTTTCTTTTTTGTCATTCCTGCGAAGGCAGGAATCCAGTGTCTTATTACAGAATTAACTACAAAGGCAATTGAGAAAAACTGCGGAGGTATCTGACTGTGAATAGTTTAAGAGAGTATGTGGAGACAAAAGCGAGGGAGGCTAAGGCCGGAGCCAGAGCAATAGGGGTGGCGGACACTGAGGCCAAAAACAGAATGCTGTTCAAAATGGCTGATTTGATAATGTCAAAAAGCGATATGTTAATGAGTGAAAACGCTAAAGACATTGCTAACGCCTCCGGTCTGAGCGATGCCATGAAAGACAGTCTGAACTTGAAAAGTTCGACCGGTAAAAAAACCTTCACTGCCCTAAGCGATGCCATGATTGACAGATTGACTCTCAACCCTAAGCGCATTGAAGAGATGGCAACCGGCCTCAGGGAGGTTGCCGCAATGACTGATCCGGTTGGTGAAATCATAAAAATGTGGAAACGCCCCAACAAAATGATGGTTGGTAAGATGCGCGGGCCAATTGGTTCAATCTGCATAATATACGAGTCAAGACCTAATGTGACGGCTGATGCCGCAGGTTTATGTATAAAGGCAGGGAATTCGGTCATCCTGCGCGGAGGCTCTGAGGCAGTCAATTCAAATGCCGCAATTGTATCAATTTTAAAGGCGGCAGTAAAAGGCGAGGGATTGCACGATGGCGTTGTAACGTTTATTGAAAACACGGATAGGGCTGCCATTATGGAGCTTTTGAAACTTGATACGCTTGTGGATTTAGTAATTCCTCGGGGCGGCGAGGGTTTAATCAGAGCAGTTGTTGAAAACTCGACTATCCCTGTTCTAAAACACTATAAGGGCGTGTGTCACGTGTTTGTTGACAGGGATTGCGATTTAGATATGGCATCAGACATTTGTTTTAACGCAAAAGTACAGCGACCCGGCACATGTAACGCAATGGAGACTATGCTTGTTGATGCTCCGGTTGCAGAGCGGTTCTTACCAAAAATGACAGAGCGTCTTATGGCAGCAGGAGTTGAAATTCTGGGCTGCACACGAAGTGTGAAATTGTGCCCTTTACTTAAGCCCGTTAAGGATGACGATTACCATAACGAATACCTGGCACTTAAGATGAACGTTCGTATAGTAAACGGAATTGATGAGGCAATAGAACACATAAACACTTATAGCTCGTCTCACACGGAGTCAATCGTTACAAAAGACCATGCTCGCGCTATGAGATTTTTAAAAGATGTGGACTCAGCAGCCGTTATGGTCAATACCTCAACACGGCTAAATGACGGCGGGCAGTTTGGACTGGGTGCTGAGATTGGTATATCTACCGACAAATTACACGCAAGGGGCCCTATGGGCCTTGAGGATTTGACCTGCTGTAAGTTTATAGTGCTGGGAGACGGGCAGTTACGGGTGTAGCGTGACAAGCAATGGAGAGTTACCAACTGTTGAGATATATACGGATGGGGCATGTTTAGGAAATCCGGGGCCCGGCGGCTATGCGGCAATTTTAAAATTTGGCGGCAAGCAAAAAGTGATTACAGGCGGCTACCGCCTGACAACCAATAACCGCATGGAGATAATGGCAGCGATTGCGGGGCTAACGGCATTGAAAAAAAACTGTGTTGTGAATATTTACAGCGATTCCCGATTACTCGTTGATACTATGACAAAGGGTTGGTTGCAGAGCTGGATAAAGCGCGGGTGGCGCAAAAAAGACGGCAGCCCAACTTTGAATCCCGACTTATGGCAAAAACTTTTGACGCTCACAGAAAAACATCAAGTTAGCTTTCACTGGATACGAGGGCACATCGGAGACGCTGAAAACGAACTCTGTGATAAGTTATCTAAACAAGCAGCAAAAGAACAAAACCTGCCTGTTGATGAGGTTTACGAAAAAACGGCAGAAAATAGCCGTATTAAAAAAAAGAGGTGAAGGAAGATGGAAAAGAGCATGGACTGGGACAAACTTTTGTCGGCAATTTTGAAAGGGATTTTGTTTGGATATATGGCAAGTTTGGGTATATTTTTTCTAATATTTCCGATAGGCTTGCTTTTATTTGTAGCAAAGATAAACTGGATAGTGCTGTTTATCTCTGGTGGTCTTCCAGTAATGCGAAAAACTCTTGTTGTGATTCATATAGTCTGCATGTTGACAGGTGTTGGATATTCTATCTGGAAAAATTACTATAAAAAGGATGCTTTAATTGAGTGATACCATAAGGTTATTATTATAAAACGAAACCCTAAAGTTAGAACTAAATCTCTTTAGCCATACCAAAGCCGAGGTGACAGTAGTCGCCAAAGCCGGTATCGTAACCAAACCTCAATAGTTCAGGCTCTCCGCTGACTTTAAACGGCGCAAGATAGCCCAATATCTCTCGCCGCTCATATTTTATTTTTTTCTGAATTTTCCCCCTCTTTCTTTCCATATAATCTGAGTCAAACTCAAAACTGAAATTGGCATCGTCGATGATTTTTTTACCTGAATATAATCTGTATTTGTTTAACAAGTTGTCTTTTATTTTATTAATAAAAGCTGAGTCACTAAATCTGAGAAAATAATCATCAATGATTCGTTTATTTAAGCCGTCAGTAGTAACTGTTATCGGCGACAGGGATGTGAACTTCATTTGTTTGTCAAAAGCCGGCATTTTCACCTCAGATATATCCAAAAGCTCAAAAGATATGCTATCAACACTTATTCTCTTGATGGTTTTCAAATACTCAGCAAAATCATCAAGAAAATCCTCCACAGGCGACGATACAAACCACTGCGCCTTTCCTTCATAAAAACCAATTCTGTGCTCTCTTACCTTATAAGAATCAAAAATTAGTTTTGAAAATGTGAACAGCTTAAAACCTCGGCAATCATCCCCCTCATCCGCTACCGTACCGTCATAGGTCTTTCCATAGAAGTTCATCAGAAAATCACTAAACCACAATCTCATCTTATGGTTATAGTCTATAGACATATTACCTGCATAATGATTAAAAACAAATCTTAACCTCATAAGCTACCCCTAATTAAAAAGTATTATACTGCTCCTCATAATTAATTTAGCAAGTTTAATGCCAAACACGCTAACAGTTATAACTATCCGTTAACTAAAGACAATATCATCCATATGCTTACATATTATGGTTTATTATACCTATAAGTGTGTCAAATTGTACATAGTAGTGTGGCAAATTGCACATAGCCATATGGTCTTGTCGCCATAGTTTTGTTAATATATTTGGCGGATGTCTAAGTTCAACACTTTTTCATAAATGATACGCAACAATAGCAGCAAAGTTCATGGATTTCATGTTTCGGTGTTGATACTTACCTGTGGTATTTAAGAATGAAGGTAAATAGGGGGTGGACTAGCCAGAACATATTTTTATAGCATTACTACTAAATAGTCCCAACGGGAATCGAACCCGTGTCTTAGCCTTGAGAGGGCTATGTCCTGGACCGCTAGACGATGGGACCACATAAAATATATCTACACTGGGGAGAGAGGACTCGAACCCCTACAGGCAGATCCAGAATCTGCTGTCCTGCCATTAGACGACTCCCCATCAGGTATCTATGTAAGCTAACAAATTTTAACTTCTTTAGTCAAACACCACTCTGTAAATTATACTTTGCTCAACAATGTACCGTAAATAGGATATTTAGTGCAGAGCACCTCTACGCGCTTGCGTTGAGTTTCCATGTTGTTCTCATCAGTGTGATTTTTAAGTGTGCAATCTATTATATCGGCCACCTCTTCCATGTCAGAGTCCATAAGTCCTCTTGTTGTCATAGCCGGAGTGCCGATACGAATGCCGCTTGTTACTGTGGCAGGTTTATCGTCGTAGGGAACGGAGTTTTTATTTAATGTGATACCTGCCAAATCAAGCACCTGTTCGGCCTGTGCCCCTGTTATGTTTTTATTTCTTAAATCAACCAGCATAAGGTGAGTGTCAGTGCCGTCAGAGATTATCTTGTAACCTCTTTTTATTAACTCAGAGGCAAGTTTTGCGGCGTTTTTAACCACGTTTTTTTGATAATCATTAAACTCTGGAGTTAAGGCCTCCTTAAATGCTACCGCTTTGGCAGCTATTACGTGCATCAGAGGGCCGCCCTGTATGCCTGGGAAGATAACTTTATCAAGCGCTTTGGCAAATTGTCCTTTACACATAATCATCCCGCCCCTTGGGCCTCTTAAAGTCTTATGAGTTGAGGATGTAACAAAATCAGCATATTTTATCGGCGAGGGATGAACCCCAGCTGCAACCAGTCCCGCTATGTGCGCAATATCGGCAACAAGATATGCCCCGACTTCTTTTGCTATAGAGGAAAACTCAGCAAAATCTATCACTCGTGAATATGCGCTGGCCCCAGCCACTATCATTTTTGGTTTGCACTCATGCGCTAAACGCCTCACATCATTATAGTCTATGTAACCGGTCTCTTTGTTAACTCCATAGAAGTTGGTTTTATACAACATGCCGGAAAAACTCACCGATGCCCCGTGTGTCAGGTGTCCGCCATGTCTTAAATCCATGCCCAATATCGTATCCCCCGGCTTTAACACTGTAAAAAACACAGCCATATTGGCCGATGAGCCGGAAAGTGCCTGTACGTTAACATGGTCAGCGCCAAATAGTTCCTTTGCACGCTCTATAGCCAGTGATTCTACAATATCTACGTACTGACAGCCGCCGTAGTAACGCTTATACGGATAGCCCTCGGCGTATTTATTAGTAAGCACCGACCCCTGCGCCTCCATAACGGCATAGCTTGCATAGTTTTCAGATGCTATCATAAGAAGTTTATCATTTTCTCTGCTGCACTCACCCATGATGGCATCATGCACTTCAGGGTCAAACTGTTTTAAGGCCATATTATCACTGTTAAACCTATCCATCTTTAACACTGTCCTCTATGTTTTTTATTTTTTGAAGTCTTCGTTGGTGCCGTCCGCCTTCATACGGTGTGTCAAGCCAAACATGCAGCATTTTCAAAGCAAGCTCTTGCGCAGTTACCCGAGCTCCTAAAACCAATATGTTGGAATCATTATGCTGCCGGCTCAAAACAGCTGTCTGCACATCATTGCATAGAGCCGCCCTAATGCCGCTATACTTGTTAGCAACTATGGACATTCCAATGCCAGTTCCACAGATCAATATACCTCGATTTGCTTTGCCGCTTGATACCATCTGTGCTGCCATCTGTCCATAGTCAGGATAATCAACAGAATCACAAGTGTTTGTGCCGACATCAGACGCCTCATGCCCTAAGCGCTCTAACTCAATTTTTATCGCTTCTTTCAATTGCAGGCCGGCATGGTCACAGCCTATCGCTATTTTCATGTGTTTGTCCACTTTACCCTATACACACAAATATCATATACAACTATAAATTTTTCTGTCAAGGATTAAGCGTTTTTGTTGGCTCTTTTTTCTCCAACATCTACCGGTAACGTTTAGGCAGAGAACCCTTTGTTAAAAGTAGTCTCTGCCTTTGTATATAGTGGATCCCAAATATGAGACAATCAGTTAAGATAGAGCTGGTTGTAATGAATGGGAGGATAAAATGAAAAACAGACGGAAGTTTGGCAAAGAGTACAAAGCAAAAGTAGCAATAGAAGCGCTCAAAGGTCAGAGGACAGCCAATGAGATAGCGCAGGAATTTGATATTCATGTGAACCAGGTGAATGAATGGAAAAAGCATTTAGTAGAAGGGGCGTCAACGTTATTTAATGGAGTGCAAGAAAATTCTCAGGCGGCATATGAATCAGAGCGAGAGCGGTTATATAGTCAAATAGGGAAGTTGCAAGTAGAAGTGGACTGGCTAAAAAAAAAGAGCCTGTTACTTGCGCAACGGTAAGTGAGAAACGAGCGATGATAGAGCCAGCAAATAAGGAATTGAGTATTCGTCAGCAGTGTAACCTGCTAAGCCTTCCACGCTCCAGTTATTATCGTCAGGCAGTACCGGAGAGCGAGGAGAATTTGAAGGTGATGAGGGCAATAGATGAGCAGTACACAATGCATCCATGGTATGGAAGCCGCACAATGGTTTACATTCTTTTCCGAGCAGGATATAAAGTAAATCGCAAGCGAGTAAAGCGTTTGATGATGTTGATGGGTCTTGTATCTATAGCACCCAGAAAAAGAACGACAGTACGGAATAAGCAACATAAAGTTTACCCTTATCTACTGCGATTATTAGATATTACTATCATCAACCAAGTCTGGTGCAGTGATATAACGTATATTCGAATGAGACATGGCTTTGTGTATCTGACAGCAGTAATGGACTGGTATAGCCGCTATGTGCTGTCATGGGAGGTGTCAGTGACAATGGATGATGGTTTTTGCGTAAGTAGCCTTGAGCGAGCCCTTAGGCTCTATGGCAGTCCTGAGATATTCAACACAGATCAAGGCAGCCAGTATACAGGGGCAGCGTTTATCAATGTGCTTCAGAGCAATGGGATTCGGATAAGTATGGATGGCAGAGGACGGGCTATGGATAATATCATGATTGAGCGGCTGTGGCGCAGTGTCAAGTATGAGGAGGTTTATATAAAAGATTATGAAACTGTTGATGAGTTGATTAAAGCGCTAAGGAGCTATTTTGATTTTTATAACAATGAGCGTCCGCATTCTACGCTTAGAGGCAAAACACCTGCCGAGGTTTATAAAAGCTCTGATTTTGCGATGGCGGCGTAAGGATGCATTACCCTATCCCTTACCCTTATACTAACAGACTAAATACCCTCTTAGAGGGCTATACCTTAAGTCCACTAAAAAGTGGTCTTGACAATGGGGTCCACTATAGTTTACAGAAGATTTCCTTGGGTAATTGTTTACCGGTTTGGCATCTTGCAAATTCTTGCATCTCATAACTAACCTCAAAAGAAGGCAGCAATGCCGCATACCCATCTTTTGCTATGAGTCTAAGCCTGCAAACGCTGTGTTTTGATATTTTTTCCAATTTCTGATAAAACACATCATCCAACTCATACCTTCTTGATGTTGCTGTTGCCATAATTACCCCCCACAAGTAATTTAGTTATTTATAGAGGACTATGCCCTCGTTGTATTTACTGCTTTCAGTTTATCTTATAGCAATAACAAAACGATTACATTCAGTGTGACAACGCTGCTGTATTATTGCTGTAATGATTACAAAACGATTACAGAGGGATTACAACAGAGGTTTATTGAAATCCAATATGTAAAAATGTGTTATAATAGGTGAAGGTGGAAATAAAATAATTGCATATGCAGTTAGCTCCGCAAACAAAAACTGGATTCCTGCCTTCGCAGGAATGACAAAAAAAGAAAGCCCCTCTTGTCATTCCCGCCTACGAGCGGGAATCCAGCCCTTTTTTCAAATTTAAAATACATAGAAACCTACCCCCTTAGAACCATGAAAACCCGCTACCGGAGTTAACTCAATAAGCATTTATGTATATTTATGAGATTAAACACAGAAAGGAGGCATACAGATGATAAAAACCCAGATAATTGAACAAGACAAACAGCCGGTTGCCGTAATATTGGACTATAAAGAATATCTTAAGTACAAAGAAATTGAGCAAGACAGAGATGATTATTATTCAGGTGTTGAGACAAAACTAAAAAACAAAAAATGGATTAGCCATAAGGACTTAAAAGCTAAGTTAGGCATATAGTTATCTACTGCAATTACAAAACGATTACAACTCAAGCAGTTTTTTCAGTGATGGGGATGGTTCTGTCTGAAGCTCATCTGTGAACAGTCTTACACACTCATTGTAGGTCTGCACTGCCTTGTTTTTCCTGCCTGTTACCATATAAGTCCTGATTAGTAGCTCGTGGCAAGTCTCGTTATAGGCGTCCCTCATTAGACATCTGTTTGCATACTCAATAGCCGATCCATAGTCGCGGCTCCTGTAATGATACATGGCTATCCATAGCAGGGCTTTAATTTCAAGGTCGATATATTTTTCTCTTAATGGAATTGCCCAGCTAAAGGGGTCTTCTTTCAAAAATTCACAGCCATCGGTTATTTCAAGAGCCGATTTAAACAAAGAATGTGCCGTATCGTTGTCGTTTTCTTTAGCGGCAGCTTTTGCACTACTTATAAGTTGTTCAAAATTAAAAGCATCAACGTAAGAGCCTTGAGGTATTGTAAGAATATACGAACTGCCTTTTGTTTCAAGGTACGCCGATTGTGTTTTTTGGGAAATATCAGGCTGCAGGATTTTTCTTATTGTGCCGATACACTGCCTCAAGCTCGCTTTTGCTTTTTCAAGGGGCACATCTTCAAAAAACGTGTCTATCAGCGAATCTGTGCTTATCTGTTTGTTTGAATGAAAGACCATATAGGCAAAGATATAAATTGCCTTTTTTCTGTTCCACATTGAAACTGTAATTTTTCTGTCTCCGACAAAGATTTCCATATTTTCAAACATATATATTTTAAGCGGCTGCGCAGTGAGTGTCTCAGCTGAGATGCCGGCATCCGCAACATATCCCATATCGGCGTTCACATTAGAAATGTAACTGGATATGTTTAGTGACAGGGGAACGTTGTTTTCCGCTACTGCTTTTTCTTTAGCTTTAATCATCAAATCAATAGCGCTATTGAAATCTCCCTCAGTGTAGTATGCCCATCCAAGAGCAAAAATAACGATGGCATGGGAGTCAACAACTTCGTCGGGGATTTGTTTGATTAATGAGTACATATCAGATAACCCTATAGGAAACAGCGGTTCTGAGTGTGAAAATACATTCTCAAGAGCGCTGACAGTCAAGTTATAGTCTTTAGCTAAAATTGCATGTTGCAGCGCCTCAGAAAAATTCTGGTTTTTATTATAATATGCAGCCGCCCTCTTATGCAGCTCAGTTATAAAATTCTCATTATCATCCTCAGTGTGTACAATATTTCTCAAAAAATATAGAAATATACGATGATACTCATACGCTGCCTTATCCTTGCCACATGGGACAATCAAATGCTGCACAGTTGATAAGAAATAATCAAATTCAACCTGATTGAATTCAAAAAGAAGATTGTACAGTTGAAAATCAAATTGGTCAACAATAGAGGTTGCTCTTAAGAACAGCTTTGTTTTAGCATCAAAATTGGAGTAGATTTCATCGTAGATATAATCATATATAACTTTCCCGGGTTTGCTTAAATCTAAAAGCAGCTCATTTAAATTATCATGCCTTTTTAACATATAAGAATGTGCAATAAAATCAAGAGCCAGGGGCCAACCGTTGCAGTAGCTGGCAACTGTTTCTATATCCTCTTGCGTTAAATTTATATTATGCAAATCGTTAAAAAACGCTTTAATTTCTTCATTATCAAATCTTAACTCCTCCTCAGATATTTCCAAGACCTCACGATAGGCTATAAATTTGCTGAGCCTTAATTCTGTGGTTATCCCTATGGTTAATAAAATAATATGAAGGTTATCCGGGCAGTGTTCTAATAAGTATTTTAATACTGCTCTGAATTTATCTGAATTTCCGGTCAAATGATAGCTATCTATAACAACAATTATTCTATCTCTGAACGCAATTATTTCTTCAAATAAGACAGAAATTAGTTTCTGCCAATTTCTGGCATTGACCGTTTCGGCGGTTATGCTGACTTTGTCGATGCTCAAATCATATCTAGCCGCTATTGCTAAGACAATATGGAGAATAAAATTGAGAAGAACATTATCTCTTTCATCGCAGTTATACCACAGGTAATCATACTGTTCATCATCCAAAAACGACTTAACCTGTACAGACTTGCCATATCCTCCGGTTGCGCATAGCAACGTCATTTTTCTGTTTAGGCCGCTGCTTAATAAGTCAACTATCCGAGACCTAATCATGATTTTGTGTGATATCTTAGGCGGTAAAAATTTTACCTTTTCAGGGATGAATGGAGATATTGCATCCCCTTTACGCATTTTTCTTGCCACATCCTCTCCCCGGCTTAGAACACCAACATGTATCAACAACACTGAATTCCACAAATCCCAAGTCCTGCCATAGACTATACCAAAAAATATATTTTTGTCAATATGCCGAATTGCAAAAAAAATATTTTGCTTATTCCCTTAGATCCGCAAAGAAAAAACTGGATTCCTGCCTTCGCAGGAATGACAAGAAAAAAAGGAATGACAAGAAAAAAAGGAATGACATACTCTGAATGGTATTCCTCTGTAAAATCGCTCCCCTCCTTTGTCATTCCCGCCCACGAGCGGGAATCCAGTCCTTTTTTATGTATCTTTAGCTGACATAAAACTATGTACCTGATAAGTACATAAACAAAAAAAATATTTTAATGCTCTATACCTTATTTAAGCTATATCTGCTATAATAGGCTGTTTGGTTAACAAAAAACATTATTGTTCTTAGCTGAAAACATTATGAAAGGATTATACCTTAGATGAAAGCGCTAATATTAAGCGGCGGACAGGGAACAAGGCTGCGTCCCCTTACTCACACCATTGCCAAGCAGCTTGTGCCTGTAGCAGGAAAACCGATACTGTGGTATGTGTTAAACCATATTGCCGAGGCTAAAATTAAAGATACCGGTGTTATCATCTCTCCTGAGACAGGCCAACATGTTAAAGATTATATAGCCGATGGCGCTCAGTGGGGACTGAGACCCAAATTCATTGTGCAGAAAAAACCGGAGGGACTTGCTCATGCCGTTCTAACAGCACGAAGTTTTCTTAAAAACGATGATTTTGTGATGTATCTCGGTGATAACCTCCTTAGCGAGGGAGTAAGGGGCGCTATAGAGCGGTTTAAAAAGAAAAAATCCGAAGCGCTGATATTTCTTAAACGAGTGGATGACCCTAAACGTTTTGGCGTTGCCCGACTTGACGCTGACGGCAAGGTTGTGGAATTAATTGAAAAACCTGAAAATCCGCCGTCAAATTTTGCCCTTGTCGGAGTTTACATCTTTACCAATAAAATATTTGATGCAATAGCGCGGATAAAACCCTCAAAGCGCGGTGAGCTGGAAATTACGGATGCAATTCAGGAGTTAATAAACATGGGACATCCTGTGGATAGCCAGATACTGGATGGCTGGTGGCTGGATACCGGGAAAAAGGACGATCTCCTTGAGGCCAACACCATTGTGCTCGATGAGTACGTAAAGTGTGATATTGCAGGTGAGGTGGATAAATTTAGCCGGATAGTAGGCAGGGTCACTATAGAGGCGGGTACAGTTGTTATAAACAGCCACATGCGGGGGCCAATTAAAATAGGGAAAAACGCAAGAATTGAAAATTCCTTTATAGGCCCGCACACAAGCATAGGCGACGGCGCAGCTATCAAAGACTCAGCCATTGAGCACTCTGTCATACTCAGCGATTCGGTAATTGAGGGCATAGAGCGTCTTGAGGATAGTCTCATAGGGCGTAATGCACGGGTTGTTAAAAATACGCATCGTCATAAGGCGCTAAGGCTTATGATCAGTGACGACACAGTTGTGGAGGTTTAAGTGGAAATATACAAAGAAGGTAATATAGAAGGGGTTACAATAAAGGAGTTACGGTTTTTTAACGATGCACGTGGTTGGCTTGCCGAGCTATACAGAACGGATGAGCTGCCGGATGGTTTAACGCCCGTGATGTCTTATGTTTCAATGACTAAACCGGGTGTTGCAAGAGGTCCTCACGAGCACGTTGATCAGACAGATATTTTTATATTTCTGACTAATTTCACTCTCTATCTGTGGGACAGAAGGGAAAACTCCCCGACTTATAAAAATAGGATTGTACTAAGAGATTCAAAAAATAAAATAGTAACCGTGCCGCCGGGAGTTGTACATGCTTACAAAAACGCTGACAATGTGGACGGTATGGTCATAAACCTCCCCGACAGATTGTATGCCGGAAAGGGCAAGAAGGAACCTGTAGATGAAATCCGTTGGGAGGACACTGATGACAGCCCATACAAACTTGATTAAGGGGGCACTGTAATGAAAATTCTCGTAACAGGGGGCTGTGGTTTTATTGGCTCTAATTTTATCAGGCATATCCTTACAAAATATCCTGACTATGAGATTATAAACCTTGATGCAATGACTTACGCTGGAAACATGGATAACCTAAAAGACCTTGATACAAAGCGGCTTCGTACCGTTATCGGCTCAATCGTCAATTCAAACATTGTAAGCTCAATAATCAAAGAGGTTGATGCCGTAGTTAACTTTGCTGCCGAAAGCCATGTCGATCGCTCCATAGAAAATGCAAAGCCGTTTCTTGAAACAAATATCATAGGGCTTCAGACGCTTCTTGACTTAGCGATGAAGTCTTCAAATATCAAACGCTTTGTGCATCTGTCAACCGATGAGGTCTATGGCAGTCTTGAGACAGATGAGGGTAAGTTTACCGAAACCACCCCGCTTGACCCGCGCTCCCCATACTCGGCATCTAAGGCGGCAGGAGATTTGCTCCTCAACTCATATAATAAAACCTACGGCTATACTGCTATTATGGTTAGACCCTCAAACAACTACGGGCCACGACAGTTTCCTGAAAAACTTATTCCGCTTATGATTACTAACCTGATGGAGGGCGCTCCGGTTCCGGTCTATGGAGAAGGAGCAAACGTCAGAGACTGGCTGTTTGTCCTTGATAACTGCGAGGCAATTGACACCATACTTCATAAGGGTGTTGACGGCGAGGTCTATAATGTAGGTGGTGACTGTGAGCGTAAAAACATAGACATTGTAAGAACGGCACTTAAAGTGATGGGTAAGGACGACTCTCACATAAAATACGTAAAGGACAGACCCGGACATGACTTTAGATATGCACTGGATAACACAAAGATTACGCGTGAGCTTGGATGGAAACCAACAGTGAAAATAGAAGAGGGCATTGTAAAAACTATAGAGTGGTACAGAGAGAATCAGTGGTGGTGGCAGCCGCTAAAGAGCCGTCTTAAGGCGGAAAGCGGAGGATTTTGGAAATGAACATAATGGTTGTAGGCGCAGGCGGTATGCTTTCAAGCGATCTCGTGCCATACTTAAATGAAAGCGGTCACACCTGCACTGGATTTACCATTGATGAGCTTGACATCATTCAGATTGAAGCCATACGTGACTCTGTTGATAAACTTAAACCAGACGTTGTAGTTAATTGCGCCGCATATACAAATGTTGATAAGGCTGAGACTGAGCGTGACGTTGCTATGATAATCAATGCGCTTGGAGTCCAAAACCTGTGTATCGTGTGTAATGAAAAAGACATTCCCCTTTGTCACATAAGCACGGATTATGTGTTTGGCGGCCCTGGCTGCCCAACAGAGAATATCCCCTACACTCCCTTTGATGACACGTCGCCGGTTGACCACTATGGATTTACAAAACTTGCCGGTGAAAAGTACGTAACGTGGCTAATGGATAAGTTTTACATTATAAGAACCAGTTGGCTTTATGGAAAATATGGCAACAATTTTGTTAAGACAATGCTGAGGCTCTCTCGTCAAAAGAGTGAACTCACAGTTGTGGCTGACCAAATTGGCTCCCCCACATGGACGATAAGTCTTTCAGAGGGAATAAGATGTGCGATAGTGAGCGGCAAATACGGCATATATCACGTAACAGACAAGACAGACGGAGGAATCAGCTGGCATCGTTTTGCTGAAGAGATACTAAAACTCAGAGGGATAAGCACTCCGGTCAGAGCGATAACAACCGCAGAGTTTCCAACGCCTGCCAAAAGACCTGCCTATTCAGTCCTTGACATTAGCCAGAGTGTGCTTTGTACCGGATTTAAACCCGTTAGGTGGGAGTTGGCACTGGAGAATTATTTGAAAATAGATGCGGATGCCTAAACTAAGGAATGTCAAATTGCCTGTACTATTTTTTTAGAAAGAAAATATTGATAGCAAATATAATACACATTGCCATTCCTTTTCATTTTTTGTCATTCCTGCGAAAGCAGGAATCCAGTTCTCGTAAAAATATTTTAAAAGACTGGATTCCCGATCGGGGTCGGGAATGACAAAAAAAAACTTAAAAAAACAAATGGTTAAATTGACTTTCTTAGGGAGAGTAACTTTTGCCAGAAAAATATGATTTTCTTATAGTGGGCGCAGGGTTTGCTGGAGCTGTGAGCGCTGAAAGGCTTGCCTCTCAACTTAACAAAAAAGTCCTGCTTGTTGAAAAACGCAATCACATTGGTGGGAATTCCTATGATTATTACGATGATGCCGGAATTTTGGTGCATAAGTACGGAGCACACTGCTTTCACACAAACTATGACGACGTGTGGGACTATGTAAGAAACTTTGGAGAGTTCAACAACTACGTCCACAGGGTGCGCACTTACGTTGACGGAAAAAAGCTGCCAATTCCAATAAATCTTACAACTGTAAACTCATTGTTGGATAAGAACTTTTCTGAGGCTGAATTGAAAGAGTATTTTGAATCTGTAAGGGTCAAGTTACCAAAGATAAGTAACTCACGCGATGTTGTCGTATCGGTTGTAGGTGAGTATTTTTACGAAAAGTTTTTTAAAAACTATACGTTTAAACAGTGGGGGGTGTACCCCGATGAACTCTCGCCAGAGGTGACAAGCCGAATACCTATCCGCTATGACACCAATGACAGATACTTTGGCGATAAACATCAGGGAATGCCCAAAGAGGGATTCTCTAAACTGTTTGAACGGATTCTTGACCATAGAAACATTACACTGGCAACAGACACCGATTATAAGGATGTTTTAGAGAGCGTGAAATTTGACAGGATTATCTACACCGGGCCTGTGGATTATTTTTTTGACAATATTTACGGCAAACTTCCTTACCGAAGCCAAAGCTTTGAGTTTGAAACACATGACACGGAGTATTTTCAGGAGGTGGCAGTGGTAAACTATCCCAATGACCACAGATACACAAAGATAACTGAAAGTAAGCACTTTACATACCAGAAACATTCGCAAACTACAATAGTGAAAGAGTACCCTGAGGCTCTGGGCGAGCCCTACTATCCGATGCCTATGGAAAGCGCAAAAAAGCAATATGAACTCTACGCAAAAGAAGCAGAGAAATTAAAAACCGTGTATTTTGCAGGACGACTTGCACAGTACCGATACTACAATATGGATCAAGCGATAAAGTGTGCGCTTGATCTCATAGGAACAATGGGAGACTAAAAATGAAAATACTTGTAACGGGCGGCGCAGGTTTCATAGGTTCAAACGTAGTTGATGGGTACATTAACGAAGGTCATGAAGTTGTAATTATAGATAATTTAAGCACCGGAAAGATGGAAAATGTAAACAAGAAAGCAAAATTTTATCTGATGGATTTATGCTCCAAAGAGTGTTCAAAAGTCTTTGAGATAGAGCGCCCTGATGTAGTAAATCATCATGGGGCACAGATTTCCGTGCCTGCCTCTGTAGATAATCCAATGTTTGACGCCAACATAAATATTTTAGGATTTTTGAATATTATGCAGCTATCTGTAAAGTTTGGCGTAAAGAAGTTCATTTTTATATCCTCAGGCGGTGCGGTTTATGGTGAGGCAGGAGACACGCCTGCTTCTGAGAGTGCTCCCACAACTCCTCTTTCACCCTACGCTATAACCAAACTGTCAGCCGAATACTATCTGAATTTTTATCGTCACCAATACGGGCTTAATTACACGGTTTTAAGATATGCCAATGTGTTTGGACAAAGACAAACCCCTTATGCTGAGGCCGGAGTTGTCGCTATTTTTATGGAAAAACTTATAGCTGGGATAGTTCCAGTGATTTATAGTTTTCCTGATGAACCTGATGGTATGATACGAGACTATTGTTATGTTAAAGACGTGGTGAGGGCAAACTTAATGGCACTAACTGAGGGCGCAGGGCATGTGATAAACATCGGCACCTCAGTAGAAACTACAACCGGAGAACTTTACAGAACCATACTTGAGTGTGCAAGAGAAAAGGGATTTGCAAAAGAGGACAAATTCAGTGTGCCTACAAAGGGGCCGGCTCGCCCCGGTGATTTAAGAAAAAGCACAATGGACATATCTAAGGCTGAGTCGGTGCTCAGCTTGAAACCACTGTACTCTTTAAAATCTGGACTTTCCGAGACGTTTGATTTCTATATGGGAAAACAGTATCCAAAATTATAGAAGGACTTTAAGTTTTCCCAGTTATTGACAAGACCGTTCGTTTGACGCTATATTATTTCATGATTGTTGGAACTATAGAAAGAGATTTAGAC
Organism: Nitrospirales bacterium LBB_01; assembly: GCA_004376055.2. Lineage (GTDB taxonomy): Bacteria > Nitrospirota > Thermodesulfovibrionia > Thermodesulfovibrionales > Magnetobacteriaceae > Magnetomonas > Magnetomonas plexicatena. The sequence continues at coordinate 1,833,238 of CP049016.1, forward strand.
TTAACGGAAATCATCAACGGAGAGGAAATCATGGGGCCTAGTCCATTTGGAATACATCAGAGGATTGTTGGCATACTGCAAGACATTATACGCCAATATATTAAATTAAAGAATCTAGGAGAGATATATTTGTCTCCGCTTGACGTAATCTTTGAAGAAGGTATTAACAGGCTGCAGCCCGATATATTGTTTATCAGGAAAGATAATATGGGTATCTTTCAGGACTGGATACGAGGCGTTCCGGATATGGTTTGTGAGGTTGTATCACCAGGCAGTTATGAGAAGGATACTGCGGTTAAGAAGGCTGTCTATGAGAAATACCAGGTACCGGAGTACTGGGTAGTGATGCCTGAGTTACAAACGATTGAGATATTAACCATTGAAGGCGATAAGTACAAGCTGCATTCCTTTGCTGCGCTTGAAGGTGTGGTTAAATCTAAAGTCATAGAAGGGTTGCAAGTTAACATTAATGATATATTTGAATAACCTGCTGTTCTGATCCCTTACATATCTGCCTTTAGCGATTGTGTTTGATGTTCATACATTACTACCTTATTTCTGCCGCTTTCTTTGGCTTTATAAAGCGCCGCATCGGCGTATTTTACACATTGCCAAAACTTTATCCCATACGTTGGGTATTCACTGACGCCGATACTTACTGTTTTTTTAAGTACCCCTCCGGAAATCTCTATGCTTTCATCCTCTACTTTCTGTCTTATCTTTTCGGCTAGCTCCAGTGATTTTCCCGATACAACGTCTGTTAGAAGAACTATAATTTCCTCTCCTCCATATCGTATCACGACGTCAGTGTTCCTTACTGTAGTCTTTATAAGCATTGCAATACTCTTAAGCACCTTATCTCCTGCATCGTGGCCGTAGGTATCGTTGACTTTTTTAAAGAAATCTATATCTATCATGAGTATTCCAAGCAGAGTGTTTCTTCGTACAGCTTGTAAACAAAGGTTAGTGCTAATCTCATCAAGATACCGTCTATTATATAAACCAGTCAATTGATCCACTAAAGACTGCTCTTTGAGAAGTTCCATGAAAGTCTTAGCTTCTAACACCGGCTCACCTTCAAGTAAATAACTCTTAATGTATGGCAGCACACCTATGACCTCATCCACTCGGTCATTGTTATAAACTATCTGTAACACGTCGCCAACCTGACCACCGATATAAAGCGGTATGCAGAAATGTCCCTTTTGTGACTTAAGCACCTTATCTTCAGTGCGGAAATGCGGGCAAATAACCGGAAAATCCCTTGAATCCACCATATTACCGGTTCTGTTTGCTCTGCACTCTTGAGCATTGCCTACTATTACATTATCACACCATAGGACATTACTATGTTCCTTAGTATTGTCTCTGTCTGACTGAGACACATCACCACAAGCAGAGATGGTAGTAATTATATTATTGCGCTGATTGACCTCATAAACTGAATATTCATTAATCCCAAACGTATTAAGAATTTGCTCAAGTCTTGTAAAGATATCCGATTTCTTTTTGTCCTTTTCTATCGTCCTTTTAAAATTATATATATTAATCAACATATCAACAGTTTTAGATGTATCTTTCAGAGCATTTCCAGAGCCTGCCACTTGATACCCTATCAGCAGGGACACTTTATGACTTATTAAAGACAGAGCCTGAGAGAGATTTTCCACCATAGTATTAAAGCCACTTGCAACATCACCGGCCTCATCTATCAGCCGCACAGCCAGCCTTTCGGTAAAATCCCCGTCCTGGGCTTTTTCAAACCCTGACCGGAGTTTTTTAAACAATGCTGTGTAGGGTTTAAAAAATACGTAAATTATATACAGAGTGCAAAATGAGAAAATCAGGGAAGCTGCCATCATATAGGACATAGTGGCAGCGCCCTCTTTGCGCTGTTTTGTCAAATCCATAACGATGCTGACAGCGCCAAGCACCTCGCCCTCTTTGACATTATGGCAGTTCATACATTTAACCTGTTCCTCCGTCGTAGCTTTGTAAGGGATTACAAGTCTGTACTGCACAGCCGAGGAATCCTCGCTTAACTCAGATTTTACTGTACCGGTTTCAAGGACTTTTTCCTCTATCAGGGTTGCAGTGTGGCTGCCTTCTTTTGAATTTCCAAACTGTTTGGACACACCCTTTCCTCTTATTACTCTGAGTTCTTTAAGGCCGCGGGCGTATTTTATCCTTTCTATAAACACATCTCTCTTGTCATACACACCAAGCACCATAAAGGATGTTATCGTATCCCTTATTAACTCTGCTATTGCTAAGGCTTTCTCCTCGGCAGTGCCAAGACTTAACGCACGGAAACTCACAAACACTATCCCCTGCACCACTATAGACATAATAACAAAGGAAATCACTATCCTGATAAGAAGCTTGGTCTTAATTGACCTTATTGGTCTCATGCGTTTGTCTCCATAGTTTCAGATTCTCAATCGTTTTTTATTGTAACATTAGTATGGTAATTATATTACCATGTTCCTTATAATAAAGTAAATTATCGGATTTAGGGGTTTCCACAGGGCAAACGCATAAGAAAAAATATTGTTGTTAACACTTAGTTTATTAGGCGAGATTGCCACGTCGCTATCGCTCCTCGCAATGACAGATAAAAAAACAGCCAAGTTTGTCATTGCGAGCGTAGCGTGGCAATCCCGGCTAGCCAACAAAGCGCTATTTCACACTCTTTTTCTTATAGAGTTCCTTGCCTTTTTTACGGCTACTTGGCATAAGTACATGGAAAAAATTATCTTCTTCTGAAATGCGTTTGCCCTGGGGGTTTCCACTTAAACTTGCTGTTTTCGTACTAACACTGTAATATACAGCTTGAATGAGGGTACTAAGCATTGATACGTCATCAACTGTGGGCGGTGTTGCTGTCTTTGATTCGGACAGAGGTATTTTAGCGGATATGAGGGTAAATCTTATCCCCAAAAAAAATACTCACTCTGAAAAACTGATGCCTGCCATTGACTATATCCTAAAGGAATCTGACACCACCCTAAGCGCAATTGACGCCTATGTTGCGGTTACGGGCCCCGGCTCTTTTACAGGACTGAGAGTTGGAATAAACACTGTTAAAGGGTTTGCTCTTGTTAGTGGTAAACCTATTATTTCAGTATCGTCTTTTGAAGGACTTGCTCTAAATTTCCCGTTTGCCAAATGTCCTGTCTGCATCTTGCTTGATGCAAGAAAAGATGATATATACGTCGCTGTATATTCAATAGGGGACAGTGGCAGCTTAGATGAGATTGTGACAGGTGGAGTTTATAAAATAGAAGAGATTTGTGACAAATTGACCAGAGAGAAGAAAGTTATTTTTACCGGCGATGCCTCCATTCAATACAAAGACCGTTTACAAGAACTGACCCATAACAACGCTATTTTTGCCAGCATTGAACACCACTACATATCACCGGCTGCTTTAGCGGCTTATGGACTAAAGAAATTAAAGACAGGCACAATTTCAGACGCTATGACGCTTAAACCGCTATATCTTAAACGACCACAGGGGGTTAGCAACCCCAGGCGGTTGGGGGATTAGCAATCCCACGCACTAAGGATACCAACTCATGGCTAAACATATTCAACCCATCATTCGCACCATGAACTTCGGTGACGTTACAAGTGTAGGCGCTATAGAGAAACTCTCTTTCCCATGTCCGTGGACAGAGCGGTCGTTTAAACATGAGCTTGAAAATGATTATTCGATAAACTATGTGGTTTTACATGTTGATGTGATTATTGGCTATCTCTGCGCACAGGAAATACTGGATGAGGCACAGATTCTAAAGCTTGCAGTATTGACAGAGTTTAGAAGATGCGGTGTAGGCACAGCTCTCCTTAACACACTTTTCGCAGCTTTAAAACAGCATAACTTTTCAGGTAAAATATTCCTTGAAGCAAGAGTTTCAAATACTGCTGCAATTGAATTCTACAAAAAACATAATTTTAGACCAATACATATAAGAAAAGACTACTACGATAATCCCGTGGAGGATGCTATGGTCATGATGCTGGATACACTAACACAAGTCATCAATTTTTGATAGATGATTTTGAAAGGTAGGTTTCCATTTCCTTTATAGCTTTTTCTGTTTCAAATTGTATATTTTCTATGAAGGTGCGTATTTTTGCGTCATCACTTTGAAAAATGTTGGGCTGCTTAACTGCCATTTCCATTCTAAAAGATTCACTTTTGAGCGCTGTGGCGCCTGCATTTGCTGCCATCCCCTTTATTAAATGAATCTGCCTCTTTAGTCCTTCTACATCCCTTGCTTCAAACAGTTCTTTAAGAAAAGCTGCCTGTCTGAGTGCATCCTCTGTGAAGGCCTGCCACATGTCTTTGAGAACGCCCTCATCATTTTTAACTCTGCGTAATGTTTTTTCAACATCCAATGTTACCCCCGATGTCCTCTGAGCTGGCAGTTGCGACGGAATTGGTTTTGCGGCAGGAGGGGTTTCAGTATAGGATTCAATCATTGAAGCCTCCGGTTTTCGGTCAGTAGAGAGTGTATGTTTTTCAATCAGGTCATACAGCTCATCGGCATCTACTGGTTTTGAAATATAACCAGACACTCCTGCCTCAAGAAATTGCTCCCTGTCTCCTTTCAGTGCACGTGCTGTCATGGCAATTATCGGCACATCTTTATTTAGTTCACACTCTTTTGAGTTGCGTATGCGGCGTGTTGCCTCTATACCTCCCATTACGGGCATCTGTATGTCCATGAGGATGAGATCAAAGCGTGACCTGCTAAGTATGTCTATTGCCTCCCGTCCGTTTCCTGCAACAACGGGCACATACCCGCGTCTTTCCAGAAGTTTCACGGCAAGTGTCTGATTTACAACGTTATCATCAGCGACCAGGATACTAAGAGACCTTCTGGACTGCAACACCGAGTGACTTGTCAAAAGCGGCGCCACAGGGTTATCCCAATTCTCTATCAGAAGTGAAAGCACCTCCATTAAGTTAGACTTGTAAATTGGTTTCGCTATGTAGCCGGAGATGCCATAGGCCCGGCACTGTGCGTCATCATTTATTAAACCCGCTTCAACCAGCATAATCACTTTTACCTGTGAGAGTTTTTCTACTGATTTCATGTTTTTTGAAAACGCAAATCCATCCATGTCTGCCAGTTGAAAATCCAGAATCACTATATCATACTGCAAATCAGAAAAGGTGAGGATGCCAGAGGCCTCATAGCCGCTTGAGGCCGTATCTACAAGAAATCCCTCGCTTTTTAGCATCTCAGCCAATCGTTTGTTGGTTGAGGCGTTGCTGTCCACTATCAGTATGCGTTTACTGCCGAAATTATTTTTTTTAACATGCGGAACTGAAAGAACAGGTTTTGATGATTCTGAAAACTTAGCAGTGAAATGAAATGTGCTGCCCTGCCCTACCCTGCTTTCTACCCAAATCTCACCGCCAAGCAATGCCACAATTTTTTTCACTATCGCAAGTCCAAGCCCTGTGCCTTCATACTTTTTAGTCGCATGTTCTTCAACCATAGTGAAGCTGTCAAAAATCACACCGAGCTTTTCCTCTGGAATTCCTATTCCAGTGTCTGAAACTAAAAAATATAACTCCATCGGTTGCCCATTAAGAGACGGTTCTGTATTTAATACGGTCTGAGCTAAATCCACTTTTAACTCTATTGTTCCTTTATCAGTAAATTTCACTGCGTTACCTACAAGATTAACCAACACCTGTCTCAGTAACCCCGCATCTCCTCTTAACGCTCCGGGCAAGTTGCTTGAAATCTCAACATTAAACATTAGCCCCTTGTTCATAGCCGAAATAGCTAACGGATCCATAGCGGTTTTTATCGTTGTAACCAGATCAAAATCAACTTCTTTTATTTCCATTTTACCGGCTTCTATTTTAGATAAATCCAATACATCGTTTAACAGATCAAGCAGATGAGCTGAGGAGTTTTTAACTATTGTGAGATACTCTCTCTGCTCTTTGTCAATAAGAGTATCCAGCGCAAGATTGGTCATTCCTATTATACCGTTCATAGGGGTGCGAAACTCGTGGCTCATGTTTGCCAAAAATGTGCTCTTTGCGATGTTAGCCGCCTCGGCAGCCTCCTTTGCTTCAAGCAGTTCATTTTCTGTTTGCTTGCGTTTGGATATGTCTCTTATGATACCGGTGTAAAAATTCTCACCTTGTACTTTCCACATTGCAAGGGATAGTTCTAAAGAAAACTCCTCGCCATTGTTTCTTAACCCCAACAATTCAAACGTTTTCCCAATTAAATCAGATTTTCCTGTTTGAGTTACCCTTTGTACTCCTTCTCTGTGTTTTTGCCTGAATCCTTCGGGGATTATTATAGTAATATCGCTGCTTAATGCCTCAGTGGCAGTGTAACCAAATATTTGTTCCGCTGCTCTGTTCCAGTAGATTATATTATGGTTGCTGTCTATTGTAATAATTGCATCGTTTGCGGTATCAAGAACCGATTGCAGCTTTTTTTGATGGATTTCAAGTGATTTATCAACACACTGGCGTAGAGCCTTCTCTTGCTTTAACTCCTCATGAGCTTGAGTTAGTCTGTCTATCAGCTCATTAGTGGTCTTATCCTCTTGTTTTACCATGTTACATTTAAAGTTATCGTAAACTCGGCCCCGCCGTCAATATTCCTGACAGACAGCCTCCCGCCCATATTTTGCTCAATGATTGTTCTTGACATATAAAGCCCCAGCCCTGTGCCTTTATCGTCTGCCTTTGACGTCACATACGGCTCATAAATCTTTTCCATAATGTCTTTTGGTATGCCGCCCCCCTTGTCGCTTATTTTTACGTATAAATTATTGTCTGTACGTGACAGTGTTATCCTGATATCTCCATTAAAGTCCTTTCCGAGTCCTGTTGCCAAAACCCTGCTTTCTATCGCATCCCGTGAGTTATTAATCAGGTTCAGTATGACTTGTTTAAACTCGTTGGGGTAACCGGTAGTTGTTAAATCTAACTCAGGCGAGGCGGCTTCAATTGTGATTTCAACGTTGTGTTTCTTTTTGTATAACGTCCCAAACATACCGACTATGTCCTCTATTGCTTTCCTAACATTGAAGGTGACTTTTGTTCTTGATGGCATTAAAAAAGTCCTAAAATCATCAATCGTCTTTGACATAAACATAATCTGTGACAGGATAGCTTTCGTCGCCTCATCGACAGACTCTTTGTTCAGCTCGCCAAAATTCCCTGCGTCTTTTAAATCCTGTATGGTCAAAGATATGGCATTAAGAGGCTGTTTCCACTGATGGGCTATCATTCCAACCACCTCGCCCATGGAGGCCTGCTTTGACTGCTGGACAAGCAACTGTTCCTTTAGCATTCTATGTTTTATTTCCTCATCAACTCTTTTTTCAAGCTCTGTGTTCATTACCAGTAGATCATTGGTTTTTTCTCTTACCTTTGAAATCATTGACTTAAATGTCTCAAGGAGAGTGCTGATTTCGCCTCCTGATGCATCAGGAAATTTGACGTCATAATTGCCCTCCCCTACCGCTATTGCAACATCTCTGATTGCCTCAAGCGGCCGTGATAACCGACGTGTAATCAGAAATATTATTGACAATATAAAAACGAGGCTAAGCACAAGAAAGAGGATACGACTTTCTATGTATTTTCGTATCGGCAGATAAATATCATCTGCCTCTTTTTTAATCACTAAACCCCATATAAGGTCAGGCTCAATGATTAAATGCCTATAAGCAGCAAAAACTTGTCGTCCTCTGAAATCTTTGTTTATTGTACTTCCCTCGTGTCCTGCAAAAACCATATCTACTATTTTAGATTTGAGTCTCTGCGCTGCTTGAAAAGATATGTTACCTGCACGCGAAATGTAAGTAAAATCAGGACCAGCCAACTCAGCATCATTAGTGTTGGTTGAGTCTATATCGGCATTTAGTATAGGGTTTAGACAATCATCCATTTTCATGTTTACTATCAGAAGATAAATCTTATTGTCAATAAGCACACCGCGTATGTATTTTAAAACTAAGGTCTTGGAATTGGGTTTTTCAGCGGCAAAAAAATGCGTGAGATGAAGATCTTTTAATATCTCGCCAAAATAACTCTCATGAGAAATATCTGTGCCAACATCTTTAATGTGTGTGGATGCGATTATAAGTCCAGTGGGATTGACTACCTGTATTGAGTCATAAAAGCCATGGTACTGTCCCTCTTCGTTTAGCTCTGTAATTAAAGAGTTAAAATGACTGTTATCTTTTAATGCCGGCAACAATTCTGAGGGGTTTTTAATATTTTTTTCCACTATAAATCGTTCAATTTCTTTGATGCTTGTTATAATGGATTCATTTCTGGCAACAGAAGAAACATCATCCTTTAGCTCAGTAACAAATCTGATTATATAAGATTTTTTAATGTCAGCCTCCAAGCTCAGAGCATTTAGAAACTCACGTTGACGCTGCTGGAACATTCCGTGAATGTTTGTAAATGGAATGCCATAGATGTTAAACATTTCAAAGGTTATGAAGATGAGAGTAAACAATGTGCCAAAACTTAAAAGTATTTTATAGCGCAAATTTAATGTGCTAAATCTTTTGGTATCAGTCATTTATTGTTTTCCTGAAACTCATATTCAAATTCGCTTAAGCGGTACAGCTCCGGGTTTCTGTGTACTTCTAAAAGGGCAGCATTTGTAAAACTATCGTGCACTTTGCCCCAGATGGCATCGGGAGGAAGCAGTCCGATTTTTTTTAAGAATATAAACTCATTATAAAGAGGGCCTTGCTCCATTACTATATTGTCAGGGATATTCGGAAGTGCTGTAATATTGAGTAGCTGCTTAAGTGTTAATTCGTCTAAGAGCTCTACAGTCAGATTTGATTGTTTATCGGTATATAAGCCATTGACTGATTGAATAACCCACGAGGCAGCTTTTATCCGGTTTTCCTTACTCTGCATGAGCCATTTGATGGCTCGGCTTTCAGCGGCCAATATATAATGTATCGCCTTTGGCTGGCGCTGATACAACGATTTATGAAAATATAGAAACCCAGTTGTCATCATCTTATGCACAGCAAAGGCCTCGTCACTTTTCTGTGTTGCGATGGTTGTAACAGGGTCCCAGGCTGAGAAGGCAAACACATCACTATTTTCCAGCGCCTTTGGCATTTCAAGTAAATCCATAGGGACAAAAGTTACGTCACGTTCACTAACCCCCTCCAGTGCCAGCGCTGACATTAAACCATAGTGGGCATTTGAGCCATAAGCATAACCAATTCTTTTTCCTTTCAACTCTTTGATTAAAACAGGCTGCTTTGCTATTATTGCTGTGTATCCCATTTGAATTATTGAGGGAATGACTATATCAAAAGTTGATGCAAGACGTATTGTTGGCATATCTCCGCCGATACCGGCATTTAGGCTGCCGTTTTTCATAAAATAGTTGATGTCTGAGCCTTTCAAAAATGAATAAAACCTTAATTTCATTCCTAACTTAGCTAAAGACAGTTGGAGAATTTTATCACGCTTGAGTAACTCTGCTATAATCCCTGTTGGAGAATACAGTGGCTGCACACCGACATTAATAATATTGTCACTGACTTCAAGTTTATACTTGGAGTATATCGGATGCTTTGAGAGGTCTTTCGTTTGGCTTTGAAGCACAGTGTGTTTGTCGGCGTGCAGGTTTCTTACGGCAATGATGGCTAAAATCATTATCGCTGTAGAAATAAGCACATATCTTTTATATTTTCTCATAATATAATCATCCTTCTTCTTACCGCATCCTATGTTAAAACCCTTATCCATTGTGTCATAAAATTGTGACAAAAGTAAAGAAAGGAAAAAGACTGGATTCCCGCTCGTAGGCGGGAATGACAAAAGGGAAAGCTGTTTTTTACTGTCCTTTTATATCCTTTTATATCTTTTTTTTCGTCATTCCTTTATAGTGGACCCCATTGTCAAGACCACTTTTTAGTGGACTTAAGGTATAGCCCTCTAAGAGGGTATTTAGTCTGTTAGTATAAGGGTAAGGGATAGGGTAATGCATCCTTACGCCGCCATCGCAAAATCAGAGCTTTTATAAACCTCGGCAGGTGTTTTGCCTCTAAGCGTAGAATGCGGACGCTCATTGTTATAAAAATCAAAATAGCTCCTTAGCGCTTTAATCAACTCATCAACAGTTTCATAATCTTTTATATAAACCTCCTCATACTTGACACTGCGCCACAGCCGCTCAATCATGATATTATCCATAGCCCGTCCTCTGCCATCCATACTTATCCGAATCCCATTGCTCTGAAGCACATTGATAAACGCTGCCCCTGTATACTGGCTGCCTTGATCTGTGTTGAATATCTCAGGACTGCCATAGAGCCTAAGGGCTCGCTCAAGGCTACTTACGCAAAAACCATCATCCATTGTCACTGACACCTCCCATGACAGCACATAGCGGCTATACCAGTCCATTACTGCTGTCAGATACACAAAGCCATGTCTCATTCGAATATACGTTATATCACTGCACCAGACTTGGTTGATGATAGTAATATCTAATAATCGCAGTAGATAAGGGTAAACTTTATGTTGCTTATTCCGTACTGTCGTTCTTTTTCTGGGTGCTATAGATACAAGACCCATCAACATCATCAAACGCTTTACTCGCTTGCGATTTACTTTATATCCTGCTCGGAAAAGAATGTAAACCATTGTGCGGCTTCCATACCATGGATGCATTGTGTACTGCTCATCTATTGCCCTCATCACCTTCAAATTCTCCTCGCTCTCCGGTACTGCCTGACGATAATAACTGGAGCGTGGAAGGCTTAGCAGGTTACACTGCTGACGAATACTCAATTCCTTATTTGCTGGCTCTATCATCGCTCGTTTCTCACTTACCGTTGCGCAAGTAACAGGCTCTTTTTTTTTAGCCAGTCCACTTCTACTTGCAACTTCCCTATTTGACTATATAACCGCTCTCGCTCTGATTCATATGCCGCCTGAGAATTTTCTTGCACTCCATTAAATAACGTTGACGCCCCTTCTACTAAATGCTTTTTCCATTCATTCACCTGGTTCACATGAATATCAAATTCCTGCGCTATCTCATTGGCTGTCCTCTGACCTTTGAGCGCTTCTATTGCTACTTTTGCTTTGTACTCTTTGCCAAACTTCCGTCTGTTTTTCATTTTATCCTCCCATTCATTACAACCAGCTCTATCTTAACTGATTGTCTCATATTTGGGATCCACTATACTTTTCTGTCATTCCTTTCCGTTTTTTGTCATTCCTGCGAAGGCAGGAATCCAGTTTTTATATGTTGGATTTACTAAAACAGCAATTAGCCCTATTTCCAACTAATCTGGTATAATTTCCTGATGACAACAATTGGGGAAAACTCACTGCAAACAGAACTCGGCAAACAGTTACAAACATGCAAAACCTTTACCGAATTTGGCAGCACGCTTACCTCAAAACTTGCCAATGTAATTGAATTGGTTTACGGCGCTTTTTATGTAAGCGACTCAACACGCACAAATCTCAAGAGAGCTGGCGGCTATGCCTGTGATGACATAAACAATAACGCTGTGTTTGCATGGGGTCATGGATTGGTTGGACAAGCGGCACGTGATAAAAAACCTATTTCACTGCAGCTTTCAAACGACGCCGGTACCGGTACTGCCATTGGGCCGGGTAATCTTATTGTAAAAAATGTCTTTCTTGTACCCATAATACACATGGATGAGGTACTTGGGGTACTAGAATTAGGGACTCTCGGCAATTTTAGCGACACACAGAGAGCTTTTATAAACAGCCTCCTGCCAACAATAGCAATGAACCTTGAAATACTGTCTTCTAACATAGAAACCCGTGAGCTGCTTGAAAAAACTCAGGCACAAGCGGCAGAGCTTGCCGAAGGGCGAGCACTAATGGCAGCGCTAATCAGCTCTATTCCTGATATGATTTTCTATAAAAACACAGAGGGGGTGTATATTGGCTGTAATAGCGCATTTGAAGAGTTGGTTGGAAAGCCAGCCTCAGAGATTACCGGCAAGACTGACTATGACCTGTTCCCCAAAGAAGTAGCTGATTTTTTCCGCGCTAAGGACGCTGAAATATTGGCCTCATTGGTTGAACAATCAAATGAGGAGTGGGTAGATTACCCTGATGGCAGGCACGTACTGCTTGACACACTTAAAGCGCCGTTTACAGATAACGATGGAAAACTCCTCGGTATTCTTGGTATAAGCAGGGACATAACCGCGCGCAGGAGGGCAGAGGATATGGTTAGAGAAAGCGAGCGGCTGATGCGCTACATGCTGGAGTCCAGCCCTGTGGCGGTGCGCATCATAAACGCTAAGACGCGGTCAATTATCTTTGCCAACCAATCTTACGCCAAAATGTTACATGCCAGCCTTGAACAATTGGAGGGCATCAGCCCGCGGCAATTTTACCAGGATGAGAGGGTCTTTGATGATATTACACAACGTTTAACAAATGGAGAAGATATTCTTAATACACTGCTTGGGATTAGGGCTGCCGATGGTGAAGATATCTGGGTTATGTGTTCATATATACATGTAAAATATGCAGGTGAAGACTGCATACTGGGCTGGTTTTTTGATGTAACAGAACTCCGTCAGGCTAAAGACATAGCCGAGGAGGCAACTAAAATGAAGTCCGACTTTCTTGCCAATATGAGCCACGAAATCCGCACCCCTATGAACGCTATAATTGGGATGTCACATCTTGCCCTTCAAACAAATCTGGATACAAAGCAGAGAAACTATATCGGCAAGGTTGAATCTGCCGCAAAAAACCTGCTTGGGATTATCAACGATATACTGGATTTTTCAAAGATAGAAGCCGGCAAAATGCAGTTTGAATCCACGGATTTTTACCTTGACGACGTAGTGGATCATCTTTCCGATCTTTCTCTGATAAAAGCACAAGATAAAGGACTTAAGCTGCTCATAAATATTGCAGCCGATGTGCCAATAGGCCTTAAGGGAGACCCTTTAAGGTTAGGTCAGGTGTTGATAAATATAGTTAATAATGCCGTTAAATTTACTGAAAAAGGTGAAATCAAAGTGGAAGTCCAGCGTATTACCGATGAGCCAGACGGCGTCCGGCTGCGCTTTAATGTGACAGATACCGGTGTAGGGCTTACCGAAGAGCAGCGCAAGAAACTTTTTACAGCGTTTACTCAGGCAGACAGCTCAACGTCGCGAAAGTATGGCGGCACTGGGCTTGGGCTAACCATAAGCAAGCAACTGGTTGAGATGATGGGGGGAGAAATAGGGGTAGAGAGTACTCCAGGAGTTGGCAGCACGTTTTACTTTACGGCAAAGTTTGGGCTTCAAACAGAACAGCGTAAGCAGCAAAAGCAGGTTGATTACAAAGACACAGAGAAAGTTCTCACCGGTGCGTATCTGCTTTTGGTTGAAGACAATGCAGTTAATCAAGAACTGGCTCTGGAAATTTTACAATCGGCTGGAATGCGTGTTGATGTTGCAGAAAACGGAGTTCAGGCAATAGAAAAAATCGGGCAGGCCGACTATGACGGAGTGCTGATGGATTGTCAGATGCCTGTAATGGACGGCTTTGAAGCCACGCGCAAAATCAGACAAGAACCACGTTTTTCAGATATTCCAATTCTTGCCATGACAGCCAACGCAATGGAGGGTGATAAGGAAAAGTGCATCGCAAGCGGTATGAATGACCATATTTCAAAACCAATAGATATAGCGCAATTATTTAACACATTGGCTCGCTGGATTAAACCAAAACCGACGGCTGTAACCACAGACACACCGGTTGATATGGAACTTCTTGTCATAGACCTGAGAAAACTTGAAAGCCTGCTTGCCGAGGACGACTCCGAATCGGTTGATGCGATGAACAACGTAATAGACAGGCTTAAAGCTATAGGATATAGTGACGCAGCAAAAAATGTGCAGGCAAGTATCTCTACGTTTGATTTTGAAGATGCTTTGGTTAAGCTCAAAGAAGTGCTTAAAACTATAGAGGCGTTTGTCTGATGAGGCTAAAGTATTTCATTACTGCATTTCTGCTGCTTACCGTAACAGCGTTTGTTCAAAACGTCTCATCGGAGGTTGCGTCAGATAACACAACACTTGAACTGACCTCGGAGGAAACAGCATTTCTTAAATCACTTAAACAGGTGCGGTTGGGGGTGGATTCGTCTCGTCCGCCGTTTGAGTTTATTGATGAGAAGGGAGTTTATTCAGGCATAACAGCGGGCTTTATAGAGTACTGTACAAAACGTCTTGGAATAAACATTGTTTTGGTCAAAGGGCTAAACGTGGGAGCCGCTATGAAAAAACTGCAAGACGGCGAAATTGACGTAATTCCCAAAATCTCCCCTAACCCGCAGCGTGCCAAAAGTATTTTATTTACAAAGCCGTATGCCACGTTTGCCTCAGTTATTGTTACCCGTCAAAATGTCAGATACATAAGCGGAGTGGACAACCTTGAGGGACTTAAAGTTGGAGTGTTAAAAGGTTTAATTGTTGAGAGCAGTATGAAGCGCGACTATCCGGCGCTGCCTTTGGTATCGCTCCCTGATGTCCGCTCAGCTCTTCTTGAGCTTTCCTCTGGAAATATTGACGTCTATATAGATAACATGGCAATGGTCTCTTATAACATAGACAGACTTGGTCTTAATAATCTTAAAATTGCAGCTCAAACACCTTATGTCTATGATATGGCGTTTGGAGTCAGGAAAGACTGGCCTCTGTTAGCCTCCGCTCTTGATAAGGCTTTAGCAAGCATATCTAAACAAGAGCAGGCTGCTATAACAGGGCGGTGGCTTACTGTTGAGTACCATCCGGGAGTTAACTGGAGGTTTATTGGCCCAACTTTAGCTGCGCTGCTTATAATAATCGCTTTTGTCGCTATCTGGAACCGGAGGCTAAGAGCGGCAGTGTCAGAACGGGAAACTATCCAACGTCAACTTAAAGAATATGCCGATGAACTTGAGTCAACCTCAATGATTGAGCTTCAGGTTTCTATGATTTCCACACTGCTTCAAAAAACCGTGACTTATGAGGATTTGGCTTATCAGCTTCTCTCTAATGCGGCTCCGCTGATAGGTGCGGCTTATGGAATACTGTATATTTTTGATAAAGACAAAGATATACTCCGCTCTATAGGGAGCTATGGCTGCGTCGTAAAAGACAAGCGGTATGCCGTAGGGCAGGGACTTGTCGGACAATGCGCATTTGAGCAAAAAACGATTAACATATCCACCCCGTCCGATTCTGACATTATCATCAGCTGGGGAATTGATGACAGTTCTCCAAATAATATCATGATTGTACCAATCGTACAAACTTCAACCTTGCTTGGAGTAATAGAGCTGGCAGCCGTTACAAGTTTTAACGCTAATACTTCAGAGCTTCTTAACGAACTTATTCCCATAGTTGCTATGAATATTGAAATCCTCAACCGTAATATTAGGACAGAAAACCTGCTTCAGGCATCTCAGCAGTTAGCCGAAAAACTGAATTCCCATCAGAAAATACTTCAGGAGACTGAGGTCTGGTATCGCAGTATTATAGAGGCTGCCCCTGACGGAATAATTATAGTTAATCAGTCTGGACAGATTATTTTGACTAATTTTATGGCTGATAAAATATTTGGCTATGAGCACGATGAACTTATTGGTAAGACCATTGAAGTTTTAGTGCCTCCGGCCATTGCCGCATCACACGTAAGTAAACGAGATGGGTTTCTTAAAAGCAATGCTACACGACGGATTGGGGAGAGAGTACACGTCACCGGAGTGCGTAAGGATGGCACGGAGTTTCCTGTTGACTTAGGGCTTTCGCTGTTGGATGCCGACGGTACAAGGGATGTGTGCGCTTGTGCTACAGTCAAAGACATTACAAAAGCAAAACAGGCAGAGGACGAGCTGCGGCAGCATACGGAGGATCTTGAGAGGTTCAGCCGTCTTACAATAGACAGAGAGGAGAGAATGATTGAGCTTAAGGAGGAGGTTAATACACTACTTGCACAAATGAACCAGAGTAAAAAGTATAAGATAGTGTCATTAGAAACTGAAACAATTTTATGAGGGGGTAAAATAACATGTTTAAAGAAGAAAGAGAAGAACCAATGTTTGATTGGTCTATGATAGGGGACGTTAATGGGGGACGTCCAAATCTTGGAGCAACTATGGACGTAGCGGTTTACCGGCTTATGCAGTTTACTCTAAGAGATGTTATAATTCAGGAGTTTGACGTTAAAACCGCCGAGCGGGTTTTCTATAAAGCTGGGGAGTTGGCAGGACGCGAGCTTTTTAAGGCAGCCGTTACACAAAAGACTGATTTTAACGCTTTCGTTAAGGAACTGCAAGAACTCCTTGTCAAGCTTAAAATAGGCGTCTTAAGGATAGAAGAAGCAGATATGAACAAAATGGAATTTACTCTAACTGTGGCCGAAGACCTTGACTGCTCCGGACTTCCCGTATGTGAAGAGACCATATGCACTTATGACGAGGGATTTATCAGTGGTCTTCTGTTGGAGTTTTCCGGCAAGAAGTTTGATGTAAAAGAAACCGACTGCTGGTGCTCTGGTGACAGGGTGTGCCGCTTTAAGGTTAAGCCGGCAGCGTAAGAAAAATGCTGCAAGTTAATGAAGACGATATAGACAGGGTAACCGCCGTGTTTGCCGCAATTTTAAATGGCAAAAAACCGGATACCATTGTACTGCCTCATGACTACCCTGACAACGAAATCAGGCAGATGACCGATTACATCAACAGGTTTATTGACGAATATAATGAAACTACTGAAACGGTATATCAATTATCAAACGGAGAGATTAACTTTGAGTCTCTTAAGGGGAAAACTAAGATATCACAATCTCTAAAAGCTCTGCAAGCAAGCCTAAAGCATCTGACATGGACTACAAAGCAAATCGCCAACGGCGATTTTGGCCATAAGGTTGATTTTATGGGTGAGTTTTCTGAGGCATTTAACAGTATGGCAGAGCAGTTGGACAACGCCTTTAAGGAAAGAGTGAAAACTATGGAAAAACTTCAAAGTCAGGTTGTTGAGCTTAGGAAAGCTCAAAGAGCGATGTTAAACATTTTGGAGGACCTAAAGGAGGCCAAGTCAGATACAAAATAAAATAGTCTTAACCATTTGTAAGAAAATAACTTTTTAACAAGTTGAGTCCATCCTGTGCCTCTTTAACGGTTGATCCGGTTGCTGAAAAATAGTATTTAATTTTAGGCTCTGTTCCTGATGGCCTTATGGTTACAGATGAGCCGTCTTTGAAGTGGAAAGCAAGGACATTAGATTTCGGGAGTTCATCAAGTCCCTGTAAATAGTCCATAACAAGAGATAATTCCAGCTCATGAGGAATATTTTTTAAGCCGCTGCGATATGTCTGCATCAGTACCTCCATCTGCTCCATTCCCTCTTTTCCTTTCATCGTTACAGAGGAAAGTGTTTCAAGATAAACACCGTGTTTATCATAAATTTCATTTAGTCTCTCTAAAATAGAGCTGCCCTTTGACTTATAATATGATACCATCTCACAAATCAGACTTGCCGACACTACGGCATCCTTATCCCGTGCATAAGTTCCGCGCAAGTATCCGTAGGACTCCTCACAGCCAAAGATAAACACTGAGTCCGGATTTTTACGTATCCACTCCCCGATGTACTTAAAACCGGTCAGAACTGACACACACCTAACGCCGTAACTTACCGCAATTTTCTCTATCAGAGCGCTGGTTACAATTGTTTTAATAACGACTGAGTTTTTCGTATCAATAGAGCCGGCAAGCCCAGCCAATATGTAATCGGTAAGCAGCACTCCGACCTGATTTCCGTTTAGAAGGACAGTCCCCTTAGCGTCTATGTCCCTTACAGCTACGCCAATTCGGTCGCAATCGGGGTCTGTGGCAAGGGCAATTTCCGCTCCGGCTTTCTCCATAAGCGCAAGCGCCATCTTAAATCCCTCCGGCTCCTCCGGGTTAGGGGATGATACAGTAGGGAAATCACCATCCGGTTTATTTTGTTCATTAACTACGTGTATGTCAGTAAATCCAACTGTTTTCAACACCTGCGGAATGATAGCGTACCCAGCTCCATGAAGAGGCGTATAGACTATCTTTATGTTGTCTGCCACAGCTCTGACCGATTGTTTTAACACTTCTTTAATGTAGGCGCTGTCAATCTCAGAGCCGATTAGCTCAATTAATCCTGATTTAACAGCGCTGTTAAAGTCAGCGCCGGATTTAACCTCATTAACTGTATTTATCTTTCTTACCTCGCTAATTATGTTTTTATCATGCGGCGGGGTAATCTGTCCTCCGTCTTCAAAATAGACCTTATAGCCGTTATATTCAGGAGGGTTGTGGGAGGCAGTGATACAGACGCCAGCCTTTGCATTTTTGTGTCTTACGGCAAAAGACAACTCCGGCACCGGTCTTATAGCATCAAACAGATACGCTTTTATTCCGTTTGACGCAAGCACCACAGAGGTTTCCTCGGCAAATTTCAAGGAATTATTTCTGCTATCGTACCCAATAACAACGCCTCTTTCTGCGCCGTCAGCAAATGACAATATATAGTTGGCAAGGCCCTGAGTGGCCATTTTTACAGTGTAAACATTCATGCGGTTAGTGCCAGCGCCCATAACGCCTCTTAGTCCGCCAGTGCCAAAGTCCAAAGTTCTATAGAATCTATCCGTAAGCTCGGAAATATCCATGGCATCAATCAGTGCCTGAATCTCCTGCCTTGTATCATCATCAAAGACAGGCTCTGACGCCCACTTAGCAGCTAATTTAACAATTTCGCTCATATTATCCTATTGTACCATTTAATAAGCGCTTTTTCCTTTAAATACTGAATCTCTGCCTGCAATGGTTTCGTAGTCTGCTGTGAGATTATTATGTTCTACCAGTGATTTAAGCATTTCAAGGGCATCAGGGCCGTCGTCGTGATCATAGAGCGGATAGCGAATCAGCTGTTCTATAAGAGTTCTCTGGCTTTTCTTGAATCGTATCCAGCCGTTTTTTATCCACGGCTGTAGGGTTTGAATTCTTAGAAGTTTGTCGGCGCTTGACCTTATCTCCGTAACATTGAGTGTCAGATTCTGTCTATGTGCCTCTTTAATTAACGTGTCTTTAAAAAACTCCTGAAACTGAACAGATTCAACTCCAAAGACCTGAAAACGTTCCTTTTTGTGATACATTAAAATATCCTCGATTATTCTGTCTGGATGACGCCGTTCTATGTCGGCTATTGTGACATACATTATGCCGTTTATAAAACGTCCGCAGATTATTGCCGAGGGGTCGTGCCGTTTTGACTTTTTTCCCATCGAGGGATCAACAACCCCATATAGAGGGGCGTCTTTAGGTTCAGTGCCATCATCAAAATACTGAATCCAGTGTTCACTAAACAGGCAGTCGTCAGGGTTAATCGGTTCGTTTTGCTTTTCCGAATCAAAATACGCAGGGCCATCTGAGACCCGCATTTTCATCAGGTAGTAGTAATCTTCAACCTCTGGCCACAGGACGTCCACACCGGAAAGCATCTCCTCTCTGAATGTATTAAAATAGGCGTCTGCCATTATCTCGGCTGTTTCCTTTTCATCCATAGAAAATATATTTTCCCATTCCTCCCATCGCTTTGATTGAGAGTAACGCATGATTGCTTTAAACTTATTACCCCGCCAGCCGGGCTTTTTAAACAGCTTTGACAGCAGAGAATCATAATGGAGCACTGTTCCTACAACTATGTATATCGTGTCCTTTTGACCAATTTTCATAAGCGCCTTAAAAAACCAGTCCTCAAGTTTTCTTCGCTGCTCTACCGACATGACGGCCTCGTCGTTTTCCAAATCATCACATATTACGAGGTCTGGCCTACGACTGCCGTGCCGCATTCCTCTGAGTTTCTGTCCTGCTCCAACTCCGCGGATTTTTACGCCGTTTCTGGTTATAAGCGTATCAGCACGCCACGTCTTGCCCTCTCCTGTGATATTAGGGAAATCCTGATTAAGCCGTTCGTTGGTTTCAAGCTCTGCCTTTATGAATGATATAAAATCCTCAGACTGGCTCATCGTGTCAGAGACTATCAGCACAAAATTACGCAGGTTGAAAGCCGTGACCCACATTGGCAATATTAGCGTTGTCCATGTGGATTTGGCATTTCCGCGTGGAGCGGCATCAACCTCCTTACCGCCCGGGTCGTCTGATTTCACCAACTCCATGTATCGCGCTGAAAGATACTTGTGAAGTTTTGAGGATGGTGACTTTATATAATGTGGAAAGTACGTGCGCGCAAAGAATTCAAGGTCATTGGCTGCCCTTTCCACTCTCGCAGCTTGTGCAGATTTTCCGTCTGAACCTGCGCCGCCTTCAAACGGTTTAGTGTATGAGTTGATTTGCGCCCTTAAGGCCTCGATGTCTTTAAATATTTTTTTAAGGTTAACCATAATCTAAAGAGTTCTATTTTTTCCGCAGATTGTTATCTGCGTTCATCTGTGACATCTGCGGATTAATCCCTTATCCGTACTTTTCTGTTAAAAACAATGTGAACTCATCCATATTTTTTTCCACAACAGTTGCGCCATCGGGGTCATTTCTAACAAGCCACTGAATATAAATCCTCATAACGTCAATGTATGCGTCCAGTTTGGACTTTGCCGATGATTTATATAGATTGTTGATGGTGTTTATGAGCGATTTATAAGCGTTAGTGGATTGATTGTCAAGCTCACTGAGGGAGTCGTATTTTTCTTTTTGTTTGAGAAGGTCGCCAATGAGGGCTTCGGTGGTTACTCTTTTAGCCTTCCTCAGCTTTTCAATTTCCAAATCTTCACGCTCCGAGCGCTCTTTCCATTTATATTTCTCAGCCCATTCTTTAAGCGTTTTTGTTGTTAAGCGGAATTTGAATTTTTTGTTAAGCTCTTTTACGGATCTCTCAAAATCACACTCAAGGTCACGCCACACTTGATAGGCAAGGTCTATGTTGTCATTTATAAGGGATTTTCTAACCATTGTTCCGTCCCCGTGGAATAAAGACACCCTCGTCTTTTATGATTCCATTTAACAGATCGTCTCCGTCAGCGGTAATTCCAACCTCGCAAATTTGACCGTTAAATTTCTCGTTGCGTTTCACGTATCCTTTATTTTCAAGATAGCGAAGCTGGATTTTCAGGTCGTCCGATAAAAGCGCATAACCAAAAAGATAGAGCCTTGCACGAAGTTCCTCCTCATTAATAAACTGCTCATGATCAGCCTTAAGAATCTCAAGCACATAACCCCTTAACATTAACTCCTTCAGAAGTTTCATATTCATACGATATTGTCTCCCTTACCCGTGTTGGTTCCTGTCCATTCTGTCAATAATCACCCGAAGCATAATCAGTATATCCAGGTGTTCCTTGTTGTCTCTGGTTAAAAAATCGTGAATAGCGCCGTGAAGTCCCTCCATGCTTTGTGCCTGGCGAGCGAGAGCTGTTGCCTGTTCTTTTTGGGCATTCACAAACTCAAAACCGATTTTATTCATGCACTTATAGCTAAGAGCAATAACTATTAATGCTAACGCCATTGCAGGCCCTCCCTGCCCAACTGCATGAATAAGCTCTGTCATTTCCTTTTCACTTTCATGATTACGTGTTTCATAAGTTAATATTAAACAGAAAATGTGTGTCAGGTCATTTAAACAGTTTTTAAAAATAGGAGAAAATAAGTGTAACGCCAGTTTATGTGTCGGCGCTATATTTTTCTTATTGACAATCATTACATATGTGTTATATCTTACCATTGATGAGTTTAATGCAGAACATTGGAGGCGTAGCATGAGTTTGAGGACTCGGTTATTAGTGTTTGCAGTGATGTTTTTGCTAACCGGATGCGCTGGTATGGAGTTTACGACTAAAGGTAAAGTTCTATTTATCCATAAGGAGCTTTTAGAAGCTGATAGAGCCATAGAGACGGCAAAAAAAGCAGGGAAAGACACAGCGTGTCCAAATATGTTTAATGACGCTGTAAAATTAAGAGATGAGGCTTACAGTGTTTATTGGAGCTGTCACACCAAAGAAGCAATTGAGCTGGCTAATAAAGTAATTAGTATAACACAGGGCCCATGTAAGGGTGGTGCTTCAATGGGACTTAATGGACAGCATTCCTCAACATCAGAGGTAGCTTTTCTTACAGTAGCCCATTTTGATGCAAACAAGACAAAGATAAAAGAAGGCAGTGAAAAACAGTTAAATGCAGCAATAGAAGCTATAAAGCAGTACGAACAGGGACATGCAAGGGTAGAGGGTCACTCTGATACAACTGGCGGATATGATTACAACATGAGAGTTTCCAAAAGACGTGCAGAGGCTGTTAAGGACTACATCATAAGGCACGGAGCAGTAGAAGCTCAAAAGGTAGAAGCGGTCGGTTATGGTTCTACCAGACCAATAACATCAAACGAAACCAAAAGCGGGAGAGCTCAAAACCGCAGGGCTGATGTAAGAGTGTTCTCCAATTAAATACAACATGTACTCTTCAAAGACAGACATTATTAAAAAGCCATAGCGCCATGTGGTTTGACCGCAAGGCGTTAATTTTGTAAATATCATAAAACCGCGTTTATGTGGACAACTTGGGAGGCCATAAAAGTGGAAATATTGGGGAATGAGGAAAAGGGAGTTTACAAGATATCTGGTGAGGATTCAGATATTCTCACTGTGTATCTAAATGGGAGTCAGGTCACAGCAGAGGCCGGCAAGATGTTGTTCTACGTTGGTGATGTCAAAAGTGATACTAAAGAGATCAAAGAAGGCGGTTCAATATCCAAACACATATTTTCGGCAGCAAGAAAAGTAATTACAGATGACCACATGGCATTTACCACCTTTTCAGGACAAGGGGAGATTTCCTTTGGAGATTACTTACCTGGCAGCATTGCAGCCATAAAATTAAGCGGCAATGCAATAATCGCATCTAAGGAAAATCTCATTGCCTACGTAGGGGATATTAACGTAAGCGTGGAGGCGCAGTCAGGGCTTGGGAGCTTGTTGTTTGGCGGCGAGGGCTTGGTTTTGTTAAAAATATCAGGCAACGGTCTTGTATTTATACATGGCGGCGGCAATATTTTAACCCATCAACTTAAAAAAGAGTAGCAGCTTCATGCTGAATCGGCCACTGTTATGGCATGGGATGAGTCAGTTTCGCATACTCTGGAGCATGTGAAGGATTTTAAGACAGCTTATTTAGGCGATGAGGGACTTTTTCTTACACGCTTTTCCGGCACCGGCACAGTTTTGATGCAAACCCTGACTGTGGCTAAGCTAAGAAGTCTAATCGGTAACTCTATCTGTCTTGCTCCACCGCCGATAATGGCTGCCGAGCTGGTTTTACTTAAAGCTAAAAAGATTATCACTAAACTTATGCGGTAAATTGAATTAATTGGCTTTAGGCTGTCTAAACATCTCGTAAAGGCAGATGGCTGCCGATACAGAGACGTTTAGACTTTCTGCCTTACCGCGCATTGGAATCATAACCTGAACCGATGATTCATTTACCAAAACTCTGCTAACCCCCTCTGACTCCTGTCCTAAAACAAGAGCAAAGGGAGGTCTTACTGTGGCTTCATAGAGAGGAACTCCGCCGCTTACCACTGTGGAAATTAGTTTTAGTTTAGTGTGATTAATCCATTTAAGGAATTCATCCACAGTTGCTTTTATAACGGCAATGTTAAAAACACATCCTGCTGAGGCCCTGACAGCTTTAGCGCTGAATGGGTCAGCCGTGCCGGGCAGCGTTATGACTCCGCTTACGCCAAATGCCTCAGCGGTTCTAACAATTGTACCCACATTCCCGGGCTCGCTTATTCCGTCAAGGACAAGATACACAGATTTGGTGTCTGGCTTTAAGTTTAAAAGGCAGCTTTCAGATATTTTGAATAGCGCAACAATCCCCTGCGGAGATTCAGTATCAGAGAGTTTATCCATAACGTGTGCCGATACCTCATAAAGCTCCGTACATTTCTGTGATAGGTTTTCAATGATTTGTCGATTAGCCGTATTTCTTAAAAACTCTGACGTGATAAAAACCCTTTGTAGTACGGCATTTGAGATAAGTGCCGTCTCAATTACCCGTTTGCCTTCAACAAACACAGAGTTTTTATATTCAGGGGCTTTTCTTTGACGCTTGACAACGGCATCTTTTACCTTTTCGTTTTGTACGGATGTTATTATATATTTTAACCTTTCCAAGTATTTTGATTATACTATCTGGTTATCAGATTTTCCATTTCATTCTTTAACTGTGGAACATCCAATCTCTTTTAGACATAAACGGCCTCTTGCAAGATGTATTTTTTTAAGGTTTCTTTCAGTCCATCCCTGAGCACTATATCAACCTTAGCTCTCAATTTTTTTTGCAGATATGATGTCAAACCGATGAGATTATCAAGCGTTTTGGTCTCACGTTTTAGTTGTACTACAATATCAATGTCACTGCCACGTTTTTGTTCATTTCTTACATAAGAACCAAACACTGCAATTTCGACGATACCATATTTATCAACAAGGATACTCCTGTGCTCTTTTAATATATCAATAATCTCATTTAAGTTTGATGGCTTTCCCCTCTTTATCATTACTTATAATACCTTAATTAGCATTATGATTGTAATATCTTTTCATGTATTCATTTGTGGTTTGTCACGTTATCAAGAGTTCTTTTTTGTTTATTGAAAAAAACGTATTGACAATAACCACATACTTAATGTAAAACATATCTATGCCAGGTACTTATGTGCCAACAGAGTATTTGCCGGTGCTTGTTTTCCTTATCGTAGCGCTGGGGTTTGGTTTAGGGTCGCTGCTTTTTGGGTTTTTGTTGCGCCCGAGGAGGCCTTATGCCGAAAAACTCTCCCCTTACGAATCCGGTATGCTGCCTGAGGGTGAACCCAGACAGAAATTCACTGTCAGATACTACATCATAGCCATACTGTTTGTCGTGTTTGACGTTGAGGCTGTGTTTATGTACCCGTGGGCTGTAGCGTTCAATAAAATAGGGCTGTACGCATTTGTTGAGATGATGCTCTTTATACTGATTCTTGCTGTGGGTTACATATACGCTTGGAGAAAGGACGCCTTTGTCTGGGATTAATTTATTTATGGAGTTTAGAAGGATAGGACAATGATAGATACCTCGCTTGGCTTAATTGATGTAGAGGAGGGAATTAAAATAATTCCCGGCGCTAACACAATAATTACCTCACTGGATAAGTTGATAAACTGGGGACGGCTGTCCTCGCTGTGGCCTGTGACCTTTGGGCTTGCCTGCTGCGCCATTGAGATGATGGCTACAGGGTCAAGCCACTACGACCTGGACAGGCTTGGAATTATATTTCGCGGCTCACCGCGTCAGTCCGACTGTATAATCATAGCCGGCACTGTCACAAAGAAAATGGCGCCGGTTGTCAGAAAAGTCTATGATCAGATTCCTGAACCACGTTACGTTATAGCTATGGGCAGCTGTGCTTGCACGGGAAATGTTTACAGGTCATATTCGGTAGTGCAGGGTTGCGATACTTTTTTACCGGTTGACGTCTATATCCCCGGCTGTCCGCCAAGACCAGAGGCTCTCCTTGACGGAATTATCAAGCTACAGAATAAGATGGCAACAGAGAGAATGAGATGGAGCCCGCTGAAATAGCCGCTAAAATTAAGGAATCCTATCCTGACGATGTTGTCAGCATAAGGGATTTCAGAGGGCAGTGTGCTATTGTTGTCAAAAAAGACAATATACTAAAAATCCTGACAGAGTTACATAACGACCCGCAATTTAATTTTGACTTTTTGAAAGACCTATGCGGAGTTGACTACTTAAGCAAGAAAATCCCTCGTTTTGAGGTAATTTACCAGCTTTATTCAATATCGCACCGACATATGATTCGCATTGCTGCACAGGTACTGGAGAAATCCCCATCACTGGAAAGTTGTGCCGGTATATGGAAAACCGCCAATTGGCACGAACGGGAGTGTTACGATATGTACGGGATTGTGTTTGAAAACCACCCTGACCTTAGACGTGTGCTGATGCCAGAGGACTGGGAGGGTTATCCGCTCAGAAAGGACTACCCTCTTGAGGGCCCTGAGGAGGAGTGGCGCGGCTTTAGAGAGGTACTACAAAAACATGAGGAATATAAAAAGTACGAATGGAACCGCTAAAGGATTTAAATACAAGAGAGTTGGTGCTGAACATGGGACCCCAGCACCCATCAACTCACGGAGTGCTCAGGCTTAAGCTGGAACTGGACGGAGAGACCATAAAAAAGTGCACTCCTTATGTTGGATACCTTCACAGGGGAACCGAGAAACTGGCAGAAGGGATGACCTACATGCAGTGCATGCCGCTTACGGACAGACTTGACTATATATCCTCAATGACAAATAACGTGGGGTATTGTCTTGCAGTTGAGCGGCTTTTTGGAATAGAAGCTCCTATCAGAGCAAAATACATTCGCACCATAGTTTCTGAAGTATCAAGGATTTCAAGCCATCTGCTGTGGCTTGCCACTCACGCCCTTGACATTGGAGCCATGACCGTATTTCTCTATGCTTTCCGAGAGAGGGAGTTCATAATGGATTTGTTTGAGATGCTTTGCGGGGCGCGCCTTACAGTAAGCTACCCGCGAATTGGCGGCGTAAAAAACGACGTTACTCAGGAGTTTATAGATAAGCTGTATGATTTCCTGCTGGATTTCCCCTCTAAAATAGAACAGTATGAAACCCTTATTAATGTAAATAGAATATGGCTGCAACGAACCGTTGGAGTGGGGATAATATCGGCGGCGGATGCTATAAATTGGGGACTTTCCGGCGCAACCCTCAGAGGCTCCGGCGTAAATTACGACATCCGCAAGCATTTCCCCTATGATGCCTATTATCA
Source organism: Nitrospirales bacterium LBB_01 (assembly GCA_004376055.2). Classification (GTDB taxonomy): domain Bacteria; phylum Nitrospirota; class Thermodesulfovibrionia; order Thermodesulfovibrionales; family Magnetobacteriaceae; genus Magnetomonas; species Magnetomonas plexicatena. Next base: position 1,860,162 of record CP049016.1, read on the forward strand.
GGTTGAGTTTGCCGTACCGATAGGGAAAAACGGCGATGTTTACGATAGATACCTCTGCCGGATGGAGGAGATGAGACAATCAGTATCAATACTTAAGCAGTGTGTGGAAAAGCTGCCTACTGGGCCGATAATGGCTCCCGATGCGCCTAAGTTTACACTGCCTCCAAAAGACAGAGTGCTAAGCGAGATGGAATCCCTAATTCATCAGTTTACTTTAATTACAAAAGGCCCTATGACAGCGCCTAAGGGCGAGATATATGTTGCCACAGAGGCGCCAAAAGGGGAGCTTGGCTTTTTTATAGTTAGTGACGGCACAGGCAGGCCCTTCAGGATGCGAATTCGTGCACCGTCTTTTGTACATGTTTCGGCATTACCGAGCCTTTGTGAGGGCGGCCTCATTGCCGACGCTATAGCTAACATTGGCTCAATAGACGTGGTGCTTGGCGAGTGTGACAGGTAGGTACGGAGGTTAATGATGGAATTTAAAGATGTTTTTGAAAAGTTTGATATTTTTAATGGTCTTGATGAGACAGAAAAGAAACATATTGCTGGACTCTTAAAGCGTATGTCTTTCAAAGAGGACGAGGAGATATACAAAGAAGATGAGGATGGCGGAACTCTCTATTTTCTTACAAATGGTAAAGTCAGAATCTGTAAGATGTCAACAGAGGGAGACATCCTGCCGTATGCTCTGGTAAAGTCTGGTGAGATGTTTGGGCTTATGTCTTTTGTGGACGGCTCTAAACACTCGGCTATAGCTTTAGCAGATAAAGACTGTGAAGCTGTCAAGTTAGAAAGGCGTGATGTTGAAGAGCTTATGGAGCAAGACCCAAAAATGGCAGCTAAAGTCTATAAAGTAATCGCTATACATCTGGCAGAAATAATCCGTTCCATGAATAATCAGTACATGGATTTGACTTCATACATGTTCAGGAAAGGGTAATACTACATGCCACAGGTAACAGCAGATAGACTGCGGTTATTAAGAACTACGGTCTGTGACCTGATGGGTCTTTACGCTTCTCGTCAAGGTGTGCTTTTGCCCTCACTCTCTGCGGCAGAGGAGATTTTTGGATTTGTGAGCCCAGAGGCAATCGAGGAGGTTTCAAGCGTAACAGGTGTACCTACGGCAGAAATCAGAGGAGTCGCTACTTTCTATGCAATGTATAAAACTAAACCCATGGGGCGGCACATTATTCAACTCTGCACTAATGTGTCCTGTATGATTGAAGGCGCCTATGACCTTGTGGCGTACTTAGAGGAAAAATACGGTTTGACGCCTGGTGGTACAACTTCTGACGGCAGGTTTTCACTTATCATTATGGAGTGTATAGGAGCCTGCGGCACAGCCCCTGCAATGATACTTGATACAGACTCTTACGATAATCTAACAAAAGACAGACTGGACACAGTGCTGGAAAACTATAAATGACTACCATGATAAATTTATCTGAAAATCAGGGGCTAACGTGTTTGAGAAGATAATATTAAAAAACATCGATGACCCTCATACTGCCTCAATTACAGGCTACATGGCAGTGGGCGGCTACAAGGCACTGGAGCAGGCTGTGGGGGAGCTGACCCCTCGGGATATAATAGATGAGATAAAAAGCTCTGGGCTTAGAGGGCGCGGAGGCGCCGGATTTCCAACCGGTATGAAATGGCAGTTTGCCTCTCTTGATCCAAAATTCCCCAAATACCTCGTTTGTAACGCAGATGAGGGAGAACCCGGCACTTTTAAAGATAGACCAATACTTGAACACAATCCGCATCTTTTAATAGAGGGGATGATTATATCCGCTTACGCACTGCAGTCAACCAGAGGGTACATATACCTTAGAGGTGAGTATCCGCACGCAAAAAAGGTGCTTGAAAGAGCTATCGAAGAGGCGCTTGCCAAAGGCTATCTGGGTAACGATATACTGTCAAAGCATTTCCGGTTTAATATTACTGTACACTCAGGGGCAGGGGCTTATATCTGCGGCGAGGAGACAGCTCTTCTTGATTCTCTTGAAGGCAGACGTGGGCAGCCCAGACTAAAACCTCCGTTTCCAGTAAATTCAGGACTATGGGGAAAGCCGACTATTGTTAATAATGTTGAAACATTTGCTAATATTCCGTACATTGTCTCACATGGCGCAAAGGCATACAGCTCAATAGGGGTTAAGGACTGCCCCGGTCCAAAGCTTTTTTCAGTAAGCGGCAGGGTCAACAAACCAGGCGTTTATGAGCTTCCTATGGGAATATCCCTTAGAGAGATAATTTATAACCACTGCGGCGGCATTAAGGACGGAGGAGCGCTTAAGGGAGTAATTCCCGGGGGGATTTCTACTCCAATAATTGCCCCTGAAAATATAGACTGCCCGATGGACTATGTCCACTTGCCTAAGTACGGCTCAATGCTTGGCTCGGGCGCTGTTATAGTCTTTGACGACAGTGTGTGCATTGTCAAGGTCTATGAGCGGGCTATGAAATTTTTTGAACACGAATCTTGCGGAAAGTGTACGCCATGCCGTGAGGGTACGGCATGGATGAGGGCAATCCTTGAACGCATAGAGCGGGGGGATGCCTCAGAGCGCGACCTTGAAACACTGCATGATGTGGCAGAAAACGTGGCTGGTAAGACTTTCTGTCCGCTTGGTGACGGGGCAGCCGGTGTACTTTTGGCTGCCATGAAAATCTTCAGAGAAGAGTTTGAGTACCACATAAAAAATAAAAGATGTAAAGCGCAATGATACAGTATAATGGAAGAGGTTTATTGTAAAATGATTATGGGGAAGTTGAGGGGTGTTGGAGAAATAATGATATGGCTTGTTATGCCATAAATTAAAACTTGGGGAGGGATGAGGCGATGGACTTTATTGAAGTCTTAAAAGCATTATCAGCAAAAATACAAAAACAAATGGATGATACATTAACAGAGGAAGCAACTAAAACTGCTTTTGTACTGCCGTTTTTAAGCGCCTTGGACTATGATATTTTTGACCCTTTTGAAGTAATCCCTGAATTTACTGCTGACGTTGGCATTAAAAAAGGCGAAAAAGTGGATTATGCAATTATGAAAGATAGTAAACCTATAATCCTTGTTGAATGTAAAAAGTGCAATGCGAATTTGGACAGTGAAAATTATGGTCAGCTATTTCGATATTTTTCTACAACTGAGGTCCGATTTTGTATTTTAACAAATGGGATAGTTTATAGATTTTATACTGATTTGGAAAAACCAAATCAAATGGACACAAAGCCATTTATGGAACTTAATATGCTCGACATACAAGATTCATTAGTTGAAGAACTAAAAAAACTAACAAAACAAAATTTCCATCTTGAAACAATGCTTAATGTTGCCACCGAATTAAAATATACAAGAGAGATAAAATTAGTCTTAGAAGAGCAACTCTCAAATCCGTCCGATGAATTTATACGATTTTTTACTTCATTTGTCTATTCTGGCACAAAAACTTCGAGCGTTATGCAGCAATTTAAGGAAATTGTCAAAAGAGCTTTAGGTCAATTTATAAATGAACAGATAAATAAACGCTTAAAATGTGCTATGTCTGAGGAAAAACCCATAGAAAAATCACCCGATGAGCAAAAAGACAATAAATGCTCTGAACACATGATAATAACTACTGAAGAAGAGCTTGAAGGCTTTTATATTGTAAAGTCTATTCTCCGAGATATTGTGGATTCTAAACGAATTATTCACAGAGACACACAATCCTATTTCGGAGTTTTACTTGATGATAATAACCGAAAGCCTGTTTGTAGATTGCATTTTAATTCTGCAAAAAAATACATGACACTATTTGATAGAGACAAAAAAGAAAATAAAATATTAATGGAGAATCTTGACGATATTTATAAATATACCAGTGAGCTTAGAAAAACAATAACATTTTATGAAAACAAGATTGAAACAATAGAAAAAAAATAATCAAATGTTAGTCTTTTGGTATATAATCAAGCAGGCAAGGGAATTGCGGTTGAAACATAAACGATCATGATTATGAGGTTAACTCCAATACAAGTTTTTCTGTCCGTTAAGGATGTATGGAAAAGGACTGGATTCCCGCTCGGAGGCGGGAATGACAAAGGGTTGGATTTTCTTCTGTTATACCTTTTTCCTTTTTTGTATCTGCTTTTTTCTTTTTTGTCATTCCTGCGAAGGCAGGAATCCAGTTTTTTATCATTGGAGTTAGCTGCAAAGGCATTTAGAAACTGATGATTAAGCTAACCATAGACGGCATAGAAGTTGTGGCAGAGCGTGAGACGACAATACTTGAAGCCGCAAAGCAGGTTGGAATAGAAATTCCAACGCTCTGCACCTTTAAAAATCTGTCGCCTTGCGGCAGCTGCCGAATGTGTCTTGTGGAAATAGAGCGTCTGCCTCGCCCTCAGACTGCCTGTACGGTTAAAATAACTGACGGGATGGTTGTTAAAACCAACACAGACGCCATAATACGAGCACGGAAAGCGGTGCTTGAGTTCCTGCTAATAAATCACCCGCTGGACTGTCCGGTTTGTGATAAAGCCGGTGAGTGCGTCCTTCAGGACTTATCTGCAAAGTATGGCGCTGCCGCCGGCAGATTTAAAGAGGGTAAGCGCACCAATCCTGTAAGTTTTGAAGACCCCGTTATAGTAAGAAATATGGAGAAGTGCATCCTTTGTACCCGATGTGTAAGAACATGCGACGATATGCAGGGGGCTTTTGCTATTAGTGTAATTAACCGGGGCTGTCACTCAGTGATAGAGCCGTTTTCAGGGGGGCGGTATGATTGTGAGTACTGCGGCAACTGTCTCTCTGCGTGTCCTGTGGGAGCCATTACATCAAAACTTCATCGTCACACCTACAGACCGTGGTACATAGAGCGTCAGGTGGAGACCATTTGCGGTCACTGCGGTGTTGGCTGCACCATGACCCTTCAAATGAGAGAAAATACGATTATACGAGTTGTGCCGGATTTTGATAAGGGTGTGAATTCCGGGCTTTTGTGCGTAATGGGGAGGTTTGGCTACGATTACACCGAACATGAGGAAAGGCTGAGAAGTCCGCTTATACGAAAAGACGGGGTGCTTGTGCCGGCTTCATGGGAGGAGGCGGTAGAGTTTACGGCATGGCGTCTTAAAGAGATTATCAAAAAACACGGCGGAGCATCTGTTGCCGGCATTGCCTCCGGCAGATGCACTAATGAAGACAACTACATGCTTCAGAAATTAATACGATATGTGCTGGGTTCAAATAACATAGACTCAACGGCAAGGCTCTTTTATGGCCCTGCGGTAAGTTATCTTGAAAGGATGTTTGGACAGGGAATAACTTCAAACCTTATTCCTGGTATTGCTAACTCAGATGGGGTCTTTGTGGCTGGCGGCGATCCAACCACAATAAATCCGGTTCTTGGCATAGCGGTTCGCTCGGTGTGGAAAAACGGTGGGAAAGTGTTTGTTTTGGGTAAATCCGGCGGACTAAGAAGCAATGTAAAGCATGAACTAAATCACACGGAGGGTACAGAAACGCTTGTTCTAACGTGGATATTAGCAAATGTTTATGAAAAGAAGAATTTTAGCGCTGAAAACTTCATTATAGATAAGAAACTATCAGCGCTTAAGGTTCCCACCCTTGATACGCTTGTCAAAGCAGGAGTAAGCCCAGAGGCTTTAAAGTATACCGTAGATGAGCTTGTCCTGTTAAAGAATCCGGTTGTCATAATAGGCCCTGAAGTTTTACTTTATGGCAACGGCTCAAAGAATTTGTTCTTACTTGGGGCGCTTAACTATGTGTTAAACGGCAGGTTGTTTGTACTGATGGATGAGCCAAATACGCAGGGATGTCTTGATATGGGGTGTGCTCCAGATTTGCTTGTTGGCGGGCGGCCGATAGAGCTTGAATCTTTTGGTCATAAGATGGAAAACATGGCAGGGATGAAAACCCCAGAGAGCAAAGGGCTTAATCTTTTTGAGATGATTGACGGGGCAGAGAGTGGGAGTATCAAAGCAATGTTTGTGATGGGAGAAAATCCGGTTTTTACTATACCTGACAAAAAGAAAACAGAGTCAGCCCTCCAAAAACTTGAATTTTTGGCTGTGTCGGATATTTTTCTTACTGAGACTGCAAGTCTTGCAGATGTCGTCTTTCCAGCAGCAGCGTGGAGTGAAAAAGACGGCACTTACACAAACCTTGAACGGAGACTTCAGAGATTAAGAAAAGGAGCCATGACCAGCCGTGGCAGAGCAGATTGGAAAATCCTTGCCGATATTTGTAAGGCATTTGGAATGAAAAAAACGTACCCAGACGTTAAAAGCGTGTGGGAGGAGATAAGTAAAATATCCACAGTACACACCGGTGTTAGATATGACTCACTAACAGGGCGCAGCGGTATATGGCCCTATGGCGGCGAGCCTTTAAGAGGGATAGAGGGAGATTTTGAAGTGGAAGGGCTTGAGGATATACCTGTATTATCCGTTTTATCGCAAAACGGCAGGGTTATTTTAAAAGAGGACAGATCACTGCTTCACTCCTCCACCCTTTCCAGATACTCAGCCGCTCTTATGGGGATAGCCCCTGAGCCGCTTGTTATGATAAACCCACTGACTGCACAGTCTTTGGGACTTGGCAATAATGAGCGAGTTGCCCTGACAAGCGACAAAGGAACGGCAGAGGCTGTTGTGCGAGCCGACAGAGGGATGCCCGAGGGTGTGGCGGCGCTTTCAAATGCGTTTAAAGACAGCGGCTTTCGCTCTATTGTAGGATACACAACAGACCCGATTCTAAAAAGTCTCACCATAACAGACCGAGTTGTAACAATAGAGAGGGCTAAGGAACTATGACATTAGACGCTTTACATGCGGCGGTTCCGGAGTATTTATGGAACCTTGGTGTGATATTCATTAAAATTGCTGTAGTGCTTGGAGCAACGATGTTGCACGTTGCCTATGCCACATATTTTGAACGTAAAGTGATAGCCCACATGCAGGCCAGAATGGGCCCTATGGTGGTAGGTCCTCATGGCATATTTCAGCCTATAGCGGATGGCATAAAGTCCTTTTTCAAAGAGGATATAATTCCAACGAATGCCGATAAACCGTTATTTTTCTCAGCGCCGGTAATAGGCCTTATGGCTGCTATTTCTGCGCTTGCTGTGATACCGTTTTTTGACGGGTTTGTAATCAGTAACGCTAACATTGGCCTATTGTTTCTTTTTGCAATGTCTTCATTGGCTGCTTATGGCGTGATAATTGCCGGTTGGTCGTCTAATTCCAAATATTCATTTCTGGGGGCGTTGCGTGCCTCGGCTCAAGTGATTAGCTACGAGGTATCTCTTGGGTTGTCCCTTGTTGGAGTGATGCTTATGGCTGGTTCTGTTAATCTAACCGATATAGTACACGCTCAGCACAACTATCCGGGCGGCATGTACATAATACCTCAGTTTCTGGGTTTTTACGTCTTCGTTATTTCTGCAATTGCAGAGACCAACCGAACTCCGTTTGATCTACCTGAGGCTGAGACTGAACTGATTGCTGGATTTTTCTCCGAATACAGCGGTTTTCGCTTTGCCCTGTTTTTTATGTCTGAGTACATTGGTATGATTATAATGTCCTCGATAGCCGTCCTGTGCTTTCTGGGCGGATGGACACTGCCTCAGTTTATGCTAAACATGTTTCCTTTTTTAACTCATGTGCCGGGCCTTGTATGGTTTATGCTTAAGCTCTATGCTTGCATATTCTTTTACTACTGGATACGCGCAACGCTTCCGCGCTATAGATATGACAAACTGATGTCGCTTGGTTGGAAGGTGCTGATACCTCTTGCCCTTTTAAATGTTATGATAACTGGAACTTTTAAAATATTTTTACACAAATGAGCGATATGATGACAAAAGACATAGTGGTAATGGAAAGAAAACAAGATACCGGCATAGTGCGGTTTCTTAAGACGGTGTTTTTTGTGGAAATCCTTCAGGGAATGAAGCTTACTCTTAAAACCATGTTCACAAAGCCAGTGACAAGACAGTATCCAAAAGAAAAGAGACCTGCGATGACTGGTTTTAGAGGACTCCATGCGCTTGTGAGAAACCCTGAGACTAAGCAGGCAAAATGCGTAGGCTGCGGTCTATGTGCCGCCATATGCCCATCACACTGCATAACCATATACACATCAGAGGGTGAAAAACATGAAAAAGTAGTTGATAGATATGAGATAGACGTTCTCAGATGTTTGTACTGCGCTCTTTGTGTGGAGGCGTGTCCGTTTGGAGCGGTTGTACTTACGGAGCACTATGAGTATGCCGGGTACAACAAGGCAGACTTCAAAATGACCAAAGAGAAACTGCTTGAAAATTGGGATAAATATATGACAGGTGATAAAGGTACAGAGTATTTTAAGCGGTTTTGGGGTCCTCGTGCCGATGATTTTAAAACGCCAGAAAATCAGGCGGTGTTTAGAGGACGGTCTCAAACAAAGGTGGACTTGAATAATGCTGAGTAAAGTTTTCTTTATATACTTTGCTACCGTTATAGTGCTTATGTCTTCTTTGGCTATAACACGGCGAAACGCTATGCACGGCGTACTTTATATGCTTCTTATGTTTTTTCATTTGGCTGGACTGTATTTGTTTTTAAATGCGGAGTTTTTAGCCGCAGTGCAGATAATTATTTATGCCGGAGCTATTATGGTATTATTTCTTTTTGTTGTTATGCTTCTTAATTTGCGTGAGGATGTGCAAAAGAGCAGGTTTATCAGGCCGTGGGTTATTGGCTTTATCATATCCTCTGGGGTGATGGTTATAGCGCTTAAGGCGGCAAAGTCGGCAGCAGTTGAAAGGACAGGGCATTGGGGCATAAAAGAGATACAGAGCACTACTCACATAAGTGCCATCGGACAGGAGCTTTACACTCGTTACCTGTACCCGTTTGAGTTGGCCTCACTGGTGCTCCTTGTTGCGATAGTTGGGGCAATAGTGCTTGCTAAAAAGAGGTTAAAATAGAGATGGTACCTTTAAACTGGTATATATGGCTAAGCGGAGTCCTGTTTTGTGTGGGGATGTTTGGGTTTATCACACGAAGGAATCTGATAATAATGCTCCTATCGGTTGAGATAATGTTTAATGCAGTTAACATAAGCCTTGTAGCGTTTAGTCACTACATGGAGGACTTAGCCGGTCAGATACTTGTCTTTATGATAATAGCTGTGGCAGCGGCTGAGGCGGCAATAGGGCTTGCTCTGGTAATTGCGCTCTTTAGAAACAAAGAGACCATAACGGTTGATGAAATTAATGAGATGAGAGGATAGAGATGGCACTAAAACATGTATTGATACCGGCTCTTCCCCTTGCGGCTTTTATAATCAATATAATTTTTGGGAAAGCTATTTTTAGAACGAAAGCTCATTGGATAGCGCTCATTGGTGTTGCTGGGTCGTTTTTGTGTTCGCTCCTTGCTCTTTCGGATGTACTAAGTGGTCACACTGTTAATGAAGACCTATATACGTGGATAACCTCCGGCAGTTTCAGGGTTTCAGTGGGGTTTCTTGTTGATCCGTTAACGGCTGTAATGCTGATAGTGGTTAACACAGTAAGTCTGCTTGTTCACATCTACTCGGTTGGATACATGCACGGAGACAAGGGCTACTTCCGATTTTTTGCATTCTTAAGTCTTTTTACTTTTTCCATGTTGATGCTTGTTATGGGTAACAATTTCTTGCAGATGTATTTTGGATGGGAGGCTGTAGGACTGTGTTCTTATTTTCTGATAGGGTTTTGGTATCATAAGAAATCAGCCGCCGACGCCGCCAAAAAAGCTTTTATTGTCAACAGGTTTGGCGATTTTGGGTTTGGTCTTGGCGTGATTTTAATATTTCTCACTTTTGGCTCGCTTCACTACTCCGATGTGTTTAAAAATCCGGCGGTTTTTCTGGGGCAGACAATAAACATATGCGGGCATAGTTTTGATTTATTGACTGTGATAGCGCTACTGCTCTTTTGTGGTGCGGTCGGGAAATCCGCACAGCTTCCGCTTCATGTATGGCTGCCTGACGCTATGGAGGGGCCAACTCCGGTCAGTGCCCTCATTCATGCCGCAACTATGGTAACAGCAGGCGTGTTTATGGTAGCAAGAACCAACGCTATATTTGTCCTTTCACCTACGGCTATGGCAGTGGTTGCCGTAACTGGAGGCGTCACCGCAATTTTTGCCGCCACAATAGCGCTTGTTCAAAAGGATATTAAGCGCATAATCGCATACTCTACGGTAAGTCAGTTGGGCTACATGTTTGTAGCGTGCGGAGTGGGAGCGTTTGCCGCAGGTATTTTTCATCTATACACCCATGCGTTTTTTAAGGCGCTGTTATTCCTTGGCGCAGGTTCCGTAATTCATGCTATGGAGGGAGAGCAAGACATTAATATGATGGGAGGGCTTAGAAAACACATGCCTGTCACATATCTAACCATGCTCCTTGCCTCACTGAGTATTTCAGGAGTACCTGGGCTTTCCGGATTTTTCAGCAAAGATGAAATCCTGTGGATGGCGTATGCTCATGGCGACGGCATCGGTAAGTTTGTCTATCTGCTTGGTGCAATAACTGCCCTTCTTACTGCATTTTATTCGTTTAGGCTTATTTATGTCACGTTTCATGGGAGTTTCCGAGGCGGACACGATAAGGAACATCACCTTCATGAATCCCCCTCAAGTATGACGGCACCCTTGATAGTGCTGGCTGTTGGTGCTGTTTGTGCCGGCTATGTCGGCATTCCTCACATTCTTGGCGGACACGACAGCTTTGCACACTTTCTTGCCCCTGCTGTAGGAGAGGTGGAGACGCATGGCAGCGTTTCTCAAGAGTGGTTTGTGATGATATCATCGGTTGTTATTGCTGTAACAGGAATTTTAGCAGCTTACTATTTTTACATCAAAAACACAAAAATACCGGAGGCTATTGCAAACACCTGTGCCCCCATATATAAAATACTCTTTAACAAATACTATGTCGATGAGTTATATGGCATTTTGATTGTTAAACCAGCCTACTGGTTTTCAGGCGCTGTCATAAATAAAATAACCGATGGGATAATAATTGAAGGTGTTGTTAACGGCATTCCGGCTTTGGTTGGCTGGTTTAGTAAAAAACTCAGAAAAATCCAAACTGGCATTGTCCTTCACTATAGCATGTATATGGCGGCAGGAATGTTTATTCTCCTTGTTTTAATATTGTCAAAACTGTGCACGGGGAGGTTCTAACAAAATGAACGATAGTCACTCCCTGTTAAGTACGTTAATATTTTTACCGATTCTTGGCGGACTTTCACTGTTTGTCATAGGGCGAGAGAATAAGGCAATAATAAAGGGGATTGCACTTACCGTTACGGTGTTTAATTTTCTCTTTTCGCTGCAGCTGTTTATAAATTTTAACAAGACAGCCGACACGATGCAGTTTGTTGAGCGCTATCAGTGGATACCTGCCTTTGATATTAATTACTATGTGGGGGTGGATGGTATCAGTATCCTTATGGTGCTCTTGTCAACACTTACGGTAATTCTATGCACACTGGTGTCGTGGAACGGGATACATTATAAGGCTAAGGAATTTTATATTTCTCTGCTTTTGGTAGAAGGTTTTATGATAGGCGTGTTTTGCTCATTAGACATGTTTTTGTTTTATATTTTCTGGGAGGCAATGCTGATACCGATGTATCTGATAATCGGAGTGTGGGGCGGGCCAAAGAGAATCTTTGCGGCTATAAAGTTTTTCCTTTATACTCTCATTGGCAGCGTACTTATGCTTGTTGCTATCATTGCTCTCTATTTACACACAGGGACTTTTGACATTGTAAGGCTTATGGGCATGGCTCTTCCCTATAAGATGCAGATAGTGCTGTTTTGGGCATTCTTTGCGGCGTTTGCTGTAAAAGTGCCGATGTTTCCTGTGCACACGTGGCTGCCTGATGCTCACACGGAGGCACCTGCGGCGGGCAGTGTGCTGCTTGCGGCGATTCTCATAAAAATGGGAGCTTACGGGTTCCTGCGATTTTCCCTGCCACTGTTTCCTGACGCCTCACGAGCAATGGCCCCGTTTATGACAGCGCTTTCTGTTATTGCCATAATTTACGGAGGAATAATCTGCTTTAGTCAAACCGACCTGAAACGCCTGATAGCTTATAGCTCGGTAAGTCACATGGGGTTCGTTACACTTGGCATCTTTGCCCTTAACCCTCAAGGCATACAGGGGGGAATACTTCAGATGATTAACCACGGCATAGTAACGGGCGCTATGTTTCTTGCAGTTGGAATGGTCTATGAAAGAACTCACACACGTCTGATTTCAGATTACGGGGGACTAGCCGATGTTATGCCCATATTTGCCTCCTTTTTCATACTGTTTACGCTTGCCTCAATTGGGCTTCCCGGCACTAACGGTTTTGTCGGAGAGTTTTTAATTATTTTGGGCGGATTTACCGCTAATAAGGCAGCAGGTGTTTTAGCAACGACTGGAATTATCATAGGCGCCGTGTATATGCTTAACCTGTACCAGAAGATATTTTTTACGGATGTTAATGAGGGTATTAAAGAGCTTAAGGATTTAAGCCTGCGAGAGATTGTAACGCTGCTTCCGCTAATTTTATTGATTTTTTGGATAGGGTTTTATCCAAACGCATTCTTAAGTTTTATGGATGTCAGTGTCGGCAAATTGATAAACCGTGTCAGCACAGACAGTGTAAAAGCGTTACTGGAGGTGAGATGACATTAGCTGCTTTAAGACCAATGGCTCCTGAGCTGATTTTAATAACGCTTGGTCTTGTACTTCTTATGCTGGATGTTATCGTCAGAAAAAAAGAGGCGCTTGCAGTTGTTACGCTAATCGGGGCGATTTTAGCTTTCTACTATATTAAAGGCTCCACAGGGGTTTTGTTTGATGGCATGTTCATAGCGGATATGTACAGTAATTTCTTTAAAACCGTCTTTATAATTAACCTGCTTCTATCAACTTTGATTTCTGTCAAGTATCTTGAGACAGAAGACGCCCTACACGGAGAATACTACGCCCTGCTTGTTTTTGCAACGGTTGGGATGATGACAATGGCGTCAGCCGGAAACCTTATAGTGTTATACCTGGGGCTTGAGCTTATGTCTCTTAGCATCTATGTCTTGTGTGGATTTTTAAGAGGCAGTATAAAATCCACCGAGTCAGCGATAAAGTATTTTTTACTAGGGGCGTTTTCCACGGCAATTTTGCTCTTTGCTATTTCACTTCTGTATGGCTCTACAGGGAGCACTGATTTAAATAAAATCGCAACAGCAGTGGCCGCAATGGGAGCAGGTGCATCCACAAAACCGCTTCTTTTGTTTTCCGTAGCGCTGTTTGTTACGGCCGTCGGATTTAAGATAGCGGCAGTGCCGTTTCATGCGTGGAGCCCTGATGTGTATGAGGGAGCGCCAACAAGCGTCACCGCTTTTATGTCAGTTGGGCCAAAGGCGGCAGGCTTTGCTATCATAGGTAAGATATTTTTTGTGGCTTTAATCGGTCTAAATGTTGAATGGGTAAAACTCTTAATACCTATTTCCATTGCCACCATGATTACAGGCAATGTTTTAGCGATATCACAAACCAACATTAAGCGAATGCTCGCTTACTCTTCAATAGCCCATGCCGGATATGCACTGCTTGGTATAGTGACGGCTAATGCAGACGGTCTAAGTGCCACGATGAACTATATGCTTATTTACATGTTTATGAATGTAGGGGCATTTGCCGTCGTAATTATGTTAAGAACTAAGGACTTTGTGGGCGATGAGTTAAAGGATTATCAGGGACTTGCAAAAACTCATCCGATGGCAGCTTTTCTTATGATGGTTTTTATGTTTTCTCTTACCGGCATTCCGCCAACTGCAGGGTTTATCGGAAAATTTTATGTCTTTACCACACTTATTCACAGCGGTCACTTGGCGCTTGCGGCAGTCGGTGTGTTAATAAGCGTAATATCGGCGTTTTTCTATCTGAGGGTAGTTATGTATATGTACATGAAAGACCCTGAGGTTGAGACATCGGTGTCTGATTCACTCTATTTAAAAGTGGCGCTTGCCATATCTGTTGTCATGGTTATTGTTATAGGAGTTTTCCCCGGCAAATTTCTTGAATTTGCCAAAGCATCGCTTACTTTACAATGAAGTTTTTAGCCGGTAAACATTTTCTTGCTTTATCAGTCGTCTCAGTTTTAATTATAACTCTGTCTTGCACCGCTGCTACAAAGCAAACTACACTGCCTATAGCATCTCCGATAGAAGCCTACAGTATTTCCATAGCACACATAAACGACACACACGCTCACCTTGAGCCTTCAAAGGTGACGATTAAATATAACAGGTCGGAGCTTGCAGCAGCTCTTGGAGGTTTCACCCGATTGGTCAGCGCCATTGAGGATTTAAGAAAAAAACACGAAAATCTGCTTTTCCTTCATGCCGGAGATACCTTTACCGGCACCCTCTACTTTACTAAATATCTGGGGGCTGCTGACAGCGCTTTTTACCACTTGATGTCGCTAAATGTGTTCGCACTGGGAAATCATGAGTTTGACAGAGGCCCTGTGGTGTTGGCAGAGTTCCTGAAATCATTAAAGTCGTCTAGTATTTCAGTAGTGTCAGCCAACACTGAGACAGGCCGTGAGGATAATTTAACGGGACTTATCGCTCCGTATAAGATATTTGAAATCGGCGGACGTAAGGTTGGCGTAATTGGACTCACAACACAAGAGACACCGCGCATTTCAAGCCCCGGCGCTAAGATTACTTTTAGTGACCCATTTATAGCGGCTGAGCGTTACGTTACCGAGTTGAAAAATCAGGGTGTAAATATAATAATACTGCTGACACACGTTGGTTATGATGTTGACTTAGAGCTTGCCAAAAAAATCTCAGGAGTTGATCTAATAGTCGGTGGGCATTCGCACACGCTGCTTGGTGATGACGGGCTGATGTACTATGGTTTTTGGCCGCATGACAGCTATCCTAAAGAGGTAAGAGGCAAAGACGGTAATCTGGTGCTGGTGCTTCAGAGTTGGGAGTATGCAAATGAGCTTGGATTTATAAAGGTGTTTTTTAATGATGCAGGTGAAGTCATTGGATATGAGCCGGAGCCACTGATGCTTCTAAGCCCCGCTAATGATGAAGAAACATACATGAAGAGTTTTGACAATTTTATTAAAGCGGCAAATAGTGAATTAAGAGTGACAAAGTTTGTTCAGTTTGCTGAGAATGAACACGCAAAAAGCCTGCTTGATACTTACAGGAAACCCCTTGAGTCGCTTAGCAAAGAAGTTGTCACTGTTGCTTTAGAAAATATGCCAAGAGGATACAATAAGGGGCCTGGTGTTATCATAGCAGATAGTTTTTTGTACAAAACTAAAAATCTGAACACGCAGATTGCAATTGTTAATGCCGGCGGCGTACGCTCAGGTTTTACAAAAGGCAATGTCACTATAGGAGACGTCTATACCGTTATGCCTTTTAATAACACCTTATACGTGATGGATGTTTTGGGGAGAGATTTAAAAGGTGCTCTTGAGTCTATGACAAGTTTTTACGTTAACAAATCTAATGCACTGCCATTTATGTACGTCTCAGGGTTTACATTTAACATTAATATAGAAAAACCGGAGGGACAAAGGATATCAGATATAGAACTCCTGCCTCTAAACGGCGCTAAAAAGCAGGTTATGGAAATGGACAAAACATACCGCATAGTAACCAGCAATTACCTTGCTACAGGCGGCGATAACTTTAAGGTCAGAGGCGACAACAGAATGGTCAGCTTACTAAACGTCTCCTCATTCAGCACAGACACAGGGTTTACCGATAGCGAATCTTTCATAGAATATGCAAAATTGCTAAAAGAAATCAGTAATCCTAAAACACCCCGCTCTGCAATAAAATGAAGTAATCAACCACAGATTAAGATTATTTAAATCGCCTCTATGCAGCTAACTCTGTTAATAAAAAACTGGATTCCTGCTTTCGCAGGAATGACAAAAAAAAAGGAATAACAGAAAGAGAAAAGCATTCTCTCTTTTGTCATTCCCGCCTACGAGCGGGAATCCAGTCCTTTTTTCCACTTTAAAAAACATAGAGACCTACTGTCCTATAATCATGAAAACCCTCTGAGAGAATTAACTCAATAAGCATTTTATTTATCAGCTTTTATCTGCGCAATCTGCGGAGAAATTTTTTATTCTGTACCTTCTTTTTACGTATACAGACTACTTTACATAAATCTTTATATATGACTTAGACCTGAGTTCTTCAATCAGTGCTTTTAGTCGTTTGTTTACATCCTCTTCGGTAAGATATTTCTCAATTTTCTTTCTTTCTTCGTCACTTTCTGCTTTGACTTTATTTTCAGTGCAAAAACGCTCTATATCCTCCTCCCGGACAATAGCATATGAACGAACCTTTATGTCAACAAATTTAGCAATTAGCTCATCGTCATCCTTACCGCTTAATTTCATGGCAATTGCCATACTCTTAAGCAAAACCCTGTTAGTCATAGTACTAATTACGTCTGTTTTGCTTAACATCGGTATCTTAGCGGCGTTGGAGAATATTTGCGCCTCCTCGTATTTCTTTTCAAATTCGCTGTACGTTATTGCCGTATCATTGACAATCGCCGCCACTGAATCTAACAGGACGTCCTCAGCAAAAGACACTCCGGTTAACACTATTGCAGATAGTAAGTAAGCCAAAAAAACTCTGTAAATCAACATCTGTTTAGAAAACCTCCCATCAGATTAAAATGCCTGGCCAATGCTAAAGTAAAACCTGCCCGGCGATTCATCCTGTTTACGGTTTAATTTGTACCCATAATCCAGCCTGAGCGGCCCCACAGGGGTTGCGTATCTCAAACCGCCTCCTGTCGTGTAATCTATATTGTCTAAACTATACTGACTTAAAAGCGGCCAAACATTACCACCGTCACCAAATAGCACCAGTCCAAGTGAGTCTGTCAGTTTTATTCTAAATTCAAGGTTACCCATCAAAAAGGCATTTCCGCCTGTTGGGTCGTTGTTTGTTCCCTTTGGACCCATACTGTCCTGCCCGTAGCCTCTGACTGTTGTGCCGCCTCCCAGAAAATAACGCTCTATTATGGGTAAATTCACTGTGCTTTTCCAGCCCTGACCAATACCTGTTCTTAATGATGTGGCAAGCACAAGCCCCTTTGTAAGCCCTAAGTAATAATTGCCGTAACCGGAAAGTTTTATAAAGTCTGTATCGGATAAAAGCAACTTGCTTGCAAGTTTTAGGTGAATTCCAGCTGTAAAACCGGATGTCGGCTCAAGTGGATTGTCTCTGTTGTCAAACACCACAGAGGGCACGATACTGCTTATAGCCAGTGTTCCGCTGTCCTCATGAGACAATATCACATCAGGCTGCACATCCCAGGTTCTTACTATATTAAACTCATAAAACAGTTTACCCTTGAGGGAGTCTGCCAGTTCTTTTTCCACGCCGATTGCTGCCGTGTATTTTTGCACACGGTAGTTGATTTCCATAGTGTCATAGTTTTTTTCGTCCCTGCCCTCATATGATATTGTAGCAGATAATGGCAAAGCAGTGCTCAAAAACCACGGTTCATAATAGTTTAAAGAAACCTTGCGGTCTATCATACTTACCCTTGTGTTTAACGACAACTGCCTGTTCATTCCGTTAAGATTTAGATATTTTACATCCACAAAGCCCCTTAGCCCGTCATATTCCCCATACCCAAGCCCATACTCTATAACCCCAGCGTTACCCTCCACGACATGAAACATAACATCCCTTAACCCGCCCTCATGGTCGGCATACTCAACATCCACACTTTTAAACAACCCTGTCCTGTATAGGTCTGACATCTCTCTGTTTACCTTGCTAAAATCAAACGGCTCGCCAACAGTATGCTTTATTACCCGTTGAAATACATCCCATTTAACTTTTACATTGCCCTTGACAAGGGTGTTTCCGAAGTAGTATTTCTTCCCTTCGGTTATATGAAAAATCAATGTAGTCTCAGCCGATGAGTCTGTTTCGTAGCTGATTTTAACATCCCCGTTTGCATAGCCATTTCGTTTTATGTAGGAGAGCAGTTCCTGTCTTGCATCAAAGACATCTTGTTCGGAATAGGGAGTTTTTAGCGGTATTTTTATAAGCGCCATAAGGTCGGTTTCTTTTAGAGACTCTTGTCCTGTAATCTTAATCTGGCTAATAATGAGTCTCTGTCCCTCCTCAATATGTACCTGTAGTGTCACTGTTCCGTTGTTTGCATTTGTAATTGGAGTTAGCTCAGTCACTTTAATTGAGAGAAAACCAACCCCTCTGTAATAATCTAAAAGAGCCGTCCTGTCGTCTTCCATAACATCGGGATTAAAAGCCTTTCCCTCTTCTGTGTAGAGCTTAGACTTTAACTTTTTAACGTCTTGAGTTACGCCTGTAAATATTATTTTATCAACTTCATACTTTTTACCCTCTGAGATGGTGTATGCAACCTCCACATCTTTGTTTAACTGTCGTATCTCATAGGAAACAGTCACGTCTATATAACCATTCTGGTGGTATAATGTGATAAGCGACTGTTTAGCCTCCTCGGCAATATCTGGACCAACCCCACCATATTCAAGAAACGGCATCTCCTTGTTTAACTTACTTGTCGAAAAAAACTCATTTCCCCTAAATGTGACAAGCAGCTTCTTGCCGGTTGTTACCTCTATTACAAGGGTGCCGTCAGCCGGGTTAAAAGAAAAAAGCTTCACTACAGGGCTGTAATACCCCTGCTTTACCAGCTCATCATTAAGCTCCTTGAGTTTACTTTCAACATAATGTTTGTCAAAGACGTCACCCTCATGAACGTCCAAAAGATCAGCCGATTGTCCCTCACTCATCACAATTTTTTTTATCTTTAACGGCTCCCCTGTCTTTATGTTAAGCAGGATTTTAACTCTGCCAGTGGTTTTATCAGGTGCAGGAACAGCTTCTACGGAAGCAGCGGGAAATCCTTTTTCAACTATGTTATCTGTAAGCTCTTTGACAGCAGTCTTTAGGGCGTCCTCATTGTATTGTATCCCTTCTCTCAAAGTAAACGACTCTTTGATTACTTTTTTGCTCAGATTGCCGCTGACTGTTATCTTCACATCGGTTATTATCGCTCTTTCCGCAACAGCTACAGTTAAAACACCAGTGTCTTGGTTGCCATAGATTTTTACATCATCAAAGAGTCCCTTTTTAAAAAGAGATTTTATCCCCTCTCTGATTTTATTCTCATCAACAGTGTCTCCCTCGTGAATGCCGAGTAAGTGTAGAAACTCTCTCTCATCAAGACTGTTTAGACCAGATATGACTATTTTAGTCACATTAAATGGTTTATTAGTCTGAGAAAGTACAGTGTGTGGAGTTATCAGCATAATGATAGATATATTATAAAGCAGAAAGAAAACTATTCCGGCTCTTTTCCACTTTGTGTGGGTAAGAGTATATAAGAAACGAATTTTTTCCATTTTATTTGAGCTTTTATTGTACAGAGTAGAGATATAGAGCGTCAAGGTTAAAAGGAGATAAAAGAGTGTGATTTTTTTCTTGACAAGCATTTTTAAATGTTGTATTGTATCGTTAAAAGCATGGGGACTGTTATTTTGACGTTTATACAATTTTTTTCACCTTATAGACATTGGGGTCGGTTTTGTACTTTACTTATCATGTCATTTATAGCACATGGTATAGTTTTATTGTGTATATTGCCACCGTTTGAGGGTTGGGACGAGTACCAACACGTGGCTTACATTCAATATATGACCGAACAGGGTCAAACTCCAACTTATGGACCATCGAAAGTATCTAAAGACTTGTTGAAAAAACTTGTTGCCTTTCCACAACCGGAGCTCATGGTCAAACAGACAAATTCAACCGGCGCTAAAGAGTATGCTACTTTCTATAAAGACAAATCTGCTCCTCAATATAATAAAGACCATCCTGATATTCTGCTCTATGTATAGTGGATCCCAAATATGAGACAATCAGTTAAGATAGAGCTGGTTGTAATGAATGGGAGGATAAAATGAAAAACAGACGGAAGTTTGGCAAAGAGTACAAAGCAAAAGTAGCAATAGAAGCGCTCAAAGGTCAGAGGACAGCCAATGAGATAGCGCAGGAATTTGATATTCATGTGAACCAGGTGAATGAATGGAAAAAGCATTTAGTAGAAGGGGCGTCAACGTTATTTAATGGAGTGCAAGAAAATTCTCAGGCGGCATATGAATCAGAGCGAGAGCGGTTATATAGTCAAATAGGGAAGTTGCAAGTAGAAGTGGACTGGCTAAAAAAAAAGAGCCTGTTACTTGCGCAACGGTAAGTGAGAAACGAGCGATGATAGAGCCAGCAAATAAGGAATTGGGTATTCGTCAGCAGTGTAACCTGCTAAGCCTTCCACGCTCCAGTTATTATCGTCAGGCAGTACCGGAGAGCGAGGAGAATTTGAAGGTGATGAGGGCAATAGATGAGCAGTACACAATGCATCCATGGTATGGAAGCCGCACAATGGTTTACATTCTTTTCCGAGCAGGATATAAAGTAAATCGCAAGCGAGTAAAGCGTTTGATGATGTTGATGGGTCTTGTATCTATAGCACCCAGAAAAAGAACGACAGTACGGAATAAGCAACATAAAGTTTACCCTTATCTACTGCGATTATTAGATATTACTATCATCAACCAAGTCTGGTGCAGTGATATAACGTATATTCGAATGAGACATGGCTTTGTGTATCTGACAGCAGTAATGGACTGGTATAGCCGCTATGTGCTGTCATGGGAGGTGTCAGTGACAATGGATGATGGTTTTTGCGTAAGTAGCCTTGAGCGAGCCCTTAGGCTCTATGGCAGTCCTGAGATATTCAACACAGATCAAGGCAGCCAGTATACAGGGGCAGCGTTTATCAATGTGCTTCAGAGCAATGGGATTCGGATAAGTATGGATGGCAGAGGACGGGCTATGGATAATATCATGATTGAGCGGCTGTGGCGCAGTGTCAAGTATGAGGAGGTTTATATAAAAGATTATGAAACTGTTGATGAGTTGATTAAAGCGCTAAGGAGCTATTTTGATTTTTATAACAATGAGCGTCCGCATTCTACGCTTAGAGGCAAAACACCTGCCGAGGTTTATAAAAGCTCTGATTTTGCGATGGCGGCGTAAGGATGCATTACCCTATCCCTTACCCTTATACTAACAGACTAAATACCCTCTTAGAGGGCTATACCTTAAGTCCACTAAAAAGTGGTCTTGACAATGGGGTCCACTATAATGAGTCTATACAAGGTTCACTTTATTATATTTTAGTGAGACCGGTTTTTGAATTTGTAGGAGGAATATCCAATCTATCCGCCTCTATAGGTCTTCTTCGTTTGATAAACCTCCTACTTGTAACAGCGGCAGTCGTTGTATGCTTAGTTTTTATAGGCAATAGAATCAGTAACAGGCTACACGCTGCATTAATAGGTATTTTGATCTGCAGCCAACCACTTTATATATTGAACTGTTGTAGAGTGGCTAACGACCCGCTTGCAGTAGCTCTCGGTACGTTTGTTATTGCGCTGGTTCTTAAACCAAATTGGGAAAAGAATATCACAGTAGTTATTTTAGTTGGAGTTTTAACGGGATTAGCCTTTTGGGCAAAGTTAACAAATTCAACGTTGATTTTGTTTATTATGATATGCTTAACCATTAGCGTCCTAAAGAAGAGTTTACCTCTTCGGAATGCTGCCATTGTAGGGTTGGTGGTAGTCTTTATCTGTGCACTTATAAATGTTCCGTCTTTTCTTTCTAACTTACATCGCTACGGCACCCTTACTACTATGCAAGAATCGTTATTAAACAGAGAGAATAAGGCAACATTCCTTGATTTGTTATCTATTATATGGAAGACATTTTTACCGATACGTTTGATGAGCCTTTGGCTGACTCAGTCAACGTGGTTTGGCGGATGGAGTTTTTTAAAGCCGCCTGTTTTTAAGTATTTTATAACTCTACTGCTCATGGCAAGTCTATCAGGTTGGGGTTATTACTTTGTGCGTAAGACCGACACTCCACCTTTTCTTTTTAGTGACTCAAACACCTCACTACAAATATTTGTCCTAATATTATGCCTTAGCGCCGGAATAAGCTGGTTTATGATACAAACATATATAGCTTGGAAAATAACAGGAGGTTCCGCATGGTATGCAGCAGTTGTATTTCCATTTGCCTTAATGTTTATTTGCGAGGGCGCATGCCGGTTCTCTCATAAGTTTGGCGTTAGTATCAGCATCTTGCTAATTTTATCTTATATCTTAATTGAGTTCTATAGCATTGTTCATATAATGTTACCAGTTTACAGCGGAGGGCTTGAAGGATTTAAAGCTATATATCAAATTTCGACTATTCAACCTCTACTTCTTGGTACCGGTACACTTTTTATATCTGCATCAATCTTGTTTGTTGTTTATGCGTTGACACTATTATTGATATTTATACCGGCAAGCAAACGTCTGGAACGTGCTTTATGACTGTATAAAGATATTTAAAAGTAAAAACGAAGACAAAAGGAGAGCAAAATGCTCTTTTTCATTTAAACTCAAACCTGAATTTAACATCTCCGCCCACGTTACCATGCTCGTTTCTTTCGCCGACAAGGGAAACGCCTTTTTTAAGTTTATATTCTACCTTAACTATCTCACCTTTTGTAACTCCGGAGGTTAGAGTTACATTTAAATTATCATTAAATAGTTTCTTTGAGACTGTAATCTGCGGGGATAACGACGTCTTATCTTCATACGGGACAACATCAACGCGGTTTAAGCCTGTGATGTCTTTAATTCTTTCCTCCACGAGCCCCTGATACTTAGCGCCCAGTATAGACGCAGCTCCTTTTGAGCCGTCAGAGCCTGTAAAGAGAGCTAAAATTGCAGACTCTTTCAGAGGCGGCGTTGAGGACAGGGAAAGATCAAAGCGCTTAAGCTGCCCGCTCATCATAAGTTTTACATTATAGTTTTTAACGGTGCTCTCAGACACAATATTTATGTAGGGATTTATGTCTGGAGTGCCGGCAAAATCAATGTTTGCAGTTCGCAGCCTAAACTCATTGTCTTTAAAAAATAGTTTTCCGCCTGTTGCCGACATTCTCCCATAAATAACAGGGTTTGTTAAGTTTCCTTTTATCTGAAGGTCTAACTTAATGTTTGATTCAGCGACATTATTGTCAATCACGATGTTTTTTTCGCCATTTACGTTTACATTAAAATCAAGATTTTTCAAAAACGGATTAACCTGCTGAGAGGTTTGTGGTTTTTCAAAAACAAGGTCCTGCCAGTAAAGACTCTTAGTGTATCTGGCAGCTGAGACATTAAGATCGCCTGAGAGAGTTTGTCTCTTGATGTTGCCGCTGTAGAGAAACCGCCCGCCAAATTTCATTGTAAAACCCTCTCCCATATTAGCTGGAACGTTGTCTGCAACTCCGTCAAGATAAAACTTTTTTAGACTGAAACCATCCATATAACCAACACCGCTTGCAGTTACAGCACCACCCCCTATTTTTGTTGAGAGTTTCCTTACAACAATCCTGTTACTTTCAAAATATATGTCACTTTCTATATTACTTAAAAAGTACCGGAAACCCTTAATTCCCAGTGAGCCGTTTGATATGTTAAACCCTCCCGCTATTTGAGGTTTTGACCACTGTCCGGTTACAGAGAGGGCAATATCGGCTTTGCCGTTTACCCAGCTTATTTTTTCAGATTCGCTCTTTAACAGGTTAAGCTCCGGCTGTCCGGTAATTGCAAGATTGTAGCGTTTTCCTGCTTCAACGTCGCCGGTTATATTAAATCCGCTTGCGCCTGCATTTAGCCTGAAGGAGTTAATGGTAATTTTTTTATCATTTAAAGAAAAATCAATATTACCGTTATTTGTTACGTTATAGCGGTAACCGGAGAGGTTAGCTTCAGAGAGCACAAAGCGTCCCGATATGGTTTTATCGTTGCCGCTTAATGAGGTCTCACCGGTAAGGGTAAGTTTTAAATCAGGCGGCATAGTTAGTTTAGTCAGCTTTGAGACTATCCACTCATAGTTACCATGCTTAAATTGAGTATGAAAAGACCACGGATAGCTGCCAGTCATCTTTGCACTACCAGTAAAGGAAAGTTTATTGTCAAAGAGATTTCCGGTTAAAAATGCTTCAAGGTTTTTGGTTACAACTGATATTTTGCCCCTTATGGCCGGGTATTCAGCGCTTTTTACTGTGCCCTCAAAGTTCAGATTAGGATTCTGCACTGTACCTGCCATTTTAATGGAACACTCTGAGGATGTATCGCCAAGTTTATCAGAAAATGGCGTGTCTTTTGCGTTTATTCGGCACTTTGACGAGGCAATGTCGTATCTGAAGTTTCTCTTGTCCATCCAGCTTTTTCCTCTTTTAGCAATTGAGCCGTCTACAGAAAGCTCTGAGCCGCCATTTTGTATTGAGAATCCTTTTAACATGATTTTGTCTTTATGGTATATAAATTTTGTTTGTGCCGCTCCTGCCGATATGCCTTTATAGGACAGGTTTGAAACTCTCGCAGCTCCCGTGTATTTAAGGTTTTCCGCCTCGCCTTTTACATCAAAGTCACCATTGATGTTTCCGGCTAAGTTATCAATTTCAAGGTACTTTTTAGTTAAATTATCAATGTTAATATCACTGATGGCAAATACCATGTTAAGTTTTGGTTTGCTCAAATCAAACAGATAGGCGGGGTCTTTAAAGTCGGTTATGCCGCTAAACTGACACTTGCCTCCGTAGGTTGTGCATATTCCTTCTGTTAGAACCAATTTTTTCATATTATAATCGGCTTTAGTGTTCATGGAGTTGAAGGCTACGCCAAAAACTGAACCAGAGGATAGGGCTATTGTGCCTGAAATATTGGGGTCATTGCCAATGCCTGTGACCACTCCGGTAAATGTCCCTATCCCGTGTAAGTCTTCACTGAAGGGTCTGGTAAAATCCGCTGCCTCTTTTGTTGATGTCGCAATTGCTAAGTTTATCGTTTTGTCTTTCATGTTGTAAGTGCCGTTTATCGTGCCGGTACTGAGTTTTGTTTTTACTTTTACATTGTTAATTGTCACTTTTTCATCTGCTACCTTAACATCTCCTGTGACCTCATCAACCCGTTTGATTACGTCTTTGTTGTCAGCCACACCATTTGCCGGACCCTGTCGCACATATCTGAAGGTGGCATCGGGGCTAAAGTACTTGCCTGCATGGTGGAGTTTCCCTGTCACCTTACCTGCCGAAAGACCAGGGTCCCAGTGAATCAGTTTAAATATCGGGCCGCTGTCAACATCTTTGGCATCTACATCCAACGTAAAGTAATTAACCACCGGCATGTTGAGCACCACCTCGGCACGTGTGGCGGTGCCATTGTAGAGATTCCCAGAAATTTCATAGAACTTAAGTTTGTAGTTTTCGTATGCAATGCTTGTAGTTAAATTATCAACGTCTATACCGTAAAAGTATCCGCCATTTTTCATGGCGCCCGTTCCATGAGCTGTTAGTGTCTTTAACGGTCCCTTAATATTTCCCTTAAATACAGTTTCACCCTTAATAGGCTCCCGTTCCCGAATTAACTCCAACAACGTTTCTATCCAAATATGCCCGTCAACGTCCAAGTTTACCGACACTGCCTTATCAACATAATCCATGCTGCCGGTTAGTTTCAAGTGTCCCTCGCCAGGGTTTTTCAGACCAAAAAGGGTTTTGATGTAACTAATCTTTAAAGAAACGTCAGTTTTTAGATGTGCATTATTCTTGCTGTCAATAAGCCCAGCTAATTTCAAGTTCACGCTCTTATTTTCCAGCGTAAACTCCCTGAGTTCAAAGCCACCATCATAAGGTCTGCCGGTAATTTTAACAGTGTTAATAAAAGGGATAGCAGCTAAAATCCCCTTAAAGCCGCTGTAATTCAGATGGATGTCACTAAGGCTAACCTCTGTGCGCTTTGTGTCAAGATGACCTTTGATTTCCTTTATGGATAATTTAGCTTTGCGATCTTTATCTGAAATGTTTACTCTGACATCTTTCAACAGAAATGATACTATTTCTACACTCATCCCGCCCTTGCCCTTCTTCAGACGTGCTGCCAGAGCTTTGAGGTATTCTGAGTCCAAATCTGCCGTGGGATTATCTATAAATGCCCGCTGTATGACTACTTTTTTACTAAGCAGAGGGATTAACCGGATGTGGAAAACAGCATCTGTTAAGTGAAGTACAGTTTTGCCCTTATCATCCCTTATGGTTAACTCTTCTATGCCGATATGGGGAGGGAACACTTTAATGTACATATCTTTAATATCCACATCAGGCCCTAAGGTTTTCCTCAACTCAAGCACAAATTTGTCTTTCAGGTAAGCGCTGCCTACTATGTGGGAGAGTAAAAGCAAAGAGAAAAAAGCAACTAATAACAAGACAAGCCGTTTGTATGATTTTATCTTTATTCCAGCATTTTCGTCCATTTGTTTAAGAAGAAAGTGTATTCCAGATTTCCGATGTGAGAGTCATGATTTGCTCCGGAGGAAGGTTCTGCCTGCCCTCTGACACATAAAAAGTGTCGTGAGCTATTTCCCACTCAGTGTTTACCAGTGCTGAGATGATATTGACGCCCCGATTTGAAAACAAACGGGTTATATCATAAAGAAGCCCAATTCTATCGGAGGACATTATCTCAAAAACAGTGACCCCTGCCGATGTTTCATTGTCAACATCCACAAATGGCGAAAATCTGCCGTTTTTATGCGGATAGCGCTTTAGCTCTGGGAGTTTTTTACCAGTTATGCACTGAGTTAACTCCTCAGTGAGTACCTCATCCATTCCCTCCCACCATAGCGTTGAGTAGTTTGAAAGTTGAAATTTATCTATGACAAAATCGCCTTCTATCAGAGGGTGTAACTGCATGGTAAAGGTTCTCAACGAAATGATGTTAAGTCTCCGGCTGGAGAGCGCTCCAACGATAGAGGCAAGAAGGCCGGCTCTGTCAGAGGCTACAATAGTCAGCTCTGTGGTAGTATCTGCTATTTGCTCAAATCTGATAACTGGATTGCCTTTTGCAAACGAAAACTCCTTAACCCACGAGAAATCCTTGAGAATTCTCTCTCCTGTGCTTAAAAACAGGTATCTTTCCGGCGCCGACTTTATAAACTCTTCTATTTCCTCTTTAGATATATCAGGATACAGTTGGTTAGCCAGGAGTTTAGTTAGTGCTTGAAGTTGCACACTGTTTTCTAACTTTCCGTCTCTTAGGCGGCTCTCAGCAGCTTTGTAGAGCTTAACGAGAAGGCCAAGCCTCCAGTTAGTCATAAACTCGGGATTTACGGCAGACATGTCGGAGTATGTCACAAGCAATATAGCGGTAAGAAGATATTGGTTTTTAACTGTATCAGCAAAAACTGCAAGAGTTTCAGAGTCTTCAATGTCTTTGGTAAATGCGGTCTTTGACATTAAGATATGATAGCGAACCAGAAATTCCACAGTTTCCCTGTCGTGTTTTTTAAGACCAAGGCGTTCAAGCACGGGTTTTATTTTCTTATAACCCTCTGCCGAGTGAGCATATCCTTTTGATTTTCCAATGTCGTGCAGTAGAAGGGTCAGGTAAAGGAGGTGTTTGTCAGGAAAAGTTTGGAAAATCTCTCCGATTTGGCGCTGACGGGAGTTTTTAGGATTAAGCAGCTCTTCAAGATTTTTTATAGCGTAGAGCGAGTGCTCATCAACGGTGTAGATATGGTATGGCTCGTGCACTACTAGATAATTAAGAGCGCCAAACTCCGGTATAAAACGGCCTAATACGCCGTCAGTGTGCATCAGTTTAAGAGTCTCATACACTCTTTGCCCTTTAAAAACATCAAGAAAATAGCCTGTGGAAATCTTATCGGTTCTTAGTTTGCTGTTGACATAGACAAGGTGTGTTTTTATCAGTTCATTAAGAAAACCGGTAAAATCCTTTCCTGTACGACTGTATAGCGCATAACTTTCAAGTATAACGTGAGGTTCTCGTTTTAATGAAACCGGACGGTTTAGCATCATTTTATTTCCAACAGTTGAAAAAGTGCCATTTATTTTTACCTTATTATAACGCCCTGGCAGTTTAAGATACACTGAGCCTGCAATGTTACGGACTCTGGCCGTGATAGTGCGCACAGTTCCCGCCCTCAAGTAGTACAATCTCATGAGTCTTTCCGATGCGCTAAAGTACCGCGACTGCCTGATACCTAAAAGTGCCGCTGTCTCGCTTTGATGGTTGAAAGAGAGCACATCATTTTCCCGCCCGCTAACCAGATGAAGGGTAATTCTAACCTTTAAAACAAAATCGTAGGCAGCCGTAAGGATTTTAAAATCATATTCATCCATTATATTTTTCAAATCATCAAGGGAGTTCAGATCAAGAATAGTTTTAGCTATCCACAGAGCGTCATGAACGTCTCTGAGGCCGCCCTGGGACTCTTTAACGTTAGGCTCCAGCATGAAAGGAGACGTGCCGTATTTCTCAAGTCGTTTGCGCATTTCGTTGACTCTGTCGGTAAAGTAGGCGCGTTTTCCTCTGCTTAAAACCTCAATATGTATTTTTTCATAAAACACCTTTGAAAACAATTTGTTTCCAGTAAGAAACCTGCCGTCAAGAAGCGATGTTCGGGTTCTCAGATCAAGCCGCGATTCCTCAACACATTCGCTCACAGTTCTAACAGAGTGACTGATGTTTATGCGCTCGTTTAAGAGTTTATAGTAAAACTCCTCGACAATGGCTATCTGAGCAGGGTCAGCTCTGTCTTCAATCAGAAACATTAAGTCCACATCGGAATAAGGAGCAAGCTCAGCCCTGCCATAACCTCCAATAGCAAACACAGCCACGGGCTGATCAAAGATACCGTCAGGCGCCGCTTCTTTGATAAAGTCATCCATAAGTGCGCTGTGACGCTTGACTATTTCAAGTCCACCACATCCTTTGGATAACATTTCTCTGAGTTCGTTTAAAAAGTCCATATATCAGGTCAAATAGTATTTTACCACATTATGGCTAAATGTGTGGATTGAAAAGAACAGGATGATTTTGGTTTAAAACTACAAATGATCGTTTAAGGCTTTGGAATTACAAGGTCCTTACATATTTTCCTTATCTGTAAGTTGACGATTAACCTCTAATATAAGTATGACAGCCTCCTCCAGATTTCTCTTTGTCTCCTCCAGAGTCGCTCCCTGAGTGTTAGCTCCCGGAAGCTCTTCTATATAACCAATATATCCATACTGGGATTTACGATAAATTGCTGTTAGTTTCTCTTTCAAAGTATCTTATTATATCAAATTTTTTAAACTAAAGAGAATCTCATTTTTTTAAGCGATGATTCCCATCTACTTCTAAAAATGTCTGATTCTTTTTTAAGACGATGTCTTTTTTCGCCGGTGATTTCATATCCTCTGCTTTTAGACTCATAGTGATAAAGCTCGCACTCAGGAGTCCATACTGTATTTAATCCAAGTGCATTTAACCGTAAACATAGGTCAACATCGTTATAGGCGATACTAAGGTTTTCATCAAAGCCGTTAATTTGGTCAAACAGCTCTCTCCTTACCATAAGACAGGCGCCGGTTACGGCAGATACATTTCTGACAATCCTTAGAGCGTAAAGGTATCCGTCGCTCTTACCGTCTATACCTTGATAAGGGTCTCCGGCGATGCCTCCAAAACCTAAAACAACACCGGCATGTTGAATTGTGCCGTCTGAGTAGTAGAGTTTTGCGCCGACGGCACCTGTGTCGTGTTTTTGTGCATGACAAAGCAGCTTTTCAATCCACTCAGGGGTTATCACCTCTGTGTCATTATTGAGAAAAACCAAAACCTCTCCGCAACATTCCTTTACGGCACGATTGTTTACTGCCGAGTAGTTGAATGCTCCCGGAATGGTAATGACTTTTAACCTATTCGTATTAAGTTTAAGTTTTTTGTATAGTGAAAATGTTTCTCTGCCATCACTGCCGTTTTCGGCTATCACTATTTCATAGTTACGGTAAGTGCTTTTTGTGTATATTGAATCAATACATTTTTTCAGAAGAACGGCACTGTCCTTATTTGGAATTATGATTGAGACCAACGGAGTTGATTTTAAGACGTAATTAACACTGTACATTCCATGAGAGTTGACCTCAGTGACGCTAAATTCCATATCGGTAGTGTTTTTTATGTAAGACGTTAAAATATTTGTGCAGTCGTGCGAAAATCTGATAGCGCTCTCATCTTCCTTTTCAACCACTACATGATAGAGCATCTTTGGAATGCGGCGGCTCAATCCCCTCATTCTACACACATAAAGAGACACAGCGTAACTTAAACAGCCGGCATCTGAAAGTGTAAAGCTGCGTAAAAACTCTCTCCTTATAACCCACACATCCCCTACATAATTAAAACTGCACAATGTTTCAGATTCCAAAGAGGATGGCTTAAACACAGGACAAAACCGTTTGTTTTTCTCACGGCTTATGTAATCATTATCAGAAAATATGAAGTCAACATCAGGAGTTTCATTAATTGCGTCAATGTAGGCATTTAGCGCTAAGGGGACTGTAATACAATTCAGCCCGATATAGAATATATAATCCTCATCGGAAAGTTTGAGTATCGTATCAGTTACGGCAATTTCCGTAATAAAATAGAAATTACAATTTGAATACGACTCCAGTATTTGCATTCGGATTAACTCGCTGTCAGAATCAGAGACAACGACAACTGCAATTAACGGCTTGTATTTAAAATCAGATAATTTTTTAGCAGTGGTCTTGTTATTTGGGGGCTCATTGGGTTGTATCCACTTGTCATAGTCATTTTGCTTTATAAAAACGTGCGATTTTTTCTGAAACAGCTTTCTTTTAAGCGGCTTAAGCACTCTGCCATACAACGCTTGTTTTATTTTATCAAAGAATATATTTTTCAATGAGAATGCGTATCGCCTGAATGTGTATCGCCCCCTAAAATCTTTGCCGCCTCATCAAAGAGTTCATTAAGTTTCCGAGCGTCTGTAAAAATCCTGACAAGCACGTGATAGAGATCATCGCGCCCTGCGGCAGCCATCTTCTCCGCCCATTCCAGATACGAGTGCGCATGGTCATCGTTGTGATGCCGCCAGTGATGAATAAGTGATTTTAATTTCTCAAGGTCATCCATTTTGTCATCCTTTCCTTTTTAATGCTTATTATCTGCTGCATCATCAAACTTATCAGCTATAGTCTTAAACTCCTCTTCTATGGCCAAAAACGCCTCTACAACATCTGGGTCAAATTGAGTATTCTTACCTCCTGTTATAATTTCCCGCGCTTTTTCATGAGACATTCCGGTTTTATAAACTCTTTTTGAAATCAGTGCGTCATATACATCTGCAACTGCCATAAGGCGCGCACACACCGGTATATCATCGGCTGAGAGACCCTCCGGATAGCCGCTGCCATCCCATTTCTCGTGATGATAGTGTGCTATCTCTTTGGCAAATTTCAGAAAGTCCACTTCTACCCCAAGTTTTGATTCCGCCTTTTCTATAGCGTTTTTGCCTAATGCTGAGTGTTTTTTCATTATCTCAAATTCCTCTTCAGTAAGCTTACCGGGTTTTAGCAAAATTGAATCGGGAATGCCCACTTTCCCTATGTCATGAAGCGGGGCACTTTTATTTATAAGACGAATGTTTTCTTCATTTAGGAAATGACTAAAACGCGGATGGTCCTTTAAATGTTTGGCTAATGCGGTAACGTACATCTGTGTGCGGCTGATGTGGTTGCCAGTATCATTATCTCTGGTTTCTGCAAGAGAACTAAGCGACATTATGGTGACATCCTGCACGGCAGCTATAGCCTCCGTGCGCCTCTGAACCTCGGCCTGCAGGTATTCGTTATTGTCTTTCAGAAAATCACGCGCAAGCTTTAGCGTTAGATGTGTTTTAAGACGCGCCAGCACTATGGGCGGACTGACAGGCTTTGTAATATAGTCCACCGCCCCCAGTTCAAGACCGTATCGCTCATCTTCAATCTCGGACTTGGCAGTCAGAAATATCACAGGGATGTCCGATGTGACAGGGTCAGCGCTTAGCCGTTTCATGACCTCATAGCCATCTATCACCGGCATCATTATATCCAGGAGAATTATATCGGGCGGATTAGCTGAAGCCGCTATTTTTAGGGCTTTTTCGCCATTGTTGGCTAATTTAACCTTATATTTGTCCTTTAACATCTCACTCATCAAAGAGAGATTATCAGGCGTGTCATCCACAACAAGAACGACTGCTTGCTTAGAAAACTCCGGTGTATCCATAATATGACTACCTCCCTTACAAAAAATTCATACCAACCCATCAAATTGTTATCCCAAAAACCTGAGGCTCAGGAGCTTAACATTCTTTGTGAGCCGCCCTTGTGTTGGTAACCATCTATTACAAATCGTGAGGTAACAGACTTTAGTTCGTTTGATAATTTTGCAAGGTCATCTGAGGCCTCACCTATCTGTGCAGCACTGAGGTTTGTGTCCCTAGAGACGTTTGCAATGATTTCAATATCTCCGGTTATTTGCTCAGACACCTGAGACATCTCCTCAGTGGCAGATGCTATCTGATGTACCATTGACTGTAGGCCATCAACACTTTCAACAATGCTCTTAAGAGAATCCCCTGCCTTATTGACCAGTTCCACGCCGTTAACCACCCGCTGTGAACCGTTATTCATTGTGGTTACTACCTGCTGGGTCTCTCTCTGAATGGCCGTTATCATACCGCCTATTTCTGTAGTTGCTTTGGATGTTCTTTCGGCAAGCTTTCTTACCTCATCTGCAACCACTGCAAAGCCGCGTCCCTGTTCTCCGGCACGAGCTGCCTCTATGGCTGCATTTAGGGCAAGGAGATTTGTCTGATCCGCAATGTCCTTTATGACGTTGACGATTTCACCAATCTGTCTGGAACGATCTCCCAGCGATGTTATCAACTGTGCCGACTCCGACACGGTCTTTGCTATTCCCTCCACCTCGCTAACCGTGTGAGTTACCACGCCGGCTCCTTCTTTAGCTATCGTGGATGTCTCCATTGCTGAGGCTGAAATGCTCGTAGCATTCCTTGCAATATCCATGACAGTCTGAGACATTTCCGTTGATGCCGACGCCACCTGAGATGCCTTATCTGACTGATCTCTAACACTAAACGACATCTTTTGTACCGTATGAGACAACTCAGTTGATGCCGAAGCCAACTGGATTGCCGATGTGGAAATCATTGTCATGTTATCGGAGAGCATTCGTCTCATTTTCTCAAGTGCGCCCATCAGAATACCTACCTCATCCCTACACCCTGAACTCAGCGAACATTCTGTGTACACAGACTTTGACAAATCGCCGCTTGATATTGCCTCTGCTAACAGCACTCCCTCGTGCAGAGGTACTGCTATACCCTTTGTCAGCAGTAACAATGAAACTATCATAAACACAAGGAAAACACACCCAGAGGCTATTGATATTATTATTGAGTTTAAATATTCTCTGTCAGCATCATTAAGGGATATTTCTATGGTTTTACGTTGATAGGCAATACCGGCATCCAGCACTTTTATATACGCCTCCTGTGCAGTATTTACCTTTGTCTGTAGCAACTCTACAGCTAATGCCTTGTTACCACTTTGAAGAGCCTTAAACTGCTCTTCTCTTGTTTGGATATATTTTTCTCTTCCCTCTTTAATATCCTTTAATGATTGTTTCCCTGCCTCACGTATTATAGTTTTCTCAAGATATTCCAGTTCCTCTGCTATCTTACTTTGATAAGTTCTTATTTTGCCAATGTATTCATCTGCTTTTTTAGGGTCATCAACAATAAGCACGTCTCTTAGGTACTGCGCTATTGTAAGCACTTCTTTTTCGACAGAGTTAAGTTTTGCAAGTTTCTCATATCGCTCGTTAACTATTTCCCTTAAGTTATCACTCAGCATCTTAAGGCGCGACACGGTAAACCCCAGTGTAGCCAGCGAAAGCACAAACAATGTGCCAAAGATAACTATAAATTTCCTTTTTAACATCATATTATAGAACCACCCCATATTTTTAACTCTCCTTTAGTTTATGGTCATAGCCTTTCCTTCTAACTGTGACTTTTGTATTACACTCTATAGATTACACAAAAAACGTTGTAAAGGTAAAGACGTCAACCAAAATTGATGTAAAGTCTGTGTTATAATATCTGGGTGGATAACTTGAAGAAAATTAAGGGAGATATACAATGCAGAGACATTATGTTATAAGTGATTATATTGAGGGGGCCTTAGAGAATGCTGTATATGACAAACTTGAGGATGGCAGCTTCTCAGGACGGATTCCACTCTGTACAGGCGTAATAGCTTTTGCAACCACGTTGAGAGTGTGTGAAAGTGAACTCCGCAGTACATTGGAGGACTGGATATACGTTGGGCTGAAAATGAACCATAAATTACCTGTAATTTGTGGGATTGATTTAAATAAGGAACCGACTTGTGACACAGTGGGCGCCCTGTAAACGAAGAGATTTTATCTTTAAGTTGATGAAAATTGGTTTTAAAGGGCCTTATTCCGGTTCACGGCATCAGTTTATGGTCTATGATAAAAGACGGTTGACAATACCTTCTAATAACGATTATTCAGTGGCACAATTGAGAATGATGCTAAAGGAAGCAGAGGATATAGTTGGCTTTGATATAACTGCCGAGAAGTGGGTTTCTTTATAAAAAACATGAGAGGAGTAATAAATGTTAAATAAAATCGTATCTTTTATAAACCGTGTCAGATTAAGCGGCTGTTTAATTATTATATCGTTATTATGCGTTCCAATACTTTTAGCCTCATGCAAGGCCGGTAAGGATTATGTAAAACCGGAGGCGGTAGTTCCGGACGGCTTCAAGGAGGCGAATGTCTGGAAAAAAGCCGCAAGACCTGTTGATAATGTAACCGCATGGTGGGAGGTGTTTAACGACAGTCAATTAAACGAATTTGAAAAAGAGGTCAGTATATCAAATCAAAACCTTATCGTTAAAGAGGCACAGTTTCGGCAGGCACGGGCGCTTGTTGACTCAGCAAAGTCTAAGTTCTATCCTTCTGTCGCAGTTGGGACAACGGCAGGCCGGACGAGGTCATCGGAAAACGTATCAAAAGGTGGTTCCACATCAGGCGGCACATCTTCCTCTTATTCGCTGCCCGTAAGCGGCAGTTGGGACCTTGACCTCTGGGGCAGCGTTAAGCGGACAGTAGAGGCTAATCAGGCAAGCGCACAGGCAAGTTTTGCAGACCTTGAGGCGCTTCGTCTAAGCACTCAGGCAGAGCTGGCACAAGACTATTTCCAGCTATGTGCTCTTGACACTCAAAAACAGCTGCTTGATGAGACAGTCAAAGTATATACAAAGACACTTGAAATTACAAAAAACCGTTATGAAAGCGGGATTGTTTCTAAATCCGATGTGCTTCATGCCGAAACTCAGCTAAAAACGACCATCGCTCAGGCGATAGACTTAAGCATACAACGCTCTAAACTTGAACATGCCATAGCCTTACTCATGGGCAAACCAGCGTCATCGTTTTCTATTCCATTGACCCCGCTAAAAACCACAGCGCCTATCATTCCAGCCGGCTTACCATCGGAACTTTTGGAACGTAGAGCAGATGTAGCTGCTGCCGAGCGGCGTGTTGCCGCTTCAAATGCGCAAATAGGAGCTGCTACTGCTGCGTTTTACCCTGCCATCACTCTTACCTCAAGTGCCGGCTACAACAGCTCTGCAATTCTTAACCTGTTAACATGGCCAAGCCGTGTATGGGCGGTTGGAATGTCTATATCAGAAACCGTATTTAGTGCCGGGTTAAGAGAGTCGCTTACCGAACAGGCACGGGCAACTTATGACGCAACCGTTGCTCAATATAGACAAACCGTACTGACAGCGTTTCAGGAGGTTGAGGACTCTCTGTCCGCAATTGATATTCTTATAGCCGAGCAAAAAGCTCTGGATGAGGCGGTGAAAGCCTCAGAGGCCTCCTCAGCAGTTGCCCTGAATCAGTACAAAGCCGGCATAATCGGTTATATTGACTTAATTGCAGTTCAGACTATAGAACTAAACAATAAAAAGACTGCTGCTGATGTTTCAGGCCGCTTAATGACAAACAGCGTACTTTTAATAAAAGCCCTCGGCGGCCCGTGGAATTTTGGTTTGCTGGATAAGCTATCTTAAATAACGAACTCTTAAAGACTCTAATCCGCAGATGACGCAGATAATAATCTGCGAAAATCTGCGCAATCTGCGGAGAAAATCTTTTTTACTGCTTATTGAGTTAACTCCGGCAGAGGATTTTCTGTCAGCAAAAGATATATTTAAAAGGACTGGATTCCCGCTCGGAGGCGGGAATGACAAAGGGGGAGATGCTTTTCTCTCTCTGTCATTCTTCTTTTCCTTGTCATTCCTGCGAAGGCAGGAATCCAGTTTTTTGTTTGCGGAGCTAACTGCATAGGCAATTCTTTTTTTTGTGCCCTTATTCCTACATCACCCTAAAGAACATTTACCGCCCCGTTACGTAAAACTTTAATCTCATCAGTTACCTCAATAATGGTAGAAGGAAAGCCTCCGGGAGTCTCTCCGCCATCAATAACAACATCTATTAAACCAGCGCCAAAGTATTTTAATACGGTCTCAGCGTCAGAAGGCGGCGGATAGCCGGCTGGATTTGCGCTTGTAGAGGTTATAGGATAGTCAAGATACTGAGCAAGTTTAAGGGCAAACGACTCACCGGGAATACGCACGGCAAGAGTGCCCTCGGTGCTGACTATAAATCTGCAACAGAGCCCCTGCTTGGCTTTAAGGATAACTGTCAGTGCTCCGGGCCAATACATTTGTCCAAGATTAAGGGTTTTGTCATCAAGTGATGCGACTATGCTTTTAATAATTTCAACAGAGCCGGCTATAAGAGGAAACGGTTTATTGTCAGCCCTTCCCTTAAGCGCAGACAACCTTTCAAGTGCATCCTCGTTACAGAAAGCCGCACCGAGCGCATAAAACGTCTCTGTAGGGTACGCTATGATTTGCCCCTCAGAGAGTGCCTTTGCAGCCACAGATAGCACCTCCGGCAAATCACGGTCTCTTAGAGTTATTAGCTTGATATACATAGCCCCCAGTTTTAGATAGATGAAATATATGGTTACTGGCGCGAATATGAATACAGGGCAAGTTCTTTGATTTTTGAATCGGCTCTTCTTAATCGCTCGCTAAAAACATAAGCCAGCTTCTTAAACACTTTCAGAGTCACTATGTCGTCATAGCCGTCCATAATTCTCTTATCCAGTTCAAACAGCATGACATCGTCGTCAGAGCGTGCTCTGGCTGAACGGGTGGCATTTTCAAGTAACGCCATCTCCCCAAAGCAAGCCCCTGGTTCAAGTCTGTGCAAAACCTCCTCAAGGCCGTCGCCAAGCACTTTGATAATGGAAACAGACCCCTCTATTATCACATAAAACCTGTCACCGGGCTGCCCCTCATCAAAAATCAAATCGTTTCTCTTATACTTTCTGCATTTTGCCATTCTAAGAAGCTTAAAGACATCCTCATCGGCCATAAAAGAAAAGAAATCAAGTTTCCTTATCTTTGTAAATGTATCGGTCACAGCTGTTGGAATGCTCCTTATAGCATCATTTATTGCTTTAAGCAGATCATTCATCTGAAAAGGAAATTTTAAAACAGCACTCACTCCGTTATCATAGAGTCGTTTTAGTTCGTTAACGTTTATATCATCACTGACTATTGTCAGAATTCTCAACTTAGCAAGATTGTGATGAGCCTTCACTGCTTTCAGCAGATTTTCGTTGTCCTCCTTAAGCGTGTGATTGTCTATTATAACGAGATCGCTTTTCTCTCTTATAAGGTAACCTATCATGTTTCTATGGTCGTTTAGCAGGCTAACGTTTGTAAAACCCAGATAATTTAATGCTCCTGTGACAAGACTCTCCTGTGAGTCGCCTGATACTGATACCAATATCTTTATGTTTTTTTCCATAACATCCCTCTTGAAAACGCTTAATTTTAAGACTGAACACGTCTGTCGTTTAACTTATGAAAACAACATGGCTACAATAATAATTTAAAACTAAAATGAGTTTATATGCAAGGGTTAACAGCAATTATTAAAAAAAAACCTCTTAAGACCGGTAAAAGTAACTCCTTAACTTTCTAAGAAATTACTAAAACTGCAGATACAAAATTACTCTTTAAGGAAAAACTGAAGTTTCAAACTACTAACCTCTACGATGTCGCCCTCCTGAAGTTTATGCTGTCCTTCTACGTCTTTACCATTAACTTTTATCCCTTTTCCTCCGGTTGAGGAACTGACGGTGTAGCCGTCTTTTCTTCTGTTTACAAGTGCTGCGATTTTTGGAGCAAATAAACCCTTTAACTTAATACCGGCGCTTGCATCCTTACCAATAGTGGTAATCCTGTCAACAAGGTCATATTCGGTCTTATCGGTTGAGCCCTCAATTACCATAAATCCGCCCACAACATCTTTCCCTGTAGCGGTCTGAGTCTGTTCAGAGCTCTTTGGCGCCCCTTTGGACAGTATTTGATCTTTCACTTTAGCATCAATAAGTATAGTCTCATCAAGCAGGTCTCTGTCTTTTGACGGCGAAGGGGCTTTTGCGTCCTCCGGTTTATCCGAGATGAAGTTAAGCGTGTGTTTTCCTATAATAATAACATCGGCATCATGCAGGGCGTGGACGGAAATTTTTCTACCGTTTACAAAAGTGCCGTTAAGACTGCTTAAATCCTCTATGTAATACTGGTCATCCTTTTTAAATACTTTTGCATGGACGCCCGAGACGGCCAGATTATCAACGTGTATATCATTGGTGGGCTTACGTCCCACAGTGATGACGTCTTTGTCTATTACCACCTCTTTGATAGCCGCCTCCTTAAATTTGAGCAAAATCTTAGCCATCGCTTACCTCCTGAACCATTTAAAGAAATTATACATAAAAGAGAACAATCTCTTCTTATAAACGTATCCAACTATTACGGTTATGTTATCTCTGCCGCCTTTTTTGTTGGCAAAGCCAATAAGTCTGCTACTTATTTCCTCTGGATCGTCAGATGAGTTAACAACAAGCAAAATAGCACGCTCCGGCACCATAGTGTAGAGGCCGTCCGAGCAGAGTAACAGCACATCGCCGTCGTAAATAGTCATCTCATCGGTATCCGGCTCAACCTCTGGTGTAAAGCCCAAAGACCGGGTTATAACGTTTCTCATTCCGACCTCGTCGGCTTCTTCTTTTGTAAGTATTCCGCGTCTTATCTGCTCAGCTACAAGTGAGTGGTCATCGGTGAGAGCTTCAATGTTACCGCCGCGAATCAAATACAACCTGCTGTCTCCCACGTGTGCAATTGCAACCCTGTCTCCTCTTACAAGAGCAGCCACCACAGTGGTTGCCATTCCCGTTAAACTGTCGTCTGTTAAAGATAAATCATAAATTTCCTGGTTTGCTCTCTTTATGGCGTCATAGAGCAACCCTGTAATACTTTCAGACAAATTGTTAGCCTTTATCTTTTCGCTTATATAACTGCATATTGACTCAACTGCCATCTTGCTGGCAAGCTCTCCACGCTGGGAGCCGCCCACACCATCGGCCACCACATACAGTCCAGCAGACTTGTCTATGCAAAAACTGTCCTCATTTCTTGACCGCCTAAGACCCACGTCCGACTTGCCGGCTGCCTTTACAACCATGGACTCCTGTGACATTAACCTTTTAAACCACTCACAACCGCTTTGGCGGCTTTAAAAAACCTCACTTCGCAGTGCCTCCATATTTCCAGCGTTAAAAAACGTATTATATCCAAATATTCAATATTTTTCAACTAATATTCGGTATTTTAACATAATAATTAAAAGTACATATTTAACATATCGGTAAAACAAGTTTAAAAAATGAGTGTTAAACATTTTATTTTTGAAATTTACATTTTTTTAAAACACTTCTATTATAATAGCAGAATATGATTGGCAAAATTGGCAGATATGAGATACTTAGCACTCTCGGAGAGGGTTCTATGGGGATTGTCTATAAGGCTCACGATACTATTATTGAGCGCATAGTGGCTATTAAAACGGTGAAAGTAAGCAACAAAGCAAACCGTGTTGAGCGTTTTTATCATGAGGCCAAAGTAGCCGGTAAACTGACTCATCCTAACATCGCTATGATTTACGATATTGGCGAGGACAATTCAACTCACTTTCTCGTGTTTGAATACGTAAAGGGTAAAACCATGAAAGATGTTATCCTAAGCGGTTCCGATATTCCTTTGTTTGAAAAAATGCGCATTCTTGTGCTTATATCCCGCACGCTGCACTACGCTCATCAAAAAGGGGTCATCCACAGAGACGTAAAACCTGCAAACATTATGCTGATACCCGATAAACAGGTAAAAATAATGGACTTTGGCATTGCAGTGTTTGCCGCCTCTGAGGTCTCTTGCGAGGAAAGATGCCTTGGCACTCCGTACTACATGGCCCCTGAGCAGATAAAAGGCGCTCCGCTTGACAGGACAACCGATATCTACTCACTGGGAGCAGTTTCATACGAATTCTTAACCGGCACAAAACCATTCTTAGCAGACGGCATAGATCAGCTTTTTGAGAAAATTCAAAAAGAGGAACCTCCTCCGCCTTATATTCTCAACTCTGCCATAAGTGAGGACGTAAGCGGCTACATTTTAAAAGCTCTGCAAAAACAAAAAGAACTGCGCTACCAGACTGCCAGTGAATATGCCGATGCGCTTGAGTTTTATATAAATCGTGCGGAAATAGATTTGACTTCTGTTCCTGCGGCGGCGGTTGATTTTGATAAGAAGCAGCTTGTTGAAACGCTTAAAAAGCGTTATACTTTTTTTGCCGATTTTTCAGATTCAGAACTACTTTTGATATTTAGCATAAGCGGTAAGAAATCCTATAAAAAGGGAGACATAATTTTCAGAGAGGATACCATAGGCGATAAGATTTTCATAATAATAACCGGCAAGGTTAGAATCACCAAGATTTTTCCAAACGACACGGAGGAGACTTTTTTGGCCTCACTTAGTCAGGGCGATTGTTTCGGAGAGATGGCCATCATGGATTCCTCCCCACGGTTTGCAACCGCTATGGCACAAACCGACTGCGTTTTGATAGCCATAAGCGAGGTAATACTCAGAACCTCCGAACCGAACCTGTGTCTAAAATTATATAAAAATCTTGCCGCCGTACTGTCTGAAAAACTAAGAAAAAGCGACACCAAGATTAATGAGCTTTGGACAAAACTCAAACAATTTGACTCTGCTGTTGTGAAGAAATAACTCCTAAACACATGTATATACTCATAATATATTAAAGCCGTTTTAAAAGCAAATAATCCCTAAAATATGTCATTGTCCTATCGTTTATTTCTTTTTTAAATGGCGATATATAGGGAATTATTCTTGCCCTAAGGCTGAGGGATAAGACTGGCTCTCTATAGTGGACCCCATTGTCAAGACCACTTTTTAGTGGACTTAAGGTATAGCCCTCTAAGAGGGTATTTAGTCTGTTAGTATAAGGGTAAGGGATAGGGTAATGCATCCTTACGCCGCCATCGCAAAATCAGAGCTTTTATAAACCTCGGCAGGTGTTTTGCCTCTAAGCGTAGAATGCGGACGCTCATTGTTATAAAAATCAAAATAGCTCCTTAGCGCTTTAATCAACTCATCAACAGTTTCATAATCTTTTATATAAACCTCCTCATACTTGACACTGCGCCACAGCCGCTCAATCATGATATTATCCATAGCCCGTCCTCTGCCATCCATACTTATCCGAATCCCATTGCTCTGAAGCACATTGATAAACGCTGCCCCTGTATACTGGCTGCCTTGATCTGTGTTGAATATCTCAGGACTGCCATAGAGCCTAAGGGCTCGCTCAAGGCTACTTACGCAAAAACCATCATCCATTGTCACTGACACCTCCCATGACAGCACATAGCGGCTATACCAGTCCATTACTGCTGTCAGATACACAAAGCCATGTCTCATTCGAATATACGTTATATCACTGCACCAGACTTGGTTGATGATAGTAATATCTAATAATCGCAGTAGATAAGGGTAAACTTTATGTTGCTTATTCCGTACTGTCGTTCTTTTTCTGGGTGCTATAGATACAAGACCCATCAACATCATCAAACGCTTTACTCGCTTGCGATTTACTTTATATCCTGCTCGGAAAAGAATGTAAACCATTGTGCGGCTTCCATACCATGGATGCATTGTGTACTGCTCATCTATTGCCCTCATCACCTTCAAATTCTCCTCGCTCTCCGGTACTGCCTGACGATAATAACTGGAGCGTGGAAGGCTTAGCAGGTTACACTGCTGACGAATACTCAATTCCTTATTTGCTGGCTCTATCATCGCTCGTTTCTCACTTACCGTTGCGCAAGTAACAGGCTCTTTTTTTTTAGCCAGTCCACTTCTACTTGCAACTTCCCTATTTGACTATATAACCGCTCTCGCTCTGATTCATATGCCGCCTGAGAATTTTCTTGCACTCCATTAAATAACGTTGACGCCCCTTCTACTAAATGCTTTTTCCATTCATTCACCTGGTTCACATGAATATCAAATTCCTGCGCTATCTCATTGGCTGTCCTCTGACCTTTGAGCGCTTCTATTGCTACTTTTGCTTTGTACTCTTTGCCAAACTTCCGTCTGTTTTTCATTTTATCCTCCCATTCATTACAACCAGCTCTATCTTAACTGATTGTCTCATATTTGGGATCCACTATACTCAACAAAAAACACAAAAAGCCATGCTTATGTTATCATACTTAAATAAACTATGAGAACGTATGGCGTTAATTATTAATATGGTGGGAGGTTAATGAAAGCAACTGAAAACAATCTAAGTCGTTTCCTATCGGTAACTGACACTCAATTTCACATTCCTGTATATCAGAGAAATTATGATTGGACTTTAAAGCACTGTCAACAACTGCTTAATGACATTATTAACGTAGGAAAAGACGATAAAGCTACTTCTCATTTCATTGGCAGTATTGTTTACATTCACGATGACGTATATTCGGCGTCAAGTATTAGGGAGCTATTGATAATTGATGGTCAACAACGTCTTATTACTGTTACGCTAATTTATATCTCATTAATGCACTTGGCAAAAGATCTGAACAAACAACAAATGTTTGATAAAATTAATGAATCATATATAATTAATAAATTCGCCAAAGAAGAGGAAAAACTAAAACTAAAACCAACTGAAAACAATAACAAGCTGCTAAAGCTGTTGATTCAGGGAGAGAATCTTCAAGATCATGCTGAATACTCTAAGCTCAGGATGAATTATTTGTTTTTTCGTAAAAATATATCAGAGAGCAATCATGAGGTCATATTAGACGGCTTAAATAAGTTAGTTTATGTTGATGTTGCTCTTGAACGTCAAAAAGACAGCCCTCAAAAAATATTTGAAAGCCTCAATTCTACAGGATTAGCATTAAGCCAAGCTGACCTAATTAGAAATTATATTTTAATGGGATTGCAACCTCGACCTCAAGCAAAGTTTTATAATAATTATTGGAAAGACATTGAATTGTTAGCTTTAAATGAGTCAAATCGAGAGGATAAAGTATCAGACTTTGTTCGTGATTACTTAACAATGAAAAAGAGAGAAATACCTAATAAAAGTGATGTATATAAGATTTTTAAGGACATATTTACTTTGGAGGGCAATGTTACAGAAATAGAGAACCTGCTTGCTCATCTAAAAAAATACGCTGCTTATTTCAATAAATTACTTAACCCATCCAAAGAACCTGATAAGGAAATTCAGAATCGGCTAAGAAACATCGATAAGTTAGAAATAAACGTTGTATATCCTTTTTTGTTAGAAGTCTACAGTGATTATGATGATGGTGTGATTGACAAAGGAACTTTGATTGGAGTGTTGGATATTATAGAATCTTATGTTTGGAGAAGGCTTACAGCATCCTTACCTTCAAATGCATTAAACAAGGTATTTATGCGACTGTATGAAGATATTAATAAAGATGACTATCTTGGGTCAGTACAGCGTGTGTTGGTAAGAAAGCGCGGAACAGGGCGCTTTCCTAATGATAAAGAAATTAAATCAGCCCTCAGAGAGAAAGATGTATATAACATAAGGAATAGGACAAGAAGCTATTTTTTAGAAAAGTTAGAAAATTATGAGAATAGAGAAATCGTTGATATAGATGGCAATGAAAATATTACTGTGGAGCACATTTTCCCTCAAAATCCTGAACCTAAATGGAGAGTAGTCCTCGGAGAAGATGAGTATATTAAGATTAAGGATAGTTATTTGGATACGATTGCAAACCTTACTTTATCTGGAAATAATGGCAAACTTGGCAATAAATATTTCACAGATAAGCGGGACATGAATGAGGATAATAAGGAGCAGGGATATAAATATAGTCGTCTATGGCTAAACCGGTTTCTTGCCTCCTGTGAAAGATGGGACTTAGCTGAAATTGAAAAAAGATTTGATTTAATTTATGAGCGATATTTAAAAATATGGAATTATCCAATATTTGAAGAAACTGATAATATGGATAATGACGAAATCAATATCTTTGATGCAGAAGATCCAACTCATAAGAAATTGGAATACGCTATTTTTCTCGATCAAAAAAAGGACATAAAAAATGTTGCCAAGTTGTATGAAGATGTAATGAAAGAGCTTTTTGACATTCAACCC
This sequence comes from Nitrospirales bacterium LBB_01, assembly GCA_004376055.2. Classification (GTDB taxonomy): domain Bacteria; phylum Nitrospirota; class Thermodesulfovibrionia; order Thermodesulfovibrionales; family Magnetobacteriaceae; genus Magnetomonas; species Magnetomonas plexicatena. The sequence goes on from CP049016.1 coordinate 1,904,993, forward strand.
GAAACATTTTTTACTTCAGAAGAGCTTTGTACTAAACTTTCTCTTACTACTGATAAAGAAAAATTAAGGAAACCGTTAGCATTGAATAACACTGTTTATATTGAAGCTAACTTAGACTCTAAGGACAAGTTTGAAAGAATCAAACTGGCGCTTAATATTTTTGATATTAAGGATGAATTACTTATTAAGTACGCAACATCTGATGATGAATGATAATATTGGAGACTAAATAGGGACAGTGGCAATGCCATCCGTGGAAAATTAAGGGGATACGATACTTAATACTTGACTGATGTACATGTTATACTTAGAGGACGGAGATTTGTGAAGATGGCTATCAGAGTAGATTTGACTTTCCTTTACCCTCAGCCGTTAAAATAACAACAATGAAAACTAACCTGGAAATAAGACAAGGCGCTGCCGTAGTAAATGTGTCAGGGGAGATTAACCTCTACACCTCATCCCATTTAAGGGAGACGATAATTACACTTATCAAGAAAAAAACCGCAATTATAGTAGTAAACATGAAAGACGTTGCCGATATAGACAGCTCAGGAGTGGCCACATTTGTGGAGGCGTTAAATGAAATGTCTAAATATGGCGGCAAGCTGCGTTTTGTATCCGTTTCAGCAAAGGTAGTTAAGATTTTTAATTTTTCAAAACTTGACCGCTTTTTTGAAATCTATACGGATTTGGAGCAAGCCGTTGCATCATAAGAAGCTTTTAGCTCTGATTGGTAAAAAGGGCATCTCGGCTATGGAGGTGCTTCATGATGTGTCGGTTTTAGTCAACGATATGCTCTACTGGTGTTTGATCTCGCCGTTTAAAGGCAAACCGGTGCGAGTCAGGGCAACAATTTCGGAGATTGTCAAAACTGGTTACGACTCAGTTCCCACGGTGCTTATAATATCGTTCTTTGTTGGGGTGATACTGGCGTTGCAGTCGGCGTATCAGTTGAGGACATTTGGAGCACTAATTTATGTGGCAAATCTTGTCGGTGTCTCTGTGACAAGGGAGCTTGGCCCCATACTGACTGCTATAATAGTGGCAGGTAGAAGCGGCTCCGCCTTTGCAGCCGAAATTGGCTCAATGAAAGCAGCCGAAGAAATTGATGCTCTTACCAGCATGGGGATAAATCCCATCCGGTTTCTGATTGTCCCTAAACTCATAGCGTTAATGTTAATGCAGCCGGTGTTGACGGCTATTTTTGATTTAACGGCTATTTTAGGCGGTTTTAGTGTTTCCGTTACCGAATTAGAGCTTAACTCAGGTCTATACATTGATCAGACGATAAATGCCCTTCAGTTAAAGGATTTTCTTACGGGGCTTATGAAAGCGTGGGCATTTGGCGTGGTAATAACAATTGTTGGCGCCTACCACGGATTTAAAGTCAAAGGGAGCGCTGAGGAGGTTGGCTTAAGAACCACTGCAAGCGTTGTATCATCTATTTTTATGGTTATATTTTTCGACTTTTTCTTCACCGCTCTTTTTTACTACTTTTTGTAGATTATCATCTTAAAAAAATGCCTTGAAATAATTGTTTAATTGTGTTATCATAGCTGAAAGTTAAAAGGTGCTGCCTTTTGTTATTAATCAATTAAGATGGAGGAGTGAATAATATGAAAACGATGAAGGATTTTATGGGCATGGCTACAAAGTTTGTAGAAATGAACAAGGGACAGTGGGATCACACTGCGTGGATGAATTTTATCTCAGAGTCTAAGAAGATGGGTATTGATATGTGCGACGATACCAAAACATGTGCAGGCGCTGTGCTTGAAGCCATGAAGAAGTATTACACAACAATGATGGGCACCGAGCCTATGGCAAATGTAATGTCAGAAGCCGCCGACAGCACCCTAAAGTTTCTTAAAAATCCAAAGGCTGTAGCGAGTAAGGATGAATGGGAAGCCTATTTGGGCAGCATGAAGGAAAAAGGCATAAAAATGAACGCAGAGTCACAGAATTACCTCAAAGCCATGATGGAGGCGACGAAGGAATTTGCAAATGTTGCTAAAATCACAGTCGATTAATGAATCATTAACATGCTGAAGTTGAGGGATGGGGCACATCCCGTTACGGCGTGGTTGCCTCACCCCTTCACGTTAGACATGTGTATAGCAGCATATTGAGCTGCCCTTACCTCACATTAACAGCTTTTAGATATTTTGTTTCTAACCTGTTGCCGTTACTTGTCCAGTAACATCAAAGAAAAATGTGGCATTTTATGAAAATTTTTGTTATAATGCGCTGTAGAGTCTATGATGATGATTATTGAAGATGTGAGACACTGTGATGAGTAATGTACAGGCCTCAAAACAAAAAACAATAGAGCTCCTTATGAGCCGTGCTAAGGAAAGAAATGACTTTCCAGCTATGACGCGCACTATTGATATCGTTAAGAAGCAAACCTCATCGGCAAATGACACATCAATAACAGAGCTGACAAGCACTATCTTAGACGATTTCGCTCTGACAAGTAAACTCCTCAAACTTGTAAACAGTGTGTTTTATATAAATTACCAGCTTGGGGGAAAAATCGGCACTATATCGCGCGCTGTGTTTGTGCTTGGCTACGAACAGGTGAAAAGCGCTGCTGTTACGCTTCTCTTATTTGAAAACCTGACCAACAAAAATCTTGCCAAAGAGCTTAAAGAAACCGTACTGGCTACTTTTATGTCCGGGCTGATTGCAAAGGGTATGGCTGCAAAAATAGGCATTGAAGACACTGAGGAGGCATTCTTAGGCTCTATATTCCACAACCTTGGACGGCTTCTCGTTTCTTTTTATCTGCCAGAACACAGGAAGAAAATCAGAGAGGAAATGACCGTATCAAACCTTACCGAGCATAGCGCAGCTAAGGAGGTGCTGGGAGCAACGTACGAGGACATTGCCGTTGCTATGGCACAGACATGGAATCTGCCTGATAAACTAATAGCTGCCATGCGTAAGATTCCGTCCGGACCCGTAACTGCTCCTGTAACACACGACGATAAGATAAAAACACTTGTAAATGTATCTACCGAAATCTGTGATAAGATGGCTGAGATTAAGGCAAACCCACAGGTGCTAAAAAACATTCTTAAACGTTATGCCGATTGTTTCCAGTTTTCTGAAAAAGAGATAACTGGGATAATGGACACAGCGCTTAAGGATTTAGGCACATTTGTCAGGACTATGAAGTTAAGCATCGGTGAGAGTGATTTTCTTAAAAAAATTAGCGGCGTGATTAGCGATGCCCAGTTGGATGATGTGTCAGAGGGTGTTATGGTCTCTCCCACAGATGAGGAAAATGTAGAGCTTGACGACACTCAGTTTATCCGGCTTATGGGCGGCGCTGACGAAAAGGAGCCAATTGAGACCCCTGATGAGGTGTTATCTAACGGTATTCAGGAGGTGGCAAATTCCCTTATGGAAAACACCTCTATAAATGATATACTACGGACAATTCTTGAGATAATGTTCAGGGGAATGAGCTTTTCAAGGGTTTTGATTTGTATAAAAAACATTGGAACAACCGGCGGCACTGAAATGGTTGCGCGTTTCGGTTTTGGCACAGATACAGATGAGATAGTAAAGAGATTCAGATTTACTTTAACTGACGCCTCTGACATTTTTAATCTTGCAATTTTACGCAACACAGATGTTGTCATAGGTAACATAAATGATCCGCGTTTTAAATCTCGTATTCCCGATTGGTACAGGAAATACATCAATGCTCAGACTTTTTTGCTCCTTCCGATAGTTGTTAACAATAAGCCCATAGGGTTAATTTATGCAGATAAGCATAGAGCCGGTGAGATACAAATCCCTCCGCATCAGTTGACCCTTATTAAAACCCTCAGAAACCAGGCCATAATGGCTATCCAAAAACGCAAGTAGTTTAAACGTACAAATATGCAGTATTTAAATCCTGTCCCATGTGCAATAAGCCAGCTATGACAATAAGGGAGCAAACTGAGCAAATAGAGCGTACAATTTTAAATCAGCGTGCTTGTTTAAGCGTAAACAGCAGGGGGCGTCAGCGTGAGGAACAAGAGGGGGAAATTCGTACCTGCTTTCAACGTGACAGAGACAGAATAATCCACGCTAAATCTTTTCGCCGCCTTAAACATAAGACACAGGTTTTTTTGGCCCCCAAAGGGGATCACTACCGGACACGCCTCACTCATGTGCTTGAAGTCTCTCAAATATCCAGAACCATAGCGCGTGCCCTAAGACTTAACGAAGACCTCACGGAGGCTATTGCCCTCGGACATGACCTCGGGCACACCCCGTTTGGACACGCCGGCGAGACTGTTTTAAGAAAAATTCACCCGGGAGGATTTGACCACTACGTGCAGAGTCTCAGAGTGGTTGATTTCATAGAAAAAGACGGTAAAGGACTCAATCTCACACACGAGGTCAGAGACGGCATAATAAAACACTCTAAAGGCAAGGGCAGCATCCTGCCTGACAATGACGCTACTATGGCTGAAACGCTTGAGGGTCAGGTTGTTCGTATTTCAGATATAATCGCCTACGTTAACCATGACCTTGACGATGCTCTAAGGGCTGAGGTTATAAAAAAAACTGATATTCCAGAAAATATCACAGCTGTCATAGGCGACACTCACGCTAAAAGAATAAACACGATGGTGACAGACCTAATCTATAACACCATAGCCAGAAACCTTGATTCATTAAGCATGAGTGAACAGGTTTTGGGCGCCGTGTATAAACTAAGGGCGTTTTTGTACGAAAGAGTTTATGAAAGTGACAGGTTAAAAAGCGAGTTTACAAAAGCAAAACATATTCTTGAGAGCCTATATGGCTATTATCTTGAAAATGTAGATTTAATAACAGAGCACATCCCATCCGAGACGGACGCCCACAACCACACGATAGCGCGTGATTTCATAGCTTGTATGACAGACAGATTTGCTTTGGCAAGTTACGATAAGATATTTATACCGGAGAGATGGACAGATATATAAAAAATCGCAAACAGGTACTTGCATAAAAGTGCCTGCAATTGCGTATAATAGTTTTGTATTATGATAGACCTGCACACCCATAGCATATTTAGTGACGGCGAGCTGATTCCCTCAGAGCTTGTTGCGCGTGCCGCTGACCATGGTTATAAAGCCATTGCAATAACCGATCACGTGGATACTTCAAATCTGACATCCGTAGTGCCAAATATCGTACGAGTGGCTAATGATTTAAACCGGTGCTGGTCAATCATGGTAATACCGGGGGTTGAGATAACTCATGTGCCGCCTGAGATGATAGCCGATATAGTAAAAGAGGCACGCTCATTGGGCGCTAAGGTGGTATTAGTGCATGGAGAGACAATAGTCGAACCGGTAAGAAAAGGCACTAATCGTGCTGCCATAGAGGCAGGGGTTGATATCCTTGCTCATCCTGGTCTTATTGCAGAGGAGGATGTAATACGAGCCAAAGAGCGTGGTGTGGCTCTTGAAATTACGGCAAGAAAAGGACACAGCATTGCAAACGGATATGTTGCAAAGATGGCTCTTAAACACTCGGCTGCTTTGGTAATTAACACGGATACCCATGCACCGCAAGACCTTACAGACCGCTCTATGGCTGAGAGGATTTTGCTGGCAGCAGGCATTGGGGAAAGCGAAATACCAGGAATATTTAAAAACTCGGAAGATATAGTCTCAAAACTTGAAATAAAAAAACGATTGGAGTACTAAATGCCAAAACAAATCAAGAAAAAAGCATCAGCCAAACACAGCGATGAAATAAAGGGAACTCTTCACGAACTAAGTTCTTTCTACGAAAAACAGAAAAAGGAAATACACATAGCGGCTGTGATAACAGCTGTTTTAGTGATTGCAGCCCTTGCCTACACAGGGTATATGAAATACTCTGCATCAGAGGCAGAAAAACAGAAAACGACAGGATATGCCAGCTATTACTCGGCACAAGGCGCTGACCGAGCCGAGCGTCTTAAAGCTGCCCTTGAAGCATTCCAACGCTCTAACAGTTTAAAACCCTCCCCTGTAGCGTTGCTTTACATGGCCGTCTGCACTGATGAGCTTGGAAAGCCTGATGAGGCCGTTAAACTTTTGCTTGATCTGAATGCAAGATATGCACAAAACAATGAAATTCTACCTCTTTCCTATTTTAAGTTATTCAATATCTACAAGGAAAAAAAGGACTTTGAGAAAGCGCTTGAAGCTCTGAAATCTCTCTATGCCCTACCCTCCCAATCATATAAGGACGCAGCCCTGCATGAGTGGGCTCTTCTTTTAACCCAATTGGGCAAAGGTCAGGAGGCACAGGATAAATATGCACTGCTTAAGAAGAATTACCCTGACTCACCGTATATCGTAAAAGACACCCCAGATAACGTAACACTTTCTGATATTATAGCCGAGCAAGAAACACCACCTCACACTGACAATAAAACCGTAAAACCTAAAGAGAAGAAATAAGGATTTTTCTTCAAAACTCTACATAATCTACACATGTTTGAGGCTCAGGAATCGGTATTCCATCTGCCCTTATACTGAGTTGCATTCAAAGATAAAACTAAATATCATAGTAAACAGAGGAGATTGCCACACCCCCTTCGGGGGTTCGCAATGACGGCGGGGGGATATTACTTTTTTTATCCGTCATTACGAGGAGCGTTAGCGACGTGGTAATCTCATCTTTATCATTACAGTTTAGCGTGTAACTTGGTATTACTCATAGTCAATTATCTCACCTACTTTCATTACTCTCAAGAGACAGTGTAAGTAAAATATTTGTACTCGTACGTGTTCCAGCTTGAATCATAGACTACCTCAAAATAGTAATATGTGCCTGTTTGTGCAGCAAAAGGGACAAACATATTTAGATTAGTTGCAGAGAGTGTTTGTCCGGCTGATATTGTCTGTCCGTTATTTTGAACAAACCAACTGCCTGAAGGTGTATAAATATAAGCGTACATGTAATAGGTGGAGCTTGTCGTGTTTACAATGGATGAGGAAAACGGTCCCAAATTACCGCCGCGGGATACTGTTGTTGTAGTTGGCGCAGTGAGTGTATGAGTAAGCGACCCTGATGACGATGACGACATAGAAAAATGTCCCCACCATGTTCCCCACGTGTTAGTGCCCCCTGGAGCATATTCCTGTAAAGTCCAGAAAGACTCATCCGATGGATCAACAACTGTGGCACTGTAGTCTCCCCACCGGCTTGTTGTAGAGCCGCAAAAGTTACAGATATACGTGCCCGCTCCTGCCTTAAGTGTAGCAACGCTTTGCATAGTGCCGGCTGCATCGGTAGAATTCCTGGCAGTGTAGTATGCGCTGCCATATGTGGAACTGGATGAGCCGCTAAAGCCCAGTGCAACGTTGTTGCTTGAGTCAACAGCAATGGATGGATAAAAGTACGAAAGCGTGGTGTCTTTAACCCGCCCCTCAGAAGTGGTAGTACCAATTGAGGATACGGTTGAGGATGCTTTTGACGGATCTATCTGATACCATGCCGCCTCGGTTTTCGTGTTATCAGAGCTGCCTACTGTGTGAGATGCCCATATATAACTATTGCGGCAAACAGAACTTAACATACGCGTATCCCCTGTGTCAATAGTATAATTAGTGCCAGGTTGTGAGGCAGAAGGCATATCTAATGTGGGGTAAGTATTTTGTACTTGTACATAGCCCTTGTCAGTCCAGACAGAGGTGTTTCCGGAAAAACTCAAATTATAGACTTTAATGTATCTGGTTATTCCGCTTGAAGCATTCCCATCGGTACTTTCTGAAACAGGCGCATCAGTGGCAGCTATAACTGAAATAGAGTTTCCTGAGCCATAATATCCCTCTTCAAGAAAGTAATGAGACTGTGAAGTGCCAAAGACATGGCACGGCTGTAAGGCAAAGTAGGTGCCTGATGGGTTTACTAATTCAGTCCATGTCAGGGTTGAGTGAGAGGATGTTAGCTGGCTCTGGGCTATGGCAATTACTTTTACGTATTGATAATTATCAGTATTGTCAAACATATTTAGTGTGACGTAAACGTAGTTTTGGTCAAAACCCAACTGCGGATAATCTCCCCAGTTATTGGTCACAGTTGTGCCGTTATTTAAAGACACCTTTATTGACCACATGTACCAGGTGCCGGTGGGGTCGCTGGTTGCCGATACACCGATAAGAAGATAAGAATTTGGTCCCGACTCACCACTTACAGATGACACAATAAATCTGCTGTTGAACTGGTCATACATTACCTTAACATCATAGGGGTCTGAGGCAACAGTAGTACCGAGAGAAGACCAAAAAGATGCCAGCGTTACCTTACTGTAAAGTGCTCCCGATGATTTTGTATAAATAGCAAGTCCTCCGTTTGTCATACTAACCAAATAGTTAGGGCCGGCTGCCCCCATAGTATCCGGAGGGGCAACGTTACTGGCGCTCATACCGGTGAAACTACCGGTAAGAGCCGGAGCCTCAGCGGCTGGAGCCAATACTGCACCACCGGTTTTAGACGATGTTGAGCTGCCAGTGTTTAGTTTATGCAAATAAGGGGTTAATCTTCTGTGTATTACTCTGTGTTGTGCTGCATTTGATGGGGACTGTTCATTCTTGTTTTTCATTTCAGTGAAAGTTGTCTCTGAAAACGGCACTGCCTGTTTTACTTTTGTAGCCGTGTCTGCAGTATCTGATGCTATAGTTAAACCTATCTGTTGGAGTAACAAGATAATTAAAAATACTAGGATTACGCTAAATCGCTTTTTCATTGTGCTCCCCCCGTTTTATTTTTGATGACTTATAATACTGCAACTATTTTAACATTGTAGGGAACTTTGAGTCAAAACCAGTTTATAGGACACAGAATTACACATAGCACTATTGCGTAAATTAAATATGCAGTTAACTCCCAAACAAAAAACTGGATTCCTGCTTTCGCAGGAATGACAAGAAAAGAGAATTATAGAAAACAACAGAATTGGCGACCCTCCTTTGTCATTCCCGCCTACGAGCGGGAATCCAGTCCTTTTAAACTGAAACATGGATGATATAAACCCCTCTTTCAGAATTAACTAAATGAGAATTGTGCATAAATAAAACACATCGGAATGAATTACAGTGTGGTTTTACCCAGGATTTTGATAAATTCCTTTAACACATCTGGATCATAATCGGCGCTTAGTGAGCGTAAATGAGACAGGGCTTCAAAAGCTGACATTCCTTTGTACCCTGGCCTTGACGTTGTCAGAATATCATAGAGATCAACCACAGCAGCTATTTTTCCCGAGGTGTGCATCTTAGCACCGGTGAGCCCATGTGGATAGCCCGTCCCTGAGACTTTTTCGTGATGCTCTAAAAGCGGATACGCTGTAGCTTCAGATATCCCCTTGTAGAGCTTCATTATGTTATAACCCTCAGCCACGTGCTCTTTAAATATATCTGCTTCAAATTTGGTCAGCTTAGCAACAGGTTTAGCCATAATCTCAGGCGGAATTGTGGTTTTCCCAATGTCATGAAGCAGGCAGCCCATCCCAATTGCAAATAACTCATCATCATTTGTAACACCTGAGGATACGGCTGTGGCTACACAAAGTACGCTTAGGTTTACCGAATGGGAGTATGTGTAGAAGTCTTTCTTGTTTATAGTAAGCAGATTTGTTATAAGCCCCTTACTCTCCAATATTGCACCTATAATGCCCTCTGTCACTTCTTTACTCTGCTCTATGTTCTCATCATTGTGAGGATTATCAAAAAGCTCCTTTATGCACATCCTCGCATTTTCCTTAACCAGCATGTGCTTAGTCTCCTGAGAGCCTCCAACCGCCTTAGCTGCATCCTTGATATAAGTCTTATATCTGGGAATGTCCTCTGGTTTTATCATAAGTTCACAGTAGTTAACCAGTGCAGATTCATTTACCTGAATATCCTTACCCTTATATTCTATAAGGGAATCTATATTCATATTGGATTTACCAAAGAGTGTAAAGTCAACATAACTCCCTGAGATTATACTTGAGCGGTCAATTTGGAAGAGTGCTTCTTTCTTTTTTATATACTCCTCAAGCGTTGGTTCAATTCGTGTGTCTGGCTTTTGAGCTGCCACCTCTGAGTCTCTTACGTGTCTTGGCGGAGATTTAATTACATTATCTTCAATGGCCACCGTTTTGCTTATTAAAGTCTCCTCACCACTATGTACGTCAAGCCCCCTGTCTGTATCTATGAATACAAAGGTTATATCGGCGTCTTTTATTTTTTTAATTTGATCATCACCGGTTATTTCAAAACGGGTCTTTACAAAGGGGCTCTGATACCACGTTGCATCAAGAGCGTCAAGAAACATCCCCGGCCTCAAATCATCTACAGATATGCGTTTTTTCAAACGCCACCCCCTGCGCTAAAACTTAAAATAAATAGACTTAAAACACCCACCTCGCATAATAACATATTTAATAGATAAAAACAATCATCTTGAAAAAAAAAACGATAGTGTGGTTAACTAAAGGCTGAAACATTAGAACAAAATATCCGAACGCCGATGACACTATCAGTCATCACAATGGAACGTTACGAGACTAACAAAGTACAGGGATTTGCTGCTTATATTTGTCTGGAGAGAATTTACGGTCAGGTATCGTCAATCCTCGATAGGGATATTGTGGGCTTTAGTGCAGCCTTTGAGCATGATGCTGTTGTTTTTGTTCATTTTCTCTTACGTAATGAAAGTACAAAACTCGTCTTACCCTCAGATGTTGTTCTTTTATGCGGGGCTACTACCGTGGCTTTTTTTTTCTTCGTCCTTAAACTATTCCATCCCAAGTCTGACATCACAGTACCAGCTGATTACAAAAATATATTTTCCGCGTGAAATCCTGCCCATCTCCGGTATTGCGGTTGCTTTTATAGACTACTTGATAGCAGCGGCACTCTTTGTTGTATTTTTAGTTATTTATCAGATAAAAGTGTCATGGCTGGCTTTGTGGATGATTCCGCTTACCGCTATGTTGGTGCTCTTTACAACGTCTGTGTCTATTTTCCTCTCCGGTCTTAATGTTTACTACAGAGATGTTAAACTTGCCACTGCGTTTTTGCTGCAGCTGTGGTTTTTTGCCTCTCCCGTGATGTATTCCATTGATAAACTTGATATGAAAATAAAACTCTTCCTGTTTCTTAACCCGTTGACGTTTATAATAGAAAATATGCGCCGATGTGTGCTTGAAGGCAGAGACATTGTTTACTGGCAATTTTTTTTAGTGGGCGGCATTGTGGCACTGTCTTACAAGTTAGCGTACAGGTATTTTATTAAAATAGAACGTGCCTTTGCCGATGTCATCTGATTCACTTATAGAGCTAAAAAGCGTATGGAAAAAATACAACTACAGAGAGACCTTTCATCGTTCCATAAGAGAAGACCTCTTTAACGTATTTAAACGCACCCGTCGTGAAGACCTGCAGGATGGCGAATTTTGGGCAGTTTCGGATGTTAACTTTAATCTTTCCAAAGGTGAGTGCATAGGGTTCTATGGCCCAAATGGAGCAGGTAAATCAACAATACTAAAACTCATCGCCTCTGTTACCTACCCAACTATGGGTGAGGTTGTAAAAAGAGGCATGGTGGCGCCTCTGATAGAGCTTGGCGCAGGGTTTCATCTTGATCTGACAGGCAGAGAGAATATCTATATAAACGGCGCTATTATCGGTATGACAATACGAGAGATTAAAGATAAGATTAACAGTATAATTGAATTTTCCGAACTTGCCGACTTCATAGACATGCCTATTAAGAAGTACTCATCGGGAATGCACCTAAGGCTGGGTTTTTCAATAGCTGTTCACAGCTCTGCGGAAATATTTCTCTTTGACGAGATATTAACCGTAGGGGACGAGCATTTTCAACTTAAGTGCATAGAAAGAGCAAAGTGGCTTAAAAATAACGGAAGGGGCATTATTATAGTTTCACACGATAAGAAGTTATTAAACGAGATGTCTGACACTATTTATCACATAAACAAGGGTATCGTTGCCACAGAAGATAAACATGCAAGCAGATAGAAAAGATTATCAGAGACACTCAATCTATGCTGCCATTGTCTTTGTAGTCTCAGTTATCATCTACATTTCTACTTTTAAAAGCGGTCTGATATGGGATGACGAGGAGATAATCAAAGGTGCCATACTCGTTAACAAGAAAAACCCTTATGATATATTTATAAACACTGGTTTATACTGCAGACCGATAACCATCCTTTCTCTGTCTCTGGACTATACACTGTGGCATATCAATGCTTTTGGATACCACGTGCACAATGTCATAATACATGCTTTAAACTCAGTGCTTCTGTATATTGCTGCCTCTAATGCCTTAAAGAACCGGAGCGGCTTTAACGGCGATTACATGGGCATATCTCTTTTCTGTGCACTTCTCTTTGCGTTACATCCGATACACACCGAATCAGTTGCCTGGATTTCAGACAGGACAGATTTGCTTGCCACATTTTTCTTTTTGTTTGCCTTTATTGCCCTAATGGTTTATTTGCACGAAAGAAAGCGAGAGGGACTTTTTCTTATTTCTGTGTTTTTCTTGTTTGCCATTCTTTCTAAGGAAAATGCAGTTGTTTTTGTAGTAATCGCTTTAGCATACTCACTTGTTGTCAAAGCGCCTAAAAAGAGTATCGCCATGGTCTGTGCCTCTATGGCCATATCTTTAACTGTATATATGTGTTTGAGAAGATTTGGCTGGTTGATGGAGTTGTTTAAAGCGCCTGGCACATCAGGAGCTTTTTTAAGCAAAGACGCCTCCTCGTACTCAGCCGTTAAAAACATCATATACGCTGCCAGCTATTACTATGAAAAACTGCTGTGCCCATGGAATCTAAACATAATTCCCGAGCTGCCATCAGGCTTATGGTACTATGTATTATTTGCGTTACCGGTTATTTTGTTAGTATTTTTAGCAGCAAAACGAATGTTTTTCTTATTGTTTTGGCTGCTATGGATTATAATAACACTGTTACCCTCGCTTACTATAGCCGTTTCTCAGATAGCCGCCCCTATTGGTGAGCGCTACCTGTATCTTCCCTCAGCGGGATTTTGTGTTTTGCTTGCTATGATTTTATATCCGAAAGCAGAAAACTCTGCCGCAAGCAGCGTAAGCAGGAGGTTAAGAATGTCACTGCTTTTTGTTATTCTTTTAACCTATGCGCTTCTGACGTATGACCGCCTACTTGACTGGCGCTCGGACTTTTCCCTTTGGCAGGATGCCGCTAAGAAAAATCCGCATTCCGTTATAACTAAAACCAACTACGGGATAGCTCTGATAAGAAGTCATAATTTCCCTGAGGCTGAAAAACAATTAACGGCAGCCCTTAGTTTTAAACAGTTAAGCCGTGAAAAGAAATCAATAGTGCTTAACTCCCTTGGGCTTGTTGAGATGGATAAAAAAAACTATGAAAAAGCTGAATCTCTCCTTATAGATTCTTTAAAGGAAAACCGCGGTAATCTTGGCTCATATAACAATCTTGGCTACTTGTACATGAAGACAGCCTCTCAGATATCTGACGATCCCGCACGCAAGGAGCAGCTTACCCGCAGAGCTATTGAGGTGTTTATAGAGTCACTAAAGTATGCAACCGAAATCAAAGAGATAAACTTTAACCTGGGACTTTGCTACCTGGAACTCAATGACTTTAAAAGCTCCAGCGCATATTTTGACTCCGTAATTGAGAAGGACCCAAATTCAGAACTGGCACAAAAAAGTATTAATTTCAAATTGTATATGGAGATAAGAAAAAGACAGTGAAGCTCCCCGCCGCAAGCAACGGGATATCTACTAAAAAAACTATTAGCAATACAGAAAAAAATGGATTCCCGCTCGGAGGCGGGAATGACAAAAGGGGAGATGCTTTTCTCTCTCTGTCACTCTTCTTTTCCTTGTCATTCCTGCGAAAGCAGGAATCCAGTCTTTTATTAACGGAGTTAACTACAAAGGCAATAATAAGTTTTATTATCGGCGTCAAGTTCAATCCCTGCGCCTATGGGTAACACCGTGTTGGGGCAGCCGTGGCCAAAATCCCTTACTTTTAAAATCGGGAAATCATAATCTCCGGTCTCCCTTAACAAAATATCCTCCATCTGTGACGCACTTGGATTTTCAATCTCCATAGAATAGACAAATCCGACAATGGCTCCTGAGATTTTATCAAAGACTCCTTTTTGACGCAGAATTTTAAAATACTCAGTACATCGTAATTCATCCATTGTGAGGGCTTCAAGCATGAGAATGGCACCAGTGAAGTCAGGCCAAAACGGGGTGTTTGCAAGTTTTAGGAGACATCTCAGATTACCGCCCAGAAGTTTTCCGCAACTCGTACCGCCCCGAATGGTTTTTCTGTCGCCTGATGGGTTTATATTGCCGCTACAACCGTTAATGAGACGGCTTGTAAACTCAGACTTGTCGTATCCGGTAGGGTTTCTACCAAAATGGTATCTTACATCTCCGCCGTGAAATGTTATCAGTGAGGTTTTTGTAAAAATCGCATTTAGAAAAACCGTTACATCGCTTAATCCCATGAATATTTTTGGGTTTTTGGTTACAGTGCTCCAGTCAATAAATTCAAGTACTCTTTCTGCGGTGTCGCCGCCCTGAGCCGAAAATATTGCACTAATATCATGCCGCAGGAAAAACTCATTTATATCATCCGCTCTGTCATAAGGGTTTGTTGAATATATACTCTTCCCTGTTTCAACTTCAAATCCTATATCTTCAAAAAACTTGATGCCTCTATGCAGCTCTTCTTTTTGTTTTTGACCTGAGATTTCATTTGACGGGCAAACGATGCCGATTTTGTCCCCTGGAGTGAGTCTTTTGGGTAAAAGTGAATATTTTACTGTTTTATTTGATTCCATAACGTTTCCTTTACGCTCTTATTTTACCGATTGAAGATAAAGAAAAGTCAAGGTGCTATCTATCAGATATAACCCTTATGTATGCCATGTGGTCTCCATGCCGGGGATATAACGCCGGGACCGGTTTCCATCAGCGCATAAAGTGCCCAGCCTACGGTAGCTCGTCCGTATCTGTCATTTATACTGTCCACGGCATCAAGAAGCGCTCGTCTTTTGTTACTTGCCTCAAATAATGAAACCTGCCCCGTGTCTTCAGTTAGCCCCGAAAGACTCACGCCAAGCAGACGTATCGGTTCTTTAAGCCGCTGCTCTTTGATTATCTCCATAGCGGTCAAAAATATGCTGTGAGAGTCATTTGTATGCACTTTCAATTTCTTTTGCCTTGTGTAGGTTTCAAAACTTTTATACCGTATGGTTACAGTGATGACTGAACCCATATATTTATGTTTCCTCGCCCGTGCTCCAACCATCTCTGAAAGTTTTAGCAGGTATGCCTCAATTTCAACCTTTCTCCAGATGTCTCCGGGCAAAGTCATACTGTGCCCTATGGATTTCGTTTCAGCGCCATGCAGTCCTTGAGCCGATACTGATGAGTCATAAATCCCCTGTCCCATAGCCTTAAGACGCTCTCCAATTATTCCAAAGCAGCTCCTTAGCATTGACGATGAGGCACGCCCAAGCTCTCCACAGGTGTTTATTCCTATCGCCTTTAATTTCTCTGCCGTGTGTCTGCCTATTCCCCAGAGTTCTTTCGTGGGAAGATCTGCAAGCACCGCTGCCGTATCCTCTTTTGTTAACATCCTAAGTCCATCAGGTTTTGATAAATCTGACACGAGTTTTGCCATCAGCTTGTTATAACTTATCCCTATTGTTGCATTTATTCCAAATATTCGTTTGATTTCAGATTTTATCTCCGCCCCTATCCTCATTGCCCCGCCAAATAGATGCTCTGTGTCGGTCACATCAAGAAACGCCTCATCCACCGAATATACCTCGACATCGGGGGTGTACTTCTTATAGATTTTGGATAGCTCCGAGCAAGTGTGGGTGTATTTTCTGTTGTTTCCGACAACAAGGATAATCTCAGGACATGCCGATTTAGCCTCGTAGATATTCATGCCTGTCTTAACTCCGTGCGCTCTGGCCTCGTAAGATGCCGTAGTGATTATCGTTCTTTTACCTGAGCCGATTACTCCTATCGGTTTTCCCAAAAGATGCGGATTAGACTTTTGCTCAATTGATGCAAAATAGGCATCCATATCTATCAGCATTATAATTCTCATGCCAGGTCGCAGGCAGAGCATAGCGAGGCGGCAAGGAGAAAGCGACGCAGGCGTACTTTTAGTACGTTGAGGAGCTTTTGACGCAGGCCAACGAAGTTAGGCGATAGAATGCGGCTTGGCATCATGCCTCAACTTTCTCCAAAGTCCACACAATTGAAAGGCTGTTAAAACTCAGCTCATAGACGGCGCATCCATCGGTTACAGAAAAGTGATAAACCCGGGCATCTCCCTCCCTGTCCTGCCAAAAGTACGTTATCTCTTTTATTTCCACCGTGTTGTTTGACCATTTAAACTTTAACGGTTTTAGTTTTCTTTCGCCTCCAAATGTGGCCAGTACAGCGATTCGCTCTCCAACGTACACCATTAGAACCTCCTT
This sequence comes from Nitrospirales bacterium LBB_01, assembly GCA_004376055.2. Lineage (GTDB taxonomy): Bacteria > Nitrospirota > Thermodesulfovibrionia > Thermodesulfovibrionales > Magnetobacteriaceae > Magnetomonas > Magnetomonas plexicatena. The sequence goes on from CP049016.1 coordinate 1,921,525, forward strand.
ACAACGCCTGCCACCTTACCGATTATCTGCACATCTGGGGCAGCCACTGTGAGAGCCTCCATGTCTTTATTTTCCGGCACTAATCTTACAGTCGCACCCTCTCTGTATATCCTCTTAACCGTTGCCTCATCCCCTATCAGAGCTATGCCAATGTCACCGTTTGCAACAGGCCTGTCCTTATCCACAAACACGATGTCTCCTTCAAGTATGCCGGCATCTTTCATGCTGTCCCCTTTAACTTTCAGGGCAAAACCGGACGTCAGGTTAAAAAGGCTTGCGTCTATATCAAGATACTCCTCTATGTCTTCAACGGCAAGGATTGGATGCCCAGCCCGTATGGTGCCAATCAGCGGGATTTTTTGCAGGTTTGGCATTCTCATGCCGGATACCTCAAGCGCTCTTTGTTTAAGCGGCTCCTGTCGTAGATAACCCTTTCTCTTAAGGGCATCCACGTGATGCTTAGCCGATACCGGACTTGAAAAACCAAACTGGCTGCATATCTCCCGTATTGTCGGGGGATACCCTATCGTTGTGATATGTCCCTTTATAAACTCAAGGACTTCGCTCTGCCTGAGCGTCATTTCCTTTCCAACTCCTGCCACGTTGCTGCCTCCTTATGTATAGCGTACAATTGTACTATAATACATTTGTTCGGTATATGTCAAGAGTTTTTTTGTTGGGTTTGGGTGGTTGTTTTTGCAGTATTTTTTTAAAAGTTTTTCTATAACATCAAAAAATCATAAGAAAGGATACAGAGAAAGGATTTATCCGCAGATTGCACAGACTCTCGCAGATTTTTTCATCTGTGTCCATCTGCGTCATCTGCGGATTAATACTCACTTTTTTTGTAATTCCAATAGAAACCGTATAATTTAGCTTAAACTCGCCGTCTTTGGGTACGTCAAGCACAAACTCAAGGATTCAGAAAAAGAATTTTACTCATCAGCCTACAATTTCAAGCGCTGAGAAGAAATATGGAATTTCAAAAGATGCGGACTCCGCTGAATCTGAGCCGTGTACAATGTTTCTTTCAACATTATCAGCAAAATCAGCTCTTATCGTGCCTGGTGCAGCGTCTTTTGGGTTAGTCGCTCCCATCAATTCACGCACTTTATCTATCACTCCGTTTCCCTCAATTGCCATAACTACAACCGGCCCTTCGGACATAAAAGTGGTCAGCTCACCATAAAACGGCCGTGCCTTGTGCACGATATAAAACCCCTCGGCTTCTCTTTTAGACATATGTATCATTTTTAGCGCAACTATTCTAAATCCCTGTTTTTCAAACCGTCCGATAAGCTCTCCTATAAGGTTTTTCTTAACCCCGTCAGGTTTCACTATTGAAAGCGTTCTTTGCATCTGGTATTCTCCTTATATTCTTTATATTTAACTTATAGTATCTAACTTATTGACTTTACAAGCTCTCTTACTGCATTAACAGATTTCATAAAAGCGCTCATCTCATCATCATTAAGTTTAAGTTCAATGATTTTCTCTACTCCGCCGCTGCCTAAGACAGCGGGAACTCCGGCATACACGTGGTCAACCCCGTATTGTCCTTCAAGGCAGCAGGAGACGGGAAGCACTTTTCGCTCATCAAGCAAAATAGACTTGACCATTTCATAAATTGAGGCGGCAGGCGCATAGTAGGCGCTCCCAGTCTTAAGCAGCGCCACGATTTCAGCCCCTCCGTTTCTGGTTCGCTCTACAATAGCATCAATTTTCTCTTTAGGTAATAACTCCGTAACTGGTATCCCCCTGACAGTGGTAAATCTGGGAAGCGGTACCATCTGATCCCCATGACCACCCATCAGCATTGAGTTTATAACCTCAGGGGATACTTTAAGTTCTGCGGCAACAAATGAGCAAAACCTTGCAGCGTCCAATACCCCACCCATTCCCATCACCCGATTTGGCTTAAAACCTGTTGTCTTTAGCACAAGGTGAGCCATAACATCCATCGGGTTTGTTACCGCTATGACGATAGAATCTGGCGCATGTTTTAAAATCTCAGCAGCAGCGCCGCTTACGATTCCGGCATTGATTTTAAGCAGATCATCTCTTGACATACCTGGTTTTCTCGCCATTCCGGCAGTTACAACAACGATGTCAGAGCCTTTAATTGCAGCATAATCATTTGTGCCAAACACAGTGGCTGAGGAATTCCAAAGCGGACACGCTTCAGAAATATCAAGAGCTTTGCCCTGTGGCATTCCATCCACAATATCAAACAGTACGACATCACACAAGCCGCCCATAGCAAGCAACTGAGCCGTTGTTGCTCCAACATTACCTGCACCTATTACGGATACCTTTCGTTCTTTCATTTCCTCACCAGCTTTATTATTAAGATAATGACTACAATGGCTATTATAACGGAAACCCCTATGATATGAAAAGACTTTTCTATGCGGGATTTAATACCTGGACCAAAAAAATAAAATGGAGCGACAAGTATAAAAAACTTAGCGCTTCTGCCTAAAACGGAGGCTATGATAAATACTACAAGGTCTCCTCTGAAAAATCCCGCAGCGATAGTAAAAATCTTATAAGGCACGGGGGTAAGTGCCGCTAAAAAAATTACCCAAGCCTCGTGGGTATGATATGTAAGGCGCACTGATTCAAATTTCTCGTGTGTCATGTAATGAAAAACTATTTTCTGCCCGATACTCCAAAACTCAAGCCCTATGAGATAACCAAACAACCCGCCAAGCACTGAGGATATTGAGCAGACAAAGGCATAGTAAAATGACTTTTTGTGGCGGGAGAGGCATAGCGGAAACAGGATAACCTCCGGCATAATCGGTAAAAACGCAGATTCGGCAAATGACAGAATGAAGAGCGCCGGCACTCCGTATGATGTATAAGCCCAGTGCAAAACCCAGTCGTAGAATTTCTTTAAAAACTTCAAGATTACTTTATGTTAGAGAATGTTACTTTAATAACATCTTTAAGTATTCTTAGTGGTGATGGATCATCAATCAGCTTTCCTACTGGATTAACCGAAGACGCAGCTCTGGGTTTATAGTGGATCCCAAATATGAGACAATCAGTTAAGATAGAGCTGGTTGTAATGAATGGGAGGATAAAATGAAAAACAGACGGAAGTTTGGCAAAGAGTACAAAGCAAAAGTAGCAATAGAAGCGCTCAAAGGTCAGAGGACAGCCAATGAGATAGCGCAGGAATTTGATATTCATGTGAACCAGGTGAATGAATGGAAAAAGCATTTAGTAGAAGGGGCGTCAACGTTATTTAATGGAGTGCAAGAAAATTCTCAGGCGGCATATGAATCAGAGCGAGAGCGGTTATATAGTCAAATAGGGAAGTTGCAAGTAGAAGTGGACTGGCTAAAAAAAAAGAGCCTGTTACTTGCGCAACGGTAAGTGAGAAACGAGCGATGATAGAGCCAGCAAATAAGGAATTGAGTATTCGTCAGCAGTGTAACCTGCTAAGCCTTCCACGCTCCAGTTATTATCGTCAGGCAGTACCGGAGAGCGAGGAGAATTTGAAGGTGATGAGGGCAATAGATGAGCAGTACACAATGCATCCATGGTATGGAAGCCGCACAATGGTTTACATTCTTTTCCGAGCAGGATATAAAGTAAATCGCAAGCGAGTAAAGCGTTTGATGATGTTGATGGGTCTTGTATCTATAGCACCCAGAAAAAGAACGACAGTACGGAATAAGCAACATAAAGTTTACCCTTATCTACTGCGATTATTAGATATTACTATCATCAACCAAGTCTGGTGCAGTGATATAACGTATATTCGAATGAGACATGGCTTTGTGTATCTGACAGCAGTAATGGACTGGTATAGCCGCTATGTGCTGTCATGGGAGGTGTCAGTGACAATGGATGATGGTTTTTGCGTAAGTAGCCTTGAGCGAGCCCTTAGGCTCTATGGCAGTCCTGAGATATTCAACACAGATCAAGGCAGCCAGTATACAGGGGCAGCGTTTATCAATGTGCTTCAGAGCAATGGGATTCGGATAAGTATGGATGGCAGAGGACGGGCTATGGATAATATCATGATTGAGCGGCTGTGGCGCAGTGTCAAGTATGAGGAGGTTTATATAAAAGATTATGAAACTGTTGATGAGTTGATTAAAGCGCTAAGGAGCTATTTTGATTTTTATAACAATGAGCGTCCGCATTCTACGCTTAGAGGCAAAACACCTGCCGAGGTTTATAAAAGCTCTGATTTTGCGATGGCGGCGTAAGGATGCATTACCCTATCCCTTACCCTTATACTAACAGACTAAATACCCTCTTAGAGGGCTATACCTTAAGTCCACTAAAAAGTGGTCTTGACAATGGGGTCCACTATAGTTCATCACCAACACTGACAGGCGTTGGGCCAAAAAATATGCACAAAGCATGTCCCACAGGCCATACGGCAAGCTCGCCAATTTCCATGTCGACCTTTGCTCCTGGCTCCGCCTCCACCCTGATGCCGCAATCCCCGTAGTACTCATCCCCCCACCGGCTCATAGAAAATTGAAGCGGCAGCAACGATTTTAATTTTTTTGCTGTTTCAGAATCGTTAAGTTCCGCCTTTAGTTCAAGATTGCCTGTTGTTATTAATATCTTGTCTGACATATCTTTCTTGCTCCTTATTTAAGTGGTATAGAATTTACTCAACGCTCTTTCTCCAAATTATCATCAACCCATTTTACAACCATTTCGGCAATTTTTAATGCATCCTCGTACATATTTTTATCAACCTGCAAATAATCACCAGGATACCGTGTTTCAACAGCATAGTTTGTTAAGATTTTTGCTTGTTGTAGTTTCTGGGGTAGCTTTATGTTTGCCGTATCAAGCAAGTCAATAAGGTAGGATATGTCGTGAGCCCTGTTAAAATTTATCTCGTTAATGACACACACAGCTTTCATAGCCTTTTCAACAGCTTGCTGTGCATCAAAGCAGATATCCTCGTATAGTATTTCATCAGTAACCTTACCGAGGCGAGCTCGGGCAAGGTTACTTTTCGCTCTTTTAAGCCATTCCCTTGCTTTCAGGATATTTTTCATAGATAACCTTCCCATTTTTATCAGCCTCATAGTAAATCATATACGGGTCATCTTTAAGCTCAGCAAATCTGTCAAGGTCTAACGCTAAAACATCAACAGGAGCTCCAATATTTTTAAAGTGCAGATATATCTTTTGCACCAACTTTCTCTGGTCTTTTAGATTTTTTTTTAAAACAAGAAGGTCGTAATCACTGTAGGTGTTTTGTGTGCCAGCGGCGTAAGAACCAAAGAGGATTATCTTGTCGGGTCTTGCCACCTGAACTATTGTCCTGATAGCATTTGCAAGCGGTAAGGGAAGCCCCGCACTACTTGCCACCCCTTCAATTTTGTCCAACTCTTTAATCATCTCAAAATCCCCTCACTTTCAGTCCTAATTTAGTATAACAGTTCGGAATTAAAATGACACATAGAAAATCAACGATAACTTTGGAACAGAATTACCAAAATAATGCCGCTAAGATTAGTATATGCCAAATCTGCACATTTTAACTTAAAAAATTTAGGCTACTTTGAAACTGCAAAAATCAGGGTTAACCTGCGCAATCATCTCTTATATACTTTTATACCAGAGGCTTTGTAAAATACATTACACATGCTGGCTAAGAGGTTTCAATCAGGGAGGTTTCCATACAGCTATAAGAATGAGATACTGGCTCTTACTGAGGCTGAATCTGGCGTTACTATAAAAAACCACGGCGGTAAGCACCGCGTCTGTCTTGCCTACCCAAACACCTATCACGTGGGAATGTCAAATCTTGGTTTCAGGATAATCTATGCCCTCATTAACAAAATGGATGATGCACTATGCGAGCGCACTTTTCTCCCTGAACCGGACACTTACAACGAGTTTAAAAGAACCGATACTGTGCTCTTTTCCTATGAATCACTCACTCCGCTTACATCGTTTGATATTATTGCTTTTTCTGTATCCTATGAAAATGACTATATAAATGTTTTAAAAATTCTTGACCTTGCCAAAATCCCTGTGTTTGCCAAAGACAGAACTGAAACTCATCCACTTGTTATTATGGGTGGGCCGTGTGCTTTTATGAATCCTGAGCCGCTTGCACCGTTTTTTGATATTATCTGTGTCGGCGAGGGTGAGCCGCTTATAGAGAGTTTTTTCTCTAAACTAAAAAATTCAACCTGCAAATCGGATTTTTTAAAATCACTAAGCTCTGAAGACGGTTTTTACATACCATCTGATACCGCTTCTAACGTAAAAAGAGTGTATGTCAAAGATCTAAATACGCTTGAGACACCCTCTCAGCTTATTACTGAACACACCGAGTTTTCAAATATGTACTTGGTTGAGGCCATGAGGGGCTGTCCGTGGAAATGCAGGTTTTGTGCTATCTCATCAATATACAACCCGCCGCGCAAACGACAACTTTCCAGAGTTTTGGAGGAAATTGACAGGGTTAAACCCAACTGCCTGAAAGTTGGACTTATAGGCCCCTCACTGACCGATTATCCTCGCCTTGAGGATGTACTAAACACTGGAGGCGTTGAGTTTTCAATAACATCCCTTCGGGCAAGCCGCAAAAGCGCTGAAATCCTACCGCTTATGAAAGATAAACAAAGTGTTTCTATTGCACCGGAGGCAGGCTCTGAGCGCCTTAGAAGTGTTATAAATAAAAAAATCACTCACGAGGATATTATAAGCACCTGCCAGTTGATTTTTGAAAATGGCATCAATTTGTTGAAACTCTACTTTATGGTCGGACTCCCTACGGAAACAAACATTGATATTTCAGAGATTATAAACCTTGTCAGAGAAGTGAGAGCGCTCTCTAAGCATGGACAGATTTCCCTAAGCGTGTCGCCGTTTGTACCAAAAGCCTTTACCCCTTTTCAGTGGCATCCTATGGAGAGCGCCCATGTGGTAAAGGAACGCCTGAAAACTTTGAAAAACGCTCTCAAAAAAGACGGGATACAGGTGCATCACGATACAGCAGGTCAGGCTTATGTTGAAGGATTTTTTGCCCGCAGCGGTAAAGAGGCCTCACTGGTGCTTAACATCATGCTTAAGAAAAAACTAAACCTTAAAGCCGCAGCAACAGAGGCACAAGTTGATTATGAAAAACGACTGTTTGAAAAATTAGTCTTTGACTCCCCGCTGCCGTGGGATTTTATTTACTCAACTACCGATAAACAAACACTCTGGAATGAATACATTGAGGCGTTACGATAAAATATTCTGATTTAGCCGGCGTCTTAGCGTGCGAAGTCCGATTTTCAATAATTCAGCGGCTTTTGTACGGTTACCGCCGGTGTATCTTAGTGTTTCAGCAATTAACATATCCTCCGCTTCAGAAAGAGGTGTGCCGATTGGAATAAATATGCCGCTGCTTTCTGAGCTGTCCAGTTGCAGTGATGATGCTGGTTGTGTGAGGCTGTCAAGGTAAGGGATTATGTGAATTGGAAGCACCTGAGCGATAGTGCTTGGGATAAGAGTTGCCACGCGTGTCATGACGTTTCTCAGTTCTCTTACATTACCCCGCCACGGGTGTTTTTCAAGCACATCAATCGTGGCGGGGGAAAGGGCTGGGTATGGGGGAGGGATTCCTTGTTCTGTCATCGCACGCCCAAGAAAGTATATTGCCAGATATGGGATGTCCTCTATGCGTTCTCTTAACGGTGGCAGATGTATCGGTAGAATGTTAAGCCTGTAGTAGAGGTCTTCTCTAAAAAGCCCATTTTGTACGGAGAGTTTTAGATCGCGGCCAGTGGCAGCAATGACTCTTGCATTTATAGAAACTGGAGATTCAGCGCCCACTCTGTAAATTTGTCCCTCCTCTAAGACCCTCAACAGTCTAACCTGAAGCGCCAGCGGCATATCGCCAATCTCATCAAGAAACAGGGTGCCGTTTGCAGCCGTCTCAAACTTACCCTTACGCAAACGGAAAGCGCCCGTAAAAGCCCCCTTCTCATGCCCAAACAGTTCACCCTCTATCAGAGTTTCAGGAATAGCGGCACAGTTAACAGCTACAAATGGGCCCGATGACCTTTTACTTAGGACGTGTATAGAACGGGCTGTCATCTCCTTTCCTGTGCCTGTTTCACCGGAAATCAGCACAGTCTGTCCTGAACGGGCAATTGCAGGCAGATTGTTAAGCGCACGACGCATGGCCTCTGAGTGAAACTGAAAATACGGTCTGAGACGGGATACAAGAGGATCCATTAGTGTAAGCGAGGTGCTTTCCCCCTCTTGCCCCCTGCCAAACATCATCTCCGCCATCTGTGCAAACCTAAGTCCGGTTATATTGTTATGCAGATAATCCTCCACTCCGGGAGGAAGCACAGAGGCAGCAGCGCCTCTTAAATTATCCATTGTCAAGTAGATTATGGCGGCAGGATTTGTTGACTTACATTTTTCTATAAAAGCCGATACATCATCTCCGAGCGTTTTTAAATCTGCCAACACAATATCAATCCGCTCCTTAACTGACAAGTAAAGGGCAGCATCCGGTTCTGTTACAACGAAAGCTTTTCCTCCAAATTCTTCAAACCTCTCACAAACATCTTTAAATGAAACGTTGCCGCCACTTACTATTAGCAGAGAAAGGCCTGTTAAATCTGGTTTAGTCTGCGTCATGATGACCGTTGTGTTTTACTGCCCGTGTTGCCTCTTTGAGTATCCTGTTTTTAAGCGTCCTTCACGGGCAGATTCTGTTTGTCTTTAAAACGGTCAAGAAACGGAGTCAAAAGCTCAATTGGAAGAGGGAATATTATGGTTGAGTTTTTCTCAGCAGAAATCTCTGTTAGTGTTTGCAGGTATCTTAACTGTAGTGTGCCGGATTCCGATGAGATTATTTTAGCGGCATCGGCAAGTTTATACGAGGCCTGAAGCTCACCCTCGGCGTGTATAATCTTAGCGCGTCTTTCCCTTTCAGCCTCAGCCTGCTTAGCGATTGCTCGCTGCATTTCAACGGGCAAATCCACGTTTTTAGTTTCCACTGCGGTCACCTTAATTCCCCACGGCTCCGTTTGCAGGTCTATTATCTTTTGAAGTTGAGCATTTATATCCTCTCGTTTGGAAAGAAGATCATCCAGTTGGCTCTGTCCGAGGGTACTTCTAAGGGTAGTTTGGGCTATCTGACTTGTCGCAAAATAAAAATTTTCTATTTCGGTTATCGCCTTTATCGGATCCACTACTTTAAAATACACTACGGCATTGACCTTAACCGTTACGTTGTCCCTTGTAATCACGTCTTGTGATGGAACATCCATAGTCACGGTTCTCAGGCTGACTCTCACAAGTTTGTCAATTATGGGTAAAATTATAACAAGCCCGGGGCCTTTTACGGGTATCACCCTGCCAAGCCTAAACACCACACCTCTTTCGTATTCATTTAGTATTTTAATGGCGCTCCAGAAAAAAAACAAAACAGCCATTAATACCATCATTCCGGTGGACATATTGAACATGGATAGCCTCCTCTTACAAAATTAAAGGGTTATTAGTGCTTTTCTTACATCTTAGCTTAAATCCCGAATGACTTAGAAAACTCTTTTAGCCCTCATGTCCAATCTGGGCGGCCTCAGTGTAAGCGGCTCTTTGGGGTAAATCAAATCATAATCCCTGATTTTATTGAAAAGTGTTTTGTAGTCAACCTGAAGGAGGCTGGCGGCCTTCTTTTTGTTACCATTTGTAATGTTAAGAGCGTGGCATATAGCGTCTCTTTCAACATACTCAATTGCCTTATTGGAAATATCCTTTAATGTTTTGTGTATTCTCTCGCGGCGTCTGCCTGTTGCCGCCGGACGGTAGCCCTTTATATAAGCGCGCAGAAATAAAAGGTCGGCATGTTCTATTGTGCTGCCCTTACAGATTAAGATAGCCCTTTGTATGACATTTTTCATTTCCCTTAAGTTACCGGGTCAATCGTGAAAACCAAGCAGCGTAATTGCCTCATCGGTAAAGCTGTATATCTGTTTTTCCAGCTCACCAGTTATTTCCTCTAAAAACCTGTAGGCAAAGAATTTTATATCGTCTTTGCGGTTTCTTATTGCAGGTATTTTTATTGCATACTCTGTAATCTTTTTGTATAAATCAGCGCTAAAACAGTCATGCTTGACCAGTTCCTCAAGGCTTTTGTCTGTTGTTGCAATTATTCGTAAGTCAACATCTTTAGACTGTCTGGCTCCAAGTGGGGTAATTTTACCATCTTTAATGACCTGTAGCAGTTTGGTTTGAAGCTGTTTTGACACGGACTGAAGTTCATCCAAAACCAAAGTGCCATGGTTAGCCATCTCAAAAAACCCTGGCTTTCCGTTATCTGATCCAAACAATTCACTTTCCAGCAATGTCTCAGGAATAAGACTCAAATCCACTTTAACAAACGGCTGGGTAGCTCTTTTGCCAAGCAGATGAATTAGCTTTGCTGTATAACGTTTCCCTGTGCCGGTCTCCCCCTCGATAAGCACCGTCTCATCACTATCCGCCACTGTTAACACGTCATTGGTGATTCTGGACATTGTCTCGCTGTCACCCAGTTTGATCTTCAGTAACACACTCTTTAAATCCTTCTGTGCTGCCATATTGTTTTCTCCTTTGCTCTTGCATTATTTACCACAATATGCCTGCTACATGCTCCCCAAAGCAACAATGAGCGTTATTGCACTACTAACACTCCATGTGTACTATAAATACTTACAGGAAAAATAGTCAAGGGTTTTTCGTTATCCGGTTGATATAGTAGTCCTTAACCTTATCCCTGTTTTTTTAATTTGAAAGATTTCAACTCAGAATACTCAGCACCAGCAGGAAACAACTCGCTTTTCATAAGATACACCGTATCCACTGTCATATCTCCATAGAATGTGTCCCTATGAGGTTGTTTAGCAAAATCACTTAATCCAACTGTCACTCTGCCTATTGTAAGATGCGGCGAGAAGGCTCTTTCCTCTCGTTTAAAACCAACCACTGAAAGACTATCCTCTATCATGCCTTGCAGCCTTACTAACCCCTCGGTATTAGTTACTCCAATCCATATAACTTTTGGTTTCCGCTCGTTTGGGAAAGCGCCAATGCCCTTAAAGCCAATGTCAAAAGCACTGCTCTTAGGCAATATCTCATTAAGCGTATCCACAACCTTATCTATTTCATTCTCAGAGATGCTGTCAAGGAATTTTAACGTCAAATGGAGGTTTTTTGCTCTTACCCACTTTACACCTGTCAGATTAAGCCCTGATATAGAGGCTGCGATTTTCCCCTTCAGCGCCTCATCAATGTTAACTGCAAGAAATGCCCTTACTTCTTTCAAAATTTCATACTCGTTGCTATCTGAAGCGCCACGTTAACATAAAGCCCTGCTGCTACATCATCCATCATAACCCCGAGACCGCCGTTTAAGGACTTTTCTACATAATTAACCGGAGGCGGTTTTAAAATATCAAACGCACGAAACAAAAAAAACGCCAACACATAAACCGTCATCGAACTCTCCACATAGATTATGGATACAAAATATCCGACTACCTCATCTATTATGATGTGCCCCGAGTCCTTTTTGCCAAGTGTTTTTTCGGCCGAGTGTGCAGCTATAGTTCCCACAACAAGCAGCGCCAAAGTGATAATCAGCAGGGTACGATTACCGGGTCTATATAAAATTACAAACAAAAAAGCAACAAACGTTCCTGCTGTTCCCGGCGCTATCGGAAAAAAACCTACTTTCCACAGAGTTGCTATATGTTGTAGAAGTGTTCGCAGTTTACTCTTCAATGACCCTATAAGTGTATTCTATGGGTACTCCCCCCTCAAGAGTTGCCTTCACAGAGCAGTACTTGGTCATGGAGAGTTCCACAGCCCTTTGTACTGCCTCTGTGGATATATTTTTGCCCTTAAAAACATACTCAACGACAATTTTCTCAAACTTTTTGGGATGTGTCTGAACCTTGCTGCCGTTTACGTTTATCTCAAAACCTGTGACATGCTGCTGTTTTTTCTTCATAATAGAAATAACATCCATAGCGGAACAGCCGCCAAGGGCTATTAGCAGGAGCTCTGAGGGTCTAAGCCCTGAGTCGTTGCCGCCATGCTCATGGTCGCCATCGACCACAATGGCATGACCGCTTGATGCTTCTCCCACAAATTTCATTCCACTTACATACGTTAGTTTTGCCTCCATGTTTTCCCTCCTATATTGGTATTACTCATTCACTAAGAGTCTTTCTATACCGGTAGCCTTGCCAGTCTGGTTGTCTATGTCAATAACAACTCCACAGAAGAAGCAGCTGCCCTTTGCCACATCGTACTTTTGAGGTATCTGATTAAGGAACTTCCTCACTATTTGCTCAACTTGTACTCCTATCACTGACACCATAGGCCCTACCATCCCCACATCTGTTATGTATGCCGTACCATATGGGAGAATCTTTTCGTCAGATGTTTGAACATGCGTGTGTGTTCCAACCACAGCGCTCACTTTGCCGTCTAGGTAGTAGCTGAGCGCCTGTTTTTCTGAGGTTGCCTCGGCGTGCATATCAACGATTATGATGTTGGTTATCTTTTTTATTTTCTCTATCTCAGGTATAACTGCTCTGAAAGGACAGTCCGAAAGGTTCATAAAAACACGTCCAATCAGATTGATAACGCCTACTTTCAGGCCGTTTTTAAGGTTAAACACAATGCTTCCAAAGCCAGGCACATCAGGCGGGAAATTCAACGGGCGCAATATTTTATTCTCACTGAAAAGATACTGCACAGTCTCCTTTTTGTCCCACACATGATTACCGGTAGTGATTACTTGCACACCCATAGCAAACAGCTCATTTGCCGTTTTTTCAGTTATTCCAAAGCCGCCGGCAGCGTTCTCGCCGTTTGCTATAACGAAGTCTATACTCCGATTATGCACTATCCCAGACAAAAGACTCTTAAGGAACAGCCTCCCCGGCCGCCCTATCACATCCCCTATAAACAGAACTTTCACTGTGTCAGCATCTATCTCGCATACTCTACAAAACGCGACTCTCTTATCACGGTTATCTTAATCTGTCCCGGATAGGTCATCTCAGCTTCAACTTTCTTTGCGATTTCTCTTGAAATCAGATATGACATATCATCGGAGGTCTCATCTGGTTTGACTATTATGCGTATCTCACGCCCCGCCTGTATAGCGTAACACTTATCTACACCGGCATAGGACATGGCAATTTCCTCAAGTTTTTCAAGACGCTTAATGTAGTTTTCAATGCTTTCACGGCGCACACCGGGGCGTGCCGCTGAAAGTGCATCCGCTGCCGTAACAAGCGCTGACTCAACACAAATCGGGTCACCGTCTCCGTGATGGACAAGCATTGCGTTAATGACGCGCTCATCCTCGCCGTACTTTTTAGCTATTGCGGCTCCTATCTCGTGATGCGGTCCCTCAACCTCCTGATCCACCGCTTTTCCTATGTCATGAAGCAGACCCGATCTTTTGGCAAGTTTCACATCAGCCTTAAGCTCTCCTGCCATCATGCCGGCAAAGTACGCTACCTCGCGGGAGTGCTGAAGCACGTTTTGTCCGTAAGAAGTTCTATATTTAAGCCGCCCCAGAAGTTTTATAAATTCAGGATGTACGCCGGTTAGCCCAAGATCAAAGACGGCCTTTTCGCCCTCTTCTCTCATAGCGTTATTTACCTCTTTTCTGACCTTTTCTACGATTTCCTCAATACGAGCCGGGTGAATTCTGCCATCAGTTATCAGCCTTTCAAGGGAAATCCTTGCTATTTCACGCCGCACCGGATCAAACCCCGACAATGTGACAGCCTCCGGTGTGTCGTCAACTATAAAGTCCACCCCTGTGGCAGCCTCAAGCGCCCGGATGTTTCTGCCCTCTCTGCCGATTATCCGTCCCTTCATTTCCTCATTAGGCAATGTCACGGCAGTTACTGTAGCGTCGCTTACGTAATCGGAGGCGTATCTTTGAATGGCAAGCCCTATGATGTTGCGGGAGTGCTTTTCCACCTCTTCTTTAGTCTCGTGGTCTATTTGCTTTATGAGTCTGGCCTGCTCAAAACGCACTTCCTCCTCAACCTTTCTAAGGAGTTGGGATTTAGCCTCCTCTGTGGTTATTCCGGAGATTTTTTCCAGCCTTTCGGTCTCTAACTGAATCAGTTTGTCGTAGTGTTTTTCCTTATCTGCAATTGTCTGCTCTTTTTTGGAAAAGTCCTTTTCGCGCTTCATAAAATCGCCTTCACGCTTTTCAAACTGATCTAGTTTTTTATCAAGGCTCTCCTCCTTGTGTCTGAGGCGTTTTTCCATCTGGTTAAGCTCAAACTTCTTTTCTTTTACTTCTCGTTCGCCCTCTGACTTTGTCTGATACTTGATGTCTTTAGCCTCAATGAGAGCCTCTTTTTTAATCCTCTCGGCGTCTCTTTCAGCCTCTTTGACTATTTCCTCTTTTTTTCTGTCAAGTTCACTGGATTTTTTGTTTAATGTTCTCTTAAACAAAAATGCAAGCAGCACTCCTGTGAAAGCCCCTGCCGCTATGGCTATTAGTATGTAAACTACGCTGGTCATTACGCCTCCTGTCTGCTAATCTTTTTCAAGCCCATTTTCTCGTGCCCGTGTGGTAAAAAATTTAATAGATCCGTACATCTTAAAGCCTTTTTTTTAAAGGTGATTCCTGTGAGGAGTATTGGAAAAGAGATATCCGATGAGATACAAACCCGCCTCAGCGTTTCACATTCGCCATGTCTTACAAATAGTTCCAAAACCTCTTGTCCTCCGTTTAAACTAAAAGAAGGCCCAGGACTTAACAACCGGAACTATAAACTCTCTGAGGACTTTTTTATCTTATAAAAACTAACTGTTTTTCTTATGTATAACAAAATTAGTTTATTTACAAAATAATCAAAAAACATGCCGCTTTCACCACTGGCATTTATGTTCATTTTCCTCATTTTCAGTCCGGTCATTACTCTTAGGCCTGCCATTTTAAGTATGTTAAATCCCGCCCTTGCGGTGAGAGAGGAAAAATTAGATCCCATGTTCATAGGTGGGTGCTCTATGGAAAGGCTATAGCCTCCGGTTTCCCGGCACGCACTCACCATAACCAGAATCAAGCTCCCATAAAAATCTAATTGTCGGTCTAACTTCTCCATCTGCTAACACCTGCAGGGCAGGTACACTCCTGTTTCATAATCTTTGCCCTCAGCTTTATTATATAACAATACAGCACAAAAAGAGCAATTAATTTGTTTGCAACAATTTTCATACAAACTATTTCCTTTTTAACTTACCCGATACCTTATCCACAATCATAAAAGACGCCCGCAGAAACTCATCATACATGCTGATTCCTACAAGAAACGCTGTGCACATAATGGCAAATCCCATCACAAAAAACCAGTGGTTAAACACAAGAAAAATGTCTGGGAAGGTCACCTTGCCAAGGTTTATGTAGTTAATTATGTGTTCAAGTTTAGAACCATCAAAAACCTCTGCATAAACTATCGAGCCAAACACAATGCCTACCATAGCAGCAAGGGCATCAATGTGTCCTTCACCCAGCGCCCCTGCGGCAATGGCCGGACAGTATCCGGCTATAGCAAGACCTGCGCCAAATATTACCCCTCCAATTAATTGAGCAAGCACAACAGTGGCGGGAACGTGAAGCTCTACAATTCCCAGATCTTTAAACAGAAACACAACAATCATGCCTATCATAAGAAGAGGAGTGCCAATTCTCCAGAAAGTGAAATCCTGAAGCCTGAACATTCCTGAGACAACATCATACTTGCACAACCTGCCTTTTTGTAAAATAATACCGAGCAGGGAGCCAAGTATAAACCCTCCGTAGAGGCTTGCAGGGCCTGAGATGGTAGAAATAGTGGATGGGTCAAAAGTATCTTTAAGCCGTAACAGAATCTGATCCATAGTGCGCTATCCCCTCCTGAAAGTGAATGTTTTGAGCCTGTAGAAAATGGCTGTAGCGCCAAGACCACCCATCCAAAGAGACATCATAAAGATAAACCCGGCCGGAGCAAGCTGAATAACGCCTGCTATCAACATGCCAAGTGTACAGCCCATAGCAAGCCTTGAGCCAAAACCTACCAGTGCGCCGCCAATGAATGCCCATAGAAAACGCTTTGCAACCGAGCCTTTCACCGTGTTTTTCCACATATCGGGAACCAGTGTCAACTTAAACTGCCCGGACAGAATAGAGGACAAAAAGCTGCCAAACACAATACCAAGGATTAAGGTCACTGTCCACTCGATGTATGGCTCGTATGACTGCCAGTAGGCGACTTTTTGCGCATGTGCCGGAAAAAAAACATACTCAACTATAGAACCTATTGTGGTATATCCTCGGGAGGAGCCCAGTGGACGGTCTGACATGTAAAACGAAAGAACCTCCAAAAGAGCAAACAAAATTCCTGTTCCTATCGGCATCCACTCTTTTCTTCTCAAAAAAAACATATTCTTAGTCTCCTGCACTTTTTACTTTTTCACAGCCACTGCGGAACTAACTCCGCAAAGGCAACCGGTTAATTATAAATTAAATCAAAGTAATTAGTCGCTAATTAATTTTTTATTGCTTATGCCCTTAGCTCCGCAAAGAAAAAAAACTGGATTCCTGCTTTCGCAGGAATGACAAGAAAAAAAGGAATGACAGAAAAAAGAAGCGCACGCCCCTTTGTCATTCCCGCCTACGAGCGGGAATCCAGTCCTTTAAATATATCATTTGCTGACAGAAAATCCTCCGCCAGAGTTAACTCAATAAGCATTAAAATCTTAAAAAAAACTCTCTTAAAATAGAATCTGTAACGAAACTGTCTTTTGCTTATTTTACAGAAACTACATGGCTAATAGCAGACTTTATAATAATACTTTTTTTAACAGCAACAAGGGGTAACGGTTTTATTTTCCACGCATCTTCATATATACTAAATAGCCGGGTATGGAAAAGATAACTGTAATAGGAGCTGGGAGCTGGGGAACAGTGCTTGCCAATATGCTTGCCCTTAAAGGCCATACGGTTACGCTTTGGGCTTATGAGACCGAAACTGTTCAAACCATATTAAAAACCGGTGTAAATGAAACCTTTATGCCGGAGCTTAAGCTTTCGCCAAATGTAAAACCCACCAACGACATAAATGTGGCAGTTGATTCGGTAAAGTATGTGATTTTTACAGTACCGTCGCAATTTTTACGTAAAGTGCTCAGTCTTGTGGAGTCAAAATTATCATCTGAAGCGATACTGGTAACTGCCGTCAAAGGCATTGAGAAGGTGACTCTTATGACGGCAAGCACTATAATCCGTGATTTCTTGCCTAATGAGATAGCGGCTTTGTCCGGACCCAGTTTTGCAAACGAGGTGGCGCTTAAAAAACCGGCTGCCGTCTCCCTTGGCGTTACAAACGACGGCGTTGGACATACGTTGCAGGACATATTTAACACAGAGTATTTTCGCGTTTATACAAATGATGATATTGTTGGCGTAGAGTTGGGAGGCGCTTTAAAAAATGTAATAGCCATAGCATCCGGCATATCGGATGGCCTGTCACTGGGGTTTAATGCGCGTGCAGCACTGATTACCAGAGGACTTTCAGAAATTGTAAGACTGGGAGTAAAAATGGGAGCCCGTGAGCGCACATTTTCAGGATTAAGCGGCATTGGGGATTTGGTTTTAACATGCACAGGGGCACTTTCAAGAAACTACAGCGTTGGAAAGAAACTTGGGATTGGCATGACCCCGGATGAGATAGTTAAAAGCATGAAAGCCGTAGCCGAGGGTGTTGAGACCTCGTTGTCCGCTTATGAGTTATCAGTAAAACATGCCGTTGAGATGCCGATAGTGGAACAGGTGTATAAAGTTATCCATCATGGCAAAGACCCCGGCTCTGCCGTTAAGGAATTAATGTCCAGAGAGTTAAAGCGGGAGTTTTAGCCTGACTAATGGATACAGAATCGTTAAAGAATCTCTTAAACTCCTTCAAAATCGGCACTGCAAGCCTTGACGATGTGCTTAAAACTCTTAAACACATGCCGTATGAGGATTTGGAATTTGCCCGTGTTGACCATCATAGGGCGCTTATTTCCGGTATAGCTGAGGTAGTTTTTGGCGAAGGGAAAAAAACGGAGGACTCAATTGCCATAGCTCATAGGATTTATGAAAAAAGCGGCAAAGTCCTGTTAACCCGTGTAAATGAGGACGTCTATACAGGACTAAACATAGAGGGTGCCTCATATGACAGAGATGCACGCCTTATTACGGCAAGTGCCAAAAGTATTGAGCAAAAGGGTAAGGTGCTGATAATATCAGCCGGCACGGCAGACATACCCATTGCAAAGGAGGCGGCACTTACTGCATCATTTTTGGGCAGCGCCGTTGAAACCCTGTTTGACGCCGGTGTGGCAGGGCTTCATAGGATACTAAAAAACATGGGACTTTTTGATTCTGCTAACGCAATAGTTGTAATTGCCGGCATGGAGGGTGCGCTCCCTTCAGTGGTTGGCGCTCTTACTGACAAACCCATAATAGCCGTTCCAACATCGGTAGGATACGGCACATCGCTTGGTGGTTTAACCGCTCTGTTTGCTATGCTGAATTCCTGCGTTCCCGGCATAGCAGTTATGAATATAGATAATGGTTTTGGGGCAGGATGTTTTGCCCATAAAATAAACATGTTGTCAGTCAAGGAATAAATGAGTACCGAGAAACCCTCAAAACCTCAGCGTCTTACGATGGATTTTGTAGTTAATGCGCTCCTTGCTCAGCGTATAATCAGCAAAGAGCAAGCTCAAACTATTTCCAAAGAGTATGAAATCAGACGGATGCGTCTCCAGAAAGTTCTTGACTCTACTTTGGCGGGAAAATCCGGCAGCGTACGTGAGATAGTCTCCCCTGCCGAGGTGATTGCGTCTTACGAGCTTGAAATGCTGGAAACTCCCGGGAAACTCATTAACGAGGATGTAATAACAGAGGCATTAGCTAAGGAAATACCAATGCCTTACAAGAAACTTGACCCATTAAAACTTGACCTTGCCGTTGTAACCGGACACGTGCCGCGCCCATTTGCGCTTAAATACACACTGACCCCTATTGAGGAAACCGGAGACACTGTTGTCATAGCTCTTGCCGATCCATTTAATATGGAGGGCATAGACAGCTTAAAGCAGTTGAAGAAACTAAAACCGCAGTTGGTGTTAAGTTCCCGCACAGATATAATTAAAATAGTGCGTGAGTTTTTCGGGTTTCATTCCTCCGTAGCCGCAGCAAACGCCCAACTGAAACCAACCAGCGATTTGGGCAATCTTGAGCAGTATGTGAAAATGAAGGGACAAGGTGAGATAGAGGTGACCGATTCGCATGTAATTAACGCAGTTGAATATCTGATGCAGTATGCCTTTGACCAGAGGGCAAGCGATATTCACATTGAACCCAAGCGGGATAAGTCAGTGGTAAGGCTTCGGATAGACGGCGTTATGCACTATGTGCACTCAATGCCAAAACCTGTTCATGCGCCTGTGACCTCCCGTCTTAAGATGATGTCAAGGATGGATATAACAGAACGCCGCCGCCCACAAGACGGCAGAATCAAAACAACATATAAAAACAAAGAACTTGAACTTAGAGTTTCCACACTCCCTGTAGCATTCGGAGAAAAAATCGTAATTAGGATTTTTGACCCCGATGTTCTTATGCAGACGGTGGAAAATCTGGGTTTTTATCCAAAGGAGTATCAACAGTACAGTTCGTTTCTGAGCAGACCTAACGGTATAATTATGGTGACAGGCCCCACAGGAAGCGGTAAGACCACCACGTTGTACTCCTCGCTGAGGGCGCTTTCCTCACCTGAGGTCAACATCATAACGATAGAGGATCCGATAGAGATGGTGTTGGAGGAGTTTAACCAGGTGGGAGTACAGGCAGGTATTGGAGTAACGTTTGCTAATATTTTACGCACCGTACTTAGACAAGACCCTGACATCATAATGGTTGGTGAAATAAGAGACAAAGAGACCGCTGACAATGCCATTCAATCGGCCCTTACCGGGCATCTCGTACTTTCCACACTTCACACAAACGATGCTCCGTCAACAATAACCCGACTACTTGATTTGGGGATTCAGGCGTTTCTGATCTCATCAACTATAATTGGGGTAGTGGCTCAACGGCTTGTCCGTAAAATCTGTCAGCACTGTAAACGGGAAAGAAGGATGATTTCCGATGAGATAGACTACTTGCAGCTTAAACCCGGCAATTATTTGGTGCACTATGGCGAGGGCTGTGTCGAGTGCAGAGGAACAGGGTATATGGGGCGGACGGCAATATTTGAAATCATGGAATTAACCGAGAAATTTAAGCTGATTTTGACACCTAACGCAGACGCAGCAGACCTCTACAAAGCGGCAAGAGCAGACGGAATGGTAACGCTTCGGGAATCGGCTGTAAGAAAAATGCTTGACGGAGTTACAACCTACGAGGAGGTCGTTTCAATGACCGGGTGATGCTTTCCTCTTACCGCGTCCTTCTATTCCGTTATAACCGTAGTGGATTTCCACATCGTCAAGGTCTGCTTCTTTAAAAAGCGCTCTTACCTGCTCTAAGTTAAGCGGATTATCGTAGGCTGCCGAGAGAAAGTCAAACGTATCCAACACCGCCCATTCCTTTAATACACTCTCGCTGAGATTATATATCCCCCTGTAGTCAGCCATACTAAAGATTAGGCTGAGTTTTCTGCTGCTTATTCCTGTTAGTTTGTGAAACATACCGGTTATCGGATATAGGAAATTAACGTACTTTTCGCAAAATTTGTACAGTGTCTCAGGCGAAAGACGCGTCGTAACAGGCCGAATGTAATACTTTGTCATGAGAAGGTCTTTGTACCACTTATCAAACTTACAGTAAATGTCAATCGTCAGTCGCCCACCCGGTTTTAAGCATGGAGGCAAAGCAAGAAACGCTCCCCTGACATCCGGTGTGTGCTGAAGGACTCCGATACACAGCAATTTATCAAAAAAATCCCTTCTAACAGGTAGATTATATATGTCCCCCTGCACAATAAGAAGATTCTCCCTGTCACCGTGAGTGGCATAATTAGCCTCAACAGCGTTACTGTAATCAATTGATACGATAAACGCTCCGGTTGTAAGCGCAATCTCTGTGTAACGCCCGGCCCCTGAGCCAATCTCCAATATGGTTTCATTTTGGAGATTTCTCTCCCACTTTGTCTCGTTAAAAAACCTCTCCTCAGTTATCTTAAGCCCTGTGTAGGAATCCAACAGCGTCTTTGGATGCCTGTTCCATTCAAAGCCAAAACTGGCGGCATAGTTGTCAATAGGTACAAAGCGAGGAATAAATCTGATTATCTGATACACCCCTCCACAGCCATTACACCGAAGTGTACCCTCTTTAATTTTATGTCCAACACTTTCATCCACTTGCTGGATGTCCAGAGTGCCCCTGCACTCTGGACAGCGTAAATACTCTAAATGTGCTTTTCTCACTTACGGCCTTTTGGGTGCTTTACCTACAGGCGGCTTAGCATTAGGATTTCTGCCTGGTGCCGGAGCATTTAGTTTTTTGGCTTGACCCGGAGCATTTGGGTTTTTACCAGGCCCGCGAAAATTTGGGTTTTTCCCTTGCGGCTGCGCCCCTGGAGCTTTCTTCTTAGGCGGCCTCTCAGCAACCAATACGCTTGTACTGTAAGTTTTGCCAGTAAGAGCATCTTTTAAAGCAACTGGTGATACTCCATCGGCAGCAAACTCAAAGGATACATCAGTAGAAAAAACACTGCCCGGCGTGTACTTATCGCCTGTGGAATTATTAACGCTTGCTGAGGCTGCAACTGAAAAAAACACCGTCACAAACAGTACACACAAAGTAAACTTCTTCATACTTTTACCCCCCTTATCAGATTAACTTAAACTACTTTATGAAATTTTTATAAAATCTGTCAATATGTGATCCAAAAAAACACACTTACTGAGAGTGTGTTTATTGCGTATTTTCAAGGATGTATGTTAGTATTAGTTCGTGATGAGTGCTTATGCAGACAGGTTTAATGTGGAGCTGTTGATGATACCAAAAAACAAAGGAGGTTTTAACTGTGAGAATATTGGTAGCGGATGACGATTTTGCAAGCCGCACAATGTTGCAGCGTTTTTTAGAGGATTACGGCGATGTAGATGTCGTAGTAAACGGCGCTGAAGCGGTTACCGCTTTCACACTTGCTTTGGATAATAATCAACCCTATGGTCTCGTTTGTCTTGATGTTATGATGCCTGAGATGGATGGCGTTACAGCATTGGGGAGGATTCGGATTAAAGAAAAATCAATGAAAGTTGCATCAGACAAAGAAGTCAAAATTATTATGACCACATCGTTGGAATTTTATAAAGACAGCCTAACTATCGGTCATAAGCATCTTGTCAGGTGTAATGATTATATTACAAAACCGATTGATTTAGATAAGTTGGCTGAAATACTTGAAAAATATGGGTTCTCTAAATAATAAGCAGCATATCGGTAACTGAATTTTAGAACATCTTACCATGCGGTTTTAAAAGGTAAATGTTAATTTCCTTTAAAACTTTATCTAATTCAAGTTGTATATTTTCTACAAAAGTTTTTATTTTTGTCTCATCTTCAGACATGTCATTACTTTCTGATAGAGCTATCTCCATTCTAAAGACTTCGCTTTTAAGAGCCGTTGCGCCAACATTGGCAGACATTCCCTTAATCAAATGAACCTGCTTTTTCAACTCCCCTAAATTCCTTGCCTCAAATAGTTTTTTAAGAAAAGCTGTCTGCACTGGAGCATCTTCAACAAACGCCTGCCACATGTCTCTAATAATCCCCTCATCATTTTTAACTCTCTTTAGCAGTTTCTCTATATTTAGCGATATTGCTGAGGTTCGTTGTGCTGGACGGTTCATATCGATAGGTTGTTCAGACATATTATCAGAGGACAATGCTTTCAGCCTTGCCTGTCCGTAGGCACTATATTTTTCTACTAAAGCATATAACTCATCGGCATCCAGAGGTTTTGAAATATAATCGTTCATTCCAGCTTCAATGTAGCGCTCTCTGTCTCCTCTTAGAGCATTGGCAGTCATCGCAATTACAGGCACTTCCCTATTAATCTCACAGCCATCTGCAGTTCTGAGAAGTTTTGTTGCTTCTATGCCATCCATCTCAGGCATCTGTACATCCATAAAAACTATATCAAAACTGGTTTTAGAGAGTTTTTTTAATGCTTCATGTCCATTCCCTGCTACTTGCGGCATAACCCCATGTCTTTCCAGCAATTTAACTGCAAGCGTTTGATTTACCACGTTATCGTCCACTATCAATACATTGAGAGACTTTCGTGACTCCAGCACCTTGTGGCGAGTCAATAACGGCACCTCAGGGTTATCCCAGTTAGCTGCCAGCATTGACAGGACGTCCATTAAGTCAGATTTGTAGATTGGTTTGACAATATAACCAGAGACGCCAAGAGCACGGCACTGTGCATCGTCTCCTCTTAAGCCGGCACTAACCAACATAATCACCTTAACCTGTGACAGCTTCTCCATGGATTTCATATTTCTTGCAAACTCAAATCCATCCATGTCTGTCAGTTGGAAATCTAAAATCACTATATCATATTGTACAGTTGAAAAAGTAAGTTTGCCTGATGCCTCGTAACCGCTTAATGCCGTATCAACTAAAAACCCCTCCCCTTTTAGCATATCTGCGATTCTCTGGTTTGTTGTAACATTACTGTCCACTACCAGTATGTGTTTATTCTTAAATTCAATCTTTTCTGACTGTTGGGCGGTTGCAGGCGTTGTTAACGATTTTAAAAACTTAGCAGTGAAATAAAAGGCACTGCCCTTGCCTAAGTCGCTTTCAACCCAAATTTCACCTTTAAGCATCGCAACAATCTTTTTTACTATGGCAAGCCCCAGCCCAGTGCCTTCAAATCTCTTAGTTGTAACATCCTCAAGCATGGTAAAGGTGTCAAAAATTATGTCCTGTTTTTCTTTGGGTATTCCTATCCCAGTGTCAGACACTGAAAATTGCAGCATCTGTAATTTATCGTCTGTTGTATGGTCAGACTCAGGACAAGCCATGTTCACTTTTAACTCTATTTTGCCCTTGTCTGTAAATTTTATCGAATTGCCTATTAGATTAACTAACACCTGTCTTAAAAGTCCTACGTCTCCTACTAATGCAGTTGGTACATCCGGCGATATTTCTACATTCATTTGCAGCCCTTTGTTGCGCGCTGTAATCGCTAAAGGCTCTACAGTGGTTTTTATTGCAGTAATCAAATCAAAATCCATGTTCTTTAGTTCAATCTTACCGGCTTCTATTTTGGATAAATCCAATACATCGTTTAAAATATCAAGCAGATGCTTTGATGAGTTCTTAACTATGGTAAGGTACTCTCTCTGCTCTGTATCAAGCAGAGTGTCAAGCGCAAGATTAGTCATTCCTATTATACCGTTCATAGGGGTACGGAACTCATGACTCATATTGGCTAAGAATGTACTTTTTGCCCTGTTAGCCTCCTCTGCCAACTCCTTTGCCTTGCGTAGTTTTTCAGTTTCAAGTAATACCTGTGCCTGAAGGTCTGTGTTTAAGATTCTTAAACGGTTTTCACTATCTTTCAATGCCTCCTTGTGGTGCTCATCTGCTATTATTAGCTTCTTGCCTTTTTTATAAATAACAAATGCGCCGGCAAGTCCTAAAATTAAAAACACAATGTGTGACAACGCAATAAGAATTATGGAACGTCTTTCCATCTTAAGATAATGCGTTAATGGTAAAGATATGCCTATACCCCCCGAACATCACCTTCTTTATAACCCTGATGGCCATGGCATTTTAAGCAACTTTTCTTTGTAAACAAAGGACGCATGAGACGCAAATGAGGTTCGCCATTAATTGAGCTTACCTCAAATACCTCCTTCGTGCCGGATTCAAATGCCCTCAGCGCTCTGATTTCCCACTCGTCAGGTTTATTCATGGGGTTTAAGTACTTAAGACTAGTGATACGCCCTTGTACGCCATATACTGCAGAGTACTCATTCATTGCATGCCGTAACATATAAGCAGGATTCATAAGCGTTAACTTCTTTCCGGTATTTGTTACTACATCTCTGTCAGGGACATTGGTAAGATAGGGGCTTGGCGGTGTGCTGTTATCTGGAGAAACATAAACGCCTCCACGGTCTGAAGCCCAATTCCTAAACGCAACGTCTTTATTGAAGTTTGTTACAGCCTCTCTCTTTGCGGAGTTCATGGTATCTTGATGTACATCAAAAATACTCCTCGCAAGTGACGCCAATACTATGATTGTCCAAAGAACAGAAACTAAAACTATGATTTTAAGAAGATATGAATAATTCAGCTTATATCTGTCAGCTGCTTTCATTTTGTAGGGACCCCCTGCCTTATACTTAATACTATAAAAAGTAAAGGACATAAGTCAATGGATTTTTACTTATTGAGTGGAATTATTCTTATTGCTTATGCCCTTAGCTCCGCAAAGAAAAAACTGGATTCCTGCCTTCGCAGGAATGACAAAAAAAGGAATGACACTAACCTACAAGGGGATTCCCCTGTAAAGGAATGACAGGAAAAGAAGGTCACCTCCTCTGTCATTCCCGCCCCCGAGCGGGAATCCAGTCCTTTAAATATATTATTTGCTGCAGAAAACCCTCTGCCTGAGTTAACTCAATAAGCACATAAAATATTTTTAAATAAAAATAAAATATACTTGAATTAAAAGAAAAAATATTGTTACAATGTATAATTGTCAGGAAGGGATTGGATGGTAATGGATAACAATATATTAACGCCTTTAAGAGAGAAAATAGATGTAATTGACGAAAGGATTTTGGAGCTTCTGAATGACAGGGCTCAAATAGCGCTTGAAATTGCAGAAATAAAGAAAAGTCACAAGCTTGATTTCTATAATCCCAAAAGAGAGCAGGAAATCCTTGAGCGGCTTGTAAAAACAAACAAAGGAATCTTCCCTAACGATACCCTTAAGATAATATTCAAAGAAGTGTTCTGTGCGACCCTCTCTTTGGAAAAGCCGCTGACTGTAGCGTACTTCGGCCCGCAGGCCACCTACACCCATATGGCCACAATGAGATATTTTAGCTCCTCGTGCTCATACATGCCAACAGGCAGCATAAGGGAGGTGTTTGAACACGTAGCCACAGGAAAGGCTGTCTTTGGCGTTGTGCCAATTGAGAATTCCAACGAGGGCGCTATAAACTACACTCTTGACATGTTTATTGATTACGATCTCAGTGTTTATGCCGAGATTCTTATGTACGTTCACCATCACCTGCTGTCTAAGTGCAACGAAAGGTCTGAGATAAAGAAAATTTACTCATTCCCACTTGTGACGGCACAGTGCAGAAAGTGGCTTGAGGCAAACATGCTCGGAGTTCCTATTTTTGAAGCCACAAGCACGGCTCAGGCTGCTGACACCGCAAGTGGTGAGGAGGGAGCTGCCGCAATCAGCAGCGATCTTGCTGCTAAAATCTATAATCTAAACTTTATTGAAAGAAATATTGAAAATATTAAAGACAACGTGACACGGTTTCTTGTAATTTCAAAAGAATCTCAGGAGCGTACAGGTCATGACAAGTCTCTAATCATGTTTTCCGCCAAAGACCAGCCTGGCTCTCTCTACGAGATTCTAACCCCGTTTAAAAAACAAAACATAAACCTCACCATGATAGAGTCCCGACCCTCTAAGAGAAAGGCATGGGAGTACATATTTTTTGCTGAGTTTGAGGGACACATTGACGATAAGAAAGTCAAGAAAGCACTCGATGCCGTTAAAAAACGAAGCACTTTTTTGAAGATTTTAGGGTCGTATCCCCAGGTGGATACGATTGAAAAATAGACAACTTTTAGAACCATTACTTTTAAGCCGTCAATTCAATGCAAGTCTGTCTATGTTAACTGGAGGTCTTTTAGGTCTTGATTAAAGCGCCTAGACATATAACAGAGATTAATCCCTACGTGCCTGGAAAACCAATAGAGGAGCTTGAAAGAGAGCTGGGAATCAAAGGCTCTATTAAACTGGCTTCAAATGAAAACCCGCTGGGGCCGTCTCCACATGCAGTAGCTGAAGCACAAAAGGTTATTGCCTCCGTAAACCGTTACCCGGATGGCGGCAGTTACCGCTTGATTTCTGCGCTGTCTGCCCATCTAAACGTCAGGCAGGAGGAGATAATAATTGGACACGGTTCAAACGAACTGCTGGATATTGCAGCACGAACCTTCATGCTGCCCGGGGATGAGGCTGTAATGGGACACCCGTCCTTTGTTGTTTATCCAAATTCCACGCAGAAAGTTAACGGCGTGCCTGTTAAGGTTGCTCTCACCTCAGACAAGCGTCATGATCTCAGGGCAATGGCTGATAAAATTACCCCTAAAACGAAAATCGTGTTTATCGCAAACCCCAATAACCCTACCGGCACAATTGTAACCACAGATGAGTTTGACGCCTTTATGGATAGCATCAGAGACGATATTCTTGTAGTCATTGATGAGGCCTATTTTGAATACGTAACAGATACCATGTATGCCGACAGCATGAAACATTTCAGAGGCGGCAAGACCGTTTTGATACTGAGGACGTTTTCAAAAATCTATGGGCTGGCTGGGCTTAGAATCGGCTATGGCGTTGCAAACCCTAAGATAATAGCCGAGATGAACAAAGTCAGAGAGCCGTTTAATACTAACTCATTGGCACAGGCTGGCGCAGTTGCCGCCCTTACCGATACCGAACACGTTACACGCTCGGTAGCCTTAAATGAGGCAGGGAAAGCGTTTCTTTATGAAGAGCTAACGAAAATGAACTTGGATTTCACTAAAACACACGCTAATTTCATATATATAGACATAAAAAAAGATGCGAAAGAGGTATATAAAAAAATGCTGCAAAAAGGTATGATAGTACGCCCTATGGGTGAAAATGCACTAAGGGTAACAGTGGGATTACCAAAAGAAAATGAAACTTTCATTAGAATATTCAAGGAGGTTATATAAAAGATGGACATTATCGTATTAAAAAAGACTGCTACACAGGATTCCATGGACAACTTAATAAAGAAAGTTGAAAGTAAGGGATTGTCAGTGAACATCTCAAAGGGTACTGAGCGAACAGTTTTAGGAGTAATAGGGGACACGTCAAAGTTTTCCGACGATGAGGTCAACGCTATCCGCTCCATGCACGGGGTTGAAGACGTTATGCGCATCGTTAAACCCTATAAGCTTGCCAGCCGTGACTTTAAGAAAGAAAACACGGTAATAGACGTTCGGGGGATAAAAATCGGCGGTAACAAAGTGCCGGTTATTGCAGGGCCCTGTGCCATAGAAGGCCGTGATATATTAATTAACATAGCGCAACTGGTAAAACAGGCAGGGGCCTCCTTTATAAGAGGGGGCGCTTACAAGCCGCGCACGTCGCCCTATACGTTTCAAGGAATGGGAGAAGAAGGGCTTGAGATTTTAGCCGAAGCTCGTGAAAAAACCGGAATGCCGATTGTGACAGAACTGATGGATCCCAGAGACCTGCCCACTATGCAGAAATACACCGACATAATACAGATAGGTACCAGAAATATGCAGAATTTCCGCCTCCTTCTTGAGGTTGGCTCATGCGATAAACCGGTGCTGCTAAAACGCGGCCTCAGTGCCACAATAAAAGAGTGGCTCATGGCTGCCGAGTACATAATGTCGCGCGGTAACCATAACGTGATACTTTGTGAAAGAGGCATCAGGACATTTGAGACGACAACAAGAAACACGCTGGATTTAAGCTGTGTGCCGGTGCTTAAGCAGTTAACCCATCTTCCGATTATTGTTGACCCCTCTCATGCAGTAGGACGTTGGGACTTGGTGTCTCCAATGTCACTGGCAGCAGTAGCCGCAGGAACAGATGGTCTTATAATTGAGGTTCACACAAACCCTGAGGAGGCATTCTCTGACGGTGAGCAATCACTAAGACCGGAGGTCTTTAGTGCCATGATGCAGCAGCTAAAACCAATAGCCGCAGCTGTTGGACGGGAAATATAAGGGACTTAAGGGTTATAGCTCATTGTATTTTGAAAAGATAGCAATCCTTGGCGTAGGGCTAATGGGCGCATCTTTTGCCAAAGCTGTCAGAAAACTTGGCATTACAGCTAAGATTTGCGGCTATGGCAGAAATGAAACCACTTTGGCGTGGGCTAAGGAAAACACTATTATAGACTGTTATGACACAACCTTAAGTGGATTGGCAAAGGGTGCTGACCTGATTATTCTTGCAACGCCTGTAGGAACGTTTGAGAAGCTGGCTGTTGAAATCAGCCCGTTTTTAAAGCAGGGCGCTATTGTCACCGATGTGGGTTCTGTTAAAGGTTCTCTGGTTTACACACTTGAGGGGCTAATGCCAAAGGGTGTGCACTTTGTAGGAGCGCACCCAATTGCAGGCAAAGACCAATCCGGCATGAAAGCCTCCTCTGACATACTCTATAAAGGTGCGCTCTGTATTGTAACCCCTACGGATAACACAGACCTAACTGCCCTTGAAACTGTAAAAGCCCTATGGAGTGCCATAGGCTGTTCAGTTAAAACCCTGACTCCTGAAAAGCATGATGAGATTTTCTCATCCATAAGTCACCTGCCTCACATCGCAGCCTATGCAATGATCAACGTCATAGCGGAAATTAGTGACACTTTTTTTGAATATGCTGGTAAAGGTTTTAAAGACACTACAAGGATAGCCGGAAGCTCTCCCGATATTTGGAGCGACATCTGTCTCCTGAACAAGGAAAATATTACATCTCACATAGGTATTTATATTGAAAAACTAAATGCAATACTAACTCATATAAAAAATTCCAGCAAAGACGGTCTTATTAAGGAATTTGACAATGCAAGAGCGTTAAGAAAAAAAATGAACGACTGTTTACACTCAAACATAGAGGACTGTATAGACAATGTCTGATAGCATTAATGTACAAAAAGTCAACGGCTTAAAAGGAGAGCTTACACCGCCTCCGGATAAGTCCATATCGCATCGTGCTGTGTTTATCTCATCCATTGCCGAGGGCACATCTTATGTTAAGAATTTCCTTAATGCCCGTGACCCGGAGGCTACAGTAAATGCCTTTAGAGCGCTTGGAGTTGAGATAACAGAGCGTAAGAATGAACTTGTTATCGTTGGCAAAGGTCTAATTGGATTAAGAGAACCCAATGATATAATTGATTGCATGAACTCTGGAACCACGATGAGGCTTTTGATGGGAGTGTTTTCCGGGTGCCAGTTTTTTTCGGTACTGACAGGAGACAGCTCCTTAAGAAACAGACCGATGGCAAGAGTAACGGAGCCGCTAAGGCTTATGGGTGCTCAACTTATGGGACGGGAGGATGGCAGATATCCTCCGATAGCAGTAAGGGGCTGCAAACTTAACGGAATAACCTACAAGATGCCGATTCCCTCGGCGCAGGTTAAGTCCTCAGTGCTTCTAGCTGGTTTAAATGCCGATGGCTGCACCACAGTTACGGAATCAGCAAAGTCCCGTGACCACACCGAACGGATGCTTAAAACATTCGGGGCTGATATATCTGTCGATGGACTTAGTGTAAAAATATCTGGCACAAATAAATTAACAGCCTCAGAGATAACAGTGCCGGGAGACATTTCCTCGGCTGCTTTTTTCCTTGCCGGAGCCGCTCTTGTTACTGGCTCTGAGGTAGTCGTAAAAGGTGTTGGTTTAAATGAAACAAGAACCGGATTTCTTGATGCGCTTAAAGCCATGGGAGCTGACGCAGCAGTTCAAATTGACAGCGATCACCGTGATGAGCCTCAAGGCGACATTAGGGTTAAATACACTGAGGGGTTAAAGGCTGTAACGCTTGGCCGCTCCGATATTCCGGCTTTAATAGATGAATTCCCCATCCTGTGTGTGTTAGGACTGCGCGCTCATGGGGTAACAGAGATACGCGGCGCTGAGGAGTTAAGGGTTAAGGAGTCGGACAGGATAGCGGCAATGGTCACAGAATTAAGAAAAATGGGAGCCGTAATAGAGGAATATCCAGATGGTGTTGCTATGGAGGGCCCGCAGGAGCTTCATGGCGCCACCGTAGAAAGCCACGGAGATCACCGCATAGCGATGGCGCTTTCAATTGCCGCACTTATTGCAAACGGTGAGACAACAATAAATGGGATATCCTCAGTGGAAATATCGTATCCAGGCTTTTTTGAACAATTAAGGAAATTACTCGTATAAACACTATGCCAAGAAAGGTGATAGCGATAGACGGCCCTGCCGGGGCCGGAAAAAGCACAGTGGCAAAAGAACTTGCCAAACGTTTGGGGTATGATTATCTGGACTCCGGCGCTCTCTACCGGGCAGCCGCCCTTAAGCTCATGACGGCAAAACTTGACGGCGACGCTTCTGATGATAAGATAATGGAAATACTAAAAGACACACATATAGAGTTTTCTAATGGCAAGGTGTATCTCGATAGGGCAGATGTCTCAGAGCGTATCCGAACACCGGAGACAGGGCATTATACATCAGTGTTTTCAACAAAAAAAGTGGTCAGAGATTTTTTACAGGTATTGCAAAAGGCGGTTGGTAACACTGCAGACCTTGTTGCTGAGGGAAGGGATATGGCAACGGTAGTGTTTCCCAATGCCTACAGAAAATTCTTTATAACGGCAAATGAGGATATACGCGCACAAAGGCGTTTTAACCAGTTAAACGGTAAAGTGAGTTTTACTGATGCGCTTAAAGATGTCAGAGAGCGGGATAAGCGTGATTCCGAGCGCACAGTGGCTCCGCTTATGAAAGCCCCCGATGCAATTGAAATAGACACCTCCAATAAGGACATAGAGACGGTACTAAGTGAAATAATGAGAGAACTTGCATGAAAGTAACGGTGGCAAAGCGCGCTGGATTTTGTTTTGGTGTAAAGAGGGCTGTGGATATTGCCTTTGACATGGCCTCAAAACGAGACGGTGTGTGTACGCTTGGGCCTATAATTCATAACCCTCAGGTTGTAGAGCGGCTAGCTGAAAAGGGACTAAAAAGTGTGACAGAACCTGAGCCCGACACAAAATCGCTGATAATCCGCACACATGGCGTTCCACTTGACATGTACGAAAAGATTTCAAATACCGGGCTTGAAATTGTCGATGCAACGTGCCCGTTTGTAAAAAAAGCCCAGCAATATGCTAAACTTCTAAGAGAGGAAAATTATCAGGTGATAGTGCTTGGTGACAGGGACCATCCGGAGGTAAAGTCAATCATGAGTTACGCAGGCACAGATGCTATTGTGCTGAAAGAGGGCGAAGTGCCCGGCAAACTAAAAATGAAAGTCGGCGTCGTAGTTCAGACAACGCAGCCGGTGTCGGCACTGACAAAATTACTCTCAAGTATCGTCGACAGAGTCAAAGAGTTAAAAGTCTTTAACACGATATGTAATTCCACAGCGCTCAGACTCAAAGAGACAAGCGAGATATCCTCTAACGTTGACGTGATGATAATAGCCGGTGGCAAAAACAGCGCCAACACCACCCAGCTTGCCAACCATAGCCGTGTGTTGGGCGTCAAAACATACCATATAGAGACCTCTCTTGAGCTTATGCCTGAGTGGTTTAGTGAAGTCAAGCATGTAGGTATTACAGCCGGAGCATCTACTCCGGATTGGATAATAGATGAGATAGTAGAAAGAATTAATCATATAGGGGGCATAACAGGTAATGGAATTACAGAATAACGATTTAGAACAACTCTACGCCGGGACTTTTAAGACTATAAGCCCAGGCATGATACTGACCGGTAAGGTGGTATCAAAAAAACACGACGCAATTGTCGTGGATATCGGCTATAAGTCTGAGGGGTTTATTCCGATTGACGATTTCACGGCAGATGAGCTTCTGGAGTTACAGGAGGGGGGCGATATTGAAGTGCTGGTCTCCTCCATAAAGGACTCCGAGGGTACAATTACTCTTTCAAAGAGCAAGGCAAAGATACTTAAGACTCAGAAGCGTCTCCAGCGTTCCTTAGAAGAGGGCACGGTGCTTGAGGGCAAAATTGTGGAAAAAACCAAGGGAGGCTTTTTTGTTGACATATCCGGCGTAAAGGCGTTTTTGCCGGGGTCGCAGTACGACGTAAAGCAGTTGAAATCGTATGACGATGCTATCGGGCAAAATTGCAGGTTCAAAGTGCTCAAACTCAACAATAAACTCAACAACGTGATAGTGTCACGGCGTGCGGTGATTGAAGAGGAGAGGCACAAAAAGAAAAGCGTCACGCTTGAGCTTATTAAAGAGGGTGAGATTCTTTCCGGCTCGGTTAAAAATATAACCGATTACGGTGTGTTTGTTGATTTGGGAGAGGTGGACGGTCTGCTGCATATCTCAGACATTTCGTGGGGTAGGATAAACCATCCTTCGGATTATTTTAAAGTCGGCGACGTGATAGACGTACTTGTGCTTAAGTATGAGCCGGAATCAGAGAAAGTCACATTGGGGTACAAGCAGAAAAAAGCCGACCCGTGGATTGATATTGATGCAAGATACACAGAGGGTAACACGGTTGAAGGTAAGGTGGTGGGAATAACTGATTACGGCGCTTTTGTGGAGCTTGAAGACGGTGTGGAGGGGCTTGTCCACGTATCTGAGCTTGACTGGTCACCTAGACCGGGGCATCCTTCTAAATATTTAGAGATTGGACAGCAGGTCAGCGCTGTTATACTTAAAATAGAAAATGCTCAGAGGCGTATTTCTTTGGGCATTAAGCAGCTTAAACCCAAACCGTGGGAGGTTGTGGCTCAAAAGTACGCTGTTGGACAGAAGGTTATCGGAAAAGTCCGCACAATCACGGACTTTGGAGTTTTTGTCGGAATGCCCGAGGGAGTGGATGCTTTGATTCATATTTCTGACATTTCGTGGACTAAACACATAAAACATCCGTCTGAGGTGTTTAGGCTAAAGCAGAAGGTGGAGGCTGTGGTGTTATCTCTGGAGCCTGAGAAAAAACGAATGCTCCTTGGAATCAAGCAGATGAAGCCCGACCCGTGGGTAAGCGATATTCCACAGAGGTTTAAAGTTGGCGACAATGTTAACTGCAAGGTGCTGAGAGTTACCGAGTTTGGGCTGTTTGTAGAAATTGAGGACAGCGTTGAGGGACTGGTGTATGCCTCAGAGGTGGTTAAAGACGGAGATGAGGATTACATAGAGGGCAGTTTACTTGAGTCAACCATCATAAAACTTGATTTTGAACAGAGAAAAATCGGCTTAAGTATGCTTGGGCTAAAGGGCAAGTAAAACATAGAATGAGTAAGAACAGGAAAATCATATTGTTTTTTCTGGGGCTCTTTATAACATTAGCGGCAGTGGCCTTTGTGCTTACATCACTTTCTGACAATGTACCGTTGGGTGAGAAGATAGCGCTTGTCAAGGTTGAGGGCGTTATTTTAAGCTCTAAAGAGACAGTTAAGGAGCTTAAAAAGTACAGAGAAGACTCATCAATAAAAGCTATAGTGGTAAGAGTAAACAGTCCCGGCGGCGCTGTAGTGCCATCTCAAGAAATATACAGCGAGATAAAGAAAACCGTCGGGAAAAAGAAAATTGTGGTGATTTCCATGGGTTCATTGGCCGCAAGCGGAGGCTACTACATATCGGCGCCTGCTACTAAAATCATAGCCAATCATGGCACCATCACTGGCTCCATAGGGGTAATAATGGAGACATTAAATGTTGGCGGGCTTATGTTAAAACTGGGAGTGAGCAGCGAGGTGGTAAAAAGCGGCAGATTTAAAGACATTGCCTCCATGTACAGGGGAATTGGTAAAGAGGAGCGGGTAATTTTGCAGGGCGTGCTTGACGACACGCACAGTCAGTTCATAGAGGCTGTAGCGGAGGGACGTCATATACCCATAGAGAGAGTCAGAGAGATGGCAGATGGCAGAATTTTTACCGGCAGACAGGCGCTTGCCCTTGGTCTTGTTGACAAACTCGGCACACTGCAGGACGCCATATATGAGGCCGCTAAAATGGCAGGAATTAAGGGAGAGCCGCATGTGGTGACAAAGAAAGAGGATTTCTCACTGACGGATTTGCTTTCTAGTAAGCTTAATTTAAACCTGCTGCCCGGGTTAAAGATAAATTACCTGATGAGTTTTTGATTTTCTTGTGATAATAGTTTTTTAAAATAATTATATATATAAATATTGGGGGATGTATGACAAAATCAGAGCTTATAAATGTGATTACTGAAAAAACCTCCGGCTTAACCAGAGGTCAGACCGAGATAATAGTCGAAACGTTTTTTCAAAGCATGATGGACGCACTTGGAAGAGGGGAAAAAATCGAAATACGTGGTTTCGGGAATTTTAGGTTGAAAGAACGGTTGGCACGAAAGGCCAGAAATCCTAAAACTGGTGAAGTAGTTGATGTAGCTGCCAAAAAAATCCTCCATTTCAAAATTGGCAAGGAACTTAGGGAAATGATAAATAGTAAGCCCTGACGGTAAGGCTTAAGTGATACGAAGGGAATTTATCAAAAAACTGATAAAGGGGTTTTTCGCTTTAACAGCTACAGTTGGTACAATTATTATAGCGTGGTTTTCATATCCCTCAGGTATAAGACAAAAAAAATATACATTTTTTGATTTAATGGATGAGGAGGCACTTCCTGTAAGAGGA
Source organism: Nitrospirales bacterium LBB_01 (assembly GCA_004376055.2). Classification (GTDB taxonomy): domain Bacteria; phylum Nitrospirota; class Thermodesulfovibrionia; order Thermodesulfovibrionales; family Magnetobacteriaceae; genus Magnetomonas; species Magnetomonas plexicatena. Next base: position 1,957,223 of record CP049016.1, read on the forward strand.
GTTAAGAGGCTTGACTACCTGTTTAAGGTTGACCAATTAGGGTCAAAACTATCCAGAGACCTGGCTGGCGTAGTATATATTGTAAACAACACAAGGAAAATCTATGCACTGTCTCCGGTTTGCACACATTTGGGATGTTTTGTCACCTTTAACCGACACAAGAATGAATTTACCTGTCCGTGTCACGGCGGGCGGTATGACACAGAGGGTGTGGTACTTGGCGGTCCTCCACCCGAGCCTCTGACACGACTACCCCTCAAAGTTGAAAACGGAAAGGTTTTTGTAGGATTTAAGATATGAAGGGTTTTTAAATGGGAAAACTATTTGATTGGATAGACGGTGTGTTCCATGTAAAGAAACCTCACCGAAGGTTTCTTAAGCGCTCAATTATTCCTGAGAGGTTAAACTATTTTTATTGTCTTGGGGGGGCTGCTTTTACATCGTATCTGCTTTTGTTTGCTACCGGATTGCTTCTATCTTTATACTATATTCCGTCAGAGCATGAGGCATTCTCAAGTATAGTAAAAATTCAGAGAGAGGTGCATCTGGGCTGGTTTATTCGCTCCGTTCATAAGTGGTCAGCGACCTTTATTATAGTGTTCATTCTTAGTCACACACTGAGAGTATTTGTTTCCGGGGCGTACAGTAAACCAAAGGAACTTAACTGGGTTATCGGCTCTTTAACTCTGTTGTTTGCCTTTGCCTCGGGCTTTACAGGCTATCTGCTGCCGTGGGATCAAAAAGCATACTGGGCAACTGAGGTTGGAACATCTATGGGAGGAACCGTGCCCTTTATAGGTCGTCACATCGTGTATCTTATACGTGGCGGCACCGATTTAGACGGCGCAACTTTAATCAGATTTTACAGTATGCACGTCCTTTGGTTCCCTCTTTGTATGTCAATGCTGCTTTGGGCACATTTTCACATGATTAAACGACAGGGGATAAAGGTTAACTTGTAACAGTAACAATATATTTTATTTGATTAGCTTACTGTTTAGAATTACAGGCACTAAAAATACTGAAAGAACTATTAACACCATAATAGTGATGTAAAGATATGTTCTGCTTCTTGATGTGCTCTTGACATCATCAAGTTGAAATTTGAGAGGCTTGACACACTGTGGCAACGCTTTTTTGTGAAGTTTTACACCGTTTCCCCCGTTACTGCTGTATATCCTTACAGCTTCTGTTGGGTCTAATTCAAGCGATTTAACATAAGAAGTTATAAACCCCTTAATATACAACTCAGAAGGCAGTTCACTATAGTTTTCATACTCAAGTGCTGACAGGTAACTCAACTTAATATTAGTCCTCAACGATATTTCCTCTAAGGAAACATCGCTTTCCTCACGTAGTGTCTTTAGATAATCACCTATCATAATCATCCATATTAATATAGATATACGCTATCACGATAAAAATAAAAAAGTCAAGAGGGTAAATTAAAAAAATTGCATATGAAGTTAGCTCCGCAAACAAAAAACTGTATTCCTGCTTTCGCAGGAATGACAAGAAAACAGAATGGCGACCCTTTTTTGTCATTCCCGCCTACGAGCGGGAATCCAGTCATTTTCAACAGAGACATGGATGATATAAAACCCTCTTTCGGAGTTAACTAAATAAGCATTTAAAAAATTTTTGAATAGTTAACAATAAGTATCTTGAGAAACATTAGTTACAATTTTTTATCAACTCTTGAAATCTGGTTCTGACAACGGAGTCGGAGTGATTTTTTGCGGCAATCTCACGGGCTTTTTTTGATAGAGTTTGTCTTAACTCGTTATTATTGATTAATTCAACAAGTCCCTTTTTAATGTTTTCTACACCCCTTTGGCTGACAACATATCCCCAGCCCTCATGCGCTGCATACTTTACCTGAGCTACTTCTGTGGGGCCATAGACAAGTATAGGAGTTCCGCTTGCCAGATAAAACGGTACCTTAGTTGGCATTGAAAGTTTTATATAATTTACGCTTTTTTTGTCAAAATTTACCGGCAGGAGCAAAATTGCCGCATCCCTGAGAACATTCATACACTGATTGCCAAAAAGCGCATCAAACACTCTCACAACACCCGCAGATTTTGGCAGCTCACCAGAAATGTCCTTATAAATTTCCAAAGCAGTGTAAATATTCAGGCTTATGTTGTATCCCTCTTGTGCTAATTCAATAACGCATTGGCAGCAGTTTTTTAAACTTTCAAGTTGAGCATAAGAAAAAATAGAACCGGAATAGACTACACGTGTTTCTTTAGTAAGCACTTTGTCATTGTGTGGCAGCGACAACAATTCATCACTAACCGTACTCTGAAAATAATTAAACGGATACCCATATCTCTTTTCATACTCCTCAGCCATCTCTCTGCAAATAGCAATACGTACTGAGGCTCCCCTCATTATTAACTCAATGGTTTCATTAAACTTTCTCATTGTATAGAAACTAAAAACTCCGGTTAAATTGGGCGCAATCACCCCGTCATCCATGATGTGAAGGACAATCGGAATTTTGAATTTTTCATGCACTTTAAGAACCAACTCAGGGTAGCCGATGCTGCCTGTTATTGTGTAGATTACATCCGGTTTAAACTCTTCAATCCATTTAGTTAGTTCTGAGGTAAGACAACCTGTCTCCGGCACCCCGGCGCTGCCAAATATTTTTCTGCTGAGAGTATGTAATAACCTTTTGTCAGTTATAGGTTGAACTATTTTTTGTTCAGGATCTTTAACTTTCCCTTCTTTAGCAGAAATCATTTTTTTTACAATGTTAAATGGGAACATTTTGGGGAGTTCGGCATCTGTCAGAAAATAATAATTTGAACAGACGTCTTTTGTAACTCTAACAGTATCGCCGGTTGCCACAGCAAGATTTTCCTTTGGCCAACCGTAAAACAAATTTGAAAAAGTTATACCGGTTCCTGTTATATGATTAAAAGCGCAGGGGGAGATGATAAGAATTTTTGGATAGGCTACTTTAGGGGGCAATGTCTTTTGCCCTCTGTGAAATTAATGTTTCAGCTACAAAAAAATCAAACTCATCATCTATGTCAATACTTTCCTCTTTTTTCATAAAATATGGGAGCACTGTGTCTCCAAAGAAACTTTTTTTTGCCATAAGGCATTCATAGGTAGCAGCGTATATGGCTGCACCGTTACGTGCATAAAAGCTGGGTTTTAGCTGTCTCAGGTTTTTACTCTCATCGTATTGCATAAACGGCTGAAGATACCTGCCGTCGTATTTCATAATTGAAAACGGATTACAGTTGTGCGGTAGTTCCACCACACTTACAACTGAATCGGCCTCATTGTGAGTCAGCAGCAGTTGCAGCGCCTCATCAATATGAATGTGAGTTCTTAGCGGGGATGTTGGCTGAAGGAGCACAATGTAGTCTGGGCGATAATTTTGAGAGTTCTCTAAAAACTCCACAGCATGTGCAACGACAGGCAGCATGGGGGTGTCGTCACGTGCAAGCTCAGGGGGTCTCTTAAAGGGGATTTCTATATATGGAAAACTCCGGCAGGTCTCAATAATCTCATCACTATCCGTGGTAAGAATTGCTTTTGTAATGGTCTTGCTTTCGCTTACAGCTTCTAACGTGTAATGTATGAGGGGTTTTCCACACAATGGTCTCAGGTTTTTCCTGGGCAATCCCTTTGAACCCCCTCTGGCAGGAATTATGGCAAGAACATCCACCTAATTACCTCAGTACATTATTTGTTTCTGTACAGGAATGCTTGTTAAATCCGTTTCAGATAATATTTTAGCAATCTGAACCCCTGCATTTCCATCGCCATACAGATTGTCGGCAGGATATTTTACCTTACTCAATTGTGCCTTGACCGCGTCATAAATTTCCCCTGCATTATTGTCAACATCCATAACATTTAAACCTCTGCATCTGCCGGATTGCCTTGAGCCAACGTTTACCGCGGGGACCCCTACAATTGCGCCCTCACGTATTGCGCTGCTTGAATTTCCCACCATGCAGGCACATAAATCCATAAGCCTTATAAAAATATCCATTGGCAGATTTTTAAACAGATGCAGCCATTCGTTAGTTTTATATTTTTCCCTGAATGTTCTGATTTCTTTTGAAATCTCATCGGAGCCAGCATCAGCGTTTGGCCAAAGCATTATCACTGGCATCTTAAGTTTCTGTAAAGCCGATAATGTTTCAGACATGTGTTTTCTGTTAGCTTCAAACTCAGTTGTCACAGGGTGCTGCATAACAAGAAGAAATTTCTCCTTTTTTATTGAAAAGAACCCACCCACGCCACCGTATTTTTTCCAAAACAACTCCTCTTCTATGCCGTCTCCGGCTCTGTTAGCGTCAATAATTTCCTTAACAACATCTATGCGCGGACAGCCGGTGACAAATACGTGAGCCGGATTTTCGCCCATTTTTCTTATTCTTTCCGCCGCTTTTTCATTGGCCGGAAAGTGTATGTGGGCAAACTTTGTTACAGCATGTCGTATGGACTCATCTATTGTGCCTGAGACCTCACCGCCCATAGTGTGTGCCAGATGGATGTTCAGATAGGCTGCCGATATTGCGGTTGACATGGTTTCAAAGCGATCCCCAACAGTAACAACCACATCGGGGCGGTTATTTTGAAATATACCGGAGAGTTTTATAATGCCAAGACCGGTTGACATTGCCATAGTCTCAGGTGTTTCGCCTTCAATCAACATGTAAAATCTTTCGTTAACACAGAGTCCATCAGCTTCAAGGATAGGCTCAATTTTGCCGTACTTATCCAGAAGCGCAGACGCCCCAAGGTAAATTTGCAGTTCAACATTAGTTTTGTTTTTTAGCTCCCTGAGCACAGACTTTATACTGGCATAGTTTGCTCTTGAACCCAACACTACTGCTATTTTTCGTTTTGCCATATTTAGTAAAAATCCTCTTGCGCGAATTTATGATCTTTTTTCACCGCTTTATTTAATTTTCTGCCTGAAACTGATTCATACTGTGCCGCAGGAATGCCGTCACCGGGCTTTTTAAATGCCATATTTTCTAAAGACAGCACAGTGCCCTCAGACATATCAAAGGCAGCAACAATGCTCTTTTCAAAAATCATTTTCATGCTACCAAGCCCTCTGACTTTCTCATCTTTATCCACACTTGTGTTTAGCATAATCTCAGCTGCCCGTATGCCCTCAACAAGCGTTCTCATCTCATTAGGCTCAATGGAAAATTTGGCGTCAGGACCGTACATTTCCTTACTTAGAGTATAATGCCTCTCTATCACAACAGCTCCCAGAGCCACAGCAGTCAGTGAGGCATAGATAGTTTGTGTGTGATCGGACAGTCCCACAGGCAAGCCATAGCGTTGCCTCATCTCAGAGATTAAATTAAGCCCGACCTCATCGTAACCGCATGGATACGATGACGTACATTGAAGGACAGTAAGGTTGTCGTTAAATTTTCTGACAGCATTAACCGCCCTGTCCAACTCCTCCCAACTACTCATCCCAGAGGAAAGCAATATTCTCTTACCGGTCTTTGCTACTTTCTCAAGCAGCGGAGTGTTAGAGACCTCACCAGATGGGATTTTATAGACTTCAAGAGCAATATCTTCAAGTAAATCAACAGCTTCAAGTGAAAACGGAGACGATATAAAGACAACTCCTCTGGATTGTGCATGTTTTTTAAGCACCATCCATTCATCTTTGGTAAAAGATGTTCTTTTAAAAAATTCTTTTCTTGATTCAGATTTAAAGTACTCAGGGGCCGGAGCATCAGGGAGGCTTTCTGCTTCAAATATATGGGTTTGAAACTTAACCGCATCAACGCCGCAGCCACAGGCGCTATCTATAATTGCCTTAGCCTGCCCAAACGACCCGTCATGGTTCATCCCTATTTCGGCGATTATAAATACTTTTGATTGAGAACTACTTAAAATTATAGTGTTTCCTTACGGCCTCTTTAATTTCCCAACTGCACGCAAGCCCTTTTGGGAAAGTAACGAAATCTCCCTTTCCAAACTCAACTTTTTTTCCGTCTTTTGTTACAACCTCCACTTTTCCCTCTAAGATGTAACACTCCTCAGTGTCGTCATAAAACCAGTCAAATTTCGAAGCCTCTTTGCTCCATATCGGCCAGCTATTAACTCCACGGTCTTTTAGCTCTTTCTCGTCAGGTTTGACTACTGAAACGTCCATTTGCAATACCTCCATTTTATCCCCCGATAATGTTTACAACTATGCTTCTGTTTCTCGGCCTGTTGTCAAAATCGGCAAGTACGATCTGCTGCCACGTGCCCAAATACATGGAGCCGTCTTCAAAGGGAATGGTCAAAGATGGCCCGGTAAAGGCTGCCCGAATGTGGCTAAACCCATTAGCATCGCCCCATGTGGCATCATGCGAATATGAGGACTTAGAGGGCGCTATCTTTTCATATAAATCCGTCATATCCTTAATTAACCCCGGCTCGTACTCAAAAGTGGTTATGCCTGCCGTTGACCCCACAACAAACACCGTCACAGTGCCTTGCCTGATACCGGAACGCGTTAACACATCTGCGACATGCTCTGTTATGTTTATCAAATCACAGCGTCCTCTTGTGCTAAAAGTCAGGGTTTCATTTATTACGGTCATAATTTATATAGAACCTGTCTTTGGCAAAATACCGATGCCGCACTCATCTATGTGCATTTTAAATCTGTCCTTGTCTTTGTCAAATCCGAGTTTTTCACCCTCCCCTACTGTGTTGCCCTTGTCTATTATGACTTTGTTGAGTTTACATCCTTTTTTAAGATGTACGTTTTCTAAAATTATTGAATCTGTTACCTCAACACCGTCTTCAATTTTTACGCTGCTTCTTATAAATGAGTTTTTAATAACTGCACC